>NZ_DATJDJ010000109.1:0-18938 GCF_035497515.1 Pararhizobium sp. | reverse complement strand
CTATGCACGGCTGAAACGTGTGGATGTGTCGGACATAGCGGGCCTGTTCGAGCGCGTCGGACTTGCGCCTGCTGCGGCCGACCGCGCGGTCCGGACCTATTCCAAGGGCATGCGGCAGCGGCTCGGGCTGGCCCAGGCGCTACTCGGTTCGCCGCGCGTGCTGCTGCTCGACGAGCCCACCAGCGGGCTCGATCCGGCGTTGAGACGAAATTTTTATGAACTGGTATCCGGCCTGCGCTCAGCAGGTACGACGATCCTGCTGTCCTCGCATGCGCTGACCGAACTCGAAGATCGCACTGACCGGGTGATCATCGTCAACGAGGGTGTGGCGATCGCCGACGGCACGCTGGAGAAGCTGCGCGGCATCGCCCGCCTGCCGACCCGGATCAGCGTCACGCTGGCGGACGGCGCGGGGATAACCACCCCGAACGGCGCGCAGGTCGCCTGGAAGGCTGTCAGGGACCGCACCTTCGAGGCGGAGGTCGCGCCCGAAAACAAAATCTCGATCCTCAGGGACGTCACGGCCGATCCCGCCGCGGTTGCGGCGTTGCATGTGGTGGAGCCGACGCTGGATGAACTTTACGCCCATTTCCTCGGCGGGCGGGGGATGATGCGATGAACAATATATTGATCGTGGCGCGCAAGGAAATCCAGGAGGGCCTGCGGAACCGCTGGGTGCTGGCCACCACGCTGCTGCTGGCGGCGCTTGCGCTCACTCTGTCCTTCCTCGGCAGCGCGCCGACCGGCAATGTCGGCGTCAACCAGCTCGACGTTGTCATCGTCAGCCTGTCGAGCCTGACCATATTCCTGGTGCCGCTGATTGCGCTGCTGCTGGCGCATGATGCGATCGTCGGCGAAATAGAACGCGGCACGATGCTGCTGCTGATCAGTTACCCGATCGGCCGGCGGCAGATCATCTTCGGCAAGTTTCTCGGCCATCTGGCGATCCTCGCCTTCGCCACCCTGTTCGGCTACGGCACGGCGGCTGCGGCACTGGCGATGACCGGAACCGAAATCGGCCCGGCGAGTTGGTGGGCCTTCCTGGTGATGATCGCTTCATCGATCTTGCTCGGCATGGTATTCATCGCAATCGGTTATGTAACGAGCGCGCTTTCCCGCGAGCGGAGCACGGCCGGCGGCATCGCGATCGGCGTCTGGCTGTTCTTCGTGCTGATCTACGACATGGCCCTGCTCGGCGTGCTGGTGGCGGCCGAGGGCCGGGCACTGCCGACGGGTCTTCTCGATGCCCTGCTTGTTCTCAACCCGACCGATGCCTACCGACTGCTCAATCTGGGCTCGGGAGAGGCGGGCGCGCTTTCGGGGCTCGGCGGCATCGCCGGACATACGGGGCTTAACGGGCCGATGCTCGTTGCCGCCCTCCTCGCCTGGATCGTCGCCCCGCTGGCACTGACGCTCATGATATTCTCAAGGAGAGAACTATGAAGATCGCTCCCGTCATCGCACTCTTTGTCACCGGCCTTCTCTTAACCGGCTGTAGTGAGGAGAAGGATGCCGCGCCGCCAGCGCCTTACGCGCTTACCGAGGAGGCGATGGGCCGCTATTGCGGCATGAACCTTCTGGAACATGCCGGTCCCAAGGGCCAGGTCATCATGTCCCAGATCCCCGAGCCCATCTGGTTCAGTTCGGCGCGAGATACGATTGCCTTCACGATGCTGCCGGAAGAACCCAAGGACATCGCGGCCATCTATGTGTCCGACATGGCCAAGGCAACCACATGGGAAGAGCCCGGAGCCGACAACTGGATCGATGCGCGCACGGCTCTCTTCGTGATCGGTAGCGGGCTGCGCGGCGGCATGGGCACGGACGAGGCGGTGCCATTCTCGACGCGCGAGGCCGCCGACAAATTCGCCGGCGAACATGGCGGCCGCGTTGTCGGCTTCAGCGAGGTCCCGCGCGATTATGTGCTAGGGTCATCGACGGACGATCCCGAGATACAGAGAACGCCGGCAAATGTGGAAGAACCCGGGAAAGGACAGGCAAATGGCTAGTATCATCACCCGCCGCCGCGCCATTGCGATATTCGCCGCGGCCGCCGGCCTACCCCTGATACGACCCGCGCGGGCGACAACCCATGCCGTCACCTGGAAAGGGCAGGCGCTGGGTGCGCCCGCGACGCTGATCCTGCATCACGAGGACAGGGGCAAGGCGCAGCGTCTCGTCGACCGCGTCGTGACGGAAGTGTCGCGGCTGGAAGAGGTTTTCAGCCTCTACAGGAGCACCTCTGCGATCAGCGAACTGAACCGGGTCGGCGGCCTGGCCGCACCGCCCGCCGACCTGGTGGCGCTGCTCCAAACCTGCCGCCATCACTGGCATGAGAGCGGCGGCGCTTTCGACCCGACCATACAGCCGCTCTGGGCGCTTTATCGCGATCACTTCTCGGAGCCGGACGCCGATCCCGACGGCCCGCCGGCTGAAACAATCGCCCGGGCGGTCAGTCGGGTCGGCTTCGACGCGGTCCGCTTCAACCGCGACCGCATCGTATTCACGCGACCGGACATGGCGCTGACGCTGAACGGCATCGCCCAGGGCTATGTCACCGACCGCGTGGTTTCCATACTGCGGGATGCGGGCATCACTAGCAGCATGGTGGACATGGGCGAAGGCCGGGCGATTGGCGGGCAGGCCGATGGCACCCCGTGGCGCGTCGGTCTTGCCGATCTCCAGGACGCCGAGCGGCCCGACAGTGTCCTCAATCTCATTGACCGGGCGGTCGCGACATCCAGTCCGGCCGGCTTCCATTTCGATGCCGCCCGCCGGTTCGGCCATATCCTCGACCCGCGCAACGGCGGTGCCAGCGCAGCCTACCGGCGCCTGAGCGTCGTTGCGCCGGACGCCACGACAGCAGACGCGCTCTCGACCGTCTTCAGCCTGACGGATCCGGAGAGCATCCGTTCAAGCCTTGCCGGAAAGCCGGATATCATGGTGGATCTTGTTCTGGCGTCAGGTGAACACAGACGATACGGGAGTTGAACGTCCCACACGGCATATAGCAGATTTCCTCGAATTCCTTTTACGCTTACATTGTCTTCCCGTCTCCGACGCATCCGCCTGCCGCCGATGACGAGATCGACATTTTGCCAGGACCTAAACGCCTAAGTTCTGGTTCTCCGGCAGCTTCACGTCAACGATGGGAAAAAGCCTTCACCTCAGTTGGTGGGAGATCTGTGGACTATCACCGCGAGGGTTGATGATCGCGCCCTACCTTCTTGGTCAAATCGCCATCCAAGCGGAACTTTACGCTTTTCCTTTGGTTGAACGGGCATCCATGGTTGTTATGTTCAGATAAGGGTTGCCTCACGCCCGTAGTTCCATCACCCATGCTGCCGTCGTGCGGCTGAATAGATATCAAGGAGAAAATAATGAATCTTTTTGCAACGACTCTCATCGGAGGCGCTGTCTCAGTGTTGATAGGCAGTAGCGCGATCGCTGCGGACTTCGAAGTTGATATGCTCAACAAGGGCTCCGATGGGGTGATGGTATTCGAACCGCTTCTGTCAAAAATCGCTGTCGGCGACACTGTCACCTTTGTGCCAAAGGACAAAGGCCACAACGCTGAAGCCATAAAAAACATGGTTCCTGACGGCGCAGAGCTGTTCAAGGGAAAGATCAATGAAACAGTAAAGCAGACGTTCAATACGCCCGGAGTTTATGTCATAAAGTGCACGCCGCATTATAGTATGGGTATGGTTGCGGTGATCGTTGTGGGAGAGAACCCGGCCAATGTACAGGCGATCAAGGAGGCTAAATTGCCGAAGAAAGCGCGCGAGCGGACCGACAAGGCGCTGTCGCAGCTGTAAGGGAAGTGCGAACTGCCACCAAACGATACCAACGGCCGGTCAAGCGATCGGCCAAACTCACCGGAATTCCGCTTGAGGATGAGGTTCACAACAAAGGTACCGACAAGCATTGCAAACTGCATTGAGCAAAGTCCGTGGCCATCGGCGCCAGTGTCTCTATCTTTGGAGAGGGAGCTGGCAAAATCTCTGGAAAACCCACACCTCTTAAGCGATCTCCACTACTAGGTCCTAGAGCTTCTGTATCGCTCAAGGCTAGCCAGCCTACGAAGCTCGGCTGATACCATGAAACTTTAGACCTCACGCCATCAGCTAACTGCTTCCTTGCACAGGATCCTGGCGATCTGGAATGATTCCTCGTGCGCCCCTCGATAGTCTGGCGAAGCAGGCCTTTTCGCCCGAGATCATCACCAGCTGATGTAAAACATCGCTTTCGCCAGGAAAACGATGAGGACCACATGGAAGAAGACGCTGAGGTGTATGACTTTCGTGTGCCTAGACCTCAGCTTGCCATGCGCTCCCAGGATCACAGCCGTGATGAATTGCGCCAGAACGCTCGCCGCCAGCGCGATTTTGATCGACAGCAGTGTTGCAAAACTGCTGTCAAGGGGACGGGCGAGGTCTTCGCGATATTGCCAGGCCATGGTTACGCCGGCCATGTAGAGCACCGCAATGACGAACGGCATCAGGCGGCGCGCCCGCCAGCCGATTTCCGTTTCCACCTTGCGCATCGCGTCCGGCCCCACCCGCTTGCGGATGCCTTCCAAAACGAGAACTTCGAAGAAGACAGTCCCGACAAACAGGATAGCGGCAAAAAGGTGAAGCGTAAGAAGCGCGAAATGGCTCATGATCTTCGTCGGACTCCGTCAGCTATCCGGTAACCGCACCCTCGTCGGCCGGGCGGGCGAGCGCTGCGAACTTGGCGAGCACGCCGCGCTTGTAGCGCGGTTCGGGTTGCTTCCAGGCCGCGCGGCGGCGGGCAATCTCGGCCGCGTCCACGTCCAGTCGAAGGAGCAGGCGCTGCGCGTCGATGGTGATAGAATCCCCCTCCTCCACAAGCGCGATGGTTCCGCCCACATAGGCCTCTGGCGTGACATGGCCGACGACCATGCCCCAGGTACCTCCAGAAAACCGGCCGTCGGTGATGAGCCCAACGCTTTCGCCAAGGCCCCGGCCGACCAGCGCCGAGGTCGGCGCCAGCATTTCCGGCATGCCCGGCCCGCCCTGCGGCCCGAGATAGCGCAGCACCACCACGTCGCCCGGCCGGATACGGTCGGCCAGTATCGCCTCCATGGCGGAAGGCTCGTCGTCGAAGACCCGCGCCGGGCCTGTGATCACGGGGCTCTTCAGTCCGGTGATCTTGGCCACCGCGCCGTTTTCGGCAAGGTTGCCCTTGAGGATAGCGAGATGCCCCTCTCGATAGAGAGCTTGCCGCAGCGGCATGATGACACGCTGGTCAGCACGCGGTTCGGCAGGCACATCGGCTAGTTCCTCGGCAAGCGTGCGGCCGGTGATCGTCAGGCAATCGCCATGGATTAGGTCCGCATCCAGCAGTATCTTCAGCACCTGCGGCACGCCGCCTGCGGCATGCAGGTCCACCGCCATGTACCGCCCGGAGGGCTTCAGGTCGCACAGCACCGGCACCTTGCGGCGCACACGCTCGAAATCGTCAAGCGTCCACTCAACCTGGGCGGCATGGGCTATCGCCAGATAGTGTAAAATCGCATTGGTCGACCCCCCCACCGCCATGATGAGCGCCACCGCATTCTCGATCGATTTGCGGGTAACGATATCGCGCGGACGTATATTCCGCTTGACCGCTTCAACCAGCACACGGCCGGATTCTGCCGCGCTATCGATTTTTTCATGATCGGGATTTGCCATGGTAGAGGAATAGAGCAGCGACATGCCGAGTGCCTCAAAGGAGGAACTCATGGTGTTGGCAGTATACATGCCGCCGCAGGAGCCCGTGGAAGGGCAGGCGTGACGTTCGATACCCTCGAAATCCGTCTCGTCGATCGTGCCGGCCATAAAGGCCCCAACAGCCTCGAAGGCTGAGACGATGGAAAGGTCCTCCCCCTTCCAGCGGCCAGGCTTGATGGTGCCGCCATAGACATAGATCGCCGGTGCGTCAGCACGCAGGATGCCGATCATACCGCCCGGCATGTTCTTGTCGCAGCCGCCGAGCACCAACACGCCGTCCATCCATTGTCCCTGCACCGAGATCTCGACGCAGTCGGCGATCACCTCGCGTGAGACCAGCGAATATTTCATGCCCTCGGTGCCCATCGACATGCCGTCGGAAATGGTGGGCGTGCCGAAGGTCTGCGGATTGGCCCCAGCCGCCGCGATGGCGCTGATGGCCGCGTCGGCCAGCGGCTGCAGGCCGGCATTGCAGGGCGTGATGGTAGAATGCCCATTGGCGATGCCGATCATCGGCTTGTCGAAATCGGCTTTCTCATAGCCGAGCGCATAGTACATGGCGCGGTTCGGCGAGCGGGCGATCCCTTCCGTTATATGTTTCGAGCGTTCGTTAAAAGGCATATCGGACCTTGCTCTTGAAACGGGAGGGGCTTGCTCTGTCGGCAATCGAGACGCCGAATGCGCACGCTGCACGGACCAGGCACAAATCAATATGCTGAACATAGCGTATGGCCATCGGAACGGCAAACGGTCAGGGCGTTACCGCCCGGCATCGTCTCCGGCAGCCCGCTCACCGCGTTTCCAGCGCCAATTCCCTGGTCCTGACAGCCGCAAGCGCCCTCCACTCCTTGAGAAGGTCCTGATCCTCCTCTGAAAAGCGCGCACGATGCTTCACATCCTGAAAGGATCACCTGAATGGTACCGGTCAAATTCTGCCGCAATGAGGGTCTCGTGATGGAGGCTTTTTTGCGCATCGTCGGAGGCGATGGCTTGTACAAATCTATTGATCGACGTGAACCGCTGATCTTCTACGCCCTGCTTCATCGCATTTTCCCCCAGCAGAGCCACGCGCCCATCTTTGCAAGCGGCATGATAGGCGAAAATGCAGCTTGGGTTTCAGTCCGCAAGGGGGCAATGTCATGTGGAAACCATCGGATCGACCGACATGTGTTTAGAAATTCCTATAGCTGGCGCGGGGCGGAGACAATATGGTGCGCCATGCTGGCAGACCCTGCCAGAATTGTGACAGTCCATGAAGACGACAGCTCAAATCCTTCGCGATTATCGCGGCCCGGCCCTGTTCAGCTTCGGGTTTCGCCCTTTTTTCCTTTTCGCCGCACTCTGGGCCGCGATAACAATACCGCTCTGGCTCTTATCATTTCTCGGTATCGGCGAAATCCCGGCCACGATCTTCACGCGGGACTGGCATGTGCACGAAATGCTGTTTGGTTACACCGCCGCGGTAATCGTGGGGTATATGACCGTTGCAGGCGCCAACTGGACGGGCCACTTTCCCGTCGCGGGACGGTCAATCGTCCTATTAGTGCTGTTGTGGGCGGCCGGACGGCTGGCAATGCTCGCCTATCCCGTTCTTGGTTCGATAGCCGCCTTGATCGACGCCCTGTTCCTCATCGTGTTTGCTGGCGCGCTGTGGCGTGAGCAATTTGCGGCCAGCAGTTGGCGCAACGTGGCGCCCTGCATCGTCGTATCATTACTAGCGATCGCCAATATAGGTTTTCATGTCACCATGATCGTGCCGAATATCGCCCTGGCGCCGGAACGTATGGCCATCGGCCTTGTCACCTTCCTCATCGCCCTGATCGGCGGACGGCTCGTGCCAAGCTTCACCCGCAACTGGATGGCGCAGCACAAGATCAAGCCGGAACCGGCATCCTACGGTCGCTTCGATATGGCCGTGCTCGGTATCACCGGTGCGGGCATAGCGCTGTGGGTCGTCTGGCCCTTGTCCGCCGTCACCGGGGTCTTGCTGATTCTCGCCGGCGCGGGCCTCTTTATCCGCCTGCTGCGCTGGCGTGGCTGGATCGTCATCAGCGACGGCATGGTGGTCGTCCTTCATCTCGGCTACTTTTGGTGCGCGCTCGGTCTTGCCATGCTTGGCGCCTCGATCCTCTCGCCGGCGCATGTGTCCGGTTCCGCCGCGATCCATTCACTGGCCGTCGGCGCAATCGGCATGATGACGCTGGCGGTCATGACCCGGACCAGCCGAAGCCATACCGGCCGCGAACGGCGCGCGGATCGCCCGACGCTGGCCATCTATGGCTTGGCAATGGCGGCCGCGACCACTCGCGTGCTCGCACCATTTGCAATGTCGATCTATTCCGAACTGCTCGTCCTGTCCGCTCTCTCCTGGTCATCTGCCTTCGCCACCTTCGCACTGGTCTATGGACCTATGCTGGCGCGCGCTTGGAAGCGAAAGGTCTGATCGCGACCTTCGCGAAGGATCACACGAGGTCGCGAGACATCTCGCGCGAACTCCGACACATTGGCATCGTCAGACGGACAGCACGAAGACACTGAGCCCGATCTATGCATCGTTATGTAGATGATTTCTCGTTTGCTGTCGTTATATGCCGCCCTCAGAAGGGCGGCTCGGCGTCGACGCTACCGTCCTGTTCCGCCGTGATGATTGCCAACTCGGCCCGAGCAAGTTCCAGTTCGGTCTGGATCTCGTGGCGCTCCGCAGCGTCGCATGCGTTGTTAAGCTCAGCCCGCAGCTCCTCAATCTGGATCTCGAGTTCGTAGGTCATCTTCATCTCCTTGACGTTTGTGAAAGATGACCAGCCGGCCCGAGAAGAGGATGGCGGGGTCAGGGATCGCGCCAGCGACCGGCAGAGCCGGGGAGCGGGGGAGCGGGGGAGCCGATTTACGGTGACCGCCCAACGGGCGGGTGGAGTAAATTGGGGGAACCGCTCATCCTTGGGGCCGTCATACCCGCTTGGTACGATCGCTCGTTCTGAGCAGCTTCCCCCACTCACCGTATGCCACCAAAAAAGCCGGAGCTGGCTCGATGCCGGGTCCGGCTTTGACTTCTCGGCAGAGAAGAAGGCTCCGCCGGCGGCGGAGCCTCGTGATGTCAATCAGTCCCGGTTCGGGCGGGACCAGATGAGCTGGAGGCCATCCTCGCCTTCAACTTCGGTGAGCGTTGCGTAGATCGGAGCTGGGAAGCTCGGATCATCGAGCTTGACCGAGAGGTAGTCGCGGCCCTGTTCGGAGGTTTTCTGCCAGGCGGCACCTAGCTCAACGCTCCCGGCGTAGACGCGGAACTGCGGGCCCTTGTCGGAGGGGTTCTCTACCCGGGCGATGCGGGCCTTGACGTTGAGGGCGAGCGTGCGGATGGAGCCGGTGAAGCCGTTTTCGGTGGAGGTGAATGTGCCGATGGTTGCCATTGTCGTATTCCTTTTCTCATGTTCGGGCCGCGCCCATCGCGACCTCGATAGCTGTCAAAAGACCGGTGACGATCGGACCGCACCCAATAGGGCCGCAATGAAATGGAGGGCGGCAAGTCGCAGATTTGTTAGTGGGAGAGGAGGAGCTCGCAGGCTCCGGGGTAAGAAATCTGCGGCCTGCCGTTGCGGGAAGACGATCGAGGCGCAGCCGGTCTCCGGTCAGACATGTCTCATCGAGCTCGCAGATGGGTTGCCGGAAACTCTGACGTGAAGGGATATGGCAATGGTGCTCCGCCGCACTCGCCCGGGCACGAATGGCATCTTGCGCCATCCCCGCTTCGACCATCGTTGCTTGATTCAGTCGGAGTCACAAGTTCGTGCAAACATTGGCTCGCTTGCCCGATCTCCCCAGTGAGATATCGTTGCACTCGCGAATCGCGACCTGGAGGATCAATGCGTCAGCAGACCAAGCCGTTCATCGTCGAACGTAGACCGACCCGCAAAACCCAACCCGACGCTCAAAACCCGTCAATCTGGGGAAGACTGGATGCTGACATCGCACAAGGTCTCAAGGACGAACGGGATGATGATCACGCGGCCGCCAATGGTGGTGACGACCGCGGCTGAGCGTCAGGCCGCAGCCTTTACATCCGCTTCCGGCTGCAAGGAATGTAGGAAACTCACAGCGCGCTGCGCATGAGCCGCGGCCTGGAAGATCGCCCGCTTGTCGTTGGCGAGCACCGATAGCCACGACTTCAGATAGGACGCATGATCCGGCCGCGGCTCGAGCTCCGGTGCGATGCCGAGATCGGCGCAGAGGAAGCAGCTACCGAGCTCAGCAATGAGTTCTTCTCGGGCACGGTCCGTCCGGTCCTTGGCATAGCGCGAAAGATCTCGTCCGACGCGATGTTCCGCCGCCGTCCAGTGCGTTGCCTCATGGCTCAGGACGGCCGCATACCCGGCAGCATCGCGAAACGCCTCGAAGGGCGGCATCTGGATGTAATCCATGATCGGCGAATAATAGGCCTGGTTGCCGCCGTGCCGGATCGCGGCGCCGGTGTTGCGGAAAAAGAGATCGGCGCGCTCTATTCGCTCGACTGGATCCAGCACCTTGGTCGGCGGGGCATAATACGTGTCGGGCAAACCGTCGATCTGCGCGATATTGAAGACAGAATATGCCTTGAGGAACGGTATCTCTCGATCGACCTCATTGCCGTTTCCGTCGGCCACCGACTTGGTGAACCGGCTGGCGAAGACCACCGTGGAGCCCGTTTCGCCTTTCCGCACGGCCCCGCCCAGTTCGAGGGCCTGTTTGAAGGTCATCCACATCGAGGAGGAGAAGCCGCGCGATACCTGCTCCGACCACAGGAGCAGCACGTTCATGCCGGAATAGGGGAGGCCATTGTGGCGCATCGGCCTGCTGATGCGACTATGCGTGTTGGCGGCGCTCCATGGTTTCATCCAGGGACGAACGCCCTGTTCGAGATCTTCAACGATCCGATCGGTGATCCGCGTATAGATGTCGATACGGTCCGTTTCCGCTTTCCTCGTCATGACTTCTTCTCCTTCTCAGGACCGCGCCTATCGTGGTCCGTCACGGAGGTCCGAAGTCAGGGGCCGATGGTGCGGCCATGCACCGGAAACGGCCGTAACAGCGTGGAGGGCGGCGAAGCCGTTGCATGGGCGCCCGGCTCCTGCAGGACCGCCGAGCGGGACGGGCCGCTATAGGCGCGCATCCAGCTTTCGTTTTCGACCTGAGAAAAAGGCAGGCGCATGCAGGCGCCAACCAAGGACCAAGAAGGAAGGGGCGGGGTACGACCCCGCCGTTCGTATTATCCGAAAGCGGCCAACTGAGCTTCGGCCGCCTTGCGGTCGAGCGATGCGCCCGGATTTTCGACCGGCCGGTCGAAGGGCTTCCACGCCTCGCCGATGACTTGTTCATAGGCGGCGACTGCGCCCTCGGCCGCCATGCGCAGCGCGTGGGACTGGACACCAATGTCGGCCGCGAACTCCCGCTTGCGCTGGGCGGCACTATCGTATCCGACCGGACCGTCGAGGTCCTCGTCACGAGTGTCATTCGACGCCTTGGCCGTTGCGTCGCGCGCCTCTGTGACGGCCCGGGAGTAGAATTGCCCGGCGCCATGAGCGGATCCGACAAAGGCCCCGACAATGCGCTGCAGGTGGATCTGCATCGCCTTCTCGCCGAGGCCTTCCGAGAGGCTTTCAGCGGTCTCGACGATCAGCCGCTCATGGAGGCTACGGATGCCATCGCTGTCGACGACTGTTGTACCGAAGCTTGTCGCGATCTTGAACGCCTGGGTGGCGTCAGGGCAGGAGAGGCGGACCATTTCGAGGGTGGTAGCGCGGCGTGATTGCGACGACCTGGCGTTGGAGCGATTTGGGGTAGAGGGCTTGGCCATGTCTGTTCCTTCCGTGGCTTCCGAAGCGGTTCCGGCCCGTGCCGGTCTGCCCTTCGATGCGGACGACTAGGAACCGGCAAGGGACGGCGGCTTCACAGGTCCGATCCGGCTGAGCCAGCAGGGCAGGGTTGCGGGCCAGCAGGTCTTGACCTGAGAAGACCGCGAGCCTGCCCTCGCGCAGAGAGGCTGGATCAGCCGCCCTGCGGCGCGATAGCGGCCTTGAAACGACAGGCCGCCGGTTCAGACCGCAGCGAACAAGAAGGGCAGTCCGGCACGGGTCCGATATCACTCCCAAGGCAGGCGACAGACATGGCCAAGCCCACCATGACGATGACAACGAAGCCGGGTAGGACATCGCCAGGTCCTTTCGCCTCGGGTCCTCCCATTTCGCCGGATGAAGCACAGGCTCGCGGTCGCGATGCTGGAACGCCCCGATGACTGCTCCTGCGTCGCCAGGCTGCAGACGATCGTGTCGAGTTCGACCCAGCGCTCGAAGGCAAAGCGGTCGAAGAGCTCCCGATGGTAGAGACGGGGACTGGACCGGCGCCGCGCGCGGCTCCGGACTTTCACCGTGGTTGCCTGTCTCCCGGCTCGCGCGGCAATCTGACGGGTCAGACAATCGAGATGCCGCTGGGCTTCGCGCCGGGCGTCGATTGATTTCGCCAGCGGCCTCAAGAGGCGGACGTCGATCATGACCCATCCTCCCGGCTTCGCCAGCCGATGAAGGAAGACGGCCCGTCATATTCAGTGTGGCGACCGAGATCGATGACGAAGCCGAACTGCCCCCGCCCCGCATATTCGTCGCTTGCCACCAGAAAGCGGCGTTCTTCACCATCCCGGATATGACCTCCGCCGATCTTTGCCACGACCTCCGTCATGCCGGGGCGCTGATCGGACAAGATTGCCGACATAACGATGTAGTCCGCCGCATGGCGTTGATCGAAAGCCCGGCCATCAATAGCCCAGCTCTCACCCTCGGCGAGCGTGCGGCCATGGATTTTCTCCCAGACGTCGGGCCAGGTATTGCGGATGGTCTTTTCTGCCATCGACCGCTCGTAGGCGGTGAACAGGTCCGGAAAGCTGATCGCCACGATCGCCCATTCGCAATCTTCCTCGTACCAGGGCGTGTCCTTCCGTAGCAGAGGATGGACCTTGGCGTTGCGATCGGCCGAGAGGTGGAAACCACCATGCCCTGAGGTCATGTGAGCGACGACGCCCTCGGCATAGGTAACCGCCATCTGCGATGCGCCCCACGGGGTGCTTGCCGAAATGGGGGTCTGCACGCGGTGCAGCTTGGCCAGATCGCGTCTATGACCGGCGGTCTCGGCGACACGCTCCCGGAACTCGGCCTCATCGACAACCCGGCCGTCATGCCCGATGAAATCGGCGCGCTTTAGCTCTACCAGCGGCCCACGGATCGCACCGGCACTTGCAACAAAAGCAAAGCCGCTGGGTGACG
This sequence comes from Pararhizobium sp., assembly GCF_035497515.1. Lineage (GTDB taxonomy): Bacteria > Pseudomonadota > Alphaproteobacteria > Rhizobiales > Rhizobiaceae > Pararhizobium. The sequence continues at coordinate 5,914 of NZ_DATJDJ010000109.1, read as the reverse complement.
TGACCATGGCAAGGACCAGGTCACCGATGCGGGCGAGGGATAAGCCGTCTGCACTGGTGGCGAACTCCACCCCCGAAAGATCGGGGGTGGAGTTTGCAATTTTCGACTGGAGGGCGGCGGTCATGCTGCAGCCCTCTGATCGACGTCTTCATCATACTCATCATGACCCGGCAAATCCGCATTCTGCGGCTCGCCTTCAACCAAATCGTCGGTATCGTGTTCTGGCTGATCTACCGATGGATCATCGATATCGCTGTCCCCGTCATCCTGAGGCCTCTCGTCGACGAAACCCGTGGCCGCGCCTGCCCGGATCCACTCGAGCAACTCGTCGGCAGGCGGCGCGAAGCGGGCCGAGGGATGGACGAAGTGCTTAGTTGCGAAATGCTCGACGAGCGCTGCACGAGTTTCCCGGACCTTCGCGCGCGTCTGGACCGATGCCTCGACGCAAGACGCTTCCAGCGCCTGACGCGACAGGCATAAGAGGAAGTCCTCCGAGCCCATGTTCGGCAGAAACTCGTCGGCGCCGATAGCCTCACCGGCAATGCGCGAGACCATGCCACTGTTCGACATGCCCCGCCGGCAAGAGAGGACGTCGATCAGCACGGAGCGGACCGCAACCCGAAGGCTATCCTGATCGAAGGCGAGCTTGCCATGCTCGTCAAACAATCCGACCGCGTGGCGCGAGAAGCGCTTGCCGCCGTAGAAGGTCCCGTCTGCACCGGAGTCGACGCGGACATTCTGGCCAGAGAAAGCCAGGACCATCAGCGCCATCAGCATGTCGTCCTCGATCGGCGCGCGACCGAGTGCATCGTGCAGGGCGTCGGTGCGGAAATCACCGATCATGTCATGGCCCTTCTGGGTGACGTCGGGCCGGACTTTCGGCGTGGCGACTGCGTCGGCGTCATCGCCGCCAGTGACCGATCCGTCGCCAATAGCACCCTCCGGCTTCGCCACCTCGGGCATGCGGTAATGTACCGTCTGGACCTTGCCGTCGCGATCGAGGTAGAGCGCCGTATGGTCGGACTTGGACGGCTTGCCGTAAACTTGGGATCCCTTCTTCGGCAGCTCCGGCTGGCCCCAGCTGTTGACCTCGACGATTGCGCCGCGCTTCGGCAGGTTGCTCGTCATCCACTCATGCTGGGCGCCGAGAAAGCCCTCGACATTGGTGGTGTAGTGGCCGTCCTCGTCAGCCGGTGCGAAGAGATCCTCCACCCATTCGATGCCGTAGGCCTGAGCCAGATCATCGCCGAAGCTCGCGTCCCTGGCATACATGCGCTTCTTCGTCAGGGAATTTGCGATCTGCCACCATGGAGCCGTGTCGCCCTTCTTGGGCTTGTGCGCTTTCCAGACCTCCTTTTGGTCGACCTGGCCCGCCGCTGCGATCACCCGCAACTGCTGCTCGGACGGCATGTCACCCAGCGCCATCTGCTCCAGCATCGCTGGAAGCACATTGGCGAGCAGACGCAGCTTGCGGATCTGGCGGACAGGAAGAGCGAGAGCGACGGCGATCGCTTCCTCGGTCCAGCCAAGAGCAACAAGGCGTTCAATACCTCGCCATTGGTCGACGGGGTTGAGCGCTTCGCGAACGCTGTTTTCGACCATGGAACGCATCGCGCCATTGTCGTTGGCTGCATCAACGACGAGGATTTCGATTTCTTCGAGGCCTGCGGCGATGGCGAGGCGGACGCGGCGATGGCCGGCGTCAATGATATAGCCGTTTCCGCCATCGGTTTCCGGCGCGACCACCGGCGGCTGGACGATGCCGACGGCCTTGATCGTCGCCAGCATCAGCGCATCGGCCTGCGGCGAGGACTTCGACTGGCGCATCCGGTCGGGGTTTTCCTTCAGCGCGCGCGGGTCAACCTTGGTGATCTGCATGGGATTTGTCCTTGTCTGGAGGGTTTCGGACCGGCGCCATGCCAGCCCTTCCTGTCTTCATTGTTCTCGAAGACACCTCCCGGACCGCCGAACGGCCGGACTGACGCAACTGCGACCGAGCATCACTGCTGCGAAGGACAAGCGGGGCTGACAGCCCTGCGAAGAACGAGTGGCCGGGATGGCGCAGGCGGCGGTTGAGCGTACGCGTCGGCAGGAGGACCGATCGGCGACGGGTTCTTTCCCTCCTCCTTCTTTTCCGTTTCTTCATTACAAATGCGGTCCGCGTACGCCGAGGCGCGAACGACATACAAAACCTCGACCGGAAACAGAAACGCAAAAGGGCGCTCGACCCGCGAGGGGAGCGCCCTTTAAGATCCCGGACGACGTCGAAAACCACAGCGATTGCGGCGGCAGGACATCATCTGAACGGGAAGTGATGCTCAGATATTGTTGATGGCGGAAAAATTCAAGTCGCGACCGTGAACACTCGCTGATAAATGTCGCCCCGTCCAAGTGTGCCAGTCGAGGAAAGATGAGTACAGATCCTGAAACCCGGAGGGCCATCGCACACCGCGCCATCAATCGCGCGAAGTCCCGTGGTACGCCGATCGACGAGGACCCAATCTTTATGGCTCTGCTGGATGCATGGATCAGTGGCGACATCGACATGCGTACGATGCGCGAGCGCTATCGCGACAGCTTTTCTCTCAAGGAAGAACAGCACCGTGGTCGTCAGCTTGGCCAGGACGAGATATCTTTGGATGATAATGTGTAGGAAAAAAGGGCCGACGGAGTAAACCGCGGCCCATAAAGTGTGGAGATCTTCGACCTCCAGAGGGGAACAGCTACTGCGGCGGAACTGGGAGGAGACCGCCATATGCATCAGCTGCAGGCTTTATGCCTGATTTAGGCCAATCGGAAGACAATTGTTGTGCAATGCAGCTATGCGGCGGCGGCGATGGTCTCGCTGTCCAGATCTGCTGCCAGTTGAGTTTCGATGTCACGTAGATCGCGCCTTTTCTCCTTCAGGTCGTCAGCAAACGCGAACGCTCCTCCGTCTCGCGAACGGTATGAGGCCAGCCGGCGCCCGGCTTCTTCGAGACGTCGCCGATACTGACGCTGCTCCTGATCGAACACATTGAGTCCATGCTCCAGCCGTGAGATGGCGCATGATGGAGTGACCGTGATTGCAAGCTCGATCTCTTGACTTACGCCAGTGCGCTGCAGCAGCGTCTCATAGCGATAGCCGTCGCCCTTACCGAACCGCTCACCCTCATAGACGAAATCGAAGCCGCCGATCGTGGCCAGATGCACCTGCCCCTCATGCTGAAGCTGCAGAAGCGTGAGGATTTCCTTCATCAGCGCGCGACCGGCCTCCTTGCGCTCGGCATGTTCTTTACCGAGCACCGTCATGATGAAGGCATCGCCTGTGGTCGACTGTAGCCGCGCGATGTCCTGGCCGATTTCCTCAATCCGCCGGGTCGAGAGCTCGATTTCGCGTTCTGCTTCTCGCATCTGCCGGCGGACGGCGTGTTGATCGTCCTCGTGGGCGGCCCGCAGCCGTTCGAGCCGTGCGATATCGGCTTCCAGGCCTGCCTTCTGCATCAACCGTTCATCGCCGGATGCGATCGCCTTGGCCATGGCGAACTGGTTGGCCGCCCCTTCACCAACATCCTCCAGTCGCCTGATCGAGGTGTCGCCAGACAGGGCCGCGGCAATGAACCGGGCTTTGCGCTCATTGTTCTGCCACATGCTGGCATCCAACGAGCCTTCCGTCGCATAGGCGAAGATATCGACCTCGTCGTGCTGGTTGCCCTGGCGGACGATGCGACCCTCGCGTTGCTCGATCTGCGACGGCAGCCATGGCACATCGAGGTGATGGAGCGCCTTCAGCCGAAGCTGGGCGTTGACGCCCGTGCCCATAGTTTCCGACGAGCCGATCAGGAAACGAACCTTGCCGGCCCTGACATCGCCGAACAGTCGCTGCTTGGCTTCGGTCTTCTTGTAGTCCTGCATGAAGGCAATTTGCGGGGCGGGCACACCGAGCCGGACCAGCTCGTCGCGAATGAACCGATAGGCCGAGAAGCCGCGGGACTTCTCGACATTGATCGTGCCGAGATCGGAAAAGATCATCTGGGCTGCCCCTGGTAGATCGAAGTCTTTGCCGTCGGGGCGTCGATAGATGGCCTCGCCGGTAACCTTCCAGATCCGGTGGGCATTGCGGACGAGCAGATTGAGCTTGTTATTCTCCTCGTTGTCGGCCGCCGGCATGACGAAGCGCAGGTCGATCGCCGCATGGCGCCCATCAGTAATGACGGACAGCAGAATGTCGGCGCCCGACTTGGCAGGCCCCTCGCGCTGCTCGATCGCCTTGATCCTGCTGCCGAGGGTCTGCTGATAGGTCTTGAACAGCGCCGTCGGCTTGGCAGTCATGATCTGCCGCCGGCCGGTCGAGATGTTGGGCACCTTTACGTATTGCCGCAGGTCATTCGGCATCACCACATCGGCAAACGAGCGGAACATGGCGATCAGCTCCGGCACGTTGACGAAGGAAGCAAAGCGGCTGACCGGCTTGTATTTTCCCGATGGCTGGATTTCGAGTTCGGTGGTCGTGTCGCCGAAGCACGATGCCCAGGCGTCGAACTCGTGCAGTCCGCGTTCAGATAGAGCTGCAGCCCCAAGCAGGCGCTGGATGGAGAACATCTCCCCGAGAGTATTGGTGATCGGCGTGCCAGAGGCGAGCACGAGCGCGCGGCCGGGGTTCCGCGTCTCGATGTAGCGGGACTTCACATAGAGATCCCAGGCGCGCTGCGAGCCATTCGGGTCGATGCCCTTCAGCGTCGACATGTTGGTGGCGAAGGACAGCTTGCGGAATTCCTGCGCCTCGTCGACGACGATCTGGTCGATACCAATTTCCGAGATGGTGAGAAGATCATCCTTTCTGGTGGCGAGACCTTCGAGCCGTTCCTGCAGACCTTCCTTCAGCCGCTCGAGGCGCTTGCGCGAAACGCGGTCCTCGCTATCGACCTTGGTGAGCAGATCCTCGTAGAGCTGCAGCTCGCCCTGGATCATCTGTTGCTCGAAGGCCGACGGCACGGCGATGAAACGGAACGCCGAATGCGTGATGATGATCGCGTCCCAGGTCGCGGTTGCCGCCCGTGACAGGAAGCGAGCACGCTTGTCTTTGGTGAAGTTGGTTTCGTCAGCGACGAGAATGCGGGCATTCGGATAGAGGCCTAAAAACTCGCGGGCGGCCTGCGCCAGGCAATGGCCAGGCACGACCAGCATGGCCTTGGCGATCAGTCCAAGCCGGCGCTGCTCCATGATGGCCGCCGCCATCGTCATCGTCTTACCGGCGCCGACAGCATGGGCAAGATAGGTCGAGCCATCGGCAATGATCCGCCAGATGCCGCGTTTCTGATGCCCATAAAGAACAAAGGCGCCAGAGGCGCCAGGAAGTTTCAGGTGGGAGCCGTCGAATTTCCGCGGCGCGATATTGTTGAAGCGGTCATTGTAGTCGCGGGTCAGCCGGTCGGTGCGATCTGGATCGGTCCAGACCCAGTCCTGAAACGCCTGCTTGATCCTCTGCAGCTTATCGCGTGCGGCTTCCGTATCGACGACATTGAGAACCCGGCGCTCGCCGTCGACATCCTTGAAGACGTCGAAGATTTGAGGGACCCGGCTATTCAGCGCATCGGCGAGCAGATCGCCTGCATGGCGGCGGCTGGTACCCCATTCTGAGGTGCCGGCGGCGCTATAGCCGAGTTGACGGGCCTCCACGGTCCATGAACCAAGCTCCGGCATATGATGGATGCGGATTTCCGCCTCCATCTTTTGCCTGACGAAGGCCACGACATCGGCGGCCGGGATCCACGGGGCGCCGAGGCGGGCTGTGATGTCGGATGGCCGGAGATCAGCCGGCTGAACATCTAGAAGCGCGCGGACATTACGCTCATATGACGGGTCGAGCTCTGCGGCAGCCTGCGCGGCGGCGAGCTTTGTGCGGACGGCCCCTGAGAGATATCCGTCTGCCGTC
>NZ_DATJDJ010000108.1:0-54349 GCF_035497515.1 Pararhizobium sp. | reverse complement strand
GGCGCGGATCACGTCGATGCCGGTGCCGTCGTCGAGATGATAGTCGGCGATAATCCCGTCCGGCCGAATGTCCTCGCCGGTCAGCCCCTCCTGCCAGGCGAAAAGCGAGGGCACGGTTGCGACGGTGCAGCCCCAGCCTTCGAGCAAAAGCTTCATGCCTTCGAGAATCAGCGGTTCGTTGTCGATGCACAGGACGCGCAGGCCATGCAGAGGTTCGGCGGTGCGCGCTGGCGCCGGAGCGGCAGCCTTGGCGCCGCTGCCGGCGTTGCTGTCGATCGGCATGGTCACCCGGAAGCGGGTGCCCTTTCCGGGTTTGGACTGCAGGTCGACGCTGTGATTGAGGACGCGCGAAATGCGATCGACGATCGACAGGCCGAGCCCCAGCCCCGAGGCGGTCTTGACGCCTTCTTCGAGGCGGGCGAATTCCTTGAACACGGTGCGGAATTTCGAAGCGGGAATGCCGATGCCGGAGTCGAGCACCTGGATGATCGCATTGCCACCCTCGCGGCGCACGCCGACAAGGACCTTGCCCTGGATCGTATATTTGATGGCGTTGGACACGAGGTTCTGCACCAGGCGACGCAGGAGATTGGGATCGGTGCGCACCGTCAGTGACGTCGGCATCACCGTTAGTTCAAGACTGGCTGCGCGGGCGACGGGGGCAAAGTCGGTCTCGATGCGGCGCAGGAGGTCGTTGAGCGGGACGGATTGCAGCCGTGGTTTCATCGCACCGGTGTCGAGACGGGAAATATCGAGCACGGCGCCAAGAATGGTTTCGACCGATTCCAGCGAGGAATCGATGTTCTGGACGAGCACGCGGTTTTCCGAATCGCCGAGCCTCTCGACCAGCGACGAGGAATAGAGCCGGGCGGCGTTCAGCGGCTGCAGGATGTCGTGGCCGGCCGCCGCGAAGAAACGTGTCTTGCCGATATTGGCCTCTTCGGCCGAGGCGCGGGCTTCGGCAACCTCCCTGTTGACGCGGGTCAGTTCGCCGGTGCGCTCGGCAACGCGCAGTTCCAGCGTTTCGTTTGCCTGTTTCAGCGCCATGTCGGCGGCGACGCGCTGGGTGATGTCGGTATAGGTGGTGACGATGCCCTTGTCCGGCAAGGCATTGGTGCGCACCTCGATGATCCGGGCACCGCCGGAAAGCTCCAGCAGGAACGGCTTGTCGAGCGTCAGGAAGTGGCTGACCAGCGCTCTTCCGTCTTCCTTGCGGATATCCCCGCGTTTGGTCAGCAAGGCGACGATCTCGGCCAGCGGAAAGCCGACCTGGCCGGCCGCTTCCGGCAGGTCGAGAAGTTGGCGGAAGCGGCGGTTCCAGATGATCAGGTTGTTCGAACTGTCGAAGACGGCGATGCCCTGGTCCATCTGCGACAGCGCCGTCTGCAGCATGTCCTGGTTATATTGCAGGGCTTCGGAGGCCTGGTCGAGCAGCCAGGCGGTGTCCGAGGAAGTATCGTCGAGCCGCTGCAGCACCAGCGACAGGACAAGGCGGGCCGAGGATGAGCCGATGGCGCTGCCGAGCAATTGTTCGGAGAACTGGATCAGCGCCATGTCGGCCGGCTGATGGTCTTCCAGCCAGCGGCCGGACTGACGCTCATAGGTCTGGAAGGAGCGCTTCATCCGTTCCTCGCCGAGATAGCGGGCGATGGTGGTCTTCAGGTCGAGTACCGTGATCTTGGTCTTGCGGCCGCGAAAGGCCTTTTCGGTGCGCGACTTGCGGCGGATGAAGACGCCGGCCTGCAGCCGCTCCAGCGGCTTCGGCACCCGGGTGAGCGAGCCGATGACATAGGCGAGCACATTGACCAGCAGGCTGAGCGCCGAGGCATTCACCAGCGGATCGGCGTCAGTGCCTGAAAAGGCCGAGGTAAAGGGAAACAGGAACTCAAGCACCGTGGTGGCGACATGGGAATTGTCCTGGCCGCCGAGGCTCGGCAGGAACAAAAGATAGGCCCAGACGACGAAGCCAAGCGTCATGCCGGCGATGGCGCCGCGAGCATTGGCCTGGCGCCAGACGAGGCCGCCGAGAAAGGCGGGCGCCATCTGCGAGACGGCGGCAAAGGACAAGAGCCCCAGCGAGGCGAGGCCGGCGCTCATGTCGGCGGCGCGGTAGTAACCATATCCGAGCAGCAGGACGGCGAAGATCGCGGTGCGCCGGACATTCAGCAGTGTGCCGGTGACATCCGGAGAGCCGCCACGGCCGGTGAGCTTGCGCCGGATGAAGACTGGCATGACGATATCGTTGGAGATCATGATCGACAGTGCCACAGAGGCGACGATGACCATGGCGGTGGCGGCGGAAAAGCCGCCGATGAAGGTGATCAGCGCCACGATCGGCATATTGGCCGCAAGCGGCAGTTTCAGCAGGTAGAGGTCGGCCTCGCCGCTTCCGCCGAACGTAAGGACGCCGCCGATGGCGACCGGCAGAACGAAGATGTTGATCGCGACGAGATAGACGGGGAAGAGGATGCCGGCGGTGCGCAGGTCCTTTTCCGTGCGGTTCTCGACGACCGTCACATGGAATTGCCGTGGCAGCATGATGATGGCGAAGGCCGAAAGCACGACGAGCATGATCCAGCGCGACATCGGCGTCTTGTACTGCAGCGCCGACATGATCTGTTCATTGGCGACCGCTTTCGCCCAGAGATCGGTGGGGCCATCGAACAGGAAGAAGACGACGTAGAGCCCGGCCGTCACGAATGCCAGCAGCTTGACCACCGATTCCATGGCGATTGCCAGGATCAGCCCGTCCTGATGCTCGGTCGCATCGGTGTGGCGGGTGCCGAAGACGATGGCGAAGCAAGCGAGGAACAGCGTGACGAGCAGCGGCAGGTCGATGAAATTCTCACCGGCGCCGATCCCGTAGCCGCTGGTATCGATCATGGCCGAGACCGAGCTGGAAACCGCCTTCAGCTGCAGGGCGATATAGGGGATGGCGCCGACCAGCGAGATGAATGCGACGATGGCCGCGACGGCCGGGTTCTTGCCGTAGCGCGCCGCGATGAAATCTGCCACCGAGGTCAGCTTCTGGGCCTTGGCAAGCGCGATGATGCGGCGAAGCACCGGCAGGCCGATGGTGAAAATCAGGATCGGGCCGATATAGATGCCGGTAAATTCCAGCCCACGCTCTGCGGCAAGCCCGATCCCGCCGAAATAGGTCCAGGATGTGCAGTAGATGGCAAGGCTCAGCGCATAGACCAGCGGCCTGCCCTGTCCGGCAGCAGCGGTTTTCCGCGCCTGGCGATCGCCGTAACTTGCCACCGCGAACAGCAGCAGCAGATAGGCGAAGGCGGCCGCGAAAATGATCGAGCCCGAAAGCATGTCTCCTCCTTGTCCTCAGGAGCCAGCATAGGACAAGACGGGCGGGAAGAAAATCAGGGCCGCCTAAGCCTTAAGTCAAAGAACCGGCTTTGGTTTTTCGTTTGAAGGGAAATCTGCGAGCCGGGCTATTTTCCATCGGATGATTTACTTGAGATGATTTTAGGTTAGCATTGGTCAACCGGGTGGGACAGGAAGTCGCGGCTGGTTCGGATCAGGGAGAAGGAGAGAGAAGTGATTAATGAATTCAAGGCGTTTATCGCCAGAGGCAATGTCATGGACCTTGCTGTCGGGATTATCATCGGCGGCGCTTTCACGCTGATCGTCAACTCGCTCGTCAACGATATCATCATGCCGGTGGTCGGTGCGCTTACCGGCGGTCTTGATTTCTCCAACTTCTTCTTTCCGCTTTCCAGCACGGTAACGGCAACCTCGCTTGCGGCCGCGCGTGAGCAGGGTGCCGTGTTTGCCTACGGCAACTTCCTCACCGTCGTCTTGAACTTCCTGATCCTCGCCTGGATCATTTTCCTGCTGGTCAAGGGCGTCAACAGGATGCGTGCATCGATGGAAAAGCAGAAGAATGAGGAGCCGGCTGCACCACCGCCGGTCGATGTCCAGCTTCTCACGGAGATCCGCGACCTGTTGAAGACGCCGCGCGCCTGAGGCGCGTTCGACGCTCTTGCGGCGGTTTCGATACATCACCAGAATCGATAAATCCGTCAGCGAATATCGCGTGATCGTGATGTGAAAAACCGATAGAAGCGGGCTCTGGAATTTTAAGTTGCGCATGACCTTTCCAAAAATCGTTTCCGATTTGCCGGGTCATGCGCGAGGAGCCCGCCGATGACCATCATGTCCAGCCTTAGTCCCCGTTCGCTTGCCGCACCGGAAAGCGGAATTGTCGAACTGGTGAATTATGCGCGCGGACGTGACGGGCTGATCCCGCTCTGGGTCGGCGAGGGCGACCTGCCGACGCCGGATTTTATCTCGAAGGCAGCGCAGGCGTCGCTATCGGCCGGCGAGACATTCTATACCTGGCAGCGCGGCGTGCCGCCGTTGCGCGAGGCGCTGGCGCGCTATTACCAGCGGCATTTCAACAAGACGCTGTCCCCCGACAATTTCTACGTCACCGGTTCAGGCATGCAGGCGATCAAGCTGGCGATCGAGGCCGTGACCTCACCCGGCGACGACATGGTGTTCCTGTCGCCGGCCTGGCCGAATTTCGCCGCCAGCGCCGAACTGTCCGGCGTCAAGGCGGTCGCCGTGCCGCTGGATTTCGCCGATGGAAAATGGCAGCTGGATATCGGCAAGCTGGAAGCGGCGATCACGCCCAGGACCCGGGCGCTGTTCGTCAACACGCCGTCCAACCCGACCGGCTGGACCGCGACCCATGATGACCTGGAGGCCATCCTGTCGCTGGCGCGCAAGCATGGCCTGTGGATCATGGCCGACGAAATCTATGCGCTTTATTATTACAACGGCCCGCGCGCGCCGTCCTTCCTCGATATCATGGAGGACGATGACCGGATCCTGTTCGTCAATTCCTTCTCCAAGAACTGGTCGATGACCGGCTGGCGTGCCGGCTGGATCGTCGCGCCGCCGGCGATCGGCCAGGTACTGGAAAATCTCATCCAGTATTCCACCTCCGGCGTGGCGCAGTTCATCCAGGCGGGCGCCACTGTCGCGCTCGATCAGGGGGATGCGTTCGTTGCCGAGAACGTCGCCAAGGCCACGCTTTCGCGCGACCTGTTCTGCGATGCGCTGATCGCCACCAACCGGGTCGAGACACTGAAGCCGGATGGTGCGATCTATGCGTTCCTGAAGATTGACGGGGTGACGGACGCCCGCCGTGCCGCGCTCGACATCGTCGACCGGACCCGCGTCGGCCTCGCGCCTGGAACGGCCTTCGGCGCGGGCGGTTCGCTGTTCATGCGCGCCTGTTTCCTGCGCGATCCCGGCCAGATCGCGGCGGCGGCCGAGCGGTTGTCCGGCTATATTGCCGGGCTCTGATCGAGATGCGGGTATTCGATAAAATTTTATCGGATATTCCAACGATGCTCTAACTATACATTGAGCAATACTTCAGTTTTCGCCGTCTGAACGGTCGCGGGTGAAGCTTCGGAAAGAAATTTGTACTTTGATGCTCCCTGTCAAAACGGGACGGGGAAGTAAGTGCAATGGCTGTTCTTGTAACGGGTGGTGCTGGCTATATCGGAAGCCATATGGTCTGGGCGCTGATCGATGCAGGCCAGGATGTCGTGGTGCTGGACCGGCTCTCGACTGGGTTTCGCTGGGCGCTGGCGCCGGAGGCGCGCTTCTATCTCGGTGATGTCGCCGACCGCACCATCCTGTCGCAGATCTTCCAGGAAAATAAAATCGACGCGATCATCCACTTCGCCGGCTCGATCATCGTGCCGGAATCGGTCGCCGATCCATTGTCCTATTACGAGAACAACACGGCCAAGACGCGCGAGCTGATCGCCGCGGCAGTCGAAGCCGGCATCCAGCATTTCGTGTTCTCCTCGACGGCCGCCGTCTATGGCACGCCGGACAATCCGCTGCCGGTGCGCGAGACGGCATCGCTGCATCCGGAAAGCCCCTATGGCATGTCGAAGCTGATGTCGGAGGTCATGCTGCGCGACGCCGCGAACGCCCACGATTTCCGCTATGTCGCCCTGCGTTACTTCAACGTCGCCGGCGCCGATCCGCGTGGCCGCACCGGCCAGTCGACGGCGGGCGCGACGCATCTGATCAAGGTCGCCTGCGAGGCAGCGCTTGGGAAACGCCTCAAGGTGGATGTTTACGGAACCGATTACCCGACCGCGGACGGCACGGGCGTGCGCGACTACATCCATGTTTCCGACCTCGTCGCGGCGCATCTGAAGGCGCTCGAATACCTGCGCGACGGCGGCGAGCCGCTGGTGGCCAATTGCGGTTATGGCGAGGGTTATTCCGTTCTGCAGGTGCTGCAGGCGGTCAAGCGGGTCCATGGCCGCGAATTCCAGATCGATTATTCCGCCCGGCGCGCCGGCGATGCTGTCAGCGTCGTCGCCGACTCCACAGTCGCCCGCCAGCGGCTGGACTGGACGCCGGCTTTCGACGATCTCGATCTGATCGTCGGCACGGCGCTGGACTGGGAACGGTATCTCGCTCGCAAGAACAGCTACGACATCGACGAAATCCAGCGGCTTCTGGCTTCGGCGCATCGCTGATCCAAACTGGAGGCAGCGTTTGCCGCCGCCTCCAGTTTGACGACAGGTTCACGCTCTAGGGTGCCAGTCAGGATAGACTGACTGGACCTGAGCATCATGGAGTTTCCTCGCCTCAAAAACCGTATGACCGCAAGGCCGCTGGCCGTGCGGCTGAAGACGGCGCGCAGGTCTGTACCCGATCCGCACCGGACCAGTATCCACCACGTTTCCCTCCGTCAGATCGTCGCCGCCCTTGCCGGCGATCATCATCGCATCTAGCCGGAGGATCACATGAAAGCGGTCATTCTCGCCGGCGGCCTTGGTTCGCGCATCGCGGAAGAAACCCATCTTCGCCCCAAGCCGATGGTCGAGATCGGCGGACGCCCGATCCTCTGGCATATCATGAAGGTCTACTACGCCCATGGCGTGCGCGACTTCATCATCTGCTGCGGCTTCAAGGGCTACATGATCAAGGAATATTTCGCCAATTACGGCCTGCACATGTCGGACATCACCTTCGACCTGTCGCAGAATTCGATCGAGTTCCACCGTCAAAGTGCCGAGAACTGGCGGGTGACGCTGGTCGATACCGGCGAAAACTCGATGACCGGCGGCCGCCTCAAGCGGGTGTCCTCCTACCTCAAGAACGAGGAAGCCTTCTGCTTCACCTATGGCGACGGCGTCAGCAATGTCGATATCGGCGCCACGATCGCCTTCCACAAGAGCCACGGCAAGCAGGCGACGGTGACCGCCGTTCGCCCGCCGGCACGCTACGGCGCGTTGCAGCTGGAAGGCACCGAGGTACAGGGCTTCATCGAAAAGCCGGAAGGCGAGGGCGGCTTCATCAATGGCGGCTTCTTCGTGCTTTCTCCCCGCGTGATCGACCGGATCGAGGCGGACCATTCGAGCTGGGAGGGTGAGCCGCTGATGGGGCTCGCCAGGGAAGGTGAACTGCAGGCCTATTTCCACGATGGCTTCTGGCAGCCGATGGATACGCTGCGCGACAAAAATCATCTCGAGACCCTTTGGCAAAGCGGCGCTCCGCCGTGGAAAAGCTGGTGATGCCTATGACAAACGAATTCTGGCGTGGCAAACGCGTTCTGGTCACCGGACATACCGGGTTCAAGGGCAGCTGGCTGACGCTGTGGCTGCGTGAACTGGGTGCCGATGTTTCGGGCCTGTCGCTGGCACCGCAGACCGATCCATCGCTGTATCTGCTCCTGGGCGGGGACACGTCCGGAGAGGGCATCATCGACATCCGCGACCGTGATGCCGTCAACAATCGCGTGCTGCACACCAAGCCGGAAGTGGTCTTTCACCTGGCGGCACAGGCGCTGGTGCGGGCGGGCTATCGCAGCCCGGCCGAAACCTATGACATCAATGTCATCGGCACGGCCAACCTGCTCGATGCGCTGCGCATGTCGGAAGACGTGCAGTCGATCGTCGTGGTGACGACGGACAAGGTCTATCACAATGCCGAAACCGGCCTCGCCTTCATGGAGAGCGATCCGCTCGGCGGCCACGATCCCTACAGCGCCAGCAAGGCGGCGGCGGAAATCGTCGTGGCAAGCTATCGTTCGTCCTTTTTCGCGGCGCGCCGGATCGGTCTCGCCACGGCACGCGCCGGCAATGTCATCGGCGGCGGCGACTGGGCGCAGGACCGGTTGATTCCGGATGCGGTGCGGGCCTGGCAGAGCGGCGCGACGCTGCAGGTGCGCCGCCCGCGCGCCGTGCGTCCCTGGCAGCACGTGCTGGAACCGCTTGGCGGCTATATGGATCTTGCCGAACGCCTCTGGCAGGCGCCGGATGGCATCGAGAGCTACAATTTCGGACCGGACCACGGCGAGGCGGCTTCGGTCGGCGCGGTGCTGAAGATGGCCGAGCGGCATTTCGGCGGCGGCACCATGATGCTGGGCGACGGAACAGATGGTCCGCACGAGGCGGGCTACCTGGTTCTCGACAGCAACAAGGCCAAGGCCGAGCTCGGCTACCAGCCGCGCTGGCGGCTGTCGGAAACCGTCAAGCGGACGATGGAATGGTATCGTGGCCAATGCGACGGACAGGCGGCACTCGATCTCTGCCTTGCCGATATCCGTGACTTTGCCGGTCTCTCCACGGCGGTCAATCCGCTGAGGGCTGCTGGATGAGCGGCCGCTTCACGGCGCACGAAACACCGCTTCGCGGACTTTTCGTGATTGGCCGCAGGACCTTGTCGGACGACCGGGGCTTCCTGTCGCGGCTGTTCTGCGTCGACGATCTCGCTGCATTCGGCTGGCAGGGCAACGTCGCCCAACTCAACGAGACGGGAACGCGGCAGCGCGGCACCGTGCGCGGCATGCATTTCCAGCGCCCGCCGCATGCCGAGATCAAGCTCGTCACCTGCACGCGTGGCCGCATTCTCGATGTCGTCGTCGATATTCGCGCGGAGTCGCCGACTTTCCTGCAGCATTTCGCCGTCGAGCTTTCCGAGGACAACGGCACGTCGCTGCTGATCCCGAAGGGCTTTGCCCACGGCTTCCAGGCGCTGACCGACGATGTGCGGATGATCTACGCGCATTCGCAGGCCTATGTCGCGCAAGCCGAAGGTGGGCTCAATCCGCAGGATCCGGCGCTCGTCATCGACTGGCTGCTGCCGGTGATCAACCTGTCGCCGCGTGATGCGGCCCATCCGCTGCTGTCGCAGGACTATCGTGGAGTTGCCGCATGAAATGCCGTCACTGCGGATCGACGCATATGGTGCCGTTCCTCGACCTCGGAACCGCGCCGCCGTCCAATTCCTATGTCAGGACCGACGAGCGGCACATGCCGGAGCTCTGGTATCCGCTGGTCATCCGCACCTGCGCCGAATGCCGGCTGGTGCAGACCGAGGATTTCGCCGATCGCGAGACCTTCTTCTCCTCCAGCTATGCCTATTTCAGCTCGTTCTCCACGTCCTGGCTGAAACATGCCGAGCGGTATGTCGCCGACATGCAGGACCGTTTCAGCCTGACGACAAGCTCCACGATCGTCGAGATCGCCGCCAATGACGGCTATCTGCTGCAATATGCCAAGGCGCGGGGTATCGGTTGTCTCGGGATCGAGCCGACGGCGAGCACGGCGGCGGCAGCCCGGGCGAAGGGCATCGAGATCGTCGAGGAATTCTTCGGCGCGGAACTCGGCGAGAAACTGGCGGCGGAGGGTCGCTCGGCCGACCTGATGGCGGCCAACAACGTGCTTGCTCATGTGCCCGACATCAACGATTTCGTTGCCGGTTTCACGCGCCTGCTGAAGGTGAACGGCGTCGCCACGTTCGAGTTTCCGCATCTGCTCAACATGGTGCGCGAAGCGCAGTTCGATACGGCCTATCACGAACACTATTCGTATCTGTCGCTGACGGCGGTCAAGCGCGTGTTCGAAGCCAACGGGCTTTCCGTGTTCGACGTCGAGACGACACCCTGGCATGGCGGCAGTCTGCGGGTGTTCGCGCAGCGCAGCGATACCGGGAGGCATGTCGTGACCGCGGCTGTGACCGCGACGCTCGCCGCCGAGCAGGCGGCCGGCATGATCGAGGATGCCTTCTATACGAATTTCCAGGATGCGGCGCAGACGGTGCGCGACGGCTTTCTAAGCTTCCTGATCGAGAGCCGGCGGGCGGGCCTGAAGGTCGCCGCCTATGGCGCGGCCGCCAAGGGAAACACGCTTTTGAATTTCGCCGGCGTCAAGCCGGACCTCATGCCATTCGTCGTCGACAAGAACCCGGCCAAGCAGGGCCTCCTGCTTCCTGGGAGCCGTATTCCGGTTGTTACCGAGGACGTTCTCAAAGCCGAAAAACCGGAAAGGGTGGTCATACTGCCATGGAATCTTCAGGCCGAAATCAAGCAGCAGCTTTCGTATATCAGCGATTGGGGTGGCAAGTTCGTAACGGCGGTGCCGACGCTGACGGTGCACCCGTAGCCGACATCGGCCTGCCGGAAGCAGCGCTTGAAAAGCCAGTCAAGAAATCGGAGCCGACGAGCGTCAAGATCGGCTGACGTTGGCTACCGGTCGCTGTCGCCGAGAATGTCCAGTTCGTGTTCGATCGAATGCTGGATGAGGCGCGCCCAGATGTCCTCGTAGAAATCCGGGTTCAGCCCGGCCTTGTCGGCATTCTTGCGCGCGTTGCGTCGTACCTGATCAACCCGGGTGGGAATGTCGGCCTTCAGCCCGGCATCCTTCTTGATCTCCGCTGCTCGTCCGATATAGCCCCAGCGCTCCTTGAACAGGGCAATGAGCGCCTGGTCTATCCGGTCGATCTCGACGCGGATGTCTGCCATCGACGTGCAGTCTGCCGGGCTTTTCTGCATGTGGGTCTCCGAGGTCATTTCAATGCGGCCTTGTTGCATTGCACAGCCGCTCTCGTCGCTGCTTAGCAAGCGATCCTCCTCCTGAAAAGCTGAAAACCGGCGCCGTGGACGATGGGTCGCGGGCAAGCTTCGGGAAAGCCCTTGCATCTAATGTGCGAGAAACGGAGAAATTTCATGTTCGCCCAGCCGAAACTGACGATTTGTGTGCCTTCGCGTAACCGCCAGCGCTATTTCCAGGAAACGATCAGAAGCCAGCTGATGAACCTGCGCACCGACGTGGAGTTCGTCTTCGCCGACAATTCCGACGATGCCTCGATCATGAACGGCTTCATGGGAGACGTGGTCGCCGATCCGCGCGTGAAATACCTGCCGTCCGGCGATCGCGTGTACCCGATGTTCGAGAACTGGGATCGTTGCATCGAGGCGGCGACCGGCGAATTCATCTGCATGATCGGCGATGACGATTATGTCGATATCGACGTGGCCGACTTGCTCATCCGTTCGCAGCAGGAACACAAGGCCGTCGACGTGATGGTCTGGAGCCGCCTGACCTATAACTGGCCGGGCAACCGTCCGAACCATTGCAACGTCTCCGTGCCGCTGAAGACCGGCGTCCACCGGCTGCCGCGCGCACTGCTCTACCAGGAGTTCTTCTCCTGGAAGGGCAGCAAGGCGACCCCGAACATGGCCTTCGGCTTCTACCACGGTGCGGTTTCCAAGCGGGTGATGGACAAGATCAAGGGGCGGTTCGGAGGGCGTTATTGCGAATATCCGACCGTCGATTTCGAGAATGTCTGCAAGGTGCTCGTCACCGCCGAAAACATGTTCTACTCGGAACGCCCTTTCTCGGTTCTCGGCTCCTGCGCCGAAAGCAATTCCGCCAAGATCAAGATCACCGAAAAGATCACCGAGATGCATGCGGCCTTCATGGTCGAGACCGGCCGCAACATCGACGAAGATCCACACATGAAGAATTTCCCCTTCCCGTCGATCCTCGGTCTTGCCGCCTGTATCGCGCAGACGCAGCACTGGTTCCTCACCACCTATGGCTACAGCCCGATCAAGGGCTGGGAGGCCAACTTCGCGGAGGCTTGCGGCATCAATTGCGGCATGATGGGCAATGTCGCTGCCTATGACGGCATGGTCGAGGGCTACCGTTCGGCATTCGCCCGCTGGCAGGGTGGCAAATATCTGCAGAACTTCAAGCCGGTCGATTATGTCGAGCCGACCGATGCCAAGTTCTTCACCGGCATAGCCGAGGACTACCTGCTGATCGACGAAGAGGTCGCGGGCGTCCAGACACCGGCTGAACTCTACCACCTGGTCGACCAGATGGTAGCACCGGTAAAGGACCTGACCCTGAACTTCCACGAGCATTTCAAGGCTGCGTAAGCAGACGAGGACCCGGCGAGGCACGCAAGGCGGACCGCTCGAAAGAGCTGCGTGCCTCGCCGGCACCATCCCGCTTCGGCGAGGGGCGACTTCGCGGCAAGGGGTTATGCGATTTTGCCGCAGTTCTACGATGCGCAGCCTTCCCCGGCGTCTTCTTCGTTGTCGCCGTTCGTCTCGAACAGGCCTCGGTCGATATGGCCGATCGGCAGGAAATCGCCGATGCCGCCCGCAAGGCAAAGGAAATCGGCGTCTTCCGGAAGGACGCGACCCTCAGGCTCGATGGCGCGGCCAAGACGTTTGCCGGAAAGCGCGCGGCCATCGCCGGCCAGGCGGCGCTTCACCGTCCGGGGCTCGAACTCGTCTGGATCGACGGCTGAGGCAGGGCGATACAACCAGCCTCGCGAAAGGCTTTGGCGGTAGTTTGGCCCTATCGCATTGTCCGGAGAGCCGTTGCCACGGCTGGCTTCTCGGACAGGAAGTCGGGACTGCTTGAACGGATCATGAGCCGGAATATCGTTATCTCACAGTCGATGTATTTCCCCTGGGTGGGTCTGCTGGAGCAGATCCGGCTGGCGGATGTCTTCGTGCATTATGACGACGTGCAATATTCCAAGGGCAGCTTCAGCAACCGCGTCCAGGTGAAAGGCGTCTATGGCGTCAGCTGGATGACGGTGCCGCTACGCGATTATCATTTCGGCCAGCGGATCGACGAGGTCATGCTCGACGAGCGCACGGACTGGCGCAGCCGGCACCGCGAAACCCTGCGGCAGGCGTATCTGAAGGCGCCGTTCCGTGCGGAGATGCTTGATTTAGTCGACCGCGTTTTCGCGCAGGAGGCCGAAACGGTCGCTGATATCTCACGCCTGTCGATGCTGGAACTCGCAGCCTATTTCAATCTCAACCCGCGTTTCCTCTCGTCGGAGGCCTTGCCTGTTCCAGGCGCGAGCAGCGAGCGGGTCTGCGATATCGTCGAGCATCTGGAAGGTACGGCCTACATTACCGGCCACGGTGCCCGGCATTACCTGAATCACGACCTGTTCGAGGAAAAGGGCATTTCCGTCGAATATATGCGCTACGAGCGCACGCCCTATCCGCAATTGCACGGCGACTTCACCCCTTATGTGACTGCATTGGACCTGATCGCCAATTGCGGTGTGGAAGGCGCTGCCATGATAAATTCGGGAACGATCGGTTGGAAGGAATTCACGCAATGACGACAGAAAATCTGGATGCAGTCACATCCGAGTATCGTCCGAATGCCGCAACGGCCATCGAAAACGATCTCATCCTCAACTGGTATCCGGAGCGCATCATCAAGCGTTTCGGCAAGGTGGGTTCTATCCTGGAACTCGGGATCGGCCATGGCTACACGCCCGGCCTGTTCAATGCCGCCTGCGATCGCCACGTGATCATCGAGGGCTCGCAACTGGTCATCGATCTCTTCAAGGAGAAGAGCCCGGATTTCGCCGGCGAGGTGGTGTTTTCCTATTTTGAGAATTTCGAGACCGACGAGCGTTTCGATGTCATCGTCATGGGCTTCATCCTCGAACATGTCGATGACCCCGGCCTGCTGCTGGAGCGCTTCAAGACATTCCTGAAGCCCGGCGGCCGCATCTTCGTCGCCGTTCCCAATGCCAAGTCGATGAACCGGCGCCTCGGCGTGGAACTCGGCAAGATCGACGATATCTATAGCCTCAACGCCAATGACCATGCGCTCGGCCACAAGCGGCAGTATTGCCGCGATACGCTGAAGCAGGAAATGCAGGATCATGGTTACGCGGTGAGCCTGGAGGAGGGCATCTACCTGAAGCCGCTGCCGCTGGCGGTGCTGAAGACGCTGCCGGACTTCCAGGAGAACCTCGATGCGATGCTGCGGGTCGGCATCGACTTCCCGGACCTCTGCGTTGCCCTCCTGATGGAAGCCACGCTGCAATGAAAACCGCCGCCGTCGTCGGCGCGCGCTCGATGCTCGGCGGTGAGCTGGTGAAGCGGCTGCATGAGCGGGGCATCGCGACGGTGACCATCGGGCGTTCCGAGAACGATGATATCGCCTTCGACCTTACGGACGCCGCGGTTTCGGTTCCCGCCTCGATCAACGCCGATGTTGTGTTCCACTGTGCCGCGAGCTTTGCCGGCGACAGCGATGACGGGTTCCGGCAGAATTTCGCGGCCAATGCGGAAAGCGCCTTCGCCGTTGCCGGGCTTGTCCGCGATCTCAAGGCGACTGCTCTCATCTATGCCGGATCGGCCTCGTCCGATCGCACGCTCGATCCCGGCAATTTCACCTCCTATGGCCTGAGCAAGGGCATTGCCGAACAGCTGTTCGATTGGGCGCTGCAGCGTCAGAAAATACGGTTCTGCAGCCTGCGCTTTACGCAGCTGTTCGATGTCGGGGGCCGCTGCTGCGATCACCAGGCTTGGTTCGGCCGGATCATCGCCTATGCGTCGCGGGGCGAGGATATAAGCATGCCGCGATCGGATGGTGTGCGCAATTTCCTGCATGTGCGCGATGCCGCCGACGTGATGATCCGGGCCGCCGAAAGCCAGGTGGCGGGCGTGCTCGATATTGCCCATCCGGAATCGCTGACGATCGAGCAGATCGCCGATCTTGCCTTCAATGTCTTCGGGCAGGGCGGTCGTTCCGTCATCGTGCCGGAGAAGACACCGTTCCGGCCGATCCACTTTCCTGATGGCGCCGACGCTTTCGCGCGACTGGGACTTCATCCCGCAATCGGCATGCGCGATGGCATCGCGATGATCCGCGATGCCGGGACGGCGCCGGCCTTTGGACCCATGGACCTGACATGACGATGCATGCAACGAAGAAACCCGGAGAAGCGATCACCGTCGTCGTAACGGCGGTCGGAGCGCTGATCGGGCAGGGGATCATCCGGTCGCTGCGCCTGTCGGGGCTCAAGATGCGTGTCATCGGCGTCGATCGTGATGCGAACGGCATCGGGCGCTACTGGTGCGATACATTCTTCGCCAAACCGGCGTTTGATGAGGATTCGGAGGCCTATCTGGATTTCTGGACGGACCTGTTGCGCGACGAGGCGGTTGATCTCGTCCTGCCGGGGCTCGAACTCGACGTGCTGTTCTTCAGCCGCAACCGGGCAGCCTTTGCCGAACTCGATGCCCGCATCGTCCTCAACGGCTCCGCCGTCATCGAGTTGGCGCAGGACAAGTGGGATTTCGGTCTCGAACTGGAGCGGCTGGGCTTGCCGGCCATTCCCGCGCTCCTCGGCGCCGGCTTTGCGGATTGCGTGCGCGACCTCGGCCTGCCGCTTCTCTTGAAGCCTCGGCAAGGCAACGGTTCGCGCGGCATCGCGGTCCTGAAGGACGAGGACGATTTCAACTACTGGAGCCGCAAGAGCAGCGACGAATTCCTGATCCAGAAATTCATCGGCAACGACGAGCAGGAATTCACCGTCGGTGCCTTTGGTTTCGGTGACGGCACGGCTCTGCCGCCGATCGTCTTCCGCCGCAAGCTTTCCGTCGCCGGCAATACGCAATATGCCGAGGTGGTGGACCATCCCGTGCTGGCCGACACGGTAGAGAAACTGGCGGCGATCTTCAGGCCGGTCGGCCCGACCAACTACCAGTTCCGCATGGATGGGGAGACGCCCTATCTGCTCGAGATCAATCCGCGCTTTTCCAGCAGCACGTCGCTGCGGGCCGCCTTCGGTTATAATGAGGCCGTCATGTCGGTCGAGTATTACCTGTGGGGTCAGCGGCCGGCGGCTCCCGATATCCGCCCCGGACGCGGCTGGCGCTATTACGAAGACTATGTGGTGACATGATCGCAATCATCTCCGACGTTCACGGCAATCTCCCGGCGCTTACGGCCGTGCTGGACAAGATCGATGCACTCGGCTGCGACAGCATCCTCTCGCTCGGCGATGTCGTCGGCTATTACGCGCAACCCGGCGAATGCGTCGATCTTTTGCGCGCGCGCGGTGTCGTCAACATTCTCGGCAATCACGATCATTATATCGTCAGCGGCGAGGGCTGCCCGCGTTCCAGGCTGGTCTCCGATATCACCGAATACCAGCGTGGCATCATCTCTCCCGCGCAGGTGGCGTGGCTGGCGCAGTCAAAGCCCTATGTCATAGACGGGACGACCTATTTCACCCATGGCGGCTGGCGCGATCACGTCGACCAGTACCTCTACCAGATATCGGAAACGGATCTGCCGGAGGGGGCGGAGACCTTCTTTGCCGGCCATACGCATGTGCAGGTCCGGCTCGACGTCAATGGCCGGACCTTCTGCAATCCCGGCGCCGTTGGCCAGCCCCGCGACGGCGATTGCCGCGCGGCGTTTGCTACGTTCGAGGACGGGCTGATCGAACTGCGCCGGGTCGACTACGATATCGACGAGACGGCTTTTCATATGAAAGCGGCAGGCTTCCCGGCGCGCTGCTACGAAAATCTCTATATCGGCGCCCAGATTGGCGGCCGGATCGACAGGATCACGCTGGCGGGGTGATGGGGTCGCACGGCGCTTCCGAGAATGCTGACGAACTCAATTATTCCGTATCGCTTGCGTTTTGAGGGCCTTCCGTCCGAAATCCGGGCAATCTCCCCCTTGAGGGGGAGATGTCGCGAAGTGACAGAGGGGACGAGCCTCCTCAACCTCGGAGTCGATCAGCCGGTCCGCGATAAGCCAAGGGAAGACCGCTCGCAGAAAACTTGAAAATCCTCAACCCGCGTCCGGCAAGCGAACGCAGTAGCCGCCGGGTGAAGAGGCCAGCACGAGCTTGCCATTGATGACGGGATCGACGTGGAAACGGTCGGTTTCCTTAAGGTAGTCGTTCAGTGCGCTTAGCGGCTCGTCGCCGGTAAACCAGGTCTTTGAACGCTTCTTCGGCGCCTGTTCGGCGCTCCAGTGGGCGGCGGCGGTGTCGGCGACGACGAGGTAGCAGCCTTCCGTGACCAAAGGGCCGTAGGCGCGGCATTCGGCGAGCACATGCTTGTAGGAATGGTCGCTGTCGAGCACGACCATCACGCGGGCGCCCTGCGGAATGAGATCGCGGACGGCCTGCATCGTGCTGTCGTCGACGGAGCCGCCTTCGATGAGCGCGATGCGGCTCGCCATCGGATGGGTCTCGATCGCTTCGCGGTTGTGGGCGCGGATGTCGATATCGACGCCGATCACCTTGCCCTTGTCATTGCCGGTCATGGCCAGCAGCGAGGCCATGAAGATCATCGAGCCGCCGCGCGCGACGCCGGTTTCGATGATGATGTCGGGTCGGGTGTTCCAGATGACTTCCTGCGTCGCCATGATGTCGGCGGGCAACTGGATGATCGGAACGCCCATCCAGCTCCAGAGATAGGAATAGTCGTAGGCATCGAGCGCCAGCATCGTGTCGATCGACTGCTTGAAGACCTTCTCGTCCTTGCCCAGCGCCAGGCACATTGCTTCCTTATGCGCTTCGAACTCCTGGCGGTCGTCTTTGGTGGTCATGGAATGTTATGCCTTTGCTTCAAGCGGATTTCGCCAGGCGTTGTTCGCCGGGCAGGGCAGCCGTGGAACGGCTGTCGATCAGGCCGATGACGACATCCGCCACACGGGTTATCTCGTCCTCGGTCAT
The DNA here is from genome assembly GCF_035497515.1 of Pararhizobium sp. Taxonomy (GTDB): domain Bacteria; phylum Pseudomonadota; class Alphaproteobacteria; order Rhizobiales; family Rhizobiaceae; genus Pararhizobium. The sequence goes on along the minus strand of NZ_DATJDJ010000108.1, from coordinate 36,535 downwards.
GTCATGATAGCTGGGCAGGTTGATGGCCCGCTCCGGAATATCCCAGGCATGCCGGTTGCCGCGTTTCTCTTCGAACATCGGCAGGCTGCTCAGCGGATGGAAGAACACGCGCGCATCGATATTGGCGTCATTGAAGGCCTGCTGCAGCATGTCGCGGGTAATACCGAGGTCGCGGTCGAACACAACGGTCGGCATCCATGCGCCGTTGACGGTATCAGGTGCTTCCGGATTGAGGCTGACGCTCTGGTAGGCCTTGAGCTTTTCGGCGTAGCGTTGAAGGATCTCGCGCTTGCGGGCGATCAGCCCGTCGATGCGTTCCAGCTGGCCGCAGCCGAGTGCGGCCTGGATATTCGACATCTTGTACTTGAAGCCGACATCATCTGGCCAGAACTGCTTCTTCTGGCTGCGGGCGCGGCCGTGATTGCTGAGCGTCAGGACCTTTTCGAACAGGGCGCTGTCGCTGGTGACGAACATGCCGCCTTCGCCTGTCGTCAGCGTCTTGGTGCCGTGGAACGAGAAGGTGCCGAAAATGCCCATGGAGCCGGCGCGGCGGCCATGCCATTCAGAGCCGATCGCTTCCGCCGCATCCTCGACGACGGGGATGGAATGCCGGCGGCCGATCTCCAGCAGGCGGTCCATGTCGCAGAGGTTGCCGTAGATATGGGTGGCGATGATCGCCTTGGTCTTGCGGGTGATATGGCGCTCGACGTCATCGGGATCGATGCACCAGCTGTCGGGATTCACATCGACGAAGACGGGCGTCGCGCCAAGATGGACGATCGGGGCAGCCGTCGCGATCCAGTTGGTATCGGCGAGAATGACTTCGTCGCCGTCGCCGGCGCCGATGCCGAGTGCCGCCAGGCCCATATGCATGGCGCCGGTGCAGCTCGATGTGGCGATCGCATGGGCAGCGCCGAGATGGCGGCGAAAACCGTCCTCGAAGCGGACGATATAATCGTAGCAGCGCTCACCCCAGCCGTTTGCGGCGGCATCGCTCGCATAAGCCACTTCCAGCTCGGTGATCGAGGGCTTGGTGTAAGCGATGCGGGAGGGAGTGCCAGTCATGCGATCACTTTTTCACCGTCGCGAACGACGCCGCCGCAGATCAGCCCGATGGGCGCCAGCATCAGCCGGACCGTGTCGTAGAATTCGCCGGCATCCTGCGCGCCGCCGAGGAAGCGATCGACCAGGAGCGCCTTGCCATGCAGGCCGCGCCGCGTGTCCTGCGAACGGACCTCGCGGAATTCCGGACGGAAATGCGGAGCGAGATGGCCGCCCTCGAATTCGCGCAGCGCCGCGAAATAGGCGTTGCCCTTGGCCATGAAGGCCTCGCGGCTGGTTTCCATCATGCATTCGATCGTCAGCGCGCGCACGAAGGCTTCGGTGTTGCCGGACCAGGGCGAGCCCAGTTCGCGCAGGACATGGAACTGCACTTCCGCCACCGCGCCGGCAAGACCGAGGCCGGAATGGAAGGGGAAGTTCCATTCGTGGCGCGGCGTCTCGGCCATGTAAGGCGAGGTGCTGATCGCCGACATCGGGCGGGCGCAGAAGGCGAGTTCATTGGCAAACAACGCGACCCTGGCAGCCCATTCATACTGCGGCAGCGGCGTCGACCAGTCCCGCATTTCCGGCAGTTCCCGCAGGGCGTCGACGAGGGAACGGCGGATGGCGGCGTGATAGAGCCCGAACGGCATTTTCGGAACGCTGAGGCTGTTTTCCCAGCAGAAGAAGGCCTTGAGCATCGCGGTCTTGTCGAGCGTTTCGATCTGGTAACCGGCGGGAATGGCGACGGAACTCGTCTTGCCGCGCTCGGCATGGCGATCGATCTGGAAGGCGTTCCAGGCCAGCGCATCGACATCAGGCGAATGGGTTTCGAGGTAGGCGACCATGACGGCGAGGTCGCTTTCGATCATGTCTCCGGGCTTCACCAGGGTCACCCAGTTGCCGGTGGTGGCTGCGACAGCCTCGCGCCAGAGGGCCTGGGGGCTGATGCCCGCTTCTGCATCGATGACGCGAACGCGGGCATCGCCGGTCGCGAGGCTGAGAAGCGCCTCGGACATGACCATGTCAACGGGCCGGGCGATGACGATCTCGATATCGGCGGCGCTGTTTTCCGTGAGTGCCGTCACCAGCGGCAGGACATCCTGCATGGCGGCGTCCAGGGGAATGCAGATCGCGAGTTGTGTCATGGCTTGCCTCGTGACGTCAGCGGGATTCGGGGAGCCGCGAATCCGGAATTGGTCACGCCAGCAGGCAAGTAACGTCCGCGTGGAGGAGGGTGCGGTCCTGTCTCCTGCCGGAAGCCATTGCCTGCTGACATGTGCTTTTAGAGGTAACGCGGGAAACTTGAGCGAGGCTTTGCATCGGCGAGGGAAGTCGACCGGTCGCCTTTTCATCAACTTGTCGGCTGTTTTGAAGCTGATTTTCTTAAAAATGCGGATTGTGTAAAATTGTACGCATCGATTTAAGCGGCCCGCAAACTGTGCCGGCTATGGTCATCTCATCGGAGAACGGAACCAGCCACACGGTTTCGCAGCATGACGCTTTCGCCGCAGCCGGAATGAATCCGGCGCCTTAAAAACTCGACGCTGTCCGGACAGGGGCAGACGAGCGGGATAAAACAGGGACAGGGGCATGTTGAAAAAAGTTCTCGCTGCGATCGCAATGTCGATCGGTCTTGTCGCCACGGCCGCCGCACCTTCGCAGGCCATGAGCATTTCTTCCGCCGCCCGCTCCATCAGCGCGACCGTGCCGGTCCGCAATGTCGAGTTCAGCGAGCGCACCAAGCTTTCCTACCAGCTCTTCTGCCTGCAATATGGCAACGAGTGCCGCACCTCGAGCCGCAACGTCATCGCCTATACCAACAAGCTGCGCACGGTGCTGGCCTCCGTCAACCGCACGGTCAACCGCGCCATGCCGACGATCCGCGCCCAGCGTGAGTTCCTGTCGCTGAACCAGTTGCCCGGCACAAGCGACGAATATGCGATGATGAAGCGAAGCCACCTGATCCGCGCCGGCCTGCCGGCAGGCGCCATGCGGGTCGCCAGCGTCATGACGCCGGAAGGTCGCAGCCATTCGGTTCTGGTCATCACCACGTCGAGCGGCGAGTTCGTGCTCGATCATCGGCAGGCTTCGATCATGAAGCGTCGTGACGCTGGCTACAGCTTCGCAGCGCTCAGCACCGTCCGTTTCTTCGACTGAGCATTTTCGACTTCAAAGTTTACTGACGACTGTCCCGACTTGCCGCAGGAATTGTCCCTTCCTGCGGCCTTTTTCTGTTTGGGCTCATGCTCGGGCGAGATAGGCTTCCGCCAGCTCCGTCCAGAAGGCGGCGCCGATCGGCAAGAGGTCGTCGTTGAAATTGTAGCCGGGGTGGTGCAACGACTTTTCCTGTCCGGTGACGCTGGAGCCGAGGAAGAAATAGGTACCGGGCTTTTCCTGCAGCATGAAGGCAAAGTCCTCGCTGCCCATGAACGGTCGTTCCAGATCGACCACCTTGTCCCTGCCGGCAAAGCGCACGGCGAGATCGCGGACGAAATCCGTCTCGGCCTTATGATTGATGGTGGCATCATAGCTGCGCTGGTAATCGACCGTCGCGGTCATGCCAAAACTTTCCGCCTGGTTTTCGGCGACCATGCGGATGCGGCGCTCCAGCTCGTCGCGCACCTTCGGATCGAAGGAACGGATGCCGACGACGATCTCGGCGCGTTCGGGAATGATGTTGCTGGCCGAGCCGCTGTGGAACGAGCCGACGGTAATCACGGTCGGGTCCATCGGATGGATGTTGCGCGAGACGATCGATTGCAGGGCCATGACGATCGAGGCGCCGCAGACGATGGGATCGGCGGTTTCCTGCGGCTCGGCGCCATGGCCGCCGAGGCCGTGGACTGTGATCTTCGCTTCATCGACCGCTGCCATGATCGGACCTTCGCGCAGCGCGAACTGGCCGAAGGGCAGGCCGGGCTCGTTGTGGAGCGCAAAGACGGCATCGCAGGGGAACCTGTCGAACAGGCCGTCGTCCATCATGATCCTGGCGCCACCGAAATTCTCCTCGGCCGGCTGGAAGATCAGGTGCACGGTGCCATCGAAATTCTTCCGCTCGGCAATGGCGCGGGCCGCACCCAGAAGCATCGTCGTATGGCCATCATGGCCGCAGGCATGCATCAGGCCGGGTGTCTTCGACGCGTAGTCAAGCCCGGTTTCCTCGAAGATCGGCAGCGCATCCATATCGGCGCGGATGCCGATCGAGCGCTCGCTCGTGCCGTTCTTCAAGGTGGCGACGAGGCCCGTCTTCGCCAGGCCGCGGGTCACGGTGTAGCCGAGGCTTTCGAGACAGGTGGCGACGAAGCTTGAGGTCCGAACCTCCTCGAGTCCCAGTTCCGGATGGGCATGCAGATCACGGCGGATAGCCACAAGTTCCGGCATGGCGTTGGTCAGATTGATGTTCAGGGTCATATCAGGCACCACGCGTTGGTATGCGGTTTTCAAGAGTGCGGAAGGCCATGACGAGTATTCCCGTCAGGCACATGTAGATGAGCGCGAGCAGGAGCAGCGGTTCATAGGTAATGAAGGTATCCTGCCGGACCTTGGAGATGACGGCATAGACGTCGATGACGGTGATGGTCGCAACCAGCGGCGTGGCCTTCAGCTGCAGCACGGTTTCGCCGTTCAGCGTCGGCAGGGCGCGGTGGATGGCGCGCGGCAGCCAGATGCGGCGGAACACGGTCCAGCGGTTCATGCCATACGCCCTCGCTGCCTCGAGTTCGCCGGAAGGCACGCCGGCAAAGGCGCCGCGCATGATCTCGCCCTCGTAAGCCGCGAAGGAAATCGTCAGCGCCGCCACGCCATAAGGCCAGGATTCGCGCAGATAGGGCCAGAGGAACGACTGGCGGATGGCCGGGAATTGCGGGAACAGCGAGCCGAGGCCGTAATAGAGAAGCCAGAGCTGCAAAAGCAGCGGCGTGCCGCGAATGACGGTGCAGAAGGTTTTCGCCAGCGCCTTCAGCGGCCAGGGACCGGTCACCTGCACGAGACCGAGCGGCACGGCGAGAAGGAAGCCGAGGATCGAGGTGCTGAACAGCATCAGCAGTGTCACCACGATGCCGTAACCAAGCTTCGGCAGATATTGCGGGAGCCAGTCCCAGCGCATGAACCAGGCGATGCAGAAGACGAGTATGGCGGCGATCAGGATCAGGACGATCCGGTGCGGCTTGAAAAAGCTCTCCGCCTTCGGCAGGTCCTCCGGCAGGATCGCCATGGCATGGGTGGTGACCTCGGCCGGTGTCGTGTCTGGGAGCGGAAAGCCGGTCATGCCTGCTCCACGAAGCCGCGCCGCGCGCGGCGCTCGATGATCTTGATGACGAGATCGGATACCAGCGTCAGCGCCAGATAGAGCGCGCCGGCGGCACAGAAGAACAGGAGATAGGCCTTGGTCGCCCCGGCTGCCTGGCGGGTGACCAGCGTCAGTTCGGAAAAGCCGACGACGGCAAGAAGGGCGGTGTCCTTGGTGGCGATCAGCCAGAGATTGGAAAGGCCGGGAATGGCATAGGGCAGCATCGCCGGCAGGGTGATGCGGGTCATCACCTTGGTCGGCGACATGCCATAGGCGCGCGCGGCCTCGATCTGCCCGGCCGGCACGGCCTTGATGGCGCCGCGCAGGACTTCGGTGGAATAGGCGCCCTGGACGATGCCGATGACGAAGATGCCGGCGACAAGGCCACTGATATCCACCTGGCCGACTCCCAAGAAACCGAGCAGATGGTTGAGCAGATCGGTACCCGCATAATAGAGCAGCAGGATAAGGACGAGCTCGGGCACGGCGCGCACGATCGTCGTATAGCATTCCATCAGGTCGCGCGTGATCGGGCCGCCATAGAGCTTGCCGACCGCGCCGCCAATGCCGAGCGCCAGCCCGAACGCATAGCCGCCGGCGGCGATGATGATGGAATTCAACAGCCCATTGAGCAGCACGCCGCCCCAGCCAGGCGGTTCGAGCGCCAGCAGGCTCCAGTTGATGAGGGATGCGGGATCAGCCATGGTTCCTCGTTGAATGGGGCTTTTCGCGTAGGACGCGGCTCACCCCCTCTGTCACTTCGTGACATCTCCCCCACAAGGGGGGAGATCATTCTTTTCCCTTATCGCAACCGGGTAAGGGAGGCACAGGGCGCACGGAACATCTCCCCCACAAGGGGGAGATGTCGGCGTCGCCGACAGAGGGGGTATCCCTCCGCGGGCGTTGTGCGATCACTCGCCGTAGATATTGAAGTCGAAATATTTCTTCGAGAAGGTGTCGTAGGTGCCGTTCTCGCGGATCGCCTTGATGGCCGCGTTCAGCTTGCCCTTCAGTTCGTCTTCGCCCTTGCGGATGCCGATGCCGACGCCGGCGCCGAGGATGGCCGGATCGTCCTTGACGTTGCCCTTCAGGTCGCAGCATGCCTTGCCTTGGTCGGTGGCGAGGAAAGCGCCGAGCGCGATCGCGTCGGCCTGAACGGCATCGAGGCGGCCGGCGGCCAGATCGTTGTTGGCTTCGTCCTGCGTCTGGTATTCCTTCACCGTCGCGCCGTTCTCGCCGAAATACTTGTTGGCGTAATCCTGGTGGACGGTGGAGACCTGAACGCCGATGGTCTTGCCTTTGAGGCCTTCAGGCGTGGCTTCGAAGGCGACGTCCTTCGGCCCGATGACGCCGGTCGGCGTGTTGTAGTACTTGTCGGAGAAATCGATGGTCTTCAGGCGTTCCTCGGTGATCGACATCGAGCCGATGATCATGTCGATCTTCTTGGAGGTCAGGGCTGGAATGATCCCATCCCAGGCGACGGGCGTGACCACGCATTCCAGCTTGGCCTCGGCGCAGATGGCCTTCTGGAACTCCACTTCCCAGCCTTCCCAGTTGCCTGAGGCATCCGGCGAGGTGAAGGGCGGATAGGGCTCGGCGGCAAAGCCGACCTTGACCGGATCCGCAACGGCGGCACCGGCGGCGGCCACGCCGAGAGCGAGCGACAGAGCAATGGTTGTGAGCGTCTTTTTCATGCTGTTTCCCTTTTTGGTTTTTGCAGTTTTTGATTTTAGTGAATGGAACTGATGAACCTTTTCAGCTTTTCGGACTTCGGCGACCCGAAGATCTCGTCCGGCGGCCCCTGTTCCTCGATGACGCCATCGGCCAGGAAGACGATGTGATTGGCGACGTTGCGCGCAAACTTCATCTCGTGGGTGACGAGGATCATCGTGCGCTTTTCCTTGGCAAGATCGCCGATGACGGTCAGCACCTCGCCGACCAGTTGCGGGTCGAGCGCCGAGGTCGGTTCGTCGAACAGCATGACCAGCGGCTGGATCGCCAAGGCCCGGGCGATCGCCGCGCGCTGCTGCTGGCCCCCCGACAGGAAGGCCGGATAGGCGTCGCGTTTCTCGAACAGGCCGACGCGGCGCAAGAGCGCCTCGGCCGTGTCGATCGCTTCCGCCTTCGACTTGCCGAGCACGTGGACGGGAACCTCGATGACATTCTGGAGGATGGTCATGTGCTGCCAGAGATTGAAGCTCTGGAACACCATGCCGAGTTGGGTGCGCAGCCGTTCGACTTGCTTGCGATCGGCCGGCATCTGACCGCCGCGGCCGTCATTCTTCATGACGATCGTCTCGCCGTGGATGGTGACCGTGCCGGCTGTCGGCAGTTCCAGCATGTTGATGCAGCGCAGGAAGGTCGACTTGCCGGAGCCGGAGCCGCCGATAATGGCGATCACGTCTCCCTGGTTGGCTGTCAGCGAAACGCCCTTGAGCACTTCAAGCGGCCCGAAGCGTTTGTGGAGTTGTGAGACCGCAATTGCCTGGGCTGGTTTCGTCATGAAAGATCTGCCCCTATGAGGCAGAGAGCCGGCTTCGAACGCATGAAAACAGTTCCCCTGGTTTTCTTTTCGTGCGGCATTTTTGCCTGTCACGCTGTTCCATGAAAACCATCGTGGCACTTGTGCAGAAATTATTCAACCGTATAATAACGCCGACGCTGCATTTTCTGGCAGCCCCTCCACATGATCAAATTTCCGACAGGAGTAGACGATGACGGCTTATGGTTCGCAGGAGATGTCGGCCAATCTGGTGCGTGTGCTGATGCGCCGGCCGGGCGCAAGCCTTGCTTCGGCTGATCCTGCGCAATGGCATTATGGCCCGACATTCGATGGCGAGAAGGCCGTGCGGCAATATGCGGAATTCGCCGGCCTGGTGGAAAAGTCCGGCGCCGAAATCCTCTGGCTGGAAGACAAGGGCGACGGCCTGGCCGATGCCATGTTCACCCATGACCCCTCGCTGATGTCCAACCATGGCGCGATCATCCTGCGCATGGGCAAGCCGCTCCGGGAAAAGGAAACGGCGCTGCACGAAGCCGCCTACAAGAAGGCCGGCATCCCGATCCTGGGGCGCATCGTCTCGCCCGGTACGGTGGAGGGCGGCGACTGCATCTGGCTCGATGCCGAGACGCTGATCGTCGGCCGCGGCGTGCGCACCAACGAGGAGGGTATTTCCCAACTCACGGAAATGTTGGCGCCGCATGGCATCGACGTGCTCGGCTACGACCTGCCGCTCTGGCATGGCGAGGAAGCCTGCCTGCACCTGATGTCGGTGATGAGCCCGCTGTCGCGCGATCTGGCGCTGGTTTTCGCGCCGCTCCTGCCGGCCGCCTTCTACCAGTTGCTGAAGGAATGGGGCATCACCATGATCGAGGCTCCGGCCGACGAATTCCATGCCAGCAACGGTTTGAGCCTCAACGTCCTGCCGGTTCGCCCCAACGAGGTGATCATGGTGGCGGGCTTTCCCAAGACCAAGGCGGCGATGGAAGCGGCCGGTTGCAAGGTCGAGACCTTCGAGGCCGACGCGCTCTGCATCGCCTGCGAGGGCGGCCCGACCTGCCTGACGCGGCCGGTGCTGCGACGGGCCGCATGAACCGCCGGACGTTCCATCGCGCGCCGGAGGGAGAGCGGCGGCAGGAACTGATCGAGGCCACGCTCGACACGATCGCCGAGCTTGGCCTGAAGGGCGCGACGGTCCGCCAGATCGCCATCCGCGCCGGCGTCACGGCGGGCCTCGTCCGGCACTATTTCGATTCCAAGGACCAGATGGTGGCCGAGGCCTATCGCTCGGTGCTGGCGGGTTTCGCGGCCAAGGCCGGGGATATCGAGGGTGACCCGCGCACGCGGCTGCGCCGGTTCATCACGCTCAACCTCACCGCGCCGGTGGCGAACGGCCGCAGCCTGTCGCTCTGGGCCTCGTTCATCAGTCAGGTGCGGGTGGACCCGGACCTTGCCGTCATCCACCGCGAGGGCTATCTGGGCTTCCGCAACGACCTGCAGGGGCTGATCGGCGATTTCCTGCGGTCGGAGGAGCGTCCCGACAGCGAGGCCGATTGCCGCCGTTATGCGATCGCCATCAACGGCATGATCGACGGGCTCTGGCTGGAAGGCTGCCTTGCGGGCGAACTGTTCGAGGAGGCCGAGCTGGTCTCGATCGCCCTGTCCTCGATCGAGGCGTTGCTGAGCCTTTCGCTCGGCACATACGAAACGTCCGGCGGGGCCTCTGGCCGCGCCGCCGAAACAGTCTGATATCCAGGAGACACCATGCGCTATTCATCGATCACCGACCGGCTGGCGGATCTCGGCTCTGAAAAATGGGCTCTGCATATCCGCGCGCGCCAGATGCAGAGCGAGGGTGCGGATGTCATCCAACTGACCATCGGCGAACCCGACATGCCAGCCGATCCCTCGCTTCTGGCCGAAGCGCAGCGGGCGATGAATGCCGGCCGCTACCGTTATTCCAACGGCCGTGGCGAGCCCTCGGTGGTCAGCGCTCTGACGGCGCGCTATGCCCGGCGCCGTGCTGATGTGACGGCCGAGAACGTGCTGTGCTTTCCCGGCACGCAGACGGCGCTGTTCACTGTGATGCTGGGGCTGGTCGAGGCCGGCGATGGTGTTCTGGTCGGCGATCCCCATTATGCGACCTATGAAGGGGTCGTGCAATCAACCGGCGCCCATCGCGTCACGGTGCCGCTGAAGCCGGAACATGGTTTTCACATGCAGGCGGCCGATCTGGAAAAGGCGATTACGCCGAAATGCCGGGTGCTGCTGTTGAACACGCCGCATAACCCGACAGGCGCGGTGCTGACCGCGCGCGAGATCGCCGAGATCGGCGAGGTCTGCCGCAAGCACGATCTCTGGATCGTCTGCGACGAGGTCTATGAAGAACTGATCTTCGACACGACGTTTGCATCGCCCTTCGACAACCCGGACCTTGCGGAGCGGACAATCGTTGTTTCTTCGATTTCAAAGTCGCATGCCGCGCCCGGCTTCCGCAGCGGCTGGGCCGTCGGGCCGGTGGAATTTGCAAGCCGCCTGCTGCCGGTTTCCGAGACGATGCTGTTCGGCGTCCAGCCCTTTATCGCCGACATGACGGCCTATGCGCTGACCCATGAAATCGGCACGTCCGCCGCCATGCGTGGGTCTTTCAAGGCGCGAGCCGATCTGATCGTCGAACATCTGTCGAACGTGCCGGGCGTGACGCCGCTGCCGCCGGAAGCCGGCATGTTCATCCTGCTCGATGTCGCGGGCACCGGGCTGACCGGCGAAGCCTTCGCCTGGGCTCTTTTGGAACAGGAGCGTGTCGCGGTCATGCCGGGCTCATCCTTTGGTCAGCACGCTGCGCCCTATGTGCGCATGAGCCTCACCGTGCCGGAAGAGGCGATTATCGAGGCCTGCCGCCGCATCGCGGACCTCGCGATCCTGCTGGTCTCCCGCCGGGAGCGCCGGGCATGAGCACACAAGAGATGAAAACCGTCGGTGAAGTGCTGGTCGATCTGCTCGAGGCCAACGGGGTCGATACCGTCTTCGGCATTCCCGGCGTCCATACGGTCGAGCTTTACCGTGGTCTCGCCGCCTCGAAGATCCGGCATGTGACGCCCCGTCACGAGCAAGGCGCGGGCTTCATGGCCGACGGCTATGCCCGCGTCAGCGGCAAGCCGGGCGTGGCGCTGGTCATCACCGGGCCGGGGCTGACCAATACGATCACCGCGATGGCGCAGGCGCGGCAGGATTCGATCCCGATGCTGGTGATCTCAGGCGTCAACCGCCGGGATTCACTCGGGCATGGATGCGGGCTGCTGCACGAACTGCCCGACCAGCACGGCATGATCAAGACGCTGGCGCTCTATTCGCAGACGTTGCTCAACCCGGCCGATCTGGCTGTCGTCGTCGAGCGGGCCTTTGCCATCCTCACCTCCGGCCGGCCCGGTCCGGTGCATATCGAAATCCCGACCGACGTGATGACGGCACGGATCGCTCCGCCGTCGCTGCGCAAGGCGACGGCAACGCGGCCGAGGGCCGACGCTGAGACGCTGCAGAAGGCGGCGATCCTCTGTGGCGATGCCAGCCGCCCGGTCATCATCTGCGGCGGTGGCGCGATCACGGCCGAGGCGGAAATCCTGGAACTGGCGGAGCGCATCGGCGCGCCGGTGGTGATGACCGTCAATGCGCGCGGCATGCTGGCTGGCAATCCGCTGCGCGTACCGGCGAGCCCCAGTCTGAAGGCCGTACGGGCTCTGGTTTCCGATGCCGATCTGGTGATCGCGCTCGGCACCGAAATGGGCCAGACCGACTATGACATGTATGCCGATGGCGGCTTCCCGATCCTCGGCAACCTGATCCGCACCGACATCGATGCGGCGCAGCTGGCGCGCGGCCCGCATGCGGCGCTGTCGATCCTGTCGGGTACCAAGGCGGCTGTGTCCGGCATCCTTGCCTTCCTGACGGCGAAGCCTGCGGCAAGGGGCAAGGAGCGGGCGGCGACGGCCCGCAAGGCGGCGATGGCGGAACTGACGGCGAAGATGCGCGCGGAGATCGCGGTGATCGATGCCATCTACCAAGCCCTGCCGGATGCCGTGATCGTCGGCGATTCCACCCAGGCCGTCTATGCCGGCAATCTCTATTGCGATGCGCCGCGCGCGAAAACATGGTTCAATTCGGCGACCGGTTTTGGCGCGCTCGGTTATGCGCCGCCGGCAGCCGTGGGGGCCTCTGTCGCCGATCCGGAAAAGCCGGTGATCTGCCTCGTCGGCGATGGCGGCATCCAGTTTTCATTGGCGGAACTGGGATCGGCGGTCGATATCGGCGCCAACGTGATCTTCCTGGTCTGGAACAATGACGGTTACCAGGAGATCGAGAACTTCATGGTCGAGTCCGGGATCACCCCGGAAGGCGTCAGGCCGTCGGCACCCGATTTCCTGCTGGCGGCCGGTGCCTATGGCGTGCCGGCCGTGCGGTTGGCGAAGGCCGGCGATCTGCCGGCAGCGCTGATCGAAGCCCGCAAGCGCGGTGGGCCATCGCTCATCGAAATCCACCAGACACGCACGGCGGGCGTGACGGCATGAGGCAAGCCCGTGATGGGATGTTCAACCCGTCGCGCGGGTGGTAGGATTTGACTTTGGCCACGAGCGATGGTTTTTAAGCCAACTTGCGGGCTGAATCGGCGCGCGGTGCGGCGATTTGCAGTGAAAACTGTCCGCCAATGGGAAGGAAAATGTCCTTCATGGGCATGAACGGCAACAGGATCGATCGCGGAGGTGCCGGCAAGCTTTTTGCCGTGCTCTGGATTCTGGCCGCCGCCCTTGCCATGCAGTTCGTCGCCTCGGCGCAGGGCTTTTCCTCGCGTTTCGCCACGCAGCAGAATGCCGGAAATGTCGCGGTCCCCGAAAGCGGTTCGTCGGACACGACCCTGTCGCGGCATGTCATGCGGGCGTTCCCCGTCGCCGACCTGCGGTTCACCGCGGATCGCGCCGATGGCAAGGCCTCTCCGGGCGGACCGGTGCCGTTCCTGGTGCCCGCCGCCATCGTCGTTGCCGGCGTTTCCTATGGCGGCATGCCCGTCATGGCTCTTTCGCATGATGTTGCCGCCGGCCGGCGCGGCGACATCATTCGCGTCCGTGGTCCTCCGGCCCGCGGCGCCTGAAGGCTGCCCTTGAAGGGCGGCTTATGCGCTGCGGCGCAGTTCTCAATTCGACTGTCACACCCGCTGTCCCCGGCACTGTCGAGGTATGCGGGCCATAATGGAACCTCAACATGCGCACTTCGAAATGGGCCATTCTGGCCTATGTCGCGATTACCCTTTTCGGGGTACTCGCGGCGCTCCCAAACCTGCTGCCGCTGGCTGTCCAGCAGCAATACGCCGCCTTTTTGCCGGTCAAGCCTGTCACGCTCGGGCTTGACCTGAAGGGCGGCTCCCACCTCGTCCTGGAAGTCGATGCGGCCGGCCTGCGCAAGGCTCGCCTGAATACGCTTCTCGACGATATCCGCGCTGCCCTTCGCACCGCGCGGCTGCCGACCTCGTCGGCCCGCATCGCCGGCGACACGATCGCCATCAAGATTGCCGACCAGGCGGATCGCGAAAAGGTCATGCCGAAGATCCAGGAGCTGGCGGTCCAGACGGGTACGCTCGGCTTTGGTGCCGTTACCTCGGACATTGACGTCACGACTTTGGACGACACGATCACCGTCAAGCTCACGGAGGCCGGCCTCAGCGAACGCATGACTTCGGCGGTCGATCAGAGCCTCGAGATTATTCGCCGCCGCGTCGACCAGGTCGGCGTTGCCGAGCCGCTTATTCAGCGCGTCGGCTCGGACCGTATCCTCGTCCAGCTGCCGGGTCTGCAGGATCCGACGGGCCTGCGCAAGCTGCTTGGCTCGACCGCGCAGATGAGCTTCCACATGGTCGACACATCCGTCGATCCGAATTCGCCGAACCCGCCGCCGCGCGGCGTCGACATTCTCGTAGGCGCCAATGACGGTGGTAAATATGCCGTCGAAAGCCGCGTCGCCATCGCCGGCGAGCGGCTGGCCGACGCCAAGGCCGGTTTCAACCAGCAGACCAATGAGCCGATCGTCTCTTTTACCTTCGACAGCCAGGGTGCCCGCCAGTTCGCGGAAATCACCCGTGACAATGTCGGCCTGCCTTTCGCCATCGTGCTCGACGGCAAGGTCCTGACAGCGCCGCGCATCAACGAACCGATCACCGGCGGCCAGGGCCAGATCAGCGGCAACTTCACCGCCCAGGAAGCAACCGTTCTGTCGGCCCTCCTGCGCTCCGGCGCCCTGCCGGCGCCGCTGACCGTTATCGAGGAACGGTCCGTCGGCCCGAACCTTGGTTCCGACTCCATCCGCATGGGTATCTATACCGGTTTTGCCGGCTTCGTCCTCGTCGTGGCGCTCATGGTGCTGCTCTACGGCGCCTGGGGCATGATCGCCAATCTCGGCCTTCTGCTGCACACCATCCTGACAATCGGCGTGCTCGGTATGCTCGGATCGACGCTGACGCTGCCCGGCATCGCCGGTATCATCCTTGGTATCGGCATGGCGGTGGACGCCAACATCCTGATCAACGCCCGTATCCGAGAGGAAACGGAAGGCGGGGCAGGGGCGATGAAGGCGCTCGATATCGGCTTCAACAAGGCCTACGCAACCATCATCGACAGCAACGTCACGACCCTTTCCGGCACCATCCTGCTGTTCATGTTCGGCACAGGCCCGGTTCGCGGTTTCGCCATCACCATGATGCTCGGCATCGTCATCTCGATGTTCACATCGATCACGATCGTGCGTCTGGCGATGCGCGAAGTGGTCGTTCGCCGCAAGATGAAGAAGCTGGAAATCCCGTCGCTGTTTGGTCGTGTTCGCCATCTGCCGAAGATTTCCTTCATGAAGGGCCGCTTCGTCGCCATCGGCATGTCGGCCTTCCTGTCGATCAGTTCGGTGATCCTGTTCTTCCATCCCGGCCTGAACTACGGCATCGACTTCGTCGGCGGTATCCAGGTGGAAGCGACCTCGAAATCGGTACTCGACCTGCCGAAGCTGCGTGCGGAGCTTGAAGGGCTCAACATCGGCGAGGTGGCGCTGCAGGAATTCGGCCAGAACCAGTCGGTCCTCATCCGTGTCCAGCGTCAGCCGGGCGGCGAACAGGAGCAGACGGTCGCGCTCAACAAGATCAAGGAAGGCGTGGCCAAGGTCACTCCCGATGCGAGCTTCGAACGCACGGAAGTCGTCGGCCCGACGATCTCGGCGGAACTCGCCCGTTCGGGCTTCCTTGCCGTCGCGCTCGCGATGCTGGCGATCCTGCTCTACATCTGGTGGCGGTTTGAATGGCACTTTGCCGTGGGTGCCATCGCGGTGCTGCTGCTCGATATCACTAAGACGATCGGCTTCTTCGCGTTGACCGGGATCGACTTCAACCTGACGGCCATCGCGGCGCTTTTGACGATGATCGGCTACTCGGTCAACGACAAGGTTGTGGTTTACGACCGCATGCGTGAAAACCTGCGCAAGTACAAGTCGATGCCGTTCTCCGATCTGATCGACATGTCGATCAACCAGGTTCTGGCGCGGTGCATCTTCACCTCGATGGCGACGGCGTTCTCGCTGGTGCCGATGGCGATCTGGGGCGGTGATGCGGTGAAGAGCTTCGCCTGGCCGATGATTTTCGGCGTCATCGTCGCGACGACGTCGTCGATCTATATCGGCGGTCCGATCCTGCTCTTCCTCAGCCGCTGGTGGAAGGATCGGGAAGCAACCCGCGCGCCGGGCACGGAACTGGCCAAGAGCTGATTCCTCCCCGAACTCAAGAAATTCGAAAGGGCAGCTTCGGTTGCCCTTTTTTTGTCCCATGCGGAGCCTACATAACATCGTGGAATGTCGATGGATTGTTCCGGCAATCTAGATTATCGTTCCAGTTTGGCAGAATTGTTGAAAATGGTATCCCATTAATCGGTTAATTTGCGAAATATTGGGAATATTTTTTCAACAAAAGACAATTTTAGTTGACTTAATTGGTAGTCTATTGTAATTCTTGATCATCCGCGGACGGGAAGTGTCCGGCGGACGTCTGTAACCGACCCGGGGTGAACCCTCCGGTCAATGCCAAGGGAGAGTGCCATGTTTGCCAATCATCACGTCGCCACTCTTCGCGGCTCGCGTTCCTATTGTCGCGCAACGAAAGACCTTTGCATCCGCGTCATTTCGCGAATGTGACTCAAGGCCAGTCCTTTCCTTGAATTTGCACGATTTAGAATGATCCGCGCCCGGGCGTGGAAGGAGCGTTTTCCATGAACAAGCAGGTTATAGAATTTGGCGGAGAAGCTGTCGGTGTCGTCATCCCGGATGCGGGCGGCATGAAGTTCGTCGCGGTCAAGTATCACGTCTGGGATCTCGATTCGCGTTACTTCCGCTCGGCGGACGAGGCGCGTTCGGCGGTCAGGCAATTGATGGCCGGACAGGGCAACAGGCAGCCGGTGTTGCGATCCGCTGACACTTCCGCGGTCTACGCCGTCGCGTAAACCATAAAGATGCGTGAAAACCGCAGTTTGGCCACCTTTTGACTAAATCGGTATATTGGCAAGGCTTCTCTTGTGATATGCCGGTTTCATGGGATGGCAATCGGCAGATCGAAGCCATTTTGAGCGCTGATCTGTGGAAAGAGCGAACTGCGATGCTGACGAAAAAGGGAAAATACGGACTGAAGGCTCTGGTTGATCTTGCCAGGCTTGATCCGGGCGAGACGGCCTTCATTACCGAAATTGCGAGCCGCAACAACATTCCGAAGAAGTTTCTCGACACGATCCTTCTGGAACTCAGAAATGCCGGCATCCTGCGCTCCAAGAAAGGCCCCGGTGGCGGTTATTCCCTGTCGCGTCCCGCAACCGAAATCAGGATCGGCCAGGTCGTACGCACGCTCGATGGCCCGCTCGCGCCGATCCGCTGTGCGAGCCGCACGGCCTATGAGATCTGTGACGACTGCAATGATCCCGAGACCTGCGAAGTCCGCCATTCCATGACGATCGTCCGCGACGCCATTGCCGATATTCTCGACACGATGACGCTGGAAGCTTTCGTCAACAATCCGGGCAAGTCGCTCCTTCCGGATGACGAGATCGCCGAAAAGCGCGCCGGTTGAGCGTCACTGGCACGTTGTCGCGCGGTGAACTGACGTTTTCACGCAACGATTGCGCAGAAAACGCGTGATTTGGCCATTTTAGTTTGATCTGGGAGCGCTCTGGCTATAACCGGACACGCAATGAAGGTCTAGGAGCGTAAATGATGGGTCTCAGGCAAGTCGGTACGAAAACCCCTGAAGATCAGGCTGTGCTTGAATCGATCGGGCGATCGATGGCAACGGCTGTCGATGGCATCAACACGCTTGCCGCGAGCTTTGCCTCGGACCCGGCGCTGTCGCACAGTCTTGTCGATGCCGTCGAACTGATCGCTCGCGGCAGCGGTCGTGTTGTGGTTTCCGGTGTCGGCAAGAGCGGGCATATCGGCCGCAAGATCGCCGCGACCATGGCATCCACCGGCACTTCCGCCTACTTCGTGCATCCGACGGAAGCCAGCCATGGTGATCTCGGCATGATAACGTCGGAAGATCTGCTCATTCTCCTCTCATGGTCCGGAGAGACGGTCGAGCTTGGAAACATGCTGACCTATGCCAAGCGGTTCAATGTTTCGATCGTTTCCGTGACCTCCAACGCGGAAAGCTTGCTGGCGCGCAATTCGACCGTCGCCATCACCTTGCCGAAGGTCCAGGAAGCCTGCCCGCATGGTCTGGCGCCGACCACCTCGGCGATGCTGCAACTGGCCGTCGGTGATGCGCTGGCGATCGCGCTTCTGGAACGGCGCGGGTTTTCGGCTCAGGATTTCAAGACCTTCCATCCGGGCGGCAAGCTCGGCTCGCAACTGCTGCTGGTGCAGGAACTGGCGCATGAGGGCGAGGCCATCCCGATCCTGCCGCTTGGCAGCCCGATGGGCGATGCGGTCATCCAGATGTCCTCCAAGGGGTTCGGCGTGCTCGGCGTGACCGACGAGACGGGCAAGCTGGTCGGCGTCATCACCGACGGCGACTTGCGTCGGCATATGTCGCGCGACCTGCTGCTGGAAACGGTCGACACGGTCATGTCGCACAATCCGCGGGTCATCAAGGGTTCGATCCTTGCCAGCGCGGCGATGGAACTGATGCAGGCGCAGAAGGTTACCGTGCTGTTCCTGGTCGATGAAACCGGCACCCCGTCGGGTATCCTGCACATTCATGATCTCTTGCGCGCGGGCGTCGCCTGAGTTTCGATAGCGCCGTGGAGGAAACCTCCGCCCTCCGCGTTGCGATATTGACGTCGGCGGGCGCGGGGGAAACGATTTTGCGAGCGGATGCCATTGCCTGAACAGCCGCACTGTCCTCACCCGGTTCCGGATCGAAGCGCACCAGGTGCTGGCGTCGTCACGTTCGCGTTTCACATTCACGGGTGGAAACAGGCCGTCTTCCAGCGCTATTTCCCGGAATGCGACTTTGTCTTTGTGCCCATGTATGCCCGAGACAATGAATTCGAGGAGGAATGGGCGGCTCGGATCCTCGCGGCAGACAAGCCGCAGATCTTCGTGTGGAGCCTAAGGGCGCCGGACGGACTGCGGTCCTTCGCGGCAAGCAACCACATCCCCGTCTTCTTCATCGAAGATGGTTTCATTCGTTCAGTCGAGGCCAATGCCAGCCGGACCCCGCCGCTCTCGCTTGCCTTCGACACGGGCACGGCCTATTTCGATTGCCGTACGCCGTCCGATCTCGAGCGCCTGCTTGCGGCCTACGATTTCGATGGTGATCCACATCTTCTCGCCCGCGCTGCGGAAGGCATCCGCTTCCTGCTGGAGACCGGGGTCAGCAAGTATAACAGCGACATCAAGACGGATATCGACAGCCTTTATGGCCCGAAGACGGCCAGGCGCGTGCTGGTGATCGGCCAGGTCGAGGATGATGCCTCGATCCAGTTCGGCTGCCTGCCAGCGGTGACCAACAACGACCTGGTGCGGCTGGCGGCGGCGGAAAATCCGGACGCCCAGATCATCTACAAACCGCATCCCGATATCCTCAACCGCGTGCGCCTCGCCCAGTCGGACCCGCAGGATGTCCGCCATCTCTGCCAGATCTTGACCGAGCCGTTGCCGATGGCTCGTGCCTTCGAGACCATCGACCATGTCTACACGATCACCTCACTGGCGGGCTTCGAAGCGCTGTTGCGCGGGCTGAAGGTGACGGTACAAGGCTGCCCGTTCTATGCCGGATGGGGCCTGACGGACGACCGACAGCCGAATCCGCGGCGGGATCGATCCCTGACGATCGAGGCACTGTTTGCCGGCGCATACCTGCTCTATCCGCGCTATTTCGAGCCAGAAACGGGCCGGAGCATTTCCTTCGAGGAAACCGTCGACGGCATCCGGCGCCATTTCGCCGGGGCGAATGTTGCTGGTAAACCCTATCGCGCGTCCGGTCCGAAATGGCAGGCCTGGGGGCCCTATGGCGTTCTCGGCTGGCGGCATCTGCTGACGCCGATCGTTTCGCCGTTCATCGCCGGGATTGGTCACGGGCGGGATGCGGAGAACTATCGCGAGGATCCGATCCAGTTCTTTCGCGAGCTTTCCAATCCGAAATTCAGGTTGATCGGCCGGATTCTCTACCCGTTCGACAAGTAGCCATACTGAAGGCACGATCTTTTTGAAAATGAACGTGATATGGTGTCCGCCGCAAAAGTGGCGGTGTTGCGCGGATTGGTTTATGGAAGGCGCATGTGCGTCGCGCTGAAGCGGCGATGCGGCGTTCGGTACTTGAGAAAGCAACCTGTTTGGAACATGTGGTTACCCATACGCGGGTTGTTTCCGCCTTGCTCGTCCGCGAAATGGAAGCCCGTTTCGGCAGCAAACCGGGCGGTTACATCTGGGCTCTCCTTGATCCCGCCGCAAATGTCGCACTGCTGACGGTCATCTTCCAGGCGATTGCACGCACACCGGCCCTTGGCATCAGCTTTCCCTTGTTCTTTGGAACAGGTTATATCGGCTTCCAGTTCTATCAGGCGATGGTGACTTACCTGAACGGCGCCGTGCGGTCGAACAAATCGCTTTTGAGTTATCCGAATGTTGCGCCGATCGACACGATCGTGGCGCGTTATGTCCTGCAATTGGTCACCACAGTCGCCGTTGCCGCCGTGGTCCTGTCCGTGATTGTCGGTACAATGCGTTTTCCGCCGGAGCTTTCCTGGCCGCCAATCGTCGAAGCTGCCTTTATCGCCAGCATGCTCGGTCTCGGCGTGGGGCTGTCCAACAATGTGCTGTTCGTCAAATATCCGCTGTACGAAAAGGTCTACGGGATCGTTAACAGGCCGCTCTATCTGATCTCGGGTGTATTCTTTCTGCCGGACGCAATTCCCCACCCTTACAGAGAGATCATTTTTTATAACCCGCTGATTCACGTAACCATGCATTTCCGTACGGGGTTTTATGATGAGTACCGGGCTGTCGGGCTGGATATATCCTACGCCTACACTTTCGCATTTTTGACATTCTTTTTTGGAATGGTCCTTTTTTCCGCTTCTTCCGCTGTGTTGAGAAACGAATGATCAGGCTTGAGCAGGCGACGAAATTCGCGCGCACCAAAGGCATCAACAAACCCATTATCGAGCGCGCTTCCCTTGTATTGCAGCGGGGTAAGAGCATCGGGCTCCTGGGGCGCAACGGCGCCGGCAAGTCGACCTTGCTGCGGCTGATCGCCGGCACCATCCGTCTGGACAGCGGCCGGATCATCCGTCACGGGAAGATTTCCTGGCCGCTGGGGTTTGCGGGAAGTTTCCAGGCGACCATGACCGGCGAGCAAAATGTTCGCTTCGTCGCCCGCATCTACGGCGTCGATACGCGCGAACTGATCCAGTACGTCGAGGAATTTGCCGAATTGGGGCCTTTCTTCAAGGCACCAGTTGGTACATATTCATCCGGCATGAGAGCCCGTCTCGCATTCGGTTTGAGCATGGGCGTGAATTTCGATTATTATCTCGTTGATGAAATCACCGCTGTCGGCGACGCGAATTTCAAGAAGAAATGCAAGGTTGTCTTTGAGAGCAGACTACAAGACTCCGACGTCATTATGGTTTCGCACAGTACAACGACCATCCGCGATTATTGCGATTGTGGGGTGGTTATGGAAAATGGCAAATTAACCTATTATGATGATATTGAGGACGCTATCGGCGCCCACAACAGGAATATGAAGGAACGGTAATGGCGGTCATCAAGAATGCGGCTCCAAGTGCCGCGGCGACGGATATCAGCCCGGACCGTTTGACGGGCAAGGACGTTGTAAAGCCGAAAAGCGTCCATCTCCTGGAAGGCCTGTTGGGCAATGACGACCGTTTGCTGGTTCCGAGCAAGGCGATGCCGATCGCCAAGGTAAAGCCGGGTCGCAACAAGATCCACACGATCATCACGCAGGAAGTCAAGAGGCGAGGCCGCATCGGCTCGCTTCGCCTGCGCCATGCGATGATCATCGCCAGCTTCATCCTGTTCGTCGCCATTCCGGGCACCCTTGCGTCCATCTACATGATCTTCCTGGCCGCCGATCAGTATCACAGCACGGCATCCTTCTCCGTGCGCAGTATCGAGGCTTCCGGCGGATCGGACATTCTTGGCATGTTCACCCAGGCTTCGACTGGCAACACGCAGTCCGACAGCTATATCCTGATGGACTTCATCCGCAGCGAGCGCATGCTGGCCGAGGTCGAGAAGAAGTTCGATCTGGAGGGGATCTACCATGCGCGCGGGCTTGATTATTTCTATGGCTTGGCCGGCGGCCTGCCGGTCGAGGACAAGCTTGAATACTGGCGCGAAATGGTCGACGTGAATTATGACCACGCCTCGGGTATCATGCAACTGCAGGTCAAGGCTTTCGATCCGCAACAGTCTCGCGAGATTGCCCAGTTCGTGATCGAAAAGTGCGATGAGCTCGTCAACAACCTTTCGGCGGAGGCCCGCAGCGGTGTCCTGACGTCGGCTGGCGATGAAGTGCGCGTTGCGGAAGAGCGCCTTGCCAATGCCCGCGTTGCCGTGCGCGACTATCGCGACATGTCGCAGGAAGTTGATCCTGTCGAGGGTGCGAAGCTCGCGGCCCAGCTGATCGGCGGTCTGGAAGCGCAACTGGTTCAAATGAACGCCGATCTGGCAACCGCTCTTACGCAAATGGGCGAGGATACGCCGCGTGTTCGCGTGCTCAAGGCACGCATCGCCAGTGTCGATCAGCAGCTGGACTCCGAACGGCAGCGACTGGGCAGTGGCAACGTTTCCGACAAGTCGGCGCGTGGATCGGCAACGGGCGATGTCGCCGGCCGGATCCAGCAGTACGAAGCGCTCGAAACGGAACGGGAATTTGCCGAGCGTGCCTATACGTTATCTCTTGCAAGCCTGGAAAAGGCACGCCTGGATGCCAGCAGCAAGCAACGCTATCTGGCAGTCTTCATCCAGCCGACATTGTCGGAGATGGCGCAGTACCCGACCCGGTTCCTCAATTCGTTCCTGGTCTCTCTCGGCCTGCTCTTTGCCTGGGCCGTCTTCGTCATGGGTTATTACAACATTCGTGACCGGACCTGAATTCGCTTACACCACAGGACAAGGCTATCGGCCCTGTCCTGTGATTTGGCATGCAGCCCGATTTTCTTCCCACATCTTCATGGTCTATGAGGGCTCGGTTCGAACGGGCGTGCACGGTTTTTCAGAATGAATGTCTTTGAGAGAATTGGCAGTTTTTTCAGATCTCTGCCGAAGATCCGTTTCCACTATCCGTTTGCCACCATGATCGACCGGGGGCAGAACAACACGGTTGATGCCAAGGGACGCCTGATCGCGACCATCCGGCTTTTTGGCACTGGACACAGTATCGAGCTGCCAAGATCCTCATCCTTCACCGGGCATATCACCATCCGGGGGCGGGGGAACCGCCTCGTCATCGGCGAAAATTGCCGGCTTTGCGGCGAGTTCATGATCAAGGGAACCGATCAGACAGTGTCGATCGGCGAGGGGACGACCTTTGAGTCCGTTTATGTCCTCAGCCAGGAACGCGGCAATGTTACCGTTGGCCGCTGGTGCATGTTTTCGCGGGGGATCGAAATTCGCACGAGCGATGCCCACTCGCTGATCCGCAAGAGCGATGGCCGCCGTCTGAACCGCCCGAAATCCGTTGTTGTCGGCGATCATGTCTGGGTCGGGGTCGGCTCCATTCTCAACAAGGGGACCGTGCTTCCGGACGATTGCGTCGTTGGTGCCAAATCCTTCGTCAACAAGACCTTCAAGGAAAGCGGCGTGGTTCTGGCGGGAACGCCCGCGGTTGTCGTGAAGCGCGGGATCACCTGGAACCGTCGGCGTTTCCGCCTGTTCTCGAAAGAAGAAATGGAAGAATGGCGGACTTCCGAACCGATCAATGATGACGACGATTGATTTTTTGCGGTTTTTGGCGCGGCGGTGGATCGATGAAGGCTCCGGGCTGATTGACCGATCGCTCGTGCAGACGCCGGGCGATCGCATCAGCCCCGGCATCGGTCCCGCCAGCTGAATAGAAGTTTCCGCGCACCTGGATCGTTGCCGCGAGCAGACGGAAGAAGGCGACCCGAAGATCGTCTCGGGGCGGCATCGGCGCGGGCCAGAAGGCGTCGAGGCCGGCCTGGTCGCTCAACCCGATAATGTCAAAAATCGCGGTCCCGAGGACCTTGACGGGCTTGCCCATCTGCAAGGCGCTCAACCCGACGGTGGAATTGACCGTTACGGTTCCTTCTGCCTTGGCAAGCAGGGCGTTGAGATCGCCACCGTCGAGAAACGTCACGCGCTCCCCCACTCCGAGCCGGTCGGTCAGATCGGTGATGAAGCGCTGCCAGCCGATCAGCCCGTTGTCGAGCGGATGGATCTTGATGACCAGTCGGGACGCCTTTGGCGCATGCGCGGCAAAGGAGGAGAGGACCGCGTCGATCGCTTCACGCTGGTCGTTGTAAGGCGAGTGCGCGCGCAGCTGAAAATCTGTCTGGAGCTGCAGCGGATAGACGAAGAAGGGCGTGCCGTCGGTGATGAGCGCTTCGATGGTCGATGCCGCCACCCGCTTGCGTTTGCCGCTGCCCGCCAGCCGCATCACCCAACCGGCATACTCCGCCAGCGGATGAAAGAGCGCATGCCGGCGGTAATGGGGAAAGAGAAACCACAGGAAGACATTGGGCAGATTATAGAGCAAATCATAGGCGGCTTCCGCAACGAAGCTCTGCGTATGGTGCCGCTTCCAGCGCGGCTCCGGCAACGCACGCGCGGCCTCGATGATGACGTTGGGATCGGCGGGGAAATGCGAGTTGGACGACATGCCGCCGCGTTCCAGCGTCAACCAGTCCGGGCGCAGATAACCCATCTCGACAACAAAGATGTCGAGAGCGCGGGTCTTCGCGATCTCGACCGCCACGCGGTGATAGTCGCGTTCCTCGCCCAGGAGCACCAGGTCTGTGACGTCATGCTCGTCCATGAAGGCGGCTAGATAGGTCCGCCAGGCGTCGCCGCCGCGTCCGCGATAGTTATACCCGCCCTTGCGCCGCCAGAAGATCTGGTCACCGGGATTGAGATTGATCCTGAGGCAGAGGTGGCCAAATGCCTCAAGGCGATCGGCGATCTTGGCGAAGATCGGCGAGGATGGTCCCTGCAGGAAGAGAAAGACACGCGGCGTCACTGCTGCACTACCATCGTCAGGCTCCCGGATATCCGCGCCAGCACTAGCGCAGATCATCCTTGTGCAGATTGGCATGCTTGAGCAGCGCTTCCAACAGTTTCCAGGGCTCCTCGCTGCGCGGGGGCATCGGCGTGTGATGCGATTTGCGGGCGTGGCCCAGGGGTACGATGAAATAGTCGGTGCGCGGGTCAGGGAAGGGATCGGCAAAGGATTTCAGCAGCGGTGCATGGTCGCCGTAGAACAACAGCCAGACCGGCCGGTCGAGTTTGTTCAAATGGTCCACCAGTTCGCCGAGGGCCTTGTCGGACTGCTGTAGGATATCGAGGTATATTTCGACCGGATTGGTCAGGCCTTCGACGCGACCGGGCTCCCACGGGCCGTGATTGGCCATCGAGGCGACAAAAAGGAAGCTGCCCTTGGCATCCGTCTGATTTTCCAACTCGTCAATGACCTTGTAGGTCAGCGCGAAATCAGAGACATAGGGACCGTCGAACATCGGATCATGATCGAACTCGTCGAGCATGGTCATCTTCTCGAAACCAAGTTGTGGCATCGCCTTGTGGCGCAGGAAGAATGTCCGGTCGTAGGGATGCATGAAATGCGTGTTCCATCCGGCCTTCTTCAGCTTCGTCGGCCAGACGACATTCGTATAGTGGCTGGCCCGCAAATAGGGGTAGCTGGCGTCGATGTGGAGATCGTCGGGAACAAGGCCGCTCAACACGGCGAATTCGGTCCGCAGCGTATAGCCACCTTCGAAGACCGTCGCGAGGCGTCCCCATTGCGCAGACAATTTCTGCAGCCGGTCGATCGTCGGCAGTTCGATACTGTCGACGCCGCAATTGCGCATGTCGATGAAGGATTCAGACTGCCAGACGATAACCAGCGGCGCCTTGTTCTCGGCATCATGGCCGATCAGATCCTGCACCGCGGCCAGCAAGCGTTCCGACAGGTCGGCGACGATCTGTTCACGACGGCGGCCAAGCCAGATGATGAAATGATAGATGACCGACGCGAAGGTGCCGAACCGGTAGGTGCTGACCTTGACGTTGGGCTTGCCGACCAGGCGCTGTGCCAGATCCGCCACCGGCCGGTTGACCGGGCCGTAGAACAGAAGAATCCACGGCAGGTCGGCGATCAGGATCATCACCGTGATCCACAACAGCTTGTTGTTTGCCGGAAGGAGGTGCGGTTCGAAATACATGTAGAGCGCGGAAACCCCGAACACGTAAAGAAAAGCGACCAGCCAGAAGACGATGTTCAGCGAATTCGCATAGAAGATCGACTTGTATTTGAAGACGTCGGCGACGAGGGCAATGTCGGAGAAGACCAAAGGCTCGCGGATGAACTTGTATTTGGCGCGCGAGATACCGGTGAAGATGACGAAGAAGCTCATCGTGCCGGCGCTGGCATAGAGCGGGCGCCAGGAAATGGCGAAAAAGCCGGCAAAGACCAGTGCGATGATCGGAAGCCGCGCGAATATGTCCATGAGTGCGCGGCTGATACTGGCCGGCGGCCTGTTGCGGCGGCGCTCGCGCTTGGGAAGCGCGAACCTGTCCGTGAACAGGATCACGGAACAGGCAAGCACGTAGCAGAATAAAGTCAGCGCCACGGGATGGTCATGCATGTGGAGCGACGTCAACGCCAAACGGATACCTTCATGTTTTTTTACCCGCCGCCGGTCTGTCTGCCATTGTCGCGACAAGACGACACTTAGAGTATTTCATCACCGACCGAAAGCGATTCCGTCGGAGCAACGCGCCGGTTCATCAGGCACTGTGGATATGCGTTTTCGATCGTCGCCGAGCGCTCGGCGAATCGAGGCGTGGCATCTGTTACAGACAGACTATGCCCATTCAGGGGCGGCGGCCGATCTTGAGGATGGCGCGATCGAACCACCAGTTGAGGAAGGGTTTCACGGTGGAGCCGAAACGGCCGAGCGCACCGAGCGACAGACCGAAGAAGACCTCGAACGATCCCTTGTCGATGGCGCGGACGATCCGGGCCGCAACGGCGGACGGCGCCCATGGGGCGACGCTGCCCATGATGACGGCCGCCTCGAGCGGGCGATGCTCGAGTTCACGGGTGAATTGCGGCGTTTCCGTATCCGGTGGAAAGCAGACGGAAACACTGACGCCATGTGGCTTTGCCTCGGAGCGCAGGGCTTCGGCAAATCCGTGCAGTGCGAATTTCGAGGCGGAATAGGCGGTATATCCATAAATGCCGATCAGCCCGGCGCCGGACGAGACCATCATGATCCTTCCCGAGCGGCGCTCTTTCATGCCGGCATAGACGGCCCGCACCGCATGGACGCTGCCGGACAGGTTCGTCCGCATCTGCCGTTCGAACGCGTCCGCCGGCAGCGTCTCGAACAGGCTGGGCTCGACGATGCCGGCCGAGGTAATAAGGATATCGCAGGGACCGAAGGCACCCTCGCAACGGCGGATCGCGGCAAGGATCTGGACTTCGTCGGCCACATCAGCGCTTTCGATCCGGATCGCGGCGACCGGGTTCACGCGAGCAAGTTCGGCTTGAGCCGCTTCAAGGGCCAAAAGCGTGCGGGCCAAAAGGGAAATCCGCACGCCGCGCTTTGTGTAGATGCGCGCCAGTGCCAGTCCGATCCCGCTCGAGCCGCCGGTGATGATCACATGAGTCATGCCGCAAGACCGGTCCGGTTCATGGGAAAGGGCTGGCTGCCGGATGGCGGCCAGACTATCGGGAAGCCAGCATCTTCATCATCTGCTGGATGTCGATCGAGGCGAGGCCGAAGTTCCGCTCTGTCAGATCCTTCAGCTTTTCCGCCGTGACCGCAACGGTCTGGCGGATCTGCTCTTCCGTATGCTCGCTGGTGATGAAGAAACGCAGGCGCGCCAGACCTTCCGGCACGGCCGGATGGATGATCGGCAGGGCGTTGATGCCTGCGGTCAGGAGATCGTTCGAGAGTTGCACGGCGCGCAGCGAATCGCCCACCAGAACGGGGACGACAGAGAAGCCGGCGCTCAAGCCCGTGTCGAGACCGGCTTCCTGCGCGAGTTTCAGGAACAGGGCGCCGTTGCGCTTCAGGGCCGCGACGCGCTCCGGCTCGCTTTCGAGGATGTCAAGGCTGGCAATGGCCGATGCGGTGAGAACCGGCGCAAGGCCGACGCTGTAGACGAAGCCGCCGGCGGTCGCCTTGAGAACGGCCGCGAGTGCCGCGCTGCCGGCGATATAACCGCCGCAACTCGACGTGGTCTTGGACAGCGTGCCCATCCAGATATCGACCTGATGTGGGTCGATGCCGAAATGTTCGAATGTGCCGCGGCCGCGCTTGCCGAGAATGCCGAGCGAATGCGCTTCGTCGACCATCAACCAGAAGCCGTATTCCGCCTTCAGCTTCATGATTCCAGGCAGATTGGCGATATCGCCATCCATCGAATAGACGCCTTCGACGATCACCAGGATGCGACGATAATCGCCGGCAACGGTGCGCAGCACATGTTCCAGGTCGTTGGCATCATTGTGCTTGAACAGGCGTCGCGTCGCGCCCGAAAGCTTGATGCCGGCAAGCGCGCTGTTGTGAATGAACTCGTCGTGAACGACGAGGTCTTTCGGACCCATCAGGCAGCTGATTGTGGCGACGTTCGTCAGATAACCGCTGACGAAGCAGACGGCAGCTTCGACGCCGTAGAAGGAGGCGATGCGCTCCTCGAGTTCGGCATGGGCCGGACGCTCGCCCGCGACGAGGCGGCTGGCGGAGGCGGAGATGCCGAACGTGCCGATCGCATCGCGCGCGTTCGACAGAACATGCGGGTGGCGGTTGAGGCCGAGATAGTCATAGGACGCGAAATTGATCAGCTTGCGGCCGTCGATGACCGTCGTCGCACCGGCCGCCGTCTGGTGCGCCCGGTAGAATGGATTGTCGATGCCGAGCTGCTCGCTTGCCACTTTCTGGGTCAGAACCTGCTTGTATTCCGGCAGGTCCTCGAAGCGGGTCTGCTTGCGGCGAACAGGCGGAGGAACGTCGCGCTCGGAGCGCGCCATGCGGTTTCGCTCGGAAGATTGGTGCGCATTGCGCATCCGGTCCAGCAGGTTTTCCTTCAGGCTGCTGTTCATCTTCGAAGCGGTTTGACGTTCCTCGTTCTGGCTCATTGGCTGACTGCCTTCTCCGTATCGTTTCCGGCCCCGTTGCCCGTATGGCGCTGGGTGAGCTCGTTGACGATCTTGTTGTCGGCTGGTTCGCTGTCTTCCTCGCTGCCGTTGTCGCGCTTGCTGACCTTGTCGTACAGCTTGCGGGCCACGTCACCGACGGTCGTGTTGTCGGCAACACCGCTGAGCGGCATGTCGAAGCCGGTATTCTGCTGAAAGCTGATCCCCAGTTCCACTGCCATGAGGCTGTCGAGGCCGATTTCCTTCAGGATCTTGTTGCGCGAGATCGTATCCTTGGAGACGCGCAGGATGGCGGCGATTTCGCCGGCAACCAGATCGTAAAGGATGTCCTCGGCTTCCTGAGACGATTTTCCTTCGATCATCGCCACCAGATCCATCGTCTTGCCGTCGCTGCCCGGCGAATGCTGGTCGGCCGTGCGCAGGATGACTTCGAACAGGGCGTTGCGAACGACCGGCAGGTTGCGCGCAGCCGACCAGTCGAGCTCGGAGATCATCGCGACGGCCGCATCGACCGTGCCCGGATCGGAGCGGATATAGCTCTCGACCTGGTTGAGGGCCGACTGCGCCTTCAGCGCGGTCTTGCCGATGCGCTTGGAGAGCAGGTCGTTGACGTCGGTGTTCTGGGCCAGATAGCCCTTGTCGGCAATGGCGCCAAAGCCGATGGCAAGACCGGGCAAGCCCTCCAGGCGGCGCGCGCGGGCCAGACCTTCGAGATAGCCGTTCGCGGCAACATAATTGGCCTGTCCCGGATTGCCGACGAGCGTCGTTGCCGAGGAGAACAGGATGAAATGCTCCAGCGCATCGCCGCGGGTCAGCTTGTCGAGAACGGCAGCACCCTTGGCCTTGACGTCGATGACCGGACGGTTGCGCTCGCGGTTGAGATTGTTGATCAGCGCGTCGTCGAGAACCATGGCTGCGTGAACAACGGTCTTCAGCGGTGCGATCTGGCGCAGCGTTTGCAACAGATTGTCGGCTGCCGCTTCGTCGGTGATGTCGCAGGCATGAACCGTTGCCGATACACCCTTGCTTTCCCAGCGCTTGATCGCTTCCAGCGTTTCGCTATCGGCGACGCCGCGGCGGGTCGAGAGTGCGATGTTGCGGGCGCCCTTGTCGACCAGCCAGTTCGCGGCAGCAAGGCCGAAACCGCCGATGCCGCCGACGACCAGATGCACGCCGTGACTGTCTACGGACATGCGGCCCGCCGGGCGATTGGCGACCGCGTCGCGGCCGGAAACCGGCGGCAGGACGACGATCTTGCCGATATGGCCGGCATTCTGCATCAGGCGGAAGGCGTTACCGATCTCGTCGAACCCAAAGGCGCGATAGGGCAGCGGCACCAGCTTGCCCTCTTCGAAGAGGGCGCCGATCTCGGTGAAGATCCGCTTCGTCAGATCAGGCGCATTGACCAGCAACTGGTCGGCATCGATGCCGAAATAGCTGATATTGCGGCGGAACGGACGCAGGCCGATCTTGCTGTCGGCATAATAGTCGCGCTTGCCGAGTTCGAGGAAGCGGCCGAACGGCTTGACCAGCGACAGGCTCTGTTCCATCGCCTCGGAGAAAAGCGAGTTGAGGACGAGGTCGACACCTTCGCCGCCGGTGACGCCGAGGATGTCGTTGACGAAGGCCAGCGAACGCGAATCAAAGACATGATCGGCGCCGAGCATCTTGATGAAACGACGCTTTTCGCGGGTGCCGGCCGTGGCGATGACCTTGGCGCCGGCAAGCTTGGCGACCTGCAGGGCCGCGAGACCGACACCGCCGGCTGCACCATGGATCAGGATCGTTTCGCCGGCACGGATGCGGCCGAGCTCCATCATCGCGTAATAGGCGGTGAGGAAGGCGACCGGCACGGTTGCTGCCGCGACCGGGCTGACGGTTTCCGGCAGACGGGCGACGCCTGAGCGGGAGACGATGGCGTGGGTCGAGAACGCCGCGGGGCCGATTGCCATGACGGCATCGCCGATCGACAGATCCTTGACGCCGCTGCCGATGGCAACGACGTGGCCGGACAGTTCCATGCCGATCGTTGCGCCGGCAAAGCCGTCTTCAAGTGCTTCTTCCGGGAGAAGGCCCATGGCCCACATGACATCGCGGAAGTTGAGGCCGGTCGCTGCAACAGCGACCACGACATCGTCGGGGCCGGGCTGCGGAATGTCTGATTCTTCCCAGGCAATGCTGCCGACCTGCGAGCTGACGCGCTGGCGGATGGTCGCTGCCTTGAAGCTGGAGGTGTGGCGCAGCGCCTGGCTGACCGGACCCGGAACGGCGCGGATTTCCGACAGGATGCCCGTCTTGCCGTCCAGCAGCCATTCGCGGTTGCCACTCTCATCTGAAAGCAGGACGATCGCCGTGGCGAGCTGGCTGCCTGCATCCGCCTTCGGGCCGGTCAGGTCGAGCGAATGGATGTCGAGGATATCGTACTCGTTCTGGAGAACGCGCGTGAAAGCCCAGAGGCCGCTGTTGACACTGGAGCCGGCCACGTCCTTCGAACGCGAAACCACCGTTATCGGCGAACCGCCGGGGGCTGCGACGACGAGGCGCGGGCGCTGTTCGGCAGTTGGCTCGGCATCCGCATAATGTTGGCGCAGGGCTTCGGCAAAGGCGCTGAGCGAGAGGACGCGGTTCTGCAGGACAGCCGAATCCTCGCTACGATCGCCCGACGTCGCCGCCGACAGATAGACGGCGCGTACCGGCTTGTCGTGAAGACCCTGAAGGGCTTCCGCCAGCTTGGTCTTATCCATGTCGAAATCGCCGGTCACCTGAACCGGAACGAGCGGCGACTGGATGGCGTCCTTGCCCGATGGCAGCCCCTTGTGCAGGGCCGAAACGCCGCCTTCATGCAGGACGATGACCGGCGTTGCGACATCGAGGGGCCGCGCGACGTCCGCCTGCTTGGCCTCGGTCAGCCGACCGCCCTGGGCTTCGACGACGATGATATTGCCATGAGAGAGCTCGCGATCCTCAACTGTGACATTGCGCAGGCCGAGGTCGCTCAGGCACTTCTGCCACTGGGTGACGGTGGCGAGCTTTCCGATCGGGAAATCGATGGCCTGGCTGCGAGCGAACCAGCCTTCGGTCAGCCCGAAGGTGAAATCGCTGAATACGGTCGGTGCATTGGTCGCGGCGACCAGCGCGCCAAGTTCGCCAAGGCTGGTCCGCATCGCGTTGCGGATCGCCGCATCCTCGTCGACCAGTTGGAAGAGCGTGTCCGACGCGCTGACGGCGAGGTCGAAAGCCGGAAGGCTGCCAAAGGCGTCCTTCTTGAGGACCCGCACATTGGCGTGCTCCTCGAAGGCGATTTCGAGGTTGCGCTGCGCATTTTCACGCGGCTCGACGACGATCAGGCTGGCGTCATATTTCGTCGCCAGCGTCGCCAGACGGCTGGTGAATCCGGCGGAAACGGTACCGGCCTCGACGATCCTCAAATCCCGCTTGCCGTTTTCGCTTTCCAAGGCCTTTTCGACGGCGTCGAGAACCAGTTCCATCCGCTGGCGGGTGGATTCGGAGTGCACCGTCTGATGATCCAGCGTCGCATCGCTGATGAAGCCCTGCGCCTTGCCTATCTCGGGTTCGATACCGGAAATCTCGGCGGCAAACAGGCTGTCGATGCGATCAAGCGCTTCCGCATAGGAATTGTTGATCAGCACGGCTTCGACGGCGCGCTCGGAGCGCTCGCCATAGAGTTCCTTGAGGATGTCGCCGACCGGCGGCAGCGAGAACTCGGTCGCGATCTTCCAGCTTCCACCCTTGTGCTCGCACAGTCCGGCATCTTCCAGGACATAGAGGCAGTTCGCCAGGAAGCAACGGAAGGCAAAGTCGCCGGGAAGCGAGCGCGTTTCGATCTTCGCCGTCCCCTTGCCGAGCTTCAGTGCGATCTCATGACAGGCGCGGTAGATCGCGGCATTGAAGAGAAGCGTCGTATTGTCGATGCCGGTATCGTCGGTGGCGGCGACCAGCGGCAGCGGCAAGGCGGTCGAAGAGACCACGGCTGAAAGCAGCGCTGCGCGGTCCGACGGGATTGCCTCGTAGTGGAAGGACAGCGTGTCGAGCGTCTTGTGCTGGCGCAGGTAAGTCCGGCGGAAACGGCAATCGTCGAACGCGGCGATGAGTTCTCCATCGGCGCTGAAGAAGCGGAACTTCGCCTTGATCGAGTTGGCGCTGATGCGCTCGATTTCGACCATGGCGCGCTTGACGATCAGGCCGGAATTGCTGATGCGAACGGAACCGAAGCGGACCGGAATGTAAGGTGCGCCACCGGCTTCGCCGGTGAAACGATCGAACAGCGCCACCATTCCGTGGAACGTCGCATCCACCGAAATCGGGTTGAGGCTGTATGACACGAACGGGTTGCCGGCATCTTCCGGCTCCTTCAGTTCGACATCGATGAACCGGTCGCCATAGGAAACGGCCTTCGCCATCAGCTGGAAGCGCGGGCCGTAGTCGAGGCCGAACTGGCGGGCAGTCTCATAGGCCTTGGTCGGCGTGACCGTTGCCGATTTTTCCAGCCCGGCCAACGGGTTCGCGGAAACGGTCGCATTTGCCGGGATAGGCTTGCGGCTGCGGGCCACGGCATGCACGGTCCAGTCGTCTTCCGACAGCCGTTCGCGCGAGCGGATTTCGATATCGCCGGTCTCCGGCGAAAGCACGGTCGACAGTTCCATCATCCGGCTGTCGGCAAGCTCCAGCGGGCGCATGATTTCCAGGTTGGTGATGTCGACTTCCGGCGTACCGTAGAATTGCTGCGCGACGGAAATGGCGATTTCAATGAAACCGCTGCCCGGCAGGATTGCCTTGCCATCGACGATATGCTCCGCCAAGTCCGGAAACAGATGGGCGTCGATATGGTTTTTCCAGCTGCCGCTGTTGAGGTCGGCGCGCCAGCCTGCAAGCGTGTAGGGAACCTTGGAGCCGCGGCCAAAAAGATCAGTCGTATCGCTGGTCGATGGCGGACGCAACTCGGTCAGTTCGAACGGCAGATTGGGCAGGCGGACAAAGGCATTGCGTTTGCCGAACAGGCGGGCCTCGTCGAAGGCGGCGCCATGGGAGATTGCTCGCGCCATGGCGCGCGAGATCGGATCCTGGCCCTTTTCGCCGGGGTCGCGCAGCAGCGTCGGCACGACCATGCCCGGGATCGATGCCTGCTTGACCGTTTCCTTCAAGTAGGACGAGAGGATCGGGCGCGGCGAGATTTCGATGAACAGGCTGCAGCCGAGTTCGATCGCGGCTTCGGTGGCGGCCTGGAAACGAACCGGCTCGCGGACGTTCTTCCACCAGTAGTCCGGATCCAGTTGCGTGCCATCCAGTCGGGAGCCGGTGACGGTCGACAGATAGGCGAGTTCCGACTTGCGCGGGGCAATATCCGGGATATCGCTGAGGAAGGCCTTCTTCGCCTGATCGATGATCGGGTGATGGAACGGATAGTTGATGTCGAGGATCTGAACCGGGATCTTCGCCTTGCGCGCGGCGTCGCGATAGGCGGAAACCTCGTGGGCAGGACCCGAAATGGTCACCGAATTGTGCGCGTTGATGGCGGCGACGCAGACCTGCTCGAGGCCACGGGCCTTGGCAAAGGCGTTTGCGGCATCTTCGCCGAGCATGACGGCTGCCATCGTGCCTTGACCGGCCAGAAGGTCCTGGTGCAGCGAGCGCTTGGCGACGATCGAGACGGCATCGACCAGCGACAGGGTGCCGGCCGCATAGGCGGCAGCGATTTCACCGACGGAATGGCCGAAGACGGCGGTCGGCTTGATGCCCATGGCAACCAGCGAATCCGACAGGGCTGCCTGCACCGCGAACAGCAACGGCTGGGCGACCTTGGTGTCGGCAAGCTTCTTGTCGAGATCCGGATCGGTCAAGAGATCGGTGAGGACGATGTCCGAGTGGAATTTGAACAGCGCGCTGACGGAGGTGAAACACTGGCGGAAATGCAGATTTTCACGGAAAGCCTCGACGCCCATGCCGGCCCACTGTGAGCCGTTGCCGGAGAAGACGAAGGCGACTTTCGCGTCCTTGGTAACGGCTTCACCGGTTTCCCCGATGTCGGAAGCCGGCTTCTCCAGATGGCTGGCGATGGCACGGATGATGTCTTCGGGATGATCGCTGCGCGCGGCAAAACGATGGCGCATCTGAGTGCGATTGGCGCCGGAAGCGGCAATGATGGAGCGCGCCTCTTCTTTCGAGGCCTTGGCGAAGGCCGACTTGTACGACTTCAGCAGGTCTTCAAGACTGTTGGCGGTGTGGGCACTTGCCATGAAGACATGGCCCGTGGCGTTGTTGCGGTGGCGTTCGTCCTGAACCGGATCCGGATCGCTGATGACGACGTGGGCATTGGCGCCGCCGAAGCCGAAGGAGTTGATGCCGGCGAGACGGGCGCGCTTGCCGCGCAGAAGCTCGATCGGGTTTGCCGTGACGCGGACGTTCAGGCCGTCGAAGTCGATATTTTCGTTCGGCGTATCGAAATGCAGCGAGGCGGGCAGATAATTGTTCTCAAGCGCCATGACGGCCTTGAGCATGCCGAACAGGCCGGACGCCGGTTCGGTATGGCCGATGTTGGACTTGATCGAGCCGATCGGAACGGGCGCACGGCGGTTGGCGCCGATGACGGTGCCGATCGACCAGACTTCGGCCGGGTCGCCCACCTTGGTGCCGGTGCCGTGGCCTTCGACGAAGGCGACCTGATTGGAATCGATGTTGTTGCCCTGATAGATCGCGCGCAACAGGTTGGCCTGCGCTTCGCGCGACGGCAGCGAAATGCCATTGGTCCGGCCGGCGGAATTAACGCCGGTCGCGATGATCTTGGCGTAGCTGCGGTCTTTTTCCTGCTTGGCACGGTCGGAGCGGCGCAAGACGAAAACGACGCCGCCTTCGGCACGCACATAGCCACCGCCGTCATTGTCGTAGGCGCGGCAGAGTCCTTCGGGCGACAGCATGCGGGCCTGTGCGAAGCCGACGAAGGGCAGCGGATGCGCGAGGATATTGACGCCGCCGACGATAGCCGTGTCGATTTCCCCGTCATTCAGCGCCCGCATCGCCTGGTCGAGGGCGACCAGCGACGACGAGCAGGCGGTATCGACCGTCATGCTGGGGCCGCTGAGGCCGAAAATATGCGAAATACGGTTCGAAACGATCGACAGCGTATTGCCGGTCATGAAGTAGGGACCGGCGGCGGCAGGGTCCTCGACCGTCAGGTTGGCATGGTCGAGGCTCGACGCGCCGATGTAGACGCCGACATTTTCGCCATGCAGCGATGGGACGGAAATGTTCGCGTCCTCGAGCGCACGCCACGCGAGTTGCAACAGGACGCGCTGCTGCGGATCCATATACATGGCTTCGCGCTGCGACATGCCGAAGGCAGCCGGATCGAAATCATAGACGCTGTCGAGTACGCCGGCCGCAAACGAATAGGTCTTGCCCGGATTGCCAATGACAGGATGCCAGAAGCGAGCAAGATCCCAGCGGTCCGAAGGTATGCGTGTGACGGTGCATTTGCCCTGGCGAAGGATACGAAACAACGCTTGGGGCGAATTGGCTCCCGGGGCGAGACATGCGCGCCCTATGATTTCAACTGTCATATTTTATCGAACGCTCTAAACTGCTGTGAGTTGTTTTAGCTGCTTACACTTGAAACGCGAAAAAGCAATCGGAACTTCCCTTCGGACCCGCTGGAGCGGATCGCCATCCTTTCGACGCCAGCTATATTAGCGTCCTTTTAACCCATGTTCACTAGCTTTCAACCCTGTTGTGCGAACATACACTTGGCGCATGGGCGTCCAACACACTTATGGAGACATGCCGTAACCGTTGTGGAGAACCTATTGCCGGAAAGGCG
>NZ_DATJDJ010000107.1:0-19374 GCF_035497515.1 Pararhizobium sp. | reverse complement strand
TCGGTGCTTGCCGAAGGCTCCATCGATTTCGTCAGCAACGATCCCAAGGTGATCGAAAACTATCTGGGACGGTGAGAACCATGCATTACAATGTTTCGATGTTTGCAACAGAGTTTGCGGTCGGCTTACCCCCCTCTGTCCCTTTGGGACATCTCCGCCTCAAGGGGGGAGATCGTTCTTTTCCTCTTTTCGCTCAGAAGCTCGTGGTGTTCTCCCCCCTAGAGGCGGAGATCTCGCCGTCGCCGACAGAGGGGGGTAATCTCTCCGCGAATGTGAAAGGTGCTTCATGCTGACGGTCGACAATATCAATCTGCATTACGGCGCCGCCCAGGCGTTGCGCGGCGTTTCGATCACGGCGCCGATGGGCAAGATCACCTGCGTGCTCGGCCGCAACGGCGTCGGCAAGACCAGCCTGCTCAGGGCAATCACCGGCCAGCATGGACCCAGTGCCGGCACCATCACCTTCAACGACACGGTTCTGAACGGCATGGCGCCCTATAACCGCGCCAAGCATGGCATCGGCTTCGTGCCGCAGGGGCGCGAGGTTTTCCCGTTGCTGACGGTCAAGGAGAACCTCGAATCCGGTTATGCGCCGGTGGCGCGCAAGGATCGGTTCATTCCGGACGACATTTTCAGCCTGTTTCCCATTCTCCAGACCATGCTGGGGCGTCGCGGCGGCGACCTCTCGGGCGGGCAGCAGCAGCAATTGGCGATCGGCCGGGCGCTGGTGACGCGGCCGAAAATCCTGGTGCTGGACGAGCCGACGGAAGGCATCCAGCCATCGATCATCAAGGATATCGGCCGGGCAATCCAGTACCTGCGCGATTCCACCGGGATGGCGATTCTGCTTGTGGAACAATATCTTGACTTCTGCCGCGAGCTTGCCGACCATGTCTACATCATGGATCGGGGCGAGATCGTGCATGAAGGCCCGGCCGAAACGCTGGATACGCCGGAAGCACGCCGGCATCTGACGGTTTAGCGGCGAGTTTGATGGCAGTGGCAGCGGCAATCCTTCCACAACGGGCCTGGGGCAAGGGACGGCTGGTGGCAAAGCCCCTCGATGGGCGTACCCGGCTTGCCGAATTCTACCAGGAAGGCTGTGCCAAGATTCGGCTGCCGGACACATTCGACAGGACGATGGAAGCGGTTCTGATCAACAGTTCCGGCGGTCTGACCGGTGGTGACCATATGGAATGGTCGTTTTCGGCGGGCGAGCGAACGCACCTGACGCTCACCACGCAGGCTTGCGAGAAGATCTACAAGGCCAGCGCCGGAACAGCTGCCGTCTCTGCCCGGATTTCGGTCGAGAAGGATGCGACCGTGCATTGGCTGCCGCAGGAAACCATCCTGTTCGATCGTGCCTCGCTGTCGCGGCGACTGGATGTCGATATCGCCGAAGGTGGAGAGTTCCTGGCGGTCGAGGCTGTCCTGCTCGGCCGCAAGGCGATGGGCGAGGTGATGCGGACCGGGCTGTTTCGGGATTGCTGGCGCATCCGCAAGGATGGAATCCTCCTGCATGCGGAAAACCTGGGCTTTTCAGACGACATTGCCGGGCTGACGCGACGGGCCTCTGTGGTGGGCGGGCAGGTGGCCTTCGCCACGCTTTTCTACACCGGCAAGGATTGCGAGCAGCAGTTGGCGGCACTGCGAAGCCTCACCGAAGATCATCTCGCTGGTGTCAGCCACTACCACGTCGGTGGGCAGGACAAGCTGGTCGCTCGCCTTGTCGCTCCTGATGGTTTTGCCCTGAGAAAAATCCTTCTCCCGGTCATTTCGCACTTGCGCAAGGGCGCCTCTGTGCCGAAAGTCTGGAACCTGTAATCGACACGAAATCTGGTGGCCAAGCATGAACCTCTCCCCCCGGGAAAAAGACAAACTGCTGATCTCGATGGCGGCCATGGTGGCCCGCCGCCGGCTGGAACGCGGCGTCAAGCTCAACTATCCCGAGGCGATTGCGCTGATCAGCGATTTCGTCGTCGAGGGCGCGCGTGACGGCCGCTCCGTTCCCGATCTGATGGAGGCGGGTGCCCATGTCATCACCCGCACGCAGGTGATGGAGGGCATTCCGGAAATGATCCACGACATCCAGGTCGAGGCCACCTTTCCGGATGGCACCAAGCTCGTCACCGTCCACGAGCCCATTCGCTGAGGAACCCGCCATGCTGCAACTGAGACCCAATTGCGAATGCTGCGACAAGGACCTGCCGCCCGGCAGCCGCGAAGCGATGATCTGCAGCTTCGAATGCACCTTCTGCACGACCTGCGCTTCCGAAGTTCTGGACGGTCGGTGCCCCAATTGCGCTGGTGAGCTCGTGCGCCGCCCGGTTCGCCCGGCCGCCAAGCTCGGCAAGTTTCCGGCGTCCACTGAACGTGTCCTGCAACCGGATGGCTGCACCCCGACAAAAGCGGCCTGATGAGGAGACCATGACCATGATCCCCGGTGAAATCATTGCCGCAAGCGGCGAGATCGAGCTGAATGCCGGTCTGGATACCGTATCGCTCGACGTCTCCAATACCGGCGACCGTCCGGTACAGGTCGGCAGCCACTATCACTTCGCCGAGACCAATGCCGGCCTGTCCTTCGACCGCACGCTCGCCCGTGGCAGGCGCCTTGATATTCCCGCCGGCACCGCCGTGCGCTTCGAGCCGGGCCAGACGCGCAGCGTCACGCTGGTTCCCTTCTCTGGCAAGCGCGAAGTCTATGGTTTCCGCCAGAAGGTCATGGGCAAGCTGTGATCCGGGCGCTGATCCTTACGAACCTGTTCCTCGGCGGCCTGGCCTTCGCGCCGGTAGCGCTCGCGCAGGAGGACGAAATCGATTGCGGCAATGCGATGACGCAAGCCGAGATGAACATCTGCGCCAGCAGGGACTATCAGGCGGCCGACAAGGAACTGAACGCCGTCTACAAGACGACGATGACGAAGATGCGCAAGACCGATGCCGAGCTTGGCGAGATCGAACCGAATTTTGTCGGTGCGGTCGATGCGCTGAAGAAGGCACAGCGCGCCTGGATCGATTATCGCGACGGCCAGTGCGAGCTTGCCGGCTTCGAGGCGCGCGGCGGATCGATGGAGCCGATGCTGGTGTCCGGGTGCCTTGCGGATCTGACGAAAAAACGGACGGCGGAATTGAAGGGTCTGGCAGAAGGCCCTGGAAACTGAGGTGTGCGTGACGGTAAGCCGGACCATCATGATCGTCGGAAACGGGCGGGTCGATCCGGCCGCGGCCGCGGCCATCGATGCCGCCGATCTGGTGATCCGCTTCAACGATTGCCGCTCCTGCGGGGCCGGTGGGCAGAAGACGGATATCGTTGCTGTCTGCAATACCGGACGTCCCGCAATGGCGATGTTGGGCGGCGGTGGCTGGAAGACGAATACGGCCGTGCGGCAGGCGCGCGAGATCTGGTGCGTCCGGTCATCGCAGGTGTTTGACGCGTTGCGGCCTCGACTGGCCGTCAGCCATCCGGACCTCGCCGATCTCTGTGACGATTATACTGATGGTTTTCGTGCTTTTGCCAAGGCGACCGGCCGGGCGTTCCATGTGATCCCGCCCGCCACGCATGCCGCCGTCGATGCCGATCTCGCCCGGTTCGGGGCGGAAGACTATGTGGTGCCGAGCAGTGGGCTGATCACGATCGCCGAAGTTCTCGCGCATTGGCGTCGGCCAAGCGACCAGGTGGTTCTTGCCGGCTTCGGCCATGCTGGTTGGGAATGGCATCCGTTCGCGGCGGAGCGCCGTTATGTCGATGACTCGATTTCAAAGGGGCATCTCGTGCGCCTTGACCACACGATCATATCCGCCTTTGCTCAGGGAGCCTGATACCCATGTCCTACAAGATGTCGCGTGCGGCCTATGCCAATATGTTCGGCCCCACCACCGGCGACAAGGTGCGGCTTGCCGATACCGAACTGTTCATCGAGGTCGAGAAGGACTTCACCACCTATGGCGACGAGGTAAAGTTCGGCGGCGGCAAGGTCATTCGTGACGGCATGGGCCAGAGCCAGGTGACCCGCGCCGATGGCGCCGTGGATACGGTCATCACCAACGCGCTGATCGTCGATCACTGGGGCATCGTCAAGGCTGATATCGGCCTCAAGGACGGCCGCATCGTTGCGATCGGCAAGGCCGGCAATCCGGATACCCAGCCGGGTGTCGATATCATCGTTGGTCCGGGCACCGAGGCGATTGCCGCCGAGGGCAAGATCATCACCGCCGGCGGCATGGACAGCCATATCCACTTCATCTGCCCGCAGCAGATCGAGGAAGCGTTGATGAGCGGGCTCACCACCATGCTCGGCGGCGGCACCGGGCCGGCGCATGGTACGCTGGCAACCACCTGCACGCCCGGCCCCTGGCACCTTGCCCGGATGATCGAGGCCGCCGATGCCTTTCCGATGAACCTCGCCTTTGCCGGCAAGGGCAATGCCTCGTTGCCGGGCGCACTGGTCGAGATGGTCATGGGCGGCGCCACCTCGCTGAAGCTGCACGAGGATTGGGGCACGACGCCAGCGGCGATCGACTGCTGCCTGTCAGTGGCGGATGAATACGATGTGCAGGTGATGATCCACACCGACACGCTGAACGAAAGCGGCTTCGTCGAGGATTCCATTGCCGCCCTGAAAGGTCGCACCATTCACGCCTTTCACACGGAAGGGGCGGGCGGCGGTCACGCGCCGGATATCATCAAGATTTGCGGCCAGCCGAACGTCATTCCGTCGTCCACCAATCCGACCCGGCCCTATACGATCAACACGCTGGCCGAACATCTCGACATGCTGATGGTCTGCCACCATCTGTCGCCGTCGATCCCGGAAGACATCGCCTTTGCTGAAAGCCGCATCCGCAAGGAAACCATTGCGGCGGAGGATATCCTCCACGATATCGGCGCTTTCTCGATCATCTCGTCCGACAGCCAGGCCATGGGCCGCGTCGGCGAAGTGGCGATCCGTACCTGGCAGACCGCCGACAAGATGAAACGGCAGCGCGGCCGCCTTCCCTCGGAAACTGGCGAGAACGACAACATGCGGGCCAAGCGCTACATCGCCAAGTACACGATCAACCCGGCCATCGCCCATGGCCTCAGCCACCAGATCGGTTCGGTCGAAATCGGCAAGCGTGCCGATCTCGTCATGTGGAACCCGGCCTTCTTCGGCGTCAAGCCGGACATGGTCATCCTCGGCGGCACGATCGCGGCCGCCCCGATGGGCGATCCGAATGCCTCGATCCCGACGCCGCAGCCGGTGCATTACCGGCCGATGTTCGGCGCATACGGCAAGGCACGCACCAATTCCTCGGTCACCTTCGTCAGCCAGGCCTCGCTGGACGCAGGCCTCAAGGGGCGTCTCGGCGTCGCCAAGGAACTGGTGGCGGTGAAAAACACCCGTGGCGGCATCGGCAAACATTCGATGATCCACAACAACCTGACGCCGCATATCGAGGTCGATCCGGAAACCTATGAAGTCCGCGCCGACGGCGAGTTGCTCACCTGCGAACCGGCAACGGTGCTGCCGATGGCGCAGCGGTATTTCCTGTTCTAGGTCTCTGATGGCGAGGAAGCCTGCTGATGTCCTGGAGACGGCCCGTTCGCTTTCTGCTGGCTGTTCTGACGGTGACGGTATCACTCGCCATCGCCGGGACTTTCCTGCCGCGCCCGTTCTGGCCGCTCGCCAAGGCGGATGATGCGACTGGAAGCACGCACCGGATTCTCGTCCTCTCCAACCCCATCCATACGGACATCGCCGTCGCGCTCGATACCGAGACGCGCAGCCGGTTTTCGTTTCTGGAGGATAGCGGCATGCCGCTTGGCCATCCGAACGCACGCTGGATCGTGTTCGGCTGGGGTGGACGGGCCTTCTACATCGAGACGCCGACCTGGGCGGATTTGAAGCCGGTGCCGGTGTTCAAGGGCCTGACCATGGATCGCTCGGTCATG
Source organism: Pararhizobium sp. (assembly GCF_035497515.1). Lineage (GTDB taxonomy): Bacteria > Pseudomonadota > Alphaproteobacteria > Rhizobiales > Rhizobiaceae > Pararhizobium. The sequence continues at coordinate 13,439 of NZ_DATJDJ010000107.1, read as the reverse complement.
CATGTCGATGTTGCCGGGGAAATTGTCGAACCTTCGGACACGGTCACTGCCTTCGAGATCGGTGACGCGGAATATGAAAAGTTGCTTGCCTATATCGAGGCAAGCTTCACGCCGGAGGACGGGATGATCGCGGCGATCCCCGATACGGCCTATGGGCCGAACGATCGTTTCTTCGAGGCCAATGGCTGGTTCAGTGCCGTGGTCGGCTGCAACACCTGGACGGCCAAAGGCCTGCGCGAGGCGGGTCTGCGCACCGGCTGGTGGAATCCGTTGCCCGGTTCCCTGACCACGTCGCTTTCGCTCTACAACTGAAATTTCCGATCCGCTCGACAGATATGCGCTGCCCGCAAGGCAGCCATGCACTGCGATTTTTGGGCCGGTTTATGCTGCGCCGCAACACGAATTGCTGTAGAAAAACGGCTCATCTCCTGCAGCGGATTCTTCCCAAGACTTGCCGCGCAGGGTGATTGCTTTCAAGGAGATAGCTTATGACCATTGGCCGCAAAGTGCCTTCCGTAACGTTCCGCACGCGTGTCCGCGACGAAGCTGTCGGCGGCGCCAACCCGTTCCGCTGGCAGGACGTTTCGTCCGCCGATTATTTCGCCGGCAAGCGCGTCGTGCTGTTCTCGCTGCCGGGTGCCTTCACGCCGACCTGCTCGACATACCAGTTGCCGGATTTCGAAAAGCTGGCCGGCGACTTCAGGGCTCAGGGCATCGACGCGATCTATTGCATCTCCGTCAACGACGCCTTCGTGATGAACGCCTGGGGCAAGTCGCAGAACCTCGAAAACGTCAAGCTGATCCCGGATGGCTCGGGCGAGTTTACCCGCAAGATGGGCATGCTGGTCGCCAAGGATAATCTCGGCTTCGGCATGCGCTCCTGGCGCTATGCCGCCATCATCAATGACGGCGTCGTCGAGCAGTGGTTCGAAGAAGAAGGTTATGCCGACAATGCCGACAGCGATCCCTATGGTCGCTCCTCGCCGCAGAACATCCTCGGCACGCTGCAGTCGGAAAAGATCGCCGCCTGACGTCGGACGCTTCCGATGGAATGAGACAGACCCCGGCACCATCAGTTGTTCGACCACTGGCGCCGGGGTTTTTTGTTGTTACAGTACCGAGGAGAAACCCTCGGAGGTGCAATGATTTACCCTGTGGCGGACGCCCGAGCGCACGCCCGGAAGCATGAGGCCGCCTGAATGCCGTATCGCTCGACACAGGTCCTGTCGCCAGGACCCGCCGACAAGACAGTCCTGCATACGATCGCGCTTGCGCATGACCAGCGGCACCTGCGCCGCAAGCTGCTGCATCTCGACAATGACGATGTGGTGATGCTCGATCTCAAGGAAGCCGTCATGCTGGCCGATGGCGACCTGCTGGTGCTCGATACCGGCGAATATGTGCGGATCGCGGCGATCTCTGAGGCTCTGTACGACATCCGCCCGCGTAATCCGCTGCAGTTGGTCGAACTCGCCTGGCATTTGGGCAACCGCCATCTCGCTGCTGAAATCCGGCAGGACCGGATCCTCATCCAGCGCGATCCGGTGATCAAGGCGATGCTCGAAGGCCTGGGGGCCACCGTTGCCGACGTAACCGAGCCGTTCCAGCCGATGCGCGGCGCCTATCATGGCGGGCATTCCCATGGCCATGGACACGGGCATGGCGCCCATCATCACGCCAATGACTGAACGGGCGGATACGCAAGGCCTGCTGCGGCTGGTAACCTGGCTGTCGCCGGCCTTTCCTGTGGGGGCGTTTTCCTATTCCGGTGGGCTCGAACAGGCCGTCCATGACGGTCTCGTCACCGATGCAGACGGGCTTTTCGATTGGCTGGAGGCGCTCATCCGTCACGGCTCGGGCTGGAACGATGCTGTGCTTTTGGCCGAGAGCTATCGGGTCCACGACGATGCGGTGAAACTAGAGCAGGTGAGGGAACTCGCCGAGGCGCTGGCCGGATCGCGCGAGCGCCATCAGGAAACGACCCTGCAGGGCGGCGCCTTCCTCACAGCCACCGCCCACTGGCCCCATCCGGTGCTGGAGACGCTGACCCGTGCCGTCGCCTATCCCGTCGCCGTCGGTGCGGTTGCTGGCGCACATCGCACAGGGCTGGAGCCAGCCTCGGCCGCCTATCTGCATGCCAACGCCTCGAACCTCGTCTCCGTTGCCATCCGCTGCGGCATCATGGGGCAGACGCTGGGTGTCGGCGTGCTGGCTGGCCTGGAGCCCGTGATCTCCGAGACCGTAGCAAGAGCAGCCGAAAGCAGGCTGGACGATCTGGGGTCGGCAACGATCACCGCCGATATCGCGGCGCTGCGTCACGAGACACTGCATTCACGGCTCTTCCGCTCCTGAGGAAGCATGCCGGTTTCAAGAAAGGACCTGTCGCCATGAAATCTGCCAACGGCCCCCTTCGCGTCGGGATCGGCGGTCCTGTCGGTTCCGGCAAGACGGCGCTGACTGAAAAGCTCTGCAAGGCGATGCGTGAAAACTATTCGGTCGCGGTCGTTACCAACGACATCTACACGAAAGAGGATGCCGAGGCGCTGGTGCGGATGCAGGCGCTGCCGTCGGACCGGATCGTCGGCGTCGAGACCGGCGGCTGCCCGCACACGGCGATCCGAGAGGATGCGACGATCAACCTGCAGGCTATTGCCGATCTCAACCGCCGCATCCCCGATCTCGATGTCGTCTTCATCGAATCCGGTGGCGACAATCTGGCCGCGACTTTTTCGCCCGATCTGGCCGACATCACCATCTATGTGATCTCCGTCTGCCAGGGCGAGGAGATCCCGCGCAAGGGCGGGCCGGGCATTACGCGGTCGGATCTGCTGGTGATCAACAAGAAGGATCTGGCGCCCTATGTCGGCGCCGATCTCGATGTGATGGAGCGGGATGCGACCCGCATGCGAAAGGAACTTCCCTTCGTCTTTTCCGACATGAAACGCGGTGACGGGATCGACCGCATCGTCGAATTCCTGACGGTCGAAGGCGGCCTCTGATTGCATGCAGTTCAAAGAAAAAGCCCGGCCACATGTACAAATGTGACCGGGCTGTTCCATGTCTTGCGAAGGATCACTCTGCGGCAAGCGCCGGGTGATTGATGACGTTGCCGCTGCGCTTGGGGCCTTCCAGCTTGTCGAGGCGCTCCTGCAGATCGCTGATCGTCTTCCCCTGGTCGGTGACGATCTCGGTCAGGGCTTCGTTTTCCAGCACCTCGAGTTCCTCGTCCTTCCTGCCGACGATGCGGCCGAAAGCCCAGCCGAGCAGGCGCGACAGGTCGTCCATGATCAGGAAGAACGACGGCACGACGAGGAGCGAAAGCACGGTCGAGACGATGATGCCGCCGATAACCGCAATTGCCATCGGCGCGCGGAACGAGCCGCCTTCGCCAACGCCGAGCGCCGACGGGATCATGCCCGCCGACATGGCGATCGAGGTCATGATGATCGGCTGGGCGCGCTTGCGGCCGGCCTCGACCATGGCCTGTACCCGTTCCATGCCGTGGCGCTTCATCTCGACGGCGAAATCGACCAGCAGGATCGCGTTCTTGGTGACGATACCCATCAGCATCAACACCCCGATCATCACCGGCATCGAAAACGCGTTGCGCGTCAGGATCAGCGCCACCGCGACGCCGCCGATGGCGAGCGGCAGGGAGAACAGGATGGTGAACGGTTGGATCACATCCTTGAAGAGCAGGATGAGAACCACCAGAACCATCAGCAGGCCGAGCAACATGGCGTTGCCGAAGCTCTGCATCATCTCGCCCTGGATCTTGGCATCACCGCTTTCGGCCAAGCGCACAGTCGGCGGCAGCTTCGTTTCTTCGACGATCCGCTTGAACTCCGCCGTCGAGGTGTCGAGGGCTGTTCCCTGGGGCACGTCCGAGCCGATCGAAGCGACGCGGTTGCGGGCGTTGCGCAGGATCGAGCTTGGGCCTTCCGAGTAAGTGATATCCGTGACGCTATCGAGCGGCACCGTGCTGCCCGAGGCGGTCTTGACCTTGAGCGCGCCAATGGCCCGGAGGTCACGACGGACGTCGAGCGAGGTCTGCACCCGGATCGGAATCAACCTGTCGTCGAGCGAGATCTTGGTGAGTGCGGCATCGACGTCACCTGTCGTTGCAACGCGGATCGTCTGTGAGATCTGCTGCGGCGTGATGCCGAGGCGGGCGATTTCATCCTTGCGCGGCCGGATCTGCAGTTCTGGCCGGGGCAGGGCGCCTTCCGAGCTGACATTGACCAGGATCGGGGATGCACGCAGCTTTCCTTCCAGCAGGGCGACGGCCGAGTTCAGGTCCTCTTCGTTGGACGAGAGGAAGTTGAAGGTCAACTCACGCTCGCCGCGATCGTTCAGCTTGGTGATGCGCACATCCGGAATACCCCGCAACTGAGCGAAAATATCCTTTTCGACATCCCATTGCGGACGGGTACGCCCATCCATCTTCATCTTCGGCACATATTCGCCAATCACCGGCAGGCCGCCGAGACCCTTGTTGACCAAGGTCTTCACGAGGGAATGATCGATCGTCCCAAGAATGATGCGGACGGTTGCCCGGCGCAGTTCGAGGTCGCCTTTCGGCGATGCACCGCCGAGAATGAAGACGCTTTCGACGCCATCGACATCGCGAACCGCGTTGTAGATTTTTTCAGTGGTTTCATCCGTTTCCGCAAGCGTCGCGTTCGGCGGCAGTTCCACGGAGAGAACGACGCGCGAGCTGTCATCCGGTGGCATGAAGCTGCCGGGCACCTGCGACATCAGGAACAGCGAGCCAGCCAGGAACGCGAAAGCTGCCAGCATGGTCGTATACCGCATATACCAGCGTCGGGTCGTGGCGGTGACCAGCCAGGTATAGCCCTTCATCAGACGGCCATCATTGTCGTGGTGGTCGTCGACTCCGTCTTCCGGCTTCATCAGGTATGCGGCCATCATCGGCGTGATGAGACGCGCGACCATCAGCGAGAAGAAGACGGAGAAGGCGACCGTCAGGCCGAACTGGATGAAATACTGGCCGGCAATACCAGGCATGAACGACACGGGCACGAAGACCGCGATGATCGTGAAGCTGGTGGCGATGACCGCGAGCCCGATTTCATCGGCGGCGTCGAGCGAAGCCCTGTAGGGCGTCTTGCCCATCTTGATGTGCCGGGCGATGTTCTCGATCTCGACGATCGCGTCATCGACCAGGATGCCGGTCGCCAGCGTCAATGCCAGGAAGCTGACGAGGTTCAGCGAGAAGCCCATCAGGTCCATGATCCAGAAGGTCGGGATCGCTGACAGCGGCAGGGCGACGGCGGCGATCAGGGTGGCCCGCCAGTTGCGCAGGAACAGCAGAACCACGAAGACGGCGAGGATCGAGCCTTCCATCAGCGTATGGAGTGCTGCTTCGTAGTTGCCATAGGTGAAGTAGACGGCGTCGTCGACCATCGCGATATTGACGTGCGGATGGGCGGCTCGAACCTTGTCGAGGCTTGCCGCGACGGTTTCGGCGACCGAAACTTCGGACGCACCCTTCGAGCGGAAGACGGCGAAGGTAACCGAGGCGTCGCCATTGAAGCGCGAGAAGGATTTCGGCTCCTCATAGGTATCAGTGACGGTGCCGAGGTCGGACAGCTTCACGAAGCGGCCGTTGGGCAAGGCTATGGTGGTATTGGCAAGTTGCGCCACGTTGCGGGCATCACCCAGCGTGCGGATCGTCTGCTCGTTGCCGCCGATCTGGCCGCGACCGGAACCGAGATCGACGTTGGTGCTGCGCAACTGGTTGTTGACGTCGGGCGCGGTGATGCCGAAGGAATCAAGCTTGCTCGGGTCCAGTTCCACCTTGATTTCTCGGTCCGAGCCGCCGTAACGGTCGATACGGCCGACGCCGATCTGGCCCTGCAAGGCGCGCTTGATCGTGTCATCGACGAACCAGGACAGTTCTTCGAGCGTCATGTCAGGCGAGGTGACGGAGAAGGTCTGGATTGCCTGGCCTTCGACGTCGATCTTGGTGACGACGGGTTCCTCGACATCGGCCGGCAGGTCGCTGCGGATGCGATCGATCGCATCCTTGGTGTCCTGGACGGCTTCTTCCGTCGGCTTCTCGATGCGGAAGATGACCGAGGTGACAGACTGACCGTCGGTGACCGTCGACTGGATTTCGTCAACGCCGGCGATCGAGGCGACGGCGTCCTCGACCTCCTTCGTCACCTGCATTTCCAGTTCGGATGGCGAAGCGCCGTTCTGCGTCACCGTGATCGCGACCACCGGAACGTCGATGTTCGGAAACTTGGTGATCGGCAGCGCGTAGAAGGATTGAATCCCCAGAAACAGCAGAAGCGCAAAACCGAGAATCGGTGCGATGGGGTTTCGGATGGCCCAGGCGGAAAAGTTCATCGCTATGACCTCGATCAGTTCGATACGGTTTCGGCGGAGGCAGGCACTGGCTTGATGCGATCGCCGTCACGCACGAAGGCGCCGGCTTTCTTGATCACCTTGTCGCCCTCTTTCAGCCCGGCCCGGATTTCGATGAACCCGTTGTCCTGGATGCCGGTTTCAATCTTCGCGACATGCGCGACATCACCGTCGATCTTGCGGGCGACCATGCCGTCCTTGGTGCTGGTGACGGCGGACAGCGGCAGGACGAGTGCTTCCTTTTCAGTGACAATGATCTGCGCGCGCGCATACATGCCGACGCGCGCTTTTTCCGGCGCCAGCAAGCTGATATTGACGCTGCCCAGCCGGGTCTGGCTATCGACGACGGGAGAGATCAGGCGGATCCTGCCCTCGATCTGCGTCTTGCCGTCGGCAAGGGTGACTTCTGCCCTTTGGCCGATCGCAAGTCGCGGCAAATCGGTTTCGATGATTTCAGCCTTCACTTCCACCGCACCGTCACGAATGATGGTGAACAGCGGTTCGCCGGAGCCGTTGGCGATCGCGCCGACCTTGGCGGTTCGCGCCGACACGACACCTGTCACCGGCGTCTTCACGTCTGTGCGGGCAAGCCTCAGATCGACATCGGAAATCTGTGCCTCGACGACCTTGATATCGGCCTTGGCAACCGAGACCAGCTGTTCGCCGGAGCGGACGCGGGCAAGTGCCGCAGTGGCGGCCGCCCGTTCCTGATCGCGCTGGGCCGTCGACATCGATCCAGCCTCAGCCAGCTTCTTCGAGCGCTCGGCGACGCGGACGGCCTCTTCGGCATTGGCCTGCGCTTCGGCAAGCTGCGCCTCATACTGGGCAAGGGATGCATTGGCCTTGGCAAGGCTTGCGGCATACTGGCTCTTCTGCAACTCCAGCATGTCCGGATTTAGCGTCGCCAAGGTGGTATCCGCCTCGACACGATCGCCGACATCGGCGTTCAACGTGCGGATCGACAATCCATCGACGAGGGGAGAAACATAGGTTTCCTCGACCGCCTTCACCGCGCCTGTCGCCAGAACCCGGTCGACGATCGCCTGGGTCTTGACCTCGGACACGACAATCGAAGGCAGGGCCTGTTCCGTCTTTGTCGACGCTGGATCTTCCGCAAAGGCGGCGCTCGACAGGAAAGCCAGCATCAGGGCAGCGGAAACACCAAATGCATAAGTCGTCGTACGGGCCATCGGCTCACTTTCCTCGAATCCGGATAAATCGGTTTTGCCGACGAGCACACTTACCCCGGAAGGATTTGTCTCTGTCGGCGCTCGGAGGAGAAAGAAATACCGCCAACATGCTCCCAGGCGAAATGCTTCCCCACACCCTCCTCAAATGCCTCTGGCCTTATTTAGTTAGACTGGTTTGACGTTGCAAGGCGGTATAAAAAAAGAATGGTGCCTCATTATTTTATTTGTTGAACGCCATCAACACAACTTTTGTTTTGTGTCGATTTGTTGCCCATAAGTGGATTCATAGTGTTGCAAATGAGAAACGCGCGGGACTGGCCCGCGCGTTTCAATGTTAAAAAGTAATACCGATCGGTCTACTTGAGAGCCGCGTCGGTGATCTCATGCGTGAAGGCGCCTGCCGGTTCCTTGGTGATGATTTTCTGGTCGAGCAGCGCCTTGGCCGTGCGCGCGTAGAGGGCCTCGTCGAGCTTTCCCGAGCCGTCGCCGATGAGCTTGGCGACTTCGCTCATCATGCGCTTCTGGTGGTTCTCGTCCTGCCCGCCGTTCTCGACGACGAGATCGGCTGCTTCGTCCGGATTTTCGATGGCATATTTCCAGCCCTTCATCGAGGCGCGGACGAACTTCACCATCTTTTCCTTGAAGGCCGGGTCGCGCAGCATGTCTTCCTTGACGTAGAGCCCATCTTCCAGAAGGTCGTTGCCGAGGTCGGTATAATTGAACACCGTCAAATCTTCCGGCTTGAAGCCCGCGTCGATCGCCTGCCAGTATTCGTTGTAGGTCATGACCGCGATGCAGTCGGCCTGGTTCTGGACCAGCGGCTGCACGTCGAAGCTCTGCTTCAGCACGGTGACGCCGTCGGCGCCGCCTTCGGTCGGCAGGCCGAGTTTGTTCATCCACGCGAAGAATGGATATTCGTTGCCGAAGAACCAGACGCCGAGTGTGCGGCCCTTGAAGTCCGCCTCGGTCTTCACGGGGCCATCCTTGCGGCAGATCATTTCGAGGCCGGACTTCTGGAAGGGTTGAGCGATATTGACGAGCGGCACGCCTTTCTCGCGGGCGACCAGCGCGCCGCCCATCCAGTCGACGATCACGTCGGCACCGCCGCCGGCTATCACCTGTTCCGGCGCAATGTCCGGTCCGCCCGGTTTGATCTCGACGTCGAGACCTTCTTCCTCGTAATAGCCCTTTTCCTTCGCGACATAGTAGCCGCCGAACTGGCTTTGGGTAACCCATTTCAATTGCAGTACCACCTTGTCGGCAGCCATTGCCTGTACCGCCGCCAGCGACATTGCGCCGGCCATCAAGGAAATCATCAGTTTTTTCATTGTGCTTTTCCCTTTTTACCCTCTGAAGTTTGCCGGAGGCCTTGCGGCCCGCGGCCTCGCCTATCCACCACGGAGAGACGGATGCCAAAACGTCGTCGCTCTTTCGACAAGGGCGATAACGCCGTAGAACAGTGAGCCGGCGATGGCCGCGACGGCAATTTCCGCCCAGACCATATCGACGTTGAGGCGGCCGATCTCGGTGGATATCCGAAATCCCATGCCGACGATCGGCGTTCCGAAGAACTCCGCCACGATGGCACCGATCAGCGCCAGCGTCGAGTTGATCTTCAGCGCGTTGAAGATGAAGGGTGATGCGGCCGGCAGGCGCAGCTTGAACAGGGTCTGCCCGTAGCTCGAGGCGTAGGTGCGCATCAGGTCGCGCTCCATGGCGCCTGCGCTCCCGAGGCCGGCGACCGTGTTCACCAGCATCGGGAAAAATGTCATCACGATGACGACCGCGGCCTTGGATTGCCAGTCGAAGCCGAACCACATGACCATGATTGGCGCGATGCCGATGATCGGCAGCGCCGAGACCATGTTGCCGATCGGCAGAAGCCCCTTGCGCAGGAAGGCAATGCGATCGGCGAGGATCGCCGTCAGGAAACCGGACAGGGAGCCGATGACATACCCCACGATAACAGCCTTGAATATGGTCTGTCTGACATCGGCGGCAAGGATCGGCAGCGAGCCGGCGATGCGCGCGCCAATCGCGCTCGGTGGCGGGAGCAGGATGAACGGGACACCGGCGCCGCGGGTGATCGCTTCCCACAGGATGAGAATCCAGACACCGAAGATTGCCGGGATGAGCAGGCGGAGCATTGCGCCGGAAAATCGCGCAACAGGCCGGATGTCGGCGAGAAGGCCGACGCAGCGCCAGGACAGCAGCCAGGCGGCTGCGAGCGCCAGGAAATAGGGCAGCAGCGCAGTGCCCTCGAAACCGGAGATGCCTTCGATCAGCAGCCACGCAGCCAGATGCGCTCCGAGGAATAGGATGAACACGGAGACAATCGCCGGCAGACGGATCATCGAGAGGAGTGCCGTCAAAAGCAGCAGACTGAAAATCAGGCTTCTGGTTGCGACATAGGGATAATCGATCGTCGCCGCCGGGTTGGCGAGCGCATCCGCCCCGGCGGAGGTCATGGCTCCGAAACCGAGCGCGACGATACAGAGAAGAATCGCCGCGATGGCCTGCCAGTTGGGTGCTATCCACTTCATGCCGCTCGCCTTCCCATGCCGCGCTCGACCAGCCGGCCGACCATGCCGACGACAGTAACCAGGAGACCTGCGAGGACGGAGCCGGCGACGAGCGCCGCCCACATGTCGATCGTCTGGCTGTAGTAGGCGCCGGCAAGCAGCTTAGAGCCTATTCCCGCCACCGCGCCGGTTGGAAGTTCACCGACGATGGCCCCGACCAGGCTGGCCGCGACGGCCACTTTCATCGAGGTGAAGAGAAACGGCACCGAGGCCGGCACGCGCAGCTTCCAGAAGGTCTCGCTGGCGCTGGCGTGGTAGGTGCGCATCAGGTCGAGGTGCATGGCTTCGGGCGAGCGTAACCCCGTCACCATGCCGACGACCACAGGGAAGAAGGAAAGGTAGGTGGAGATCACCGCCTTGGGAATGATGCCGGTGATGTTGATCGCCGCAAGCACGACGATGACCATCGGCGCCACCGCCAGGATCGGCACGGTCTGGGAGGCGATGATCCAGGGCATGAGGCTGCGGTCGAGCACCGCGAGGTGAACGATGCCGACGGCGATCAGGATGCCGAGCACGGTGCCCATGAGAAAGCCGAGTAGCGTCGAGGAAAGGGTCACCCAGCCATGATAGACGAGGCTGCGGTTGCTGGTGACTTTTCGCAGGAACGTGTTCTCGAACACATTCACGGCGACCTGATGCGGTGCCGGCACGATCGGTTTTGCCTGTGATAGCGTCTTTCCGACGAACGTGACCAGCCCGGGCGTTTCGCCGCCGCGCTCGTCCATATCGCGTTGCACCGGCCCGTTCATGAGAACGGCGAACCCGTACCAGAGCACCACTGCCGCCGCCAGCACCGTGATGACGGGCACGAAGCGGTCCTTGAAAAAACGGTCTGTGGCCATGATCACACCCTCCCGCTCGACGGCAGCATCATCAGGCCCATCGACACGATGCCAAGCGCGACACCGGCCATCTGCATGAGCGTCAGCCTCTCGCCGAAGACGAGGAAAGCGATGACGTTGACCAGCACCAGTTGAACGACGGCGGATGCCGATATCGCCAGCCCCAGCCCGCCCTCCCGCATCAGCCGCACCATCATCAGGTTGCCGACGCAATAGAGGAACAGGGAGAAGACCAGCAAAAGGATATTGTTGGACGAGACATAGTAACGCGACGCGGTTGCGGCGCTGAGAAAGATGGCCATGGATGCGGAGAGCCAGAGGATGAAGGAGAGGCTCATGGCAGGCACCTCGCCGTGCCGCTGCACCCCTCTCTGTCCCTCCGGGACACCTCCCCCACAAGGGGGGAGATTGGCCGCATGTCTGCACTACTCATCATAGCTATGCCCCGCTCTCAATCCCTCGCGGACACGGCTGGCGATCTCCAGGAATTCCGGCGTTTCGCGGATGTCGAGGGGGCGTTCGCGCGGCAGGGTGGATTCGATGATGTCGGTGACGCGGCCGGGGCGGGGGCTCATGACGACGATCTTGGTCGAGAGATAGACCGCTTCGGGGATCGAATGGGTGACGAAGCAGATGGTCTTGTTGGTGCGTTCCCAAAGCTTCAGCAACTGCTCGTTCAGATGGTCGCGGACAATCTCGTCGAGCGCGCCGAACGGTTCATCCATCAGCAGGAGGTCGGCGTCGAAGGCGAGCGCGCGGGCGATCGAGGCGCGCTGCTGCATGCCGCCGGAAAGCTGCCAGGGGAATTTCTTCTCGAAGCCGGTGAGATTGACGAGATCCAGCGTCCGTTCGATGCGGGCCTTCTGGTCGGCCGGGCTGTAGCCCATGATCTCCAAGGGCAGGGCGATATTCTTTTCGATCGTGCGCCAGGGATAAAGGGCTGCCGCCTGGAAGACATAGCCGTAGGAACGGTTCTGTCGCGCCTCCTGCGGCGTGACGCCATTGACGGTGATCGAGCCGGCCGTCGCCTGTTCGAGATCGGCAATGACGCGCAGGAAGGTCGTCTTGCCGCAGCCCGATGGCCCGATGAAGGAAACGAAATCGCCCTTTCTGACATCCAGATTGACGCCCGTCAGCGCATTGACGGGACCATCGTTGGTCTGGAAAGTGAGGCCGAGATCACGCGCCGAAACGACGGATGCAGGTGTTGTTGTCATATGGTCTTTTATGCTCCGCCCTGAATGCCTGGTTGACGTCTTTTGTCTGGTGTTCCCGCTAGTCGTACGTCAAATTTCCCGATTGAGATATTGAACAATGAACGCGGAGATGTGGATATGTTGCAATCATCGAAACCGACCTGCCGGATCGTCCGTCCCGGCCAGAGCTATGACGGCAAGCAGGGGTTCAGCTATTTCGAAGGCATTTCGGCCGAAGCGGTCGGCTCGTCGGCCATCTGCATGCATCTCCTGACCATCCCGCCCGGCGGTCGCGCCAAGGCCCACAAGCACGAGACCCATGAAACGGCGATCTACATGCTGTCGGGCGAGGCGCATACCTGGTACGGCGACCGGCTGGAAAACCATGTCATCGTGAAGGCCGGAGAGATGTTCTACATTCCGGCCGGCGTGCCGCATCTGCCGGCCAACCTGTCGGACCAGCCGGCCTCGGCCGTGATCGCCCGCACCGACCCGAACGAACAGGAAAGCGTCGTCCTGATGCCGGAACTGGAAGCTCTGGTGCCGCTGTAAGCCCTGTCGTGCGCGGGTGGCCTTTCGAGGCCGCCCGTTGCCCGCCGGCAACCGACAGAGCCGTGTTGGAGGAAGGGGCTGGCTCACTTGCATTTCTTCAGCGGCCCCCACTGCATCCCATCCTCGAACACGATCCTGTAATCCTTGCCGGTGCGCTGTATTTCGAGCTTCGTGTCCATCTCGCCGCCTTCGCCTTCTTCCGCGCAGGTGACTGCTGTGGCAAAGGAATCGCCTTTCCTGGTCAGAGGCCCCTTGAAGCCGCAATAGGAGGCGGCCGAGGTGACGGCCTCATCGGTCAGCAGAAAGAAATCCTCCGACCCCATCGCGTCATTGCTGTTGGCATAGGCGCAGCCATCCTTATTGCCATAAGCGCCATCGAGGAATTTTTCCTGGGCGTGAACATGGCTGGCCATGACCGGGCTTGTTGCGAGAAGCAAGAGGAGGCGCGGGGCGAGCGGCATACTCAGACTCCGCTTGCCGGAATGCCGGTGCGCTGGACCTTGCGCGGCGCGGTGATTTCCTTCCAGGTCGAGAGCGCCTTGTTGACGGCGGCAAAGGGCTCGCGCTTGACGAATTTGCCCTGGCCCTCGCGGGTCTTGATCGCCCCCTCCTCGATGGCGACGATGCCGGCGGTCAGCGTGTAGCGGGGCAGGCCGGTCACCTGCTTGCCTTCAAAGACGT
>NZ_DATJDJ010000106.1:0-2721 GCF_035497515.1 Pararhizobium sp. | reverse complement strand
CCCGATCGCCGCACCGAGCCAAAGCGCGATCAGCAGGATGGCAAGCGCGGCGAATGCCGCGCCCGTTCGCCCGATCGATGTCAGCGTCCTGCTCACTTGGCAAGGCCCGCTTCGGCGATTGAGTCTGCCAGTACCTCGATGCCCTCGATCGTTCGGATGGTCGGGTTCATGGCCTGGGCGTCCATGTTGAAGACATGGCCGTTCTTCGCCGCCGACATGAGGCTGGCGACGGGATCGGTCTTCAAGAAGTCGAGCTTGGCTTCAAGGCCGTCCAGCGGATAGCGGCGGCGTTCCATCGAGCCTGCGACAATGATTGTCGGGTCGGCCTTGGCGATCGTTTCCCATCCGACCGTCGGCCATTCATCGTCTGTCTTGATAATGTTTTCAATGCCAAGGGCCGACATGATATAGGCCGGGGCGCCGTTCTTTCCCGCGACATAGGGATCAGCATCGGCGGCACTGGAGAACCAGAACACGGCCGACAGCTTGCCCTCGGCGGACGCGACCTTGGCTCGGGCCGCATCTTCGCGCTTCTTCAACTCTGCGACGACTTCTTCGCCCTTGTCCTGCACGTTGTAGATCTGCGCCAGTTCGCGGATCTCCTGGTAGACGAGATTCATGGTGAAGACCTGGTGGCGCACGCCATCGCTGGCGGCGGAATTTTCCTTACCGGTGCAATCGGACGGGGAGGTATAGACCGGGATTCCCAGTTCCTCGAACTGCTCCGGCTTGGCAACCACACCCTCGGGGCCGACCTGCCACTGGAACTGAACTGCAATGATGTCCGGTTTCTTGGCAAGCACACTTTCGAAGCTCGGATCGTTATCGGCGAGGCGATCGATCCCGGCGTTGACCTCCTCATAACCCTTCAGAACAGGACCAACCCAGAGTGCAGTGCCTGCGACCCTGTCGGCGAGGCCGAGCATATAGAGAATTTCGGTGCTGCTTTGACCGATCGATACGGTCTTTGTTGGTGCCTTGTTAATCGTGATCTGTCGACCGCAATTTCGCAGTGTCAACGGATAGCCGGTCTCGGCGGCCTGCGCGTGACCGGCAAGGTTGCCAGCGACAAGCGACGCGAACAGGAAACCGGCTCGAAGCGGCGTTTTGAAAAGTGATGTCATGATGTGCCCCAAATACGGATTGAAAGCCGCGCAGGGCGGCAGAGCGGAACGAAGGACGGTCAGGCCGTCCGAACGATCGAACAATCGACAGGTTGGGGGAAAGGCAGCGTCGGTCGACGCCGCGAGGCGCTGGTGATCTTCATTGCATACTCCTGTTCCGGGCTTCCCCGCCCGTGACGATGGATCGATAGGTGACGGCAGGTCTCCTGGCTCACGAATATCCGCTGTCCATCTGCCTTCCCGTGCTGTCCGCACAGTGGCATGGCGCTATGCGCCACGAGGATGGACGGCAATCCGCTTACAGTTGCGGGGGCAGCCACGGTTTTGGTCCCATGCGGGTCGTCCGCACCGTGTTCCCTATTATTCCCCTCCACCTCATGGGTAGGGGAACCGTCGAGGCCAGTTAAGGGAGAAGTTGGCAACCGGTCAAGGCCGTACTTGGAGCCAATACGCTCCATTTCATGCGATTTGTTTATGCGTGCGTCCCAGATCGATAAGCCGCATCCAGAGATTTTCTGCAAGATTCCGGTCGTGGGTGACCAACAAATCCGGAAGGCCTGCCTTTCATCATCGACGGGCGGAACGGGTTTCGGCGGGTGATCTGCAAAGCCTCGCATGCGTGCGGGAGCTTCTGCTTGATCTCGAACGGTTGGCGTGCCCGACCATGTGTCGTCAATGCCTCCGCTGAAGGAACCTCGCCGCACCCGGGGTAGGTGATGAACGGCCGCGTGGTCGTGGTAGTCGAGTGTTGGGTTTCGGCGTTCCATACAAATGTCGATCATCGCGTCCTCCGAATTGACAGCGACTCAATATGTAATGTTATTACATTCGTCAATCGGCTTCTTTGTGCGGGATCATGCGGCAAACCCGGCCAAAGGTGTTTTGTATCTGGCCGGGCAGCTCGGCCTCGATGTTGGAAGCGGTCGGGTGGCCTTACCAACGGCACGAGCATAAGCGGCCGTTGGTAAGGCAGCGCTCGGAGCGTCCTCAGCCGACAATGAGCCAGCGCGATACGGCGTCGGCGACTTCCTTTTCATTGCGAACCGCATCGCTGGCCCAGGCAACAACCCCATCGGGACGCACCAGCATGGCTTGTAGGCCCAGCCGCTCTTCTGCATCTCCCGTAACGTACCGGATTTGACCGCCACATCGGTCAGCAAACGCCTGTAACCCGATGCATCTGTCGAAATCGACGAGCAGCGCTTGTCCGGTCCGGAAACACTCGTTTAGCCGCGTCCCATCGGCGAACTTGAAATCCGGCACGGTGCGACCGACCAAGGGATGGCCTTCGCCCAAATCATAATGAAGCCCGATACCCCAGACGCGCTCGGCGAAATAGGTAGCGCCGTCGCGCGTCTCGATCAGATCCCGGACGATCGCTTCAAGCGCACGCGAACTACGGGATGGCCGCATCAGCACGACCTGCGCCCGCGACCAATCAAGAATTAGCGCACCGGCCGGATGCCGTTCGTGTTCGTAGCTGTCGAGGAGACCAGCCGGCGCCGTGCCGCGGAACGTGGCGGCGAGCTTCCAGCCGAGGTTGATGGCATCACCCAGGCCAAGGTTAAGCCCTTGACCGCCCAGCGGCGAATGGATG
>NZ_DATJDJ010000105.1:0-6903 GCF_035497515.1 Pararhizobium sp. | reverse complement strand
ATTGTGGTCGGAGAGGCGCAGGCGCACCTCGATATCCGGATATTTGTCGTGAAATTCGGGAATGCCAGACGCGATCAGACGGCGGCCGATGCCGAGCGGTGCGGTGATCCGGAGCGACCCCTTCGGATTGTGCGAGAGATCGGCAATGGCGCTTTCCGCCTCGTTGACGGCCTCGATGATCTTGACCGCGCCCTGGTAGAACACCCGGCCATGTTCGGTCGGTGACAGCTTGCGCGTGGTGCGGTTGAACAGGCGTACGCCAAGATGCCGCTCCAGCTCCTTGATGCGGTTGCTGGCGACGGCAGGCGTCACCCGTTGGTCGCGGCCAGCGGAGGAGAGGGTGCCGAGTTCAACGACGCGGACGAAAACGCGGATATTATCGAGATAGGACATGACACCCCTTCTACCACAGGCGAAAGCCGACCACAGCGGGGGTGATCTTATAGATTTTTTTGAAAGTGTTGGGGATTAACCGGCATTTCGGTTGGTATCGCAGGATGGCAGAAGTCTCCCAAACAGGGAGGTCTACATGTATGAATACGCTATTGCCTGGGAATGGCTGACCTTCGCCGTCCGCTGGCTCCATGTCATCACAGCCATCGCCTGGATCGGTTCGTCTTTCTATTTCGTGGCACTCGACCTCGGCCTGCGCAAGCGCCCGGACCTTCCCGCCGGTGCCTATGGCGAGGAATGGCAGGTGCATGGCGGCGGCTTCTATCACATCCAGAAATATCTGGTGGCGCCGTCCAACATGCCGGAACACCTGATCTGGTTCAAATGGGAGAGCTATGTCACCTGGCTTTCCGGCTTCGGCATGCTGTGTCTCGTCTACTATGCGGGCGCCGATCTCTACCTGATCGATCCGACCGTGCTGGATGTGTCCAAGCCCGTCGCGATCGGCATCTCGCTCGCTTCGCTGGCGTGCGGATGGATCATGTATGACCTGCTCTGCAAGTCGCCCTTCGGCAATGACAACACCCGGCTGATGGTGGCGCTCTATTTCATCCTGGTCGCGGTTGCCTGGGGCTATACGCAACTCTTCACTGGCCGCGCCGCCTTCCTGCATCTTGGCGCCTTCACCGCGACGATCATGTCTGCCAACGTGTTCTTCATCATCATGCCGAACCAGCGCATCGTGGTGGCCGACCTGATCGCCGGCCGCACGCCGGATGCGAAATACGGCCGGATCGCCAAGCAGCGCTCGACGCACAACAACTACCTGACGCTGCCCGTCCTGTTCCTGATGCTGTCGAACCATTATCCGCTGGCTTTCGGCACTGAGTTCAACTGGATCATCGCCTCGCTGGTGTTCCTGATGGGCGTCACCATCCGCCACTATTTCAACACCCGCCATGCCAATGCCGGCAACCCGACCTGGACCTGGCTGGCGACCGTGCTTCTGTTCATCGTCATCATGTGGCTGTCGACCGTGCCGAAGATCCTGACCGGCGAGCCGGAACAGGCTTCTGCCGCTCAGCAGCCGTTCATTACGGCAAAAGCCTTTCCGAAGGTGCGCGACACCATCCTTGGCCGCTGTTCCATGTGCCATGCGCAGGAGCCGGGCTGGGAGGGCCTGATCAAGCCGCCGAAGGGCGTGGTACTCGAAAGCGATGCCCAGATTGCCGCCCATGCGCGGGAAATCTACCTGCAGGCGGGACGCAGCCATGCGATGCCGCCGGCCAATGTGACGGCCGTAACCGACGACGAGCGCAAGCTGCTGGCTGCCTGGTATCAGACAGTTGTGAACGGAGGAAAAACCCAATGACCGAACTCCTGATCCGTGGACGAGTGCTGTCCTTCATCGACGAGCCGCAGGGTATCGATGATACCGCATCCTATCGATACGAGGAGGATGGGGCCGTTCTCGTCCGGGACGGCAAGGTGGCGATGGCCGGCAATTATGCCGAGGTGAGCCGCATGGCGGCACCCGGGGTCGCGGTGGCCGACCACCGGCCGCACCTCGTGCTGCCCGGCCTGATCGATACGCATCTGCATTTTCCGCAGACGCAGGCAATCGCCTCCTATGGCGCGCAACTGCTCGAATGGCTGAACACCTACATTTTCGTCGAGGAGCAGAAATTCGCCGAGCCGGAACATGCGGCCTTTATCGCCGGACGCTTCATGGACGAGCTTCTGTCGAACGGCACGACGACGGCCGCCGCCTATTGTTCGGTCCATCCGCAGAGCGTCGATGCCTATTTCACGGCGGCCGAGCAGCGCGGCATGCTGATGATCGGCGGCAAGGTGATGATGGACCGCAATGCGCCGGATGCGCTGCGCGACACGCCGCAGAAGGGCTATGACGAGACCAAGCGGCTGATCGGCAAATGGCACGGCCGCGGCCGGGCGCACTATGCGATCAGCCCTCGCTTCGCCATCACCTCGACGCCGGAGCAGATGGAGATGAGCCGGGCGCTGGTGGCCGAACATCCGGATTGCTACGTGCAGACGCATCTGTCGGAAAACAGGGACGAGATTGCCTTTGCCACCTCGCTCTATCCGGATGCGAAGGACTATACCGACATCTATGCCCACTACGATCTTCTGACCGACAAGACGCTGCTCGGACACTGCATCTATCTCAGCGACCGGGAGATTTCGGTGCTGGCCGAGACTGGCGCAGTCGGCGTGTTCTGCCCGACCTCCAATCTCTTCCTCGGCTCCGGCCTGTTCGACCGCGACCGGTTCGACCGTCTTGGCGCCCGCTGGTCGGTGGCGACCGATGTCGGGGCAGGCACCAGCTTCTCGATGCTGGAAACGATGGACGAGGCCTACAAGGTGCTCCACCTGCAGGGCCAGCGCCTGTCGCCGCTCAATTCCTTCTACCGCATGACGCTCGGCAATGCCCGGTCGCTCGGACTTCAGGACCAAATAGGTTCGCTGCATGTTGGTGCCGACGCCGATATCGTCGTGCTCGATTCCAGCGGCAAGTCGGCAATGGAACTCAGGATGCGCACGGCGAAGTCGCTGGTCGATGAGCTGTTCATCCTGCAGACCATGGGCGACGACCGCTGCGTGGCCGAAGTCTATGTGGCGGGCAAGGCGATGAAGGGGCGGAAGCTGGCGGGGGCGAGGCGGGCGCTGGAAACAGCGTGAGGCTGCTTACCCTATCCATGAATATATTGGGAAAAATCCCCTCCCCACAGGGGGGAGGGGCCGATAGGACAGCGGGATCATTTCTGGCCGTGTTAACATCCGGGATAGCCGAAATACCCCTATTCGACATGACGGTCGGATAGGGTGACGGTTCTCACGAAGCCGAGAATTTCACTGTCACGCCGCGCTGCCGAAAGTAGGCCTGCATCAGCTTCCGGCCAGACCGATTGTTTTGCACAAGTTTCGCCGGGTCAAATACGGCCTCCTTCAACCCCGCTCGCGCCAACGCTGCCTTGAGCGTTACGATATGCGCGTCGATGTCAGCATTGTCCGCCTGAAGCGATTCATAAATACGTTTCGTTGCGTCTGCTACGGTCGGGTCGCTCACTGTTATGCTCCTGTTGCTGTCGGACTGGCGCTTACCACGTTCTTCGGCCTGACCCTATTGTGAGAAAAGAAGCCCCCGTCAATGGGTGACGACGGATTTGAAATGGCGTACCCGGATTCAAAGGCGCAAGAGCAGATCAGAATTCGGTAGTTCGGCCAGCGCATTCCCAGTGTAATCTTCGGCCGGCTTGCCGATTTGATCGTCAAAATGTTCCGCATCGAAAACGACCGGATTCCGGCGAGGCACAGGCATTCCGCCATTTGTCATTTCAACCCCGTTGTGCCACCTTCCCCGAATGACCCTTCGCACTATAAAAACCACCGTTCTGCTTGCCACTGCGGCCTTCCTGTTCAGCACAGATCTGTCATTCGCAGAAGACGAATGTAACGGGCGGGCGGCCGCCGTCGTTCAACGGGCCTACCCGGATGCGGTGAAGACGTCGGACACGAGCTTCAGCGCCAAGGGACTGGCGATCACGCTGCCGGCGGAAAGTGTCGTCGGGGACGATCCGCATGCGGTGATCTGCCGGGTCTGGCCGGTTTATCCGGAACTGATGCTGGCTGCCGTGCCGCTGATCGGCGGGCAGTCCAATGATGGCGATGCGGGGGATCTGGAACTGCTGGTGCTCGATGCGGCGAGCCTCGATGTCAGGCAGCGGCTCTATCTTGCCGGGCGCATGACAGACGATGCGGTGCGGATCACCCGGATTGCCTTCGACACAGCCCGGTATCGGCTGGCCCCCAAGCAGATCGCCTTCGGGCTGCGCATTTTCCAGCATGGCAGTTCGGGGCTCAATCCGTTCGGGGAGGTCGGTCTGTCGCTCTATACGATCGAAGATGGCAAGCTGACATCGGTGCTCTCCGGCATCACGGTCAGCGACAATCACGGCGAATGGGACACGAATTGCGCCGGGACATTCGACGAAAGCAGCCGTACGCTCTCGATGCAACCCACCACCCATCACGGTTATGCGGATATTCTGGTGTCGGAGATGTCCTCGGGGACGGTCGCGAGCGTGGCGGCAAACGGCGAATGCGTGGAAAAACGGGACGGACCGAAGGAATCGATCCTGCTTTTGACCTATGACGGCAAGGAATATTCCGTTCCCGAGAATATCAGATCCCTGGAGTGAGCCCCGACGAACGTTTGTCGAAAGGACGGCCAGGTGCCCCTGCCCGCGATCGTCGTTTTTGCGCAACGCGTCCCGAATTAATTCGGATTCAGCTTTTGTTGGTAATTTTCCGTTAGCAATTGAAGGCAGTGGAGGGCGCAGACCGCCCGGCTTCTGTTTTGCGTACGGGTTCCAATGCGTTTATCGGCTCTTTCAGCACTTCTTCTCGGCGGTTTAGCGCTTGCCGGCTGCACGTCGAGTTCCGGGCCGGAAAGCCTGTCCGCCGGGCTGCCCTCGAAGGAAGTCACCAGTTCGGTCGCGAAAGGCCCCGTGCCGGCGAACGATGTCGGAGCAATCATCGCCGCGGCCGAAAGCCATCCGGAACAACTGGCCTGGGCAGGCCAGATGTCGCAGCCGCAAGCTTTCGAATCCGTCACCACCGAGGCCATGGCCGTTCCGGCCGAACGGCCGGTCGCGCTGATGATGCCGGACACTCCGGAGGCGGAACCACGCACCCGGCACGGGCGGGCGCAGATCTACAGCCGCCAGTTCCGCGACGCGCATCCGATCAATTTCGGCAAGGCTTCACCCCGGAAAATGGCCGTGCATGGCGTCGATATTTCGCGCTGGCAGGGTGACATCGACTGGGCAAAGCTGCGCACGCAGGGCGCCAACTTCGCCTATATCAAGGCAACCGATGGCGGCGACCATCTCGACCCGATGTTCCGGAAGAACTGGAAGCGGGCCAAGGATGCCGGCATGAAGCGCGGCGCCTATCACTTCTTCTACTGGTGCCGCACCGCCGGCGAGCAGGCCGACTGGTTCATCCGCAACGTACCGCGCGATCCCGACGCGCTGCCGCCGGTGATCGACGTCGAATATAACGGCGAATCCAGCTGCCGCTTCCGCCTGTCGCGCGCCAAGGCGATCGAGAAGATGCAGGTATTCATGGACAAGCTGGAACGGCACTATGGCAAGCGCCCGGTGATCTACACCGCTCCGGACTTCTACCGCGACAACCTGACGGGCGAATTCAAGAACCACCCCTTCTGGCTGCGCTCCGTCGCCGCCCATCCGTCACAGATCTATCCGGGCCGCAAATGGCTGTTCTGGCAATATTCCGGCTCCGGCCTGTCGCACGGCGTCGAGGGCCGGATCGACCTCAACGTATTCCATGGCAGCGAGGAAGACTGGCATCGCTGGGTGGCACGCAATTGAGGAACGCGGTTTCGTCTCGGTTCTGATCAGACGATGGCGACGCGCTCGCCGAACGGGGTGTCATCGTCGAAATTGCGGGTTCCGATCTCGTCGCTTTCACCGGAAAAGCGGTGGCTTTCCGCTTCCTCGCCGCTGGCCTCCATTTTTTCGGATGCTTGATCGTCTTCCCGGCTCTGGGCATGCCTGTCATCAAGCGTCTCGATTTCGCCTTCCGTTTCATTGGATGGGCTGTCGTCGCTTGCGTCCTCCGTCACGTCGGCCCTCTTCAATGTGAGCAGATCGGCGTTGATCCGTGCCTGCCGTGCGGCGACCCAGGCATTGTCGGGTTCCGAACTGATCGACGTGCTCGTGTTGATCCGGGTCGGCGATGACGGGAAGCTGCGCAGGATGCGCATGACCGGGTCAACCATGAATTACCCTCCTGATGGGTGGGCAATGACGCCCGGACGTCTTGAACATAATGTGTTCGCAACCGATGCGCTGACAATTTCTGATCACGTCTGCGGCATCGCCATGTCCCGGCCACATGAGGCTGTGCCTTCCAGCTTGAAACGGCGAGAGACCATGGCCAGTCTAGAAATATCCTGCCGGCCCCCGTCCGCCCATCGCCTGCGTCACGCCGTCGGCTGCAGCCCGCACCAGCGGCCCTAGTTCAGCCAGCCTCTCGTCCGGCAGTCGCACCGCCGGTCCCGATACCGAAATCCCGGCGATCGCTTCGCCATATTCGTTGAAGATCGGAGCGGCGAGGCAGCGCATGCCGAGCGTGTGTTCCTCGTCGTCAACAGACCAGCCACGGACGCGGATGAGTTCGATATCGGCCAGCAGCTTGGGCAGGCTGTCACGGGTCTTGTCGGTGAAGTTGGTGAGGGGGCGAACCGAGAGCAGATCCTCGACCTCAGTGTTCGACCAGGTCGAGAGGATCGCCTTGCCGATACCCGACGCATGGATGGGGCCACGGCGGCCGGGGCGGAAGAAGGCGCGCATCGGCGCGTGGCTTTCGACCTGCGAGATGAAGACGACATCGCCGCCATCCTCGATGCCGATATTGGCGGTTTCGCCGGAATGTTCCATCAACTGTTTCAGGAATGGC
>NZ_DATJDJ010000104.1:0-5364 GCF_035497515.1 Pararhizobium sp. | reverse complement strand
AATAGGCACGGCGGAACGACCGCCGTGCCTTGGGCAAGGTTAGTCCTTGAGCTTGATCTGCGACAGCGCGATTTCGCTGTTCGTCTTCAGATCCGGCTTCCAGTCGAGACGCGATCCGACGCGGACATAGCCGATCATGTGGTACATCGGGATATCTGCAATGATCTCGTCGTGGACCTTGAGGAAGGCTTCCTGGAACAGTTTTTCGCGTTCGCCGCCGGTGGCCGCCATCGCTTTTTTCAGGACCACGTCGAGTGCCGGGTCGGCGATCGTCGAATATTGTCCTTCGCTCAGGAACATGACTGGGGCGGTAAAGCCCGCGTCGCCGGTATTGTTGTCGTGCTGCTGCTGGAACAGGGTCGGCCCGCGACCTTGGGGGAAGGGCTTATCGAGGTAGCGAACCCAGTCGGCGGCTTCGAGCTGGCGCAGCGAGACCTTGAGGCCAATTTCCTGCCACATTGACATCATCGCTTCGAGCGATTCCGCCGAATTCGGGAAGAAGCCGTTACGGCCGATAATAACAATCTCGGTGTCGACCGGAACGCCGTCTGCCTTGGCTTCCTCGATCAGCTTCTTGGCCTGCTCGGGATCGTACGGCCAGGGCTTGATGTCGGGGTTATGGCCCAATACGCCCGGAACGACCATCTGCGATGCCCTCAGCACATCCTTGCCGAACAACGCTTCACCCATGCCATCCCAGTCGATGGCGAGATTGAGAGCCTTACGAACCCGCACATCATTGAGCGGTGGAATCTCCGCATCGATGCGCATGCGGGTGGTTTCGGAGTTCAGATAGGCAAAATCGGTCGCCGTGTTGGTCGCATCCTGCACGGCAAGCGACGGTGTCATGTCGGCTTCGCCGGATTCCACCATGGCTGCACGGATGGCGGATTCTCCGCGCCAGACATAGGTTGCCTTGGTCACTTCCGGCTTGCCGCCCCAGTAGCTGTCGCTGCGAGCGAGAACGATCTGCTCGTTGGTGGCGCTTTCCAGCGTATAGGGGCCAGTACCGACGGGCGCATTGGTTTCGCCATCGAACGGCATGTTGGGGGAGACGATCTGAACAGTGCCGAGCAATGTCGGCATGATCGGAAGCGGCGTATCCGTGGCAATTTCGAGCGTCGTCGCATCAATCGCCTTCGGCGTCAGCTTGACGTCGCCGAACTTGGAGCGGCTGTCGCATGTCAGCTTCGGGTTCATGAGCCGGTTGATCGACTTGGCAGCGGCCTCAGCATTGAAGTCAGCGCCGTCCTGGAATTTGACACCTGTTTTCAAATGGATGCGCCAGGTGAGGTCGTTGACCTGTTCCCAGCTTTCGGCCAGCCATGGCGCGACCGTGCCCTTTTCGGGTTCGATGTTGGTCAGCGTCTCGGTGATGTTGGAATTGATCACGCGCCCGATATCGGAGCGGATGGAGCGGCAGGGCTCAAGATTGGCGGGCTGTTCCGGCAGCACGATCTTGACTTCTCCTTCGGCCGCATGGGCAGCGCCCGCAAACAGGATCGACATCAGCGCAGCCGATACACCCCGTGAATACTTGATGGTCATTGTCATTTCTCCTCCTGGTCAAAGACCTTGATGTCGATGGCACCGGGCCGCTGCATCGGTATGCGCGGCCCGGATACAGTGCCTCCACACTGTTTAAAACACACTAGAGCACTAATGTATTAGTCGAGATGCAGGTAACTGTCAACTATAGGCCAGCCGCCCGTTTCTCACGCGCCAAAGCCCTGGAAATCGCCTGCTTTTCGGCACTTTTCAAGGCGTCAACCGCCGCTTGGACCGGCTTCAATTTTCCGACGGGAAGGTTCGAAACCATAGGCATCAGAGGGCCGGTATCAGCAATTCCCGAAAGCCGAAGTCCGTCATGCAGGACCTGCAGGCCACCGAGATCGAGGCGGACCTTTTCGAATTCCAGGAAAGGCTGGCTCAACTCAAAAGCCTCAGCCGCCCGACCGCTCTTGTAAAGCGTGAGAAGTTCGGATGCAGCCGTGGGCGCGATGCAGACGGCGCCCGACGTGTAGGTGGTGAGTTTGCGCCGGCCGAGATGGTCGTGGATCGGGGTTTCCCCCATGCCGCTTGCAAGATGCTCCGTGCCGATCGCTGACAGGACGGCGTCAAGATACGGATCCTTGGAGGCGTCTGGCTTTTCGACGGCATATTTGACGAAGCTCACGGCTTTTTCTGCGATCAGCTTTGCCAGTTCGTCGGGATCTGCGTAATGCTCCCGCTTCAGATAGAGGATAAGGCCGCTACCGAAGGCGTCGGCAAGTTTGCGTACGCCATTGGCGACGCCTGCCGGATCTGCCGGGAAATTTGTCGGCAGGACCATGACATTCTTGAAGCCGAGATCGCGTGCAATCGGTGCCTGCGCCATCGCCTTGCCGAAGTCGGGGCCGATCGAGGTGATGAGATGCGTCGTCGGTGCGGCCGCTGCCGTGATGGCTTGCATCGCGGACCGATAATCGTCGAGGCCGAAATGATAGAGATTGGCATTGCCGCCGTAGAGTAGGACATGCACTCCACCGCCTTCGATGTGCTTGATGATGGCCTCGTTTGCGCCTGCGTTCACCGAATAATCAGTGTTTAGCGCGATGGGAGGCACGGCGACTACGGACGAGGCGTAGTCGGCTTGCGTCAGTGCTTGTTGCATAGTTGACCCTCCTGAAGTCAACTATCCTTACTGAAGTTCAAAAAAGTTGTAAAGAAAAATTACATATCGAATCTTTTTATGGATCAAGGTCGCCATTCATCATGCGCCGACGCGCCTGGAGCAGATGGCTTTCCATGGCGACGCGGGCCCAGACGGGGTCCTTGTTGCGGATGGCATCGACAATGTCGGCATGCTCGCCGATCACCTTCCGCGCGCGTGCCGGCGAACCCGAGCGCGTCAGCGAAAGGGAAATGTTCATGAAGCCGCTCAGGGAGACATCGGGACCTTCCAGGGCCATGCTGAAGAACTCGTTCCCCGTTGCTTCCGCGATCGACAGGTGGAAGCGGCGGTCGCTTTCCGGCAGGAACAGGCCGCGGGCAATCTGACTGGAAAACTGCTCATGGGCTTCGAGGATGTCGCCCAGCGCTTTCTCGGTGCGCCGTTCGGCTGCGAGCGCCGCCGCATTGCCCTCGACGCAGAGCCTCAGTTCCTGGTAGCGCAGGAAGCGTGAGATGTCGGTGAGGTCGGCAAGATCGGGCAGGCTCCTGGATGGCGCGCTGAGAACGTAGGTACCGCTTCCGCGACGGGCTTCGACGAGCCCATCCAGTCGAAGTCGCGCCAAAGCATCGCGAATAACCGGGCGGGAGACACCGAAACGGTCGCAGAGATCGCTCTCGGATGGCAGCTTGCTGCCCGGCGGGAAGGCGCCCTTCAAAATATCCTGCAAAACATGGCCGTAGACCTGATCCGCATAGCTGGATGGCCTTATTTCAGTTATGCCTGCAACAGGAACTGTGTCTTCCGTCAAGAGTCCGGTGCTTTCTATTTAAATGCCGCCATGGGCGAAGTGCTTCACACTAAAGCATTAATGCATTAAGACAGTCAAAGACGATTTGAAAAGGAAGATGTCTTTGACCTCCGATTTGCCCTTTGCCAAGCATCGCAGCGGCCTTGATCGTACGCGCCAGATTGCTCCGCAGATCGTCGAATATCTCCGCGAGAAAATTCTGGAACTTGAACTTGCGCCTGGCACATCTTTGTCCCGCCTTGAATTGCAGAAGCAGTTCGGTCTAAGCCAGACGCCTGTTCGCGACGCATTGATGCGCCTGGAAGAGGAGGGGCTTGTCACGGTCTATCCTCAATACGCCACTTTGGTGTCGAAGATCGATATCAACTTGGCGAGGCAGTCGCATTTCATGCGGCGTGCCGTCGAGCAAGAAATCGTCCATGAACTGGCATCCAGGCCCAATCGCCGATTTGTCGAGCGCCTGACTCTTGCAAATGAAAAGCTCAAGACCCTTGTCGCCTCCAGCGAGTACGGGGATTTCCTGCGCCGCGACCGTGACTTCCACTATATTCTTTATGAAGAGGCGGGACTGGAAGATATCTGGCCTGTGGTTCGGCGTCACAGCGGCCATATCGACCGGCTTCGCCGGCTCAACCTGCCGAATGTCGGCAAGGCGCGCGTCGTCGACAATCACCATGCGATCATCGAAGGGATTGCTATGGGCAATCCCGAAAGGGCCGAAGAAGCGATGAAGGTTCATCTCTCGGGAACGCTGTCGATGGTCGATAGCATCGTCGAGCGCTATCCGGATTTCGTCCAGCGTTGACGGCGGCACCGTAAATTCTGCTTTTTGTTATTCGTGGCCGCGAACACCCATCCTGACGCTCGAGTTCAGGCGCTCATCCCTTTTCCGTGGAATTCGCTGACTTTCGACAGCAGAAATGATGGTTTCTTCTCGCATAAATGCTAATGCATTAGTGTATTGCCGTTCCGTGTTGCCTGTGCTAATCCGGGTTGGAGAAAACACGATGTAGGAAACACCGATGTCCAAGACAGTGAGCGCACTGCGCAGTGCGCGATGGTTTGCGCCCGACGACCTTCGGTCCTCGGGTCATCGCTCGCGGCTGATGCAGATGGGATATGATGAAAAAGACTGGGGCCAGCGGCCGATCATCGCCATCCTCAACACATGGTCGGACCTCAATGCCTGCCATGCGCATTTCAAGCACCGTGTCGAGGATGTGAAGCGCGGCGTGCTGCAGGCGGGGGGCTTTCCGGTCGAGCTGCCGGTGCAATCTCTGTCGGAAAGCGCGCTAAAGCCGACAAGCATGCTCTATCGCAACTTCCTCGCCATGGAGGCAGAGGAACTGCTGCGCTCGCATCCTATCGATGGCGTCGTGCTGATGGGCGGCTGCGACAAGACCACGCCGGCTCTCGTCATGGGGGCTGTCAGCGCCGGATATCCGATGATCTTCCTGCCGGCCGGCCCGATGCTGCGCGGCAATTACAAGGGCGAATATCTGGGCTCCGGCTCCGATTCCTGGAAGTATTGGGACGAACGGCGCGCCGGAACGATTTCCGACGAGCAGTGGACCGGCGTTGAGGAAGGTATTGCCCGCTCCTATGGCCACTGCATGACCTTCGGCACCGCAAGCACGATGACGGCGATCGCCGAATCCATGGGGCTGACGCTACCGGGGGCAAGCTCGATCCCCGCAGCCGACGCCAACCACATTCGCATGTCGACCCGTTGCGGCCGCCGGGCCGTCGAGATGGTGTTCGAGGACCTGACGCCCGACAAGATCATTACCCGCGAATCCGTCGATAATTCCGTGGCTGTTGCCATGGCAACGGGCTGTTCCACCAATGCCGTCGTGCATCTGATCGCCATGGCGCGCCGCGCCGGCGTGCCGCTGACGCTCGA
>NZ_DATJDJ010000103.1:0-160821 GCF_035497515.1 Pararhizobium sp. | reverse complement strand
TTGAAGAAGACCTGGCCCGAATCCGGCCGGGTCTTGCCGGTGATGATGTCCATCATCGTCGTCTTGCCGGCGCCGTTCGGGCCGATGATCGCGCGCAACTCGCCCGGATCGACCACGAAGGACAGCGAATTCAGCGCCTTGAAGCCATCGAAGGAAACAGACACGCCATCAAGATACAGCAGGCTTTTGGAGGGTTTCTCATCCATAGACTTTACTCCGCGGCCTGGGGTTCGAGTGCAGCAAGCTGGCTATCCGCCTTGGCAGTGGCCTTGTCCTGATAGGCCTTCTCGATCGCATCAGCCTTCTTCTGTTCCTGGCGGCGCGCGAGATACTGCTGAACGGTGCCGACCACGCCCTTGGGCAGGAACAGGGTGGTTGCCACAAACAGCGCGCCGAGCGCAAACAGCCAGAATTCAGGGAAAGCGGCGGTAAAGATGCTCTTGCCAAAATTGACCAGCACAGCGCCGATGATCGGTCCGATCAGCGTGCCGCGCCCGCCGACCGCGGTCCAGATGACCACTTCGATCGAATTGGCCGGAGCGAATTCACCCGGATTGATGATGCCGACCTGCGGCACGTAAAGCGCGCCGGCGACACCCGCCATCATCGCCGAAACGGTGAAGATGAAGAGCTTCATGTTCTCGACGCGGTAACCCAGGAACCGGGTCCGGCTTTCCGCATCGCGCACGCCGACCAGCACCTTGCCGTATTTCGAGCGAACGATGGCGGAGCTGAAAACAAGTGCGAGAGCAAGGGCAAGAGCGGTTGCGGCAAATAGAGTTGCCCGCGTGCCGCCGGCCTGGATATTGTAGCCGAGGATTTCCTTGAAATCGGTCAGGCCGTTGTTGCCGCCAAAGCCCATTTCGTTGCGGAAGAAGGCCAAGAGCAGGGCATAGGTCATCGCCTGGGTGATGATCGACAGATAGACACCGGTGACGCGCGAGCGGAATGCGAACCAGCCGAACACGAAGGCGAGAATCCCCGGCACCAGGAACACCATCAGGGCCGCAAACCAGAAATGGTTGAAGCCCGTCCAGTACCATGGCAGTTCGCTCCAGTTGAGGAAGACCATGAAGTCCGGCAGCAACGGGTTGGCGTAGACGCCCCTGTCGCCGATCTGGCGCATCAGGTACATGCCCATCGCATAACCGCCCAGCGCGAAAAACGCACCGTGGCCGAGCGAAAGAATGCCGCAATACCCCCAGACCAGATCCAGCGCCAGAGCCAACAGCGCGTAGCACAGGTATTTCCCGAGCAGCGGCACCAGATGGCCCGGCACGTGGAAGAAATTGTCTTCCGGGATCAGCAGGTTGGAGAGTGGCACGAAGGCCGCGACGAGAAGGATCAGGCCGACCGCCCAGATCGTTTTCTTTTCATGTCTCATGAACAGCATTTGCGCAATCATTGTTCGACCGCCCTTCCCTTGAGCGCGAACAGGCCGCGGGGCCGCCGCTGGATAAAGAGAATAATGAAGATGAGGATGATAATCTTGCCCAGCACCGCACCGGCATAGGGCTCAAGGAACTTGTTGGCGATGCCGAGCGTCAGGGCCCCGACCAGCGTGCCCCAGAGATTGCCGACCCCGCCGAAGACCACGACCATGAAGCTGTCGATGATGTAGTTCTGGCCGAGATTGGGCGAGACATTGTCGATCTGGCTGAGCGCCACGCCGGCCATGCCGGCAATGCCCGAGCCGAGGCCGAAGGTCAGGGCGTCAACCCAAGGGGTACGAATGCCCATCGAGGAGGCCATGCGGCGGTTCTGGGTGACGGCGCGCATCTGCAGGCCGAACTTGGAACGCTTGAGCAGGAGCAGCAGCGCCACGAAGACGCTGAGCGAGAACAGGATGATCCAGAGGCGGTTCCAGGTGCTGGACAGACCACCGATCTCGAACACGCCGGACATCCAGCCCGGATTGTCGACCTGCCTATTGGTGGGGCCGAAGATCGTGCGGATTGACTGCTGCAGGATCAGCGAAATGCCCCAGGTGGCAAGCAGCGTTTCGAGCGGGCGGCCGTAGAGCCAGCGGATGACGCTGCGCTCGATGGCGATACCGACCAGCCCGGTGAAGACGAAGGCTGCGGGAACGGCAAAGACCAGCGAATAATCGCTCATGCCGGGCGCCACGGAATCGATCGTCTGCTGCACGACATAGGTCGTATAGGCGCCCAGCATGACCATTTCGCCATGCGCCATGTTGATGATGCCCATGACACCGAAGGTAATGGCCAAACCGATAGCGGCGAGCAGCAGGACAGAGCCGAGCGACAGGCCGTACCAGACGTTCTGGAAGACGTCCCAGACCGCCAGGCTGCGGGTGATGGAATCGATATTTGCCTCGATGACGGGCTTGAGATCGTCCGGCGCGTTGTCCATCGCGGCCATCAGGATTGCCAGCGCATCGCGATTGCCGCGCGCCGCGATCGTGTCGATGGCCGCCTTCTTGTCCTCGGCGCTGGCATCCGTCTTCAGCATGATGACGGCGCGCGCCGCTTCCATCGTCGCCTTGATTTCGCCGTCCTGTTCTTTCGACAGAGCGGAATTCAAGAGATCGAGGTTGTCCGGGTTGGCTTCCTTCAGAAGGTCCTGCGATGCGGCGAGACGTGCCGCGCGGTCGGGGCTGAGCAGCGTCAGTTGGCTGAGTGCGACGCCGATCGCGCCGCGCAGGCCGTTGTTCAGCCTGATCTTCGCAAGATTGCCCGGCGGATCGGCGACGGCAACGCCGGTGAGAACGTCGACATAGGTCCCGTCTGTCGGGCCGGCAAGATAAACCGCCCCGCCCGTTTTCGGCGCATACAGCTTGCCATCGCTGAGGTTCTGCAGGATTTCGGCAACTTTCGGATCACCGGACGCCGCCAAGGACTTGACCGCCTCGATCTTCTGCGGAAACGCGGTACCTCCGAGCCCATCAACGAAGGGACGAATAGCCTCCTGTGCACGCAGGCCCGTTGCCAGGCAACTGACGAGCAGGCAGAGAGCGACGAGAAAAGTCTGAGTGGCGCGATACATGAGCTCTTCTTGTTCCGTTCGCTTGGCGTCGTAACAGCGGCAGGAAGACCCGGCGCTGGCGACGCTGCTTAAGATTTCCGCAATTCGCTCGTCCGACGATCAGATCAGTCGGGACCGGCAGCCGGAACCGTATCCCCGGGCCTCACCATGCAGAAAACATGCCAGATAGGAGGCAAAAGGATGGAAGTCCCTCCGCCTGGATGGGAGATCCGGACGGAGGGTATTGGCATCAATCAAAAGGTCATTGGATCAATTGGCGAACGGCGGTTAAGCCGTTCGGAGTATATTGGCCTTGATGAAATCAGGAGCCCTTACCGCCGCACTTGCCCGTTGCGACGTTGAAGTTGCCGCAGGACATCGGCTTGCGCCAGTCGGAGATCAGGTCTTTCGAGTCGGGCAGGTAATCGGACCATTCGTCACCGACGACGGCGGGCGTCTGCTGCACGATCTCGAACTGGCCGTCTTCCTGGATTTCACCGATCAGCACCGGCTTGGTGATGTGGTGGTTCGGCATGACGGTGGCGTAGCCGCCCGAAAGGTTCGGAACGGTGGTGCCGATGATCGTGTCGAGAACGGCGTCGGTGTCGGTCGTGCCGGCTGCTTCAACGGCGGATACCCAGGCCTTGAAGCCGATATAGGCAGCTTCCATCGGGTCATTGGTTACGCGCTTGTCGTTCTTGGTGAAGGCGTGCCATTCCTTGATGAACTCGGCATTGGCAGGCGCATCGACCGACTGGAAGTAGTTCCAGGCAGCAAGGTGCCCGACCAGCGGCTTGGTGTCGAGACCGGCAAGTTCCTCTTCGCCGACCGAGAAGGCGATGACCGGAATGTCGGTCGCCTTGATGCCCTTGTTGCCGAGTTCCTTGTAGAACGGAACGTTGGCATCGCCGTTGATGGTCGAGACGACGGCGGTCTTCTTGCCGGCCGAACCGAATTCCTTGATCTTGGCAACTTCCGTCTGCCAGTCGGAGAAACCGAACGGCGTGTAGTTGATCAGGATGTCTTCCTTCGGAATACCCTTGGCGATCAGGTAGGCTTCGAGAATCTTGTTGGTCGTGCGCGGGTAGACGTAGTCGGTGCCTTCAAGCACGAAACGCTCGACGCCTTCGGTGTTCATCAGGTAATCGACCGCCGGAATGGCCTGCTGGTTCGGCGCTGCACCGGTGTAGAAGATGTTGCGCGAGGATTCTTCACCCTCGTACTGGACCGGGTAGAAAAGCAGCGAGTTCAGCTCTTCGAAAACAGGCAGAACGGACTTGCGCGACGACGAGGTCCAGCAACCGAACACGGCCGAAACCTTGTTGACGGAAATCAGTTCGCGGGCCTTTTCGGCAAACAGCGGCCAGTCGGACGCCGGATCGACGACGACGGCTTCGAGCTTCTTGCCGAGCAGGCCGCCCTTCTTGTTCTGATCCTCGATGAGCATCAGCATGGCATCCTTGAGCGTGGTCTCGGAAATGGCCATGGTGCCGGACAGCGAATGCAGGATACCGACCTTGATCGTGTCGTCGGCAGCGTAGACGCCTGAAAATGCTGTCGTGGCAAGCGCAGCTGCCAGAAACGCGCTCATGACATGAGACTTGAATTTCATTGTGAACCCCTCTCGTTCTTTGACGACGGCTCTTGGGAGACCTTTACCGTTCGTAAAGGAACTATCCGACGGGGACCCGGAATTCTGTATACGTCAATTGACGTAGAAGAGGTGGGCAAGTGTGCAATGCAGCACACTTAATGCCCGCGTACATCTGTGCTACGACTTCGTTGCGGCCACTCGACAGGCCATTCTATCAGCATCTAGGGAAACGCACGCAGCAGATGACAGCACGCCAGCGCATCATTCCGGTCCGGCGCGAATATAATCGCTGGGTCGCCAACCAGACGCTGGAAGACTACGCGTTGCGCTTCACCGCCAAGAGCGCCCGGCAGTTCTCCTCGCAACGCATCTCGCAGACCGCTATCGGGGCGATCTCGTTCCTGGCTCTGGAGGCCATCGGCGGGGCGATCACGCTGTCCTATGGCACGACCAACGCCATCCTCGCCATTCTCGTCGCCAGCGTCGTCATGCTCGGGGTCGGCCTGCCGATCAGCCGCTACGCCATCCGCCACGGCGTCGATATCGATCTCCTGACCCGTGGCGCCAGCTTCGGCTATATCGGCTCGACGATCACCTCGCTGATCTATGCCTCGTTCACCTTCATGCTGTTTGCCATCGAAGCCTCGATCATGTCGGCGGCTCTGGAGCTGGCGCTCGGGATTCCTCTCTGGATCGGCTACATCATCAGCGCCGTCATGGTCATCCCGCTGGTAACGCATGGCGTGCGACTGATCAGTAAGTTCCAGTTGATCACCCAACCGTTCTGGATCACTCTCAACATCGCCCCGTTCATTTTCATCGCATTCGCCGACTGGGGGAAATTCGATCTGTGGCTCGCCTTTGCCGGAGCGGCCAAGCCGGCGGGTGCCCCCGGTACCCTCGCCTCCTTTTCGCTGATCGAGTTCGGCGCCGCCTCCGCCGTCATCCTAGCGCTGATGGCGCAGATCGGTGAGCAGGTCGATTTCCTGCGCTTCCTGCCGGCGGAGGGCCAGCGCAAGCTGCATCACCGTTTTGCAGTGTTCCTCGCCGGTGCCGGCTGGGTGATTGTCGGCGCACCAAAACTTTTGGCAGGCTCATTCCTCGTGGTGCTTTGCCTCAGCGCCGGCGTACAGGTGGAGGATGCCGCCGATCCCGCGCATATGTACCTCACAGCCTTCGGCTACATGATCCCCTGGCATAATGCGGCGCTGCTGCTGATGGCCGCCTTCGTGGTCGTCTCGCAGCTGAAGATCAACGTCATGAACGCCTATGCAGGCTCGCTCGCCTGGTCGAATTTCTTTTCCCGCCTGACCCACAGCCATCCGGGCCGCGTGGTCTGGCTGATGTTCAACGTAGCGATCGCGCTGTTGTTGATGGAACTGGGCATCTACAAGCTGCTGGAGGAGACGCTCGGCATCTTCTCGATCATCGCCATGTCATGGCTCTGCACGATCTCGGCCGACCTCTTCATCAACAAGCCGCTGGGTCTTGCCCCGCCCAATATCGAATTCAAGCGTGCCCATCTCTACGACATCAACCCGGTCGGCGTTGGCGCCATGACGGTTTCGGCGCTGATCGCGCTGACGGCCCATTTTGGTGTGCTGGGTGCCGTTGCAGCATCGCTTGCGCCCTATATCGCGCTAATCACCGCGCTTGTCGTCTCCCCGGCCATCGCCTGGGCGACCAAGGGCAAATATTATCTTGCCCGCAAGCCGCGCCAGAGCTGGAAGAAGCTCTCGACCGTCACCTGCTCGATCTGCGAGCATCCGTTCGAGCCAGAGGACATGGCCTGGTGCCCGGCCTATGCCGCGCCGATCTGCTCGCTCTGCTGTTCGCTCGACAGCCGCTGCCACGACATGTGCAAGCCGCATGCGAGCTTCAACGCGCAGACCGCTGTGATCGCCAAGGCTCTTTTACCTCAGAAGGTAACACAAACCCTCTCAACTCGTCTCGGCCGCTATGGCATAGCTGTCGTCCTGTCCGTCGCCGGCATCGGCATGATCCTGGCCATGATCGCGCATCAGACGGGCACCGCCTCGCCGGAAACGGCCGCGGTCGTCAACCGGACCGTCGGCGTGGTGTTCTTCGTCTTCGCGGTGGTGACCGGGGTCGTCTGCTGGTTCTATGTGCTTGCCCATGACAGCCGATTGGTCGCCGAGGAAGAATCGTCCCGGCAGAACACCTTGCTCCTCAAGGAAATCGCCGCCCACAGGAAGACCGACGCGGCGCTTCAATATGCCAAGGAAACGGCAGAAGCGGCCAACCGGGCCAAGAGCCGCTACGTCGTGGGCTTGAGCCATGAACTGCGCACGCCGCTCAATGCCGTGCTGGGTTATGCCCAGATTCTCGAGCGCGACGAGACGATCCCCGCCCCGCGCCAGTCGGCAATCAAGGTCATCAAGCGCAGCGCCGACCATCTTTCCGGCCTGATCGACGGGTTGCTCGACATATCGAAGATCGAAGCCGGGCGGCTACAGGTCTATTCCAACGAGATCAACATCCAGGATTTCCTCGACCAGATCGCCGACATGTTCCGCCCGCAGGCACAGGCCAAGGGCCTGGTATTCGAACACGATCGGACCAGCGCCCTGCCGCAATATGTCCGCACCGACGAAAAGCGGCTTCGGCAGATTCTCGTCAACCTCCTGTCCAACGCCGTCAAGTTTACCGATACCGGCACCATCCGCTTCGACGTTGCCTATCGCAGCCAGGTCGCGACCTTCACCGTGTCCGACACCGGCCGCGGGATCTCCAAGACGGACCTGCCGCGCATTTTCGAGCCCTTCCAGCGCGGCGAGGCCGAGCATGTCCGGCCGATGCCGGGCCTTGGCCTGGGGCTGACGATTACCCGTCTGCTGACCCAGACGCTTGGCGGCGATATCGTCGTCGATAGCGAGCGCGATGCGGGTTCGACCGTCAAGGTGCGGCTGATGCTCTCGGCGATCGACCGGCCAACAACCGCCTTGCCCTCGATCCGCAAGATCACCGGCTATTCCGGACCACGGCGCACCATTGTCGTCGTCGATGACAACGAGGATCATCGCGACCTGATGCGCGAGGTGCTGATGCCGCTCGATTTCGTGGTGCTGACGGCGGCCGGCGGCGCTGAATGCCTGACGCTGATCGAAGGCATCCAGCCCGATCTGTTTTTGATCGACATCTCGATGCCGGGCATGAACGGCTGGCAGTTGGTGACGCGGCTGCGCGAGGACTATGAGCAGACGGCGCCGATCATCATGCTGTCGGCCAATATCGGCGACGGCACGGCAGCCGACGCGCAGACGGGCCATAACGACACGCTCGCCAAGCCCTTCGATATCCGCCAGTTGCAGGACAAGCTCGCCGTCCATCTGGCACTGGAATGGACCTATAACGACACGTTGCCGCCGCCAGCCAGGCGGAAGGCCAACGGCACGGTAAAGACCCCGGGCGTAACGCATGTCGAGGAACTCATCCGCCTCGGTGAGATCGGTTATATCAGAGGCATCGAGGCCAAGCTCGCCGACCTGGCGAAACATGATGAAAATCAACCGTTTACAGAAGCAGTGAAGACCTACGTTCAGGCTTTCGATCTGGCCGGCTATGCCGAGTTCCTGCACAACATCAATAAACAGGGGAGACTGGCTGGTGAATGAAATCGTGCATCCACGCGACATCGTACTCATCGTGGATGACAGTCCCGAGACGCTGGGATTCCTGACCGACGCGCTCGAGCAGTCCGGCTTTTCCGTGCTGATCGCCACCTCCGGCAATGCGGCGATCAAGGTGGTCGATCGCATCACGCCTGACGTCATTCTCATGGACGCGGTCATGCCCGGTATGGACGGTTTCGATACCTGCCGGGCACTGAAGACGAACCCGGCGGTGGCCCAGGTGCCGGTGATCTTCATGACCGGGCTGACCGAAACGGAGCACATCGTCCATGCACTGGAATCCGGCGGCGTCGATTATCTCTCGAAGCCCATCAATATCGACGAGCTGCGCGCCCGTATCCGCGTTCACCTTGCCAATGCGCGCTCCGCCCAAAGTGCCCGCGTGGCACTGGATGCAGCCGGACGGCATCTCCTTGCGGTGCGCGGCTCCGGTAATATTCACTGGTCGACGCCGCAGGCAACCCGACTGGCCAATGCGGCCACCGGACGCGACGACGGGCTGGATATACTGGTCGTTCCTATCCACCAGTGGCTGCAGGAGCGCGAAAGGCACGGCGCGGCCAAGGATAGCCCACTGTTGATCCACCAGAATGGTCAGCCGGTGCTGCAGCTTGCCTATCTTGGTGCCATCGGCGGCGACGAATTCCTGTTTCGCCTGACGGGGGTCAGCCAGACCAGCGACGATGAGATCCTGCGGCAGAATTTTTCTCTGACAGTGCGCGAGGCGCAGGTGCTGCTCTGGATCGCCAAGGGTAAATCGAACCGCGACATCGGCGAAATCCTCGGGCTCAGCGCCCGCACGGTCAACAAGCACCTGGAGCAGATCTACGTCAAGCTCGGGGTCGAAAACCGCGCGTCAGCCGCCGTCAAGGCTGCCAAAGTGCTGCACCAGCAATAGTCAGGCGACCCTGTCCGGCGGCTCGCGGCCTTCGAAGAAGGCGGTGATATTATCGACCACCTTCATGCCCATGGCGGTGCGCGTCTCTTCCGTCGCGCTGCCGAGATGCGGCAGGAGTACGACATTGTGGAGCGCACGCAGACGTTCGGGAACGGCGGGCTCTGCCTCGAAGACATCGAGCCCCGCACCACGGATAGTCCCGGCTTCCAAAGCTTCGATCAGCGCCGTCTCGTCGACGATGTCGCCGCGCGCGGTATTGATCAGGTAAGCACCGGGTTTCGTGATCTTGAGCCGGCGGGCGTCGATCAGATGCCGGTTCTCACCGCCGCCCGGGCAATGCAGTGATACGAAATCGGCGATCGCCAGAACCTCGTCGATTGTATCGAGTTGGCGCGCGCCATAGCGCGCCGCTTCCGACAAATCGACCTTCGAGCGATTGTAGAAAACGATGTCCATGTCGAAACCGAAATGGCAGCGCTTCGCCATTGCCTTGCCGATGCGGCCAAAGCCGATGATCCCGAGCGTCTTGCCGGTGACCTTGGTACCGATCATATGCGTCGGGCGCCAGCCGGTCCATTCGCCGGCCCGGACCTGCCGCTCGCCCTCGCCTGCGCGCCGCGCGACGGAGAGAAGCAGCGACATGGCGATATCGGCGGTGCAGTCGGTCAGCACGCCCGGCGTGTTGGTGACGACGATGCGGTTCGCCTTGGCGGATGCTACGTCGATATGGTTGTAGCCAACACCAAAATTTCCGAGGATTTTCACCCGGACGCCACCGCCCTCGAAGAGTGCTGCCGGCAGGCCGTCGGAGACGGTCGGCAGGACGGCATCGAAATTGCGCAGGGCATCGGCAAGGGCCGCCGCATCCATCGGACTGTCCGGCCCGTTGAAAACTGCGTCAAACCGCTCGGACAGAACCTGTTCGACCGCGCCGGGCCAGCGGCGGGTCACGAGGATGCGTTGCTTCTCAGTCATCGGTTACTCCTGAATCGATTCCGGAGTTGACACCTAACACACGAACAGTCGCCAATCAGCGGCCGTTCTTATGAAAGTGCTGTACGAATCGGAGAAAGCACAACCGTCCGATCCACTCTTCGGGACGGACAGGCCGTCGTTCGGCAGAACGCCATGTATCGGTATAGCGGAAATGCAAAAGGCCCGGCAAAACCGGGCCTTTCGTGATCCTGAGACCAATCGGATTTCCGAAAAAGATTATTCGTTCTCGACGTAGGTATACTTGCCGTCGTCACCCTTCTTCCAGGTGTACATGACGTAGTCCGGACGGGTGATGTCGCCCTTCTCGTCGAAGCCGAGTTCGCCGATGGCAGTCTTGAACGGACCCTTGGCCTTGATGGCTTCGGCAACAGCCTGCGGATCGTTGCCGCCGGCTGCCTTGGCGCCTTCAGCGATGACCTGAACGGCAGCGTAAGCGTAGAGCGTGTAGGCTTCCGGCTCGAAACCGGCAGCGCGGAACTTCTCGACGAGCTCCTTTGCAGCTTCGTTCTTGCGCGGATCCGGAGCAAACGTCATCAGCGTGCCGT
The DNA here is from genome assembly GCF_035497515.1 of Pararhizobium sp. Taxonomy (GTDB): domain Bacteria; phylum Pseudomonadota; class Alphaproteobacteria; order Rhizobiales; family Rhizobiaceae; genus Pararhizobium. The sequence goes on along the minus strand of NZ_DATJDJ010000103.1, from coordinate 150,147 downwards.
CGACTGCGTCGCCGGCGATCGAAGCCAGTTCGTTCGAGACGATGCCGTCACCCGAGATGAAGGTCGCCTTCAGGCCCTGGTCGGCGGACTGGCGCTCGATGAGGCCGAATTCTGTGTGCAGGCCACCCCAGTAGACGACCGATACGCCAGCTTCCTTCATCTTTGCGATGAGAGCCGAGAAGTCCTTGTCACCGACATTCACGCCTTCATAGACGGCTTCCGTGATGCCAGCAGCGTTTGCTGACTTCCGGGTTTCATCGGCAAGGCCCTGACCATACGGGGTCTTGTCATGAAGAACGGCAATTTTGGCGTCCTTGAAATTTGCAGCGATAAACGCGCCAGCAACGGCGCCCTGCTGATCGTCACGACCGCAGGTGCGGAAGGTGTTCCACAGACCGCGTTCGGTGTAGGTCGGGTTGGTCGAAGCCGGGGAAATCTGCAGGATGCCGTTTTCGGCGTAGACTTCCGAAGCCGGGATGGAAACGCCCGAGTTGAAGTGACCGACAACGAACTTGACGCCATCGGCAACGAACTTGTTGGCAACAGAAACGCCCTGCTTCGGGTCGGACACGTCATCACCGAGCACGACCTTGATCTGCTCGCCGTTGATGCCGCCGGCTGCATTGATGTCGGCAGCCGCCTGCTCGGCACCCTTCTGCAGCTGCGCGCCGAATGCGGCGTTAGGACCGGTGATCGGGCCACCAACGCCGATCAGAATATCGGCCCAGGCATTGCCGCTGAAGGCGACCATTGCAGTCAGCGCGACAGCAGACAAAAGTGATTTCTTCATCTTGTTACTCCCAAAAAATTGAGCGGGTGTTTTTAAACCGATCACGATACCCGCCATAATCGCCCCGGTTTTCTTATATCCGCGTCAGCGCGAGCGGCTGGCGCGTTTCCCTCTGTCATTTGGCTTTCCAGGAAAAGGGCGACGCCTTCTCATAAAGCCAGTAGTATTTTTCCGTCATCTGCTTCGTCCGGTAGAAGCGATAACCGCCCGTAGCAAACAACAAAAGAATGACCGTGTCCACGACATAGTACCGGCCCGTCAGCATCGAGCCTTCAAAAAGTGCATGATGGATGAAGCGGATAGCGACACCCAGGAGCAGCGTATAGGCCACCAGCGTCGCGTAGCTGCTCCAGTTGTCGGCGCAGCTCTTTCCCGTGCGCCAGGCGGTCCAGCCGCCCATGATCACGGTCACCAGCATGAACTGCCAGATAGTCGGTTCTTCGTAGAGAATGCCCTGCATTCCTTGCTCCCTTCAAAGCGCCGGCGGCGTGAAAACGTCCCTGCCCTGCGCCTCAATTCCCAAACTCTGCCCATCGCCGGCAGCCCGGCGACAGCGCGGGATCAATGATGGCCACCCTCGAGGTAGGCGGCACGAACCTCCGGATTGGCAAGCAGTTCCTTGCCGCTGCCGCTCATCGTCACCTTGCCGTTGACCATGACATAGCCACGGTGCGACAGCTTCAAGGCAGCAAAGGCGTTCTGCTCGACGAGGAAGACCGTCAGGCCTTCCGTTTCGTTGAGCTTCTTGATTGCCGCAAAGATGCCCTTGACGATCAGTGGCGCGAGACCGAGTGATGGCTCGTCCAGGAGTAAAAGCTTCGGACGCGCCATCAGCGCACGGCCGATCGACAGCATCTGCTGCTCGCCGCCCGAGAGCGTTCCGCCGCGCTGCGCCTGGCGTTCCTTGAGGCGCGGAAACAGCGTGAATATCTTTTCGACGTCCTCGTTGAAATACTTCAGATTGTCCAGGCTGGCGCCCATCTGAAGATTTTCGAACACCGTCATGCGCGGGAAGATGCGGCGGCCTTCCGGCGATTGTGCGATGCGCAGCCGGGCGATTTCGTGCGTCGGCATGCGGGTGATGTCCTGGCCGTCGAAGACCACCGAACCGGTGCGGGCCTGCGGACTGCCGCAAATGGTCATCATCAGCGTCGACTTGCCGGCGCCGTTGGCGCCGATCATGCAGACGATCTCGCCCCTCTTGACCTCGACATCGACACCCGCCAGAGCGCGGATATTGCCGTAGTATGTTTCGACGGATTTTACATGCAGGAGATTGTCGCTCATCAAAGCGGTCCTCCCGGCGTGATGTGCTCGATCTCTTCGATCACCTCTTCGACCTCATCATCTTCAACACCGAGATAGGCCGCGATAACCTTCGGATCGTTCTTCACATGGTCCGGATTGCCGTCCGAAATTTTCTGGCCGTATTCGAGCACCACGACATGGTCGGAGATTTCCATAACCACGGACATGTCGTGCTCGATCAGCAGGATCGACGTGCCGGTGTCCTGGCGAATGCTGCGCAGCAATGTGTTGAGCGCCAGCGACTCGCGCGGGTTGAGCCCGGCCGCCGGTTCGTCGAGGCAGAGGAATTCCGGTCCCGTGCACATGGCGCGGGCGATTTCCAGACGACGCTGGGCGCCATAGGGGAGGTCACCGGCCGGGTCGTCGGCGCGATCGATCAGATTGGCTTTCTCGAGCCAGTACTTCGCCTGCTCGATCGACTGCGCCGCAGCCTTCTTGTAGGCGGGGAAGCCGAGCAGGCCGAGGATCGTGTAGCCCGAGGCCAGCATCAGCTTGTTGTGCTGCGCGACCAGCAGGTTTTCCAGAACCGTCAGGCCGGAAAACAGCCGGATGTTCTGGAAGGTACGGGCCACCTTGGCATCGCGGTTGACCTCGAAATCCGACATGCGCTCGAGGAGGAATTCCTTGCCCGCCTTTTGCCGCATCGTGATCATGCCCATCGTCGGCTTGTAGAAGCCGGTGATGCAGTTGAAGACCGTGGTCTTGCCGGCGCCGTTCGGGCCGATGAGAGCGGTGATATCGCCGCGATAGGCTTCGAACGACAGGTCGTTGATAGCCATGAGGCCACCGAAGCGCATCGACAAATGGTCGACTTTGAGGATGGGATCTTTCGTCATCGTATTCGTTCCGGCCATGATCAACCGTGACCTTCCTTGGTGAAGCTGCCGGAGACAGTCTTGCGCTCGCGCAGGAATGCCGTGGGTTCGCGCGAGCCGACAAAGCCGCGGGGCTTCCACACCATGACGATAACCATGGCCAGACCGAAGATCAGCATGCGGTAGAGTTCGGGGGTGAATTCGGGGCCGAAGATGTGCTTGAGGAATTCCATCTCGCGCAACATTTCCGTGCCGCCGATCATGAGCGTCGCGGCAACAGCGATCCCGATCAGCGAGCCCATGCCGCCAAGAACAACGATGGCAAGGATGATGGCCGATTCCAGGAACACGAAGGATTCAGGCGAGACGAAGCCCTGGCGAACCGCAAAGAAGGAGCCAGCAAAGCCGCCGAACATCGCGCCTGTGGCAAATGCCGTCAGCTTGGTGGTGACGGTGTTGATCCCGAGCGACCGGCAGGCGATCTCGTCTTCGCGCAACGCTTCCCAGGCACGGCCGATCGGCATGCGCCGCAGCCGGATGGTCACGAAGGCGGTCAACAGGCAAAGCGCCAGGATGAGATAAAACAGGAATATCTTGTAGTAGGCCGATGACATCGGCAGGCCGAACGCCTTGGTGAAGTTGTTGGCCGCGCCGATATCGAACGACCAGATACCAAAGACCGACGCCTTGGCGATGCCGGAAATCCCGAACGTACCCTTGGTGACGGCAGTCCAGTTGATCAGGACGAGGCGGATGATTTCCCCGAAAGCGAGCGTCACGATCGCGAGATAGTCACCCTTGAGGCGCAGTACGGGGAAGCCGAGGATGATGCCCCACAGCGCCGCGAAGATGCCGGCCATCGGCAGGAGCAGCCAGAACGACAGCCCGAAATGGGCCGAGAGGAGCGCGTAGGAATAGGCGCCGACCGCGTAGAAGGCGACATAGCCGAGATCCAGCAGACCGGCGAGGCCGACAACGATGTTCAGACCCCAGGCCAGCATCACATAGATGAGGATCTGGATGCCGAAGTTATCGACCCATTTCAGCGATCCCTGGAAGCCGAAGAAGTAGACCATGATCGGCGGATAGACGATCAGTGCGATAATCGCGATCATGCTGAAATTGCGGGTAACGAAGCCGGCTTCCTGTACAGGAGCCGCCGACTTCGCTGCCTTCCGCTCGGCCAGATAAGGACGAATGAAGGCGACCGACAGGAAGCGCCCGACCATGGCGATGACGACGAAGGTCGCCAGCAGGCTCCAGCGCTGAACGAGGATCAACTCGTTCAGGATGTTCTGGTCGGTCTTGAGGCCGACGAAGAGAACGAAGAGACCGAGCGCCACGAGGCCGGCATAAAAGGCCTCGCGCAGAGCCCGCGCCATCAGATTGCTGCTGGCGCCCTCATTGGTGTTCGAAATATTTGCCATGAAATTATACCTTCTCGACTTCAGGCCGACCCAGGATGCCGGACGGCTTGAAAATCAGCACGATGGCGAGGATCGAGAATGTCGCGACATCCTTGTAGTCGATGGTGAAGTAGGCGGACCACAGCGACTCGATGAGGCCGATCATCAAACCACCGAGAACGGCCCCCGGCAGCGAGCCGATGCCGCCGAGAACCGCGGCCGTAAAGGCCTTGACGCCCGGGGTGAAGCCGTCGGTGAAGACGATGACACCGTAATACATCAGGTACATCGTACCGGCGACGGCAGCGAGCGCCGCCCCCATGATGAAGGTGATCGAGATCGTCTTGTCGACGTCGATGCCGAGAAGAGCCGCCATCTTGCGGTCCTGCTCGGTCGCACGTTGGGCACGACCCAGCGGCGTGTGATTGACGACATACCAGAAGACCGTGAGCAGAACTGCCGTCACGACAACGATGATGATCTGCTTCAGCGAAATCGAGATGCCGAAAATCTCATAGACCGAAGATACCATCGGCGGGATCGGCTTGTTGCGCGGGCCCTGCGTCACCTGAATGAAGTTGGACAGCGCGATCGACATGCCGATCGCGGTGATCAGCGGCGCCAGGCGGAACGAGCCGCGCAACGGCCGATAGGCCATTTTTTCGATAACCCAATTCCACAGACCGGTCATCAGCATCGCGACGACAATCATGATGAACAGCGCAAGCGCGATCGGCACGCCGCCGAGCAGCGAAACCAGCAGCAGGTAAACGATCAAAGCCGCGAAACCGCCCAGCATGAAGATATCGCCATGCGCGAAGTTCACCATGCCGATGATGCCGTAAACCATGGTATAGCCAATGGCTATCAAACCGTAAATTGAGCCAAGCGTCAGCCCGTTGACGAGCTGCTGGACAAAGTACTCCATCTATATCCCCCGGATATGATCCATGCGGTCATATCTCTTGTTTTTGTGCCCTTTTAGAGCATCATTTGCCAATGCGGATTCCATACCGCTTTAGAAGGAAAAAGGAAGCCTAAAAGTGCGGCATCGACAATTTCTTTCGGTTTTGGATTAAAATGGTGCACGGATCGATGAAAAACCCAAAAAATCACCAGGAAAAGCCGCACTTTTGAGCAATTTTTTTCTTGATTAATCGATTTATCCGAAACAAAAGCCGGGAACGTTGCTCCCGGCTTTTGTTTTCCATCAGATTACAGGTTATTCGTTTATGACCGCATGCGCGAGCCGTTGGCATCGAAAAGCGGCTGCGGCTGCAGGCGCGCGGTCAGCATTTCGCCGAGCAACTCGACCTGCCAGCCGTCCGCTTCGTCAGCGATCTCCTTCGGCACATAACCGATCGCGACGGAAACGCCCGAAGCATGGGCATAGCCGCCCGAGGTGACCCAGCCACGCACTTCGCCGTTCAGATAGATCGGCTCGTCACCGATAACGTCGGCTTCGCTGGAATCGATGATGAAGGTGCGCAGGCGCAGGCTTCCGCCCTCGGTCTTTTCCTTGATGGCCGCTTCCTTGCCGATGAAATCCGCATCCTTCTTCAAGGCGACGAACCGGCCAAGGCCCGCCTCGAACGGGCCGTAGAGCGGACGATATTCACGCGACCAGCTGCCAAAGGACTTTTCGACACGCAGGGCATTGAGGGCACGCAGGCCGAACAGCTTGATGTTGAACTCGGCGCCGGCCTCCATGATCAGATCATAGAGATAGCGCTGATATTCCGGCTTCATCCAGATTTCATAGCCGAGATCGCCGGTATAGCTGACGCGGCCGACGATCGCCGGCGCCATGCCGAGATCCATCTTGCGGATGTCCATGAAGCCGAAGGCTTGGTCCGACATGTCGAGATGGGTCAGCTTGGACATCAGCGTACGGGAATTCGGGCCGGCGATCGAAAGGCCGACCAGTTGCAGGTTCAGCGCCTTGACGGCGACCGAACCGTCCCTGGGCAGGTGGCTTTCGAACCAGCGCATGTGATAATCCTCGGCGATGCCGGAGCCGATCAGCAGGAAATCTCCCTCGGCGAGCTTCGCCAGCGTGAAATCGCCGATCAGCTTGCCGTCGTCCTTCAGCATCGGCGCCAGCGACATGCGCCCCGCCTCCGGGATGCGGCAGGTCAACATGCGGTCCAGCCAGGCCTCGGCGCCCCTGCCGGTGATGGCATATTTGGCAAAACCCGAGGTTTCCATCAGGCCAACGCTTTCGCGCACGGCCCTGGCCTCGGCGCCGACGACGTCGAAGTCGTTCGAACGGCGCCAGGAGAACGTGTCCTCCTCGCCGTTGGGCGCAAACCAGAGCGGGGCTTCCAGTCCGTAGGACGCGCCGAAGATCGCACCGGCCTCCTTCAGCTTGTCGTAGATCGGCGTCGTCAGGAACGGGCGCGCACCCGGCAGTTCCTCGTTCGGATAACGAATCGAGAAACGGCGGGAATAGTTTTCGCGGACCTTGGCATTGGTAAAGCCGAGCGTGGCGAAATCGCCGTAGCGCGAGACGTCCATGGCGAAGACGTCGAAGCCCGGATCGCCGTAGATGATCCAGTTGGCGAGCGCGAGGCCCACGCCGCCGCCCTGGCTGAAGCCCGCCATGACGGCGCAGGCCGACCAGTAGTTGGTGAGGCCGCGCACCGGGCCGACCAGCGGATTGCCGTCCGGCGAGAAGGTGAACGGGCCGTTGATGATCTTCTTGATGCCGGCCTTGTTGAAGGCGGGAAAGTGGCGGAAGCCGACTTCGAGTTCGGGCGTGATGCGCTCGATATCCTCAGCCAGCAGCTCATGACCGAAATCCCAGGGCGTTGTGATCGGCGACCACGGACGGCAGGCCTTTTCATAGGTGCCCATCAACATGCCGTTGCGTTCCTGGCGCAGATAGATCTCGCCGTCGAAATCGACGCAGTGCATCAGCTCCTTGCCGCGCGTCTGGTTGAATTCGATGACTTCCGGCATGTCCTCGGTGATGAGGTACATGTGCTCCATGGCAAGCACCGGCAGTTCCAGCCCGGTCATGCGGCCGACTTCGCGGGCCCAGAGACCGGCGGCGTTGACGACATGCTCGGCGATGATCTCGCCCTTGTTGGTGATGACGCGCCAGGAACCGTTCTCCATCTGCACGAGATCCTCGACCTTGGTGTGCAGGTAGATGTCGGCGCCGTTCTTCTTGGCCGACTTGGCATAGGCATGCGTCGTGCCATAGGGATCGAGATGGCCTTCGACCGGATCGAACACCGCGCCGACGAATTGGGTCGGATCGAGCAGCGGCATCAGTTCATGCGCTTCCTTCGGCGTCAGCAGATGGGCATCCAGCCCCATGTAGCGGCCCTTGGCAAGAATCGACTTCATCCAGTCGAAACGTTCCTTGGTCGCTGCCAGCATCATGCCGGAGGTCATGTGCAGGCCGATATCCTGGCCGGAATAGTCCTGGATTTCCTTGTAGAGTTCGACCGTATATTTCTGCAGCTTGGCGACGTTCGGGTCGCCGTTGATCGTGTGCATGCCGCCTGCGGCATGCCATGTCGATCCAGAGGTCAGCTCCGAACGCTCCAGGAGAACGACGTCGGTCCAGCCGAATTTCGTCAGGTGGTAAAGGATAGAACACCCGACGACGCCGCCGCCGATCACGACGACTCTGGCATGGCTTTTCATGAAAATTCTCCGGTTTCGGGCGCCAGGAAAAAGCGGCCCGTTCGATTGGGCAAATCTAGCTTTCGAAACCGTAGTGGGAAAGGCATTGCGGAGAAAGCCATTGCTGCGAACAGGCCTTGTCCATTTCCGCCATTCGCTGCTTCACCAGCGCCGTAAAAGCGTCACGCGATGACGCTTTTGTCGTCAGGCCGAAAATCCGACGGACAGACCGTATTCGCGTCCCATCAGCTTGAGATCGTCAAACAACGACTCGGCGAAACTGCGCATGACGATGAGTTCGAAGTCGTTCTCGCCGACACGCGCCAGATTGATGCCGACATGGCCACAGAGAACGTTGGACGACGTGCCGATTTCGAAGACGGCGGGGTGCAGGTCCGGTCCGACGCCCTTGGCGAGGATACGGCGGACATTCGGGCCGGACAGCCGCAAGAGGACACGGCCATCGCTCTGGTCGAAGATGTGCGCGGCATCCGCCAGAAGCAGCGACAGATTGCGGCACAGCACCTCCGGCGTGTCGGTCTGCGACAAAGCCAGCCACTCGCCCGGCCCGACAAACCGCACGGACAGGTCACCCGCGGCGGCAAGTGCGGCGGTCACGAAGGCGTCTCCACCCTCCGCCGCCATGACGGTCGCGATCGCCACGTTTTGCGGAACATCGAGATGATCGACAGCACGGATGCCTGGTTCGGACGGAATTCGGCCTTCGAGGGGATGCCGGGAGATGTAGGTTCTGCTCATGTCCGCACCCGTCTCAAGAATTCAGCTTCGCATTGCCGGGATCGACAAAGACCGGATGGCAGACTTCAGCCACCATTTCCGTTCCGCCGAGCCTGTCCCAGACGATGATGCGCTCGCCATAACGCTCACGTCCGGATTTAAGGAATGCGAGCGCGATGTCATGGCCGAGCGTTGGTGAAAACCCGGCGGAACTGACATAACCCTGGTCGTTCAACGTCGACGGCTTCGCCCCCTCCCGCAGCAGGTGCGCACCGGCACGCATATGCTTGTCCGTCTCGACCGGCTTTAGTCCGACCATCTGCATCCGGTCGGCGGCGGTCAGGCCGTAGCGCGTCGACAGCCGCTTGCCGATGAAATCCGGTTTTTGCGCGGACACCATGCGTCCGAAGCCGGCATCATCGGGCGTCACGCGACCATCGAATTCGGCATGGGTGACATGGCCCTTCTCCAGGCGCAGCACGTTCAGCGCTTCCAGACCGTAGGCGCAGATGCCGTGTGCCCTGCCCTCCTCCATCACCGCGTCGGCGACGGCTTCGCCGAAGGAGGCCGGAACCGCGAGTTCGTAGGCCAGTTCCCCGGAAAACGAGATCCGGAACAACCGTCCCTGCAGCCCGCCCTTCAGCGTCACAACCTGGGCCGCGAGGAAGGGAAAAGCCGCGTCGGAAATATCGTCTTCGACAAGCGCCTGGACAACGAGACGGGCTTTCGGCCCGGCAATCGCCATCTGCGCCCATTGATCGGAGGAGGAGCAGAAACGCACCTTGAGGTCCGGCCAGAGAACCTGCGCGCAATATTCCATGTGGGACATGACGCCGCCGGCTAGCGCCGTGGTCGTCGTCATGAAGAAATGCTCGGATGACAGCCGGCTGGTCGTGCCGTCGTCATAGACCATGCCGTCCTCGCGCAGCATCAGCCCGTAGCGGGCCTTGCCGACAGGCAGTTTCAGGAAAGCGTTGCAATAAAGCCGGTTCAGGAACTCTGCCGCGTCACTGCCGTAGATTTCGATCTTGCCGAGTGTCGAGACATCGCAAAGGCCGACATTCTGACGGACGTTCAAGACCTCACGGTCGGTGCTCAGCCGCCAGGTCTTTTCACCCTCGCGGGCAAACCAGGCGGGGCGATACCAGAGGCCGGAGTCGACGAAGACGGCGCCGTTCTTCTCAGCCCAGTTGTAGAGCGGCGACTTGCGCACAGGCGCCGCATGCTCGTCTCGCGACGTGCCGGCCAGCGCGCCAAAGGCGACCGGCGTATAGAAGGGCCGGAAGGTCGTCGTACCGACATCGGCGGGGCTGACGCCCTGCATGGCCGCCAGAAGTCCCGTAGCGTTGATGCCGGAGAGCTTGCCCTGATCGGTCGCCATGCCGTTGGTCGTGTAGCGCTTGGCATGCTCGACATGGCCAAACCCTTCCCGCAGCGCCAGTCCCAGATCCTTGACATGCACGTCGTTCTGGAAATCGACGAAGGCCTTCGCCTTCGCGCCCGGCGCATACCAGAGTGCGGTAAACGACGGATCGATCTCGCCGCTGACGGACGGCAAGGCGTCCGCCACAGCCGAAAACCCGAGATCGGCGATGATCGCAGCCGCCTTCCGGACACCGTCCCTCAGGCACCCGGCCAGCGAATAGGTCCCCGCTGCAGCACCCGCCACGACAAGTCCGCTGCCGACATCCGGCGCGAGAAACGTGTTCAACTCGGGCGACCAGACCGCCTTTGCGCCGCGTTGGCAGGCGAGGTGGATGACCGGGTTCCAGCCGCCGGACATGGCGACCGCGTCGCAGGCGATCATCTCCTCGAAGCCGGATCGCTCGACGACGATGCCGGACACGCGCTGCTTGCCGCGCGTGTCGATGACGAAGCCCGAACGGATGACACGGACTCCCGCCGGAGCCACGTCTGCGGCGTCGGCCCGACTATCGATGATGGCGGCGACCGCGATGCCATGGGCAGCAAGGTCGGTGGCGGTGCGGTAACCCGTGCTGCCATTGGTGAAGATCGCCACCGACTTGCCGGGCGCGACTGCGAACCGGTTGGCATAGGTGCTGACCGCGCCGGCCATCATCACGCCGGGACGATCATTGCCGCCGAAGACCAGCGGCCGCTCCTCGGCCCCGGTCGCCAGCAACGCGCGCTTGGCGACGATGCGCCAGAGGCGCTCCACCGGAAGCTTCGCCTGCGGCTGCGCCACATGTTTCTGCACCCGCTCGACGGCACCGAAGACATTGTCGTCGTACCAGCCGAACACGGTGGTGCGTGGCATGATCGTGACATTCGGCAGCGAGCGAAGTTCGGCGAGCAGCGCTTCGGCAAAGGCAGGCGCCGGCATGCCGTCGATCTCGACGGTTTCGGCGAGCAGCGAGCCGCCAGCCCGGAAATCCTCGTCGGCAAGAATGACACGCAGCCCGGCACGGCCGGCAACGCGGGCGGCCATCAGGCCGGCCGGGCCGGCGCCGACGACCAGCAGGTCGCAATGCGCCCAGCATTTCTCGTAGGTTTCGGGATCACGCTCAAGAACAGCGCGGCCGAGGCCAGCCGCCTTGCGGATGATCGGCTCGTAGAGCTTTTCCCAAAAGGCGGCCGGCCACATGAACGTCTTGTAGTAGAAGCCGGCCGACAGGAACGGCGAGAGCAGAGTGTTGAGCGCGCCGACATCATGTTTCAGCGACGGCCAGCGATTCTGGCTGCGGGCATCGAGCCCGGCATAAAGCTCGGCAACCGTCGCCTTGGTATTGGGGTCCGAGCACGAACCCCGGCCGATGGTCACCAGCGCATTGGGCTCCGAGGGGCCGGCGGTGACGATGCCGCGCGGGCGGTGATACTTGAAGCTGCGGCCGACCAGAAGCTGGTCGTTGGCCAACAGCGCCGAGGCCAATGTATCGCCTGATAGTCCCGTCAGGGCGCGGCCATCGAACCTGAAATCGACGGCGGTGGTTCGATCGACAAGACCGCCGGAGGAAAGACGATAGGCGGTCATCGCGCCGCCTCCCGCGCTACGGTCGCGCCGTCGATCACGGAATACACCGCATGGGTCATCGTATCGCGTTCGACGACCAGCCAACGGCGACAGCCGGCCACATGTTGCCAGTGTTCGCGGTAGCGGCCGCGAGGGTTGGCGCGAATATGCACATACTCGTTCCAGGCCTCGTCGGAGGCTTCCGGATCGGGACGCAGGACGGATGCGTCGCCCCGGATGGAAAACTCTTCCTTCGGACGGACGCCGCAATGCGGGCAGTGGATGAGGCTCGCCATTCTTCAGGTCTCAATGCAGGTTGGGCTGGGGACCAGCACCGTGTTCATCGATGGGATAGCCACGCTCGAAACGGTCGAGGCGCAGGAAACGGGCGACAGGATGGGTTTCGTCCTTGGCGATCAGATGGGCGAAACACCAGCCCGACGCCGGTGTCGCCTTGAATCCGCCGTAACACCAGCCGCAGTTCAGGTAGAGATTGTCGATCGGCGTGTGACTGATGATCGGCGAGCCGTCCATGCTCATGTCCATCACGCCACCCCAGGAGCGCAGGACGCGCACGCGCGACAGGCCGGGGATCATCGTCACCCCCTCCTCCATCACATGCTCGACGGTCGCCAGATTGCCGCGCTGGGCATAGGAATTGTAACCGTCGATCTCGGCGCCGAAGACGAGGCCACCCTTGTCCGACTGGGAAATGTAGAAATGCCCGGCACCATAGGTAATGACATGGTCGATGGCCGGCTTCAGCCCCTCGGTCACGAAAGCCTGCAGCACATGGCTTTCGATCGGCAGCTTGAGGCCGGCCATTTCGCCGACCCGCGACGTGTTGCCGGCGGCCGCAAGCCCCAGCTTGCCGCAGCCGATGAAGCCGCGCGACGTCTCGACGCCGGTGACGACGCCGTTTTCGCGGCGGATGCCGGTCACTTCGCAATTCTGGATGAGATCGACGCCGAGACGATCGGCCGCGCGGGCATAGCCCCAGGCGACGGCGTCATGGCGCGCGGTGCCGCCCCGCTTCTGCAGCAGACCACCCAGGATCGGGAACCGGGCATGATCGAAATTGAGGAAAGGCAGCATCTTCTTCAGCGCCGCGCGGTCCAGCATCTCGGCAGGAACGCCCTCCATCCACATGGCATTGCCGCGCCGGATATAGGCATCGCGCTGGCCGTCATTATGGTAGAGATTGATGACGCCGCGCTGCGACAGCATGGCGTTGTAGTTCAGGTCCTGCTCCAAGCCTTCCCAGAGTTTCATCGAAAATTCATAGAACGGCTCGTTGCCTGATAGCATATAGTTGGAGCGCACGATCGTGGTGTTGCGACCGACATTGCCCGAACCGAGATAGCCCTTTTCCAAGACGGCGATGTTCTTCAGGCCGAATTCCCTGGCGAGGTAATAGGCCGTCGCCAGACCATGACCGCCGCCACCGACAATGATGATGTCATAGAAGGGCTTCGGCTCCGGCTGCCGCCAGGCGGGCTTCCAGTTGACGTTGCCCGTGAGCGCGTTTTTGACGATCGAGAATGCCGAATATCGCATGCCAGTCCCAATTCACCTGTCAATGTTGCAGCGCCACATGCGCACAGGCGGTAACCGGCGCAAACACCACGCAGGCAAGGCGGATGAAATGCCTCGCACCTTGCTATCGGCACCTCTAGCCGAACGGGACCGCAGATACAGTGCCAAATGCGGCACAGTCGTGGAAATTTGCAGATTCATCCTTGAAGAGACCGGTAAGGAATGTGGATGTATATTTATTGTGCCGACAAGGCCGCGTGTAATCGCGCAACCGGCAAACAGTGATGGCGCAGGGGCACGGGACTGAGATGCTGGATATACTGGAAGAGGCGGCTGTGGCTGCGGGGAAAGCCATCCTCGACGTCTACCATGCCGGACCGGATGTCAGCTACAAGGCCGACTGTTCCCCCGTCACCGATGCCGACGAAAGCGCCGAGAGGATCATTCTCGACCGCCTCGCGGCCGCCTTTCCCGACATTCCCGTCGTCGCCGAGGAAGCCGTTGCCGCGGGCCAGATTCCCGATATCAGCGGCCAGACCTTTTTCCTGGTCGATCCGCTCGACGGCACCAAGGAATTCGTCGGCCGCAACCATGATTTCACCGTCAATATCGCCCTGATCGAAAAGGGAGAACCGGTTGCCGGCGTCGTCTATGCGCCGGCGCTGGGCATTCTCTATGCCGCCACTCGCAGCAAGGCGAAGAAGGCCGTCGTCTCCGACCAAAGAACGATCGGGCCGGAAACGATCATCGGCTGTCGCAGCCGTGGCGACCGGCTTGTCGCCCTTGCCAGCCGCTCCCACAACAGTCAGGAAACCATCGCCTATCTGGCATCGCACGGGATCACGGATTACGAATCTGTCGGCTCATCACTGAAATTCTGCCTTCTTGCCGAGGGGCTTGCGGACATTTATCCGCGCCTCAGTCGAACCATGGAATGGGATACGGCGGCCGGTGACGCCGTTTTGCGCGCCGCCGGCGGCGAGACCCTGACCATGGATGGCAACCCACTCTCCTACGGCAAGCGCAACCAGATCTTCGACGTCGATTTCGCCAATCCGCATTTCGTCTCGCGCGGCAAGAACTGACCGGCGTTCCCCCGCCCGATGGCGGGGATGAGATCGGAAAATTTCCCTTTGCGAGCAACGAGGATCAAGTCCCATCCTCCACCGTCCTCGGCGCGCGGCTACCCTTCTCTCGACGACAGAGGAGAATTGCCGATGAGCGAGACGACGATCAATCTTGAAATACCCTATATCCTGCCCTCGCAGGCGCAAAAGCACGTCACGCATAACGAAGCGCTGCAGCGGCTCGACGCCGTCACGCAACTGACCGTCACCGCATCCCTCGCAACACCGCCGTCGGACCCGCAGGAAGGCACCTGCTACGAGATTGCCGCATCACCGACGGGCACCTGGGCAGGCAAGGCCGGCAAGCTGGCGTTTCGCCAGGACGGCGACTGGATCTTCATCACCCCGCGCACGGGCTGGCGCGGCTGGTTCCTCGCCGAGGACAGGATGAAAATCCACGACGGCAGCGACTGGACGACCTATGACGCGATCGGCACGCCCGCCACGCTCGGTATCAACACCTCCGCCGACAGCACCAACCGCCTTGCCGTCTCTGCAGCCGCGACGCTGCTCACGCATGCCGGAAACGGGCATCAGGTCAAGGTCAACAAGTCGGCCGCCGCCGATACGGCAAGCCTGCTGTTCCAGTCGGGCTGGTCGGGTCGGGCGGAGATTGGCCTTGCCGGCTCGAATGATTTTTCCGTCAAGGTCAGTCCCGACGGTTCGGCCTGGACGTCCGCGCTCAGCATCACCGGCGAGGGACAGGTGCGCATGCCGCAGCGCCCGCTGGTCCGCGCGACCCGTGGCGGCGGCGTGCTGACGCCTTCCTCCGGTTCGCAGACGGGCTTTTCGACGCTGAGCATCAACCAGGGCGGATTCAGCCTCGGCGCCTCGGTCGCTGGCGGCGGCAATCGCCTCGTCGTGCCGGTGACGGCACCCTATCTCGCCTGCCTCGGCGTCGAAGCCAATCCGTCGGGCGCCTTCTCGGTCGCGGTCAAGCTCAACGGCACGACGACCATCGCCAGCATCAACGACAACGACGCCGCCTCCGCATCCTACGGTAACTGCGCCATGGGGCTTGCACTGCTGACCGCCGGAGACTGGCTGGTGTTGGAGCACACCGGCACCACGCCGCTCGATTTCGGTTACGACAAGACGGAACTGACGGTGATGATGCTGTGATTTCTCACGCCGGCGGTCGCGACGTTCATGCGCCAACCGAGGACGGATCGGCGGCGGTCGAAAGCAGGCTCGCCATGGATACTTCGTTGAAAGGCTTGGTTATCCGGGGAATATCACGCAGCCCCAAT
This sequence comes from Pararhizobium sp., assembly GCF_035497515.1. Classification (GTDB taxonomy): domain Bacteria; phylum Pseudomonadota; class Alphaproteobacteria; order Rhizobiales; family Rhizobiaceae; genus Pararhizobium. The sequence continues at coordinate 134,570 of NZ_DATJDJ010000103.1, read as the reverse complement.
GGAAAAACAGAACTCTCGCCATAGCCGGTGACGAAGCCGAAAACAGTGCCGCGCGCCATCAGCACCTCGGCGAACTCAAAGCTCGTTTCATTGCCGAGATTGACGTCGAGAAACGCAAAATCGAAGCTATGGACGTCAATCAGGGAGCGGGCCTGATCGAGATTGGTCGCGATCTCGACATGCTCCACGCCGATGGACTTCAGGATGTCCTCGGCCTCCATGGCGATGATGAAATTGTCCTCGAGCACCAGAACGCGCTTGACCGACAATGGATTTTCCGAAATCGCCACCGATGCTGGTTCCTGTCCGCATGAATCCAATTCCGATGAGTCGCGGCCCCTCGATTCGAGACATAGGTCAGGCGCGCAACCGTAGCATTTAAATATGACACATATGGAAGCGATTGTCCGGCGGTGAGCGAGGCCTTCGTTTCAGATGAGAGGCCGGCTTTTCTCGTGATAGCCCTCCCAGTCCGCGATTTTCATCAGCCCTGCATCGTCGATTATATCGCAGCCGCGATCCGCCCAGCGAATCAGCTTGCGTTCGCCGAGCTTCTTCAATGTCTTGTTGGTATGAACGATAGAAAGCCCGAGCGTATCAGCCACGTGTTGCTGGGTGATCGGGATGGAGACGCGCTGGCCCTGGAACAGGTTCGATGCCTTGGCGCGCTGATAGAGGAAGGCGAGCAGATAGGCCGCCCGTTCCAAGGCCGACCGGCGGCCGATGCTCAGGAGGTTTTCATCGAGAATGCGTTCCTCCTGCGCCGCAATCCAGGTCAAATCGTAGGCAAGGTCGGGATAGTTGCGGTAGAGCGTCCCCAACTTGTCGCGCTCGAACACGCAGAGCGTCACCGGCGACAGTGCCTCCACCGAATGCTTCATCTCGCCCATGAGGCTGCCCTGCAGGCCGATCAGATCCCCCGGCATCATGTAGTTGAGAATTTGTCGACGACCGTCATCAAGCGTCTTGTAGCGAAAACCCCAGCCCGACAGGACGGTGAACAGATGCGCGCTGTGGGATCCCTCCGACAGGATGGTCGTGCCCGGAGCCACGGTCAGTTCGCCGACCTTGAAATTCGAAACGAAATCTAGCTCGTCCGGCTTGAAATCTCTGAAGTGCGGAAGCGCCCTGAGGGGACACTGCTCGCAAGGCGTCACCCTGTTGCTCCGGGTCTTCGGTAGGGCCATTCGATTCCTCAAGTTCGGGATGATGAGTAGGGCTTTGATTTCAAGAGAAAATTAGGGCTCGGTGCTTTTCAGGCAAGAGGCTGCGGCAAAGGAGCGATGGACATATGGCTGCCGGAGCCCTAGTTTTCCGTTGAAGATCATATCCTTAAAGAGCGAGACGGAACAGCGATGAACCACGCAGCCTTTGCCAGCAACCATGTTGCCGTCGTGACCGGCGCGGCCTCGGGGATCGGCCTTGCCGCAGCCAGGCGTTTTGCAGGCCTCGGCATGGCCGTGGTGCTGGCCGACCTGCCCGGCGAGCGGCTTGACAAGGCAGCCCGGGAAACCGCTTCACTCTCTCCGCATGGGCCGGACAGCGTGATCGCTTTGGCGACGGATGTCTCGAGCATCGATTCGCTCAGGGCGCTGGAAACGGAGGCCATCGACCGCTTCGGCAAGGTGCACGTCCTGATGAACAATGCCGGCATCCAGCCCGGCAGTTCCATTCTCGGTACCCACGATACATGGGAGCGTGTGATCGACGTCAATCTCTGGAGCGTCATCAATGGTTCGCGCATCTTCGCGCGCCGCATGATCGCCCATGGCCAGAAGGCGCTGATCATCAACACCGGCTCCAAGCAGGGCATTACCACACCGCCCGGAGATCCAGCCTATAATGTCGCCAAGGCCGGGGTGAAGGTTTTCACGGAAGCGCTCCAGCACGAATTGCGCAACACGGCCGATTGCAACGTGACGGCTCATCTGCTGATCCCCGGCTTCGTCCATACCGGCCTCACCGCCAATGGACGCACCGAAAAGCCGAACGCCGCCTGGACGCCCCAGGAAACCGTCGATTTCATGATGCAGAGCCTGGAAAACCACGACTTCTACATTCTCTGCCCCGACAATGACGTGCAGCGATCGACGGACGAAAAGCGCATCCTCTGGGCCGCCGGCGACATCGTCGAAAACCGGCCGCCGCTATCACGCTGGCATCCGGACCATGCCGATGCCTTCAAGGCCTTCCTCGCCAAGGATCGGCCGAAGCAGTAGCTTTCAACACAGCCGACCGATAGCAACGGCCCGGCCGGACAGGCATGCCGGTCCCGTCGGTCCCGTTTCCCTTGCGGCCTCTCCCGCAGACAGACTCACAGGTTCTCAGGCCATGACAAGCGGCATACACCACATCACCCTGATCACCCGCAAGGTTCAGGCCAATGTCGATTTCTATGCCGGCTTCCTGGGTTTGCGCCTCGTCAAGCGCACGGCCGGTTTCGAGGATGCAGCGCAGCTTCATCTGTTCTATGGCGACGCCGCCGGTTCGCCCGGCTCGCTGATCTCGTTTCTCGTCTGGGAAGACGGCGCGCCAGGCCGCGTCGGCCATGGCCAGCCGAGCGAGGTCTCCTTTGTCATCGCGCCCGACAGTATCGGCTTCTGGCTGACGCGTGCGCTGCGCTACAATGTCGCCACGGAGGGGCCGGCACAGGAATTCGGCGAGCCGGTCATCCGGCTGAAGGATCCCGACGGTGTCATCATCAAGCTTGTCGGGACCGAGATGATCGCTGCTCCGGCACTCTATGTCCATGGCGATATTCCGCCACACGATGCGATCCGGCGCCTGCGCGGCGCAACCATTCTTACGGCAACGCCGGACGGAACCGCCGCTTTCGTCAACCGGCATTTCGGCTACGACGAAAGCGACAGGACCGACACGATCCGTCGCCTGGTCTCGCAGTCCGGCGACATTATCGACGTCCGCGATGCCGGCGGTTTCTGGACGGCTGCGCCCGGCACCGGAACCATCGATCATATCGCCTTCCGGGCCACCGACACCGCGGCCGTCGATGCGGTGCGGACGCAACTCGAAGCCGAGGATGCCGGCACGATTGCGGCGCATGACCGGAAATATTTCTACTCACTCTACGTCCGCGAACCCGGCGGCACGCTGTTCGAACTGGCGACGGACGGGCCGGGCATGGCGATCGATGAAAGCCAGGAGACGCTCGGCACGAAACTGTTCGTTCCCGAGCATTTCGGTGGCGAGAACCAGGACAGTCTCGTCATTCTGCCGCAGTTCGCGCTGCCCGGCGAGGCACGCGTTCCGGCCCGCGAACTGCCCTTCGTCCATCGTTTCACCGTCCCGGAAAACCCGGATGGCCGCACACTGATCCTGCTGCATGGAACCGGTGGCAACGAGACCAGCCTCTTGCCGCTCGGACGGCAGATTGCGCCCGATGCGGAATTGCTCAGCCTGCGCGGCCGCAGCGTCGAGGAAGGCTATCCCCGTTTCTTCCGGCGGATCACCAACACCACCTTCGACCAGCGGGATATCATGTCCGAGGCGGAAGCCTTCGTTGCCTTTGTCGAAGGCGCGGTGACGGGTTATGGCATCAACCTGCAGAAGACGGTGTTCGTCGGCTATTCCAACGGCGCAAACATGCTGGGCGCGGTGATGCTAAGACATCCGGGCCTCATCCGCACCGCCGTGCTGCTGCGGCCGATGAACGTGCTGGAAAACACTCCCGTAGCAGACCTCACGGGAACGCGCGTCCTGATGACGAGCGGCACGCAGGACCCCTATTCGCCCTACGCGACGGAACTCGAAAAGAACCTCCTGAACGGCCATGCCACGGTGGAAAGCATCATGATCAATGCCGGACACCAGTTGAGCCCGCAGGACGTGACCATAACCAGGGCATGGCTAACCGGCTTGGAAATCTGACCCGGACTACCCGTCCTTGACCGTCGCAACATAGGCAGAAAAAGCTTCGACGAGGGTCTTCAGCCGCGCCTTTGCCTCTTCGTCGATCATGTTGCCCTCCTTGTCGAACACCGATCCGGCCTTCGGCACCATCAGCCGCTTGCCGGACCAGAGATCGGCACCAAGCGTGCGGAAGACCGACAGCCAGGCATCCTGGCTGAGCAGGGTTCCGAACGGACCGGGCGACGCGCCGGCAAGCGCAAAAACCCTTCCGGAAAAGACATTCGGTGCGCCGGTCATCGATGAACTCACCCAGTCGATCGCGTTCTTGAACACGCCCGGCATCGAATTGTTGTATTCCGGCGTGAACAGGATGACGCCGTCGGCGTTCGCGATCTGATCCTTCAGGACCTGCACGGCGTCCGGCACGCCCTCCCGCTCGACATCGGCATTGTAGAGCGGAATGCCCTCGATCGTTCCGATCGTGAAGGTGACGCCCTCCGGCGCCAGCGGCAGGGCGGCGTTGAGCAAGGCCTTGTTGAACGAGGCCTTGCGCAGGCTTCCGGAAATACCGAGGAGTTTGGTCATGGGATGATCCTTTTGCGTTTCGTGCCAACATGCTGGCCGCGGCTAAAAAGTACAGCCTAAAAAGCCGGGATGAACCCGGCTTTTATCGGTCGATCAGACCAGCGGCTTCAGCCGTGCCTCGATCTGGGCGCGTTTGTGCTCCAGGAATGGTGGCAGCGACAGGCCTTCGCCCAGCGTTTCCAGCGGCTCGTCGACGGCAAAACCGGGACCGTCGGTGGCGATCTCGAACAAGATGCCATTCGGCTCGCGGAAGTAGAGCGAGCGGAAATAGAAGCGCTCGACCTCGCCGCTCGACGGCAGCTGAAAACTCAGCAGCCGCGCGGTCCATTCATGCAACGCCGCCTCGTCCGGCGCACGGAAAGCCACGTGATGAACGGCGCCGGCGCCCTGCCGCGCAGTCGGGAGGCCCGGCTCCACCGCGACATGAAGTTCGGCGGCCGGACCGCCCTCACCCATCGAAAAGACATGCACCGCGCCGTTTCCGTCGGGTGACGGATATTGCCGCTGCTTTTTCATGTTCATCACATGCTCGAGAACAATCTCCGTATTGGTGATATCGGGAACGCTCATGACGATCGGGCCGAGACCCTTGATCTGGTGTTCGACTGGCACCGGGCTGCGATCCCACGGATGCGATGGTGCCAGCCCGCCATCGTCGATCAACCGAAACCGCTGGCCTTCGCCATCCTCGAAATCGAGCGACATGCGCCCGTCGATCTCGATGACATCGCCAATCGTCACGTTCAGTTCCCGCAAGCGAGCCGCCCACCATTCGACACTCTGCGTGCTGCCGACACGAAGGCCGGTGCGCGAAACACTATGCGTGCCGCGCGCTTCCCGGTTCACGGGCCAGTCGAAGAAAGTCAGATCCGTGCCGGGCGTTGCTTCGCCGTCGGCATAGAAAAGGTGATATGCGGTGGTGTCGTCCTGGTTCACCGTCTTCTTCACCAGCCGCATGCCGAGCGTCTGCGTATAGAAGCGCAGGTTTTCCCTGGCGTTCGCGGTGATGGCGGTAAGGTGATGAATTCCTGTCAGTTGCAAGCTCATGGCTGCCTCCATTCGATTATCTGGAGCGAATATCGTCTGGGCAGCCAGTTTAATAAAGAGGTCCGACAGGGACGCAATGTTCACAAAAATTGAACGATACCGTCCACCGCCGCAAAAAGCGCGCTTCCACCGCATCGTGATAATGGTCAGACCGGGTGCCGCAAATCGTTCAAATAGGTGTTTTCGGTCTTGGAAACATCGAAGTCGGCCGGCTTCAACGTAACGATCATCAGCGTTTCACCATGCGAGGCAGCGCTTGCCAGAAGGCTGCCGTCGGGTGCGGCGATCCGCGACGAGCCGGCAAAGGTAAAGCGCTCGTCGGCGCCGCAGTGATTGATATAGGCGACGAAGACCTGGTTCTCGAACGCCCGCGTCTGGATCATGTGATCGGCGATGAACGTGCCGGAATATCCGGCCGGCAGCGCGGTCGGAACCAGCACGGCATCGACACCGGCCAAGGCGAGGCGCCGGACATTCTCCGGAAACTCCACGTCGTAGCAGATCAGCATGCCGCAGCGGACGCCGCGATGGTCGAAGGTCACCGTGCCCGGTTGCGCGGGGGTAAAGAGCGCCCGTTCGTAATCGCCATAGAGATTGGATTTGCGATAGACGACCGGAACCGCATCTCCATCGACATAGACGGCGCTGTTGAAGACCGTGCCCTCGGCATCTTCCGCAAAGCCGGCAATGATCGCCACGCCGGTCGCAACCGACATCGCCTGAAGACGTTTCACCAGAGGTCCATCCGCCGGTTCCGCCAAATCCCGGATGATGGCACCTGCGCCATAGCCGGTGAGACCGAGTTCCGGCGTCATCAGCAGGCTTGCGCCCTTGGCGGCAGCCTCTTTGACCGCCTGCTCGATACGGGCGAGATTGGCGGCGACGTCGCCGGGGACCGATTTCATCTGCAGGGCGGCGAGCGTGATCATGTGTCGTCCGATGACATGGCGCCGAGCAACTTCGGCAGATCGCCGAACCGCGCGACAACGGAAAAGATGACGGCAGCCGTCGCCACGAACAGGATCGTCACCGACGCCATGGTCGGCGTATAGCCGTAGCGCAGGGCGTTGAAGATCTTGATCGGCAGGGTTTCCATCGTGAAGCCGACGGTCATGTAGGCAACGATATATTCGTTGAGCGACAGGACGAAGGCAAAGGCATATCCCGAGACGATATAGGGCAGGATCAACGGCAGAACGACGGTGCGGAAGATCGTCCGGTCGTCGGCACCCATGGTGGCGGCTGCCTCAACCAGCGAGCGGTCGATGGCCGTAAAGCCGAGCGACAGGGTCACCAGCGGGAAGGTTACGAAGAAGATCGCGTGGCTGACAACAGCTGTCCAGGGCTGGCCGTAGAAGCCGGTTGTCGCCCAGAAGGTCAGGAGGCCGAGCGCGGTGATGACGGGCGGCAGCGTGAACGGCGCGATACCGAGAAGCTGGAAGATGTTTGCCCAGGGCGCGATCCGCCGCCACAGGAACCAGGCGAGCGGCAGGGCAATTGCCACCGCCAGCGCCGCCGATGCGAGCGCCAGCGTCAGCGAGGCGAACAGCGCGCTGCGCCATTCCGGATTGAGGAAGATTTCCCCGTACCAGGAGAGCGAAAAACCCTTGGGCGGAAAGGCCAGCGTCTGCTTCTCGTTCACTGAAACGCCGGCGACGACGATCATCGGCAGCGCCAGGAACAGGCCGATCAGGACGAAATAGATCTTGCTCAGTGCCTTCGTCATGCGGCCTCTCCCTTGCGTCCGGCGAGGATCGTCAGCCCCACGAGCCCAAGCGTCACCAGCACCAGGAAGACCGCCATGGCCGCCGCGAACGGCATGTTGGACTGGTAGATCGCCTGGTCGGTGATCAGCACCGACAGTGTCCAGTGCTGTGGCCGCCCGAGAAGCTGCGGCAGGAGGTAGGAGCCGAGCGCGAAGATGAAGACCATGATCAGCGTCGCGGTGATGGTGTTGCGCAGTGCCGGGACGACGACGGTGAAGAACGCCTTGATCGGCGAGGCGCCGAGCGTGCGGGCCGCTTCCGTCAGCGTCGGATCGAGCCGGACGAGCGCCGGGTAGAGCACCAGCACCGTATAGGGAAACGCTTGGTAGACCATGCCGGTCAGCACGGCGCCAAAACTCGGCAACAGCGCCTTCGCCTCGCTCATGAGACCAGCCATGACCAAGATGTTGGTAATCCCCGCCGTGCGCGAAAAGATCGTCGACCAGGCAAAGCCGATGATGACTTCCGACAGCGACAGGACCGAGAGAAGCGCCACCAGCCAGACGATCTGCACCTTTCGCGTCATGCGGGTCAGGAGATAGGTGAAGGGAACGGCGAGCAGAATGCAGCAGATCGCTACCGTCACCGCCAGCATCAGCGAGAAGCCGAGCACATTGGCAAAGAACAGGCTGAGAAACCGCTGATAGTTCGAAAACTCGAAGGCAGGCACGTAGAAACCGCCCTGCTGGCGCTGGAAGAACGACACCGCGATCATCGTCGCGAACGGCACGACGAAGAAGACGATGAGCATCATCGCCGGGAAGAACAGCGGACCATAGTCGCCGAGCTTTTGTGGGGCTTCGCGTCTCATTTGGCCAGCACCACGCAGACATCCGGCAGCAAGACTACGCCGACCGGTTGGCCGACCGTGACTTCGGGCCGCGCACGCGGCGTCGAGACGGCGACGATCTGATGACCGGCAATATCGACGAAGGTTTCGATCGTGCCGCCAAGATCGCGCACGAAGGTGACGGTGCCGGACAGCGCGCCATTGCCGGGCGCCGTCAACTGGATGTCCTCCGGCCGGATGGACAATGTTGCTTTTCTCTCCGCACCGAGCGACACGCCGGAAACCGGCTGGCCGAGCACAGTGACGCGGCCGGTGCTGTCGGCTTCGGCGGCAATCAGATTGGTGGAGCCGATGAAATCGGCGACGAAACTGTCGGCCGGGCGCCGGTAGATCTCGATCGGCGGCGCCGCCTGGCGGATTTCACCGCCTTTCATGACAATCACCGTATCGGCCATTGTCATCGCCTCGCGCTGGTCATGCGTGACGACGATGGTGGTGATGCCGAGCTTCTGCTGCAATTGCCGCAGTTCCACCTGCATGGCCTCGCGCAGTTGCGCATCGAGCGCCGACAGCGGCTCGTCGAGCAGGAAGAGCTTTGGCGAAATCGCCAGGGCCCGAGCGATCGCCACGCGCTGGCGTTGGCCACCGGAAAGCTTGGCGACAGGCCGGTCGGCATAGCCACCAAGATGCACCATTGCCAGCAGCTCGGCGACGCGCTTGACCTGGTCTTCCTTGGCCGTGCCCCGGATACGCAAGGGATAAGCGATATTCTCGCCGACCGTCAGATGCGGAAACAGCGCCAGCGACTGGAACACCATGCCGAGATTGCGCTTGTGGGTGGGAACCTGGGTAATGTCCTCGCCATCGAGGCTGATCGTACCCGCACTCGGCAGTTCAAGGCCGGCAATCATTCTCAAAAGCGTCGTCTTGCCGCAGCCGGAGGGTCCAAGCAGGCAAACGAATGTGCCATGCGGCACCGTCAGGGCAACATTGTTGACCGCGGTGAAAGTCCCAAATTCCTTCGTGACATTGTTGAGGGTCAGGCCTGACATTCGTGTTCCTTCTAAAATTGCAGGGCCCAAATAAGCAGCAGCATATGCCGCGTCCCCCCCTCAGTCCCTTTGGGACATCTCCCCCTCAAGGGGGGAGATTATTCTTTTCCTCTCACGTTCATCATGGTGAAAGGGGAATGCGCGCCTTGCGATCTCCCGCCTTAAGGGGGAGATGCCCGACAGGGCAGAGGGGGTGAGCCCCTCTGACCAGTTCAACCGACGATCAGTTCCGTCCATTTCTGGTTCAGCCAATCCGACTTGGTCTGGTAGAGATCGTAGCGCGGAATGATCGGCTCGATATCGGAGGAGACGGCGGCGAATTCTTCGGCCGTCAGGTCGGTCAGTTCGCGCTTGACCGTCGGCGAGGTGCCGACCTTGCGCGACAGGATCGCCTGGATCGACGGCTGGCTCATGTAATCGATGAAGACATGGGCTTCCTCGACCTTGGTCGATGCACGCGACAGGGCCCAGCAGCCCGAATCCTGGATGCCGCCTTCCTTCGGGAAGGTCGAGCGGACAGGGTTGCCGTCGGCCGCGGCAAGGCCGGTGACGTCGTGATAATACTGGCCCATCGGGATTTCGCCCGACTTCAGCGCCTGTTCGAACTGCGCTTCGTCGCGATACCAGAGGCGAACGTTCGGCTTGACTTCGGCCAGCTTGTCGAACGCTTTCTGGATGCCCTCTTCCGTATCCAGCGCATTGGTGCCGCCGAGATAGGTCTTGGCCGTCACTTCGAGCAAGAAGGAGTTGGAGACAAGCGCAAGCAGGCCGAGCTTGTCGGCATTGGCCGGATCCCAGAAGGCGGTCCAGGAGGTCGGCGCTTCCTTGAAGACGTCCGTGTTGGTGACGAGGGTGATGTACCAGGACACCGCGCCGATGCCGGCAACGCGGCCGTCCGGATATTTGTTGACGAAACGGTCGATCAGGTTCTTGCCGTTCGGAATCTTCGCCATGTCGAGCGGCGCCCAGAGGTCCGTCGCCTGGCCCTTCAGCATCGCGACCTGCGACATCATCGAGACGTCGGCAGGCGCCTGGCCAGCCTTGGCGGCCTGGTCGAGCTGTACCAGCCAGGCTTCGCCGGTCGGCTCTGCAACGGCTTCGACGACGATACCGGTTGTCTTGGTGAATTCGGGGAAAATGTTCTTGTCGAACGAATCCTTGAAGTAGCCGCCGTAGACGCCCACCTTCAGCGACTTGTCCTGCGCCCGCAGGATCGACGGCATGGCCAGCATCGATACACCCGCAAGACCAGCGCCCAGAACGGCGCGACGGCCGACGCTCTTGCTCAGAAATTCAGTCATGATCGTTCTCCTTTTTATGCCGGCCGCTTCTGGCTACCGGTCTGTTCCCAATTTTCAGTCCGGCTTGCAAGTCCGAACCGTGGTTCAATCAATGTTTCAGGGCACGAAGCTCCAGCATCTTGGCGTATCGAGTCAACGGAAAACACAAGACGAAATAGATAAGGGCAACAAAGCCATAGACCTTGAACGGCTCGAAGGTCGCATTGTTGATCGCATTCGACGTCCTGACCAGTTCCTCAAAGCCGATGATCGAGGTCAGCGCGGTGTTCTTGATCAGTTGCACCAGGAAGCCGACCGTCGGCGCCCGCGTGATCGCAAAGGCCTGCGGCAGGATGATCAGCCGCATCTGGCTGATATAGTGGAGCCCGAGGCTGCTTCCCGCGTCCCATTGCCCGACCGGCACCGCCTCGACACCGCCACGCCAGATTTCGGCCAGAAACGCGCTGGCGCAAAGAGTAAGCCCGAGCACGGCAGCCGTCCAGGGTTCGATGCGCAAGCCCAAAAGCGGCAGGCCGAAGAACAGCAGGAACAGTTGCATCAGCAGCGGCGTACCCTGGAACAGGCCGATATAATATTCCGCGAAACGCTTCAGCCAGCGCCGCTTGGAAATGCGCAGGAACAGGATCAGCAATCCGACGACGATGCCGCCGGCAAAGGCTACGACGGAGAGAAGGATGGTCCAGCGCGCGGCCAGAAGCAGGTTGCGGATGATGTCCCAAAGCGTGAATTCGATCACGAAACGCCTCCGGGCAAGAAGCGATTGCCGCCGGCAACCAGCAGGCGGCGCAGGCCGATGCTCATGCCGAGATAGACCAGCGTGATGACGAAATAGGTTTCGAAGGCGCGGAAGGTGCGAGCCTGCAGCATGTCCGCCTCGTAGGTCAGTTCGCGCACGGCGATCTGCGAGACGACGGCGGATTCCAGCATCATGATGATGATCTGGCTGGTCAGGGCCGGATAGATCACTTTCAAGGCCTGTGGCAGGACGATCTTGACGAAGACCTGCCGCGGTCGCAGCCCCAGAGCCAGCGCCGCCTCGCGCTGTCCTTTCGGCACGGCATCAAGACCAGCGCCGACGATCTCGGTCGTATAGGCGGTCATGTTCAAGGTCATTGCCAAAATGGCCGCGACGACCGGATCGAGCCGGATGCCAAGGCTCGGCAGGCCGAAGAAAATGAAGAACAACTGCACCAGAAAGGGCGTGTTGCGCACGAGCTCGACATAACCGGCGATCAGCCGGCGCAAGGCCGCATGACGGCTGCGCCGGGCCGCCGCGCCGAGAATGCTGAGCACGGTGCCGGCAACAGCCGACACCGCGATCAGAAGCATCGTCATGGCGGCGCCGTTTGCGATCAGGAAGACCGCATCCTCCAGCCAGCCGAAGTCGAGCGCATAACCCAAAGGATCAATCCTTCAGGTTTTCTGGATTGAGCGGAACCTTCAGCCAGGTTTGCGAGCTTTCGTTCAGCTTGCCATCTGCCAGCATCTTGGCAACTGCATCGTTGATCGCAGCTTTCAGGCGGTCCTCACCCTTGTTGAGCGCGAGATGCGACGGCGAGGTCAGCAGTTGGAACTTCTGCTCCGGCTTCAAGGCTTCCTGGCGGGCCAGAACCTGCGCACCGACATCGTTGCCGACGACCATCAGGTCGGTCTGGCCTGAAATGAAAGCCTGAATGACGGCGTTATAGTTGTCGAACCGCTTGATATCGGTCTCCTTGGGGGCGGCTTCCGTCAGCGAGGTGTCTTCCAGCGTGCCGCGGTTGACGGCGATGCTCTTGCCGGCGAGGTCGTCCTTGCCCTTCACGTCCATCGCAGCCGGTCCGATCACGGCGATGTAGTAGGGCGCATAGGCGGCGGCGAAATCGATGACCTCGGCGCGCTCCTTGCTGTAGCCGACGCTGACCAGCATATCGACGCGCTTTTCCGTCAGGTACGGAATACGGTTCTGGCCGGTGATCGGAACGGGAACCAGCTTCACCTTCAGTGCATCGGCGATATACTGAGCGACGTCGATGTCATAGCCCTTGAGGCTCATGTCGGCACTGGCCGAGGAGAAGGGCGGAAAATCGGCGAAGACGCCGACATTCAGAACGCCTGCCTTGGTGATGTCGTCGAGAGCGTCGGCATTGGCAGCCGAGGCAAGACCGAGAACGGCACCGCCGAGCAGGAGCATGGCGGCAAAAGATGATTTCAATGCGGTTTTCATTTTTGTTCCCCTTATGAGTTTGTTTGGCAGGCGAAGCATGTGCGGTTGATAGCCCCTCCCCCTGGCCCTCTCCCGGTAAACGGGGTGAGGGAACGACGGAGATTGCCGCAAGTTCCTTCTCCCCGCTTACGGGAAGAAGGTGGCCGACAGGCCGGATGAGGGGCCGTCGGCGTAAAAAGGTCAGTCCCGCGTGCCATTGACGAACGGGCTGAACACCATGAGGCTCAGGATTTCGAACAGAACCTGCGAACCGACATGCGCCGTATTGGTGGTCGCGTCATATTGTGGCGCAACCTCGACGACGTCGCCACCGACAAGGTTCAGGCCCTTGAGGCCACGGATCAGTTCCAGCACTTCGCGGGTCGTGAGGCCACCGATTTCCGGTGTGCCGGTGCCCGGCGCAAAGCTCGGATCGACGCTGTCGATATCGAAGGACAGATAGGTCGGGCCATCGCCGACGATCGCCTTCGCCTTCTCGATGATCGCCGGCATGCCCATCCCGGTGACTTCTTCCGCATGGATGACGGTCATGCCGGATTCGTAGGAGAATTCCCACAAATATTCCGAGGAGCCGCGAATGCCGATCTGGATCGTCCGGGTCGGGTCGAGCACGCCGTCGAGCACCGCGTTGCGGAACGGGCCGCCATGGTGGAACTTGGTGAGATCGTAGGCGCCGCCGGTATCGCAATGGGCGTCGATATGGATCATGCCGACCGGGCGGTTCTTGCCGACAGCTTTCAGGATCGGATGGCTGATCGAGTGGTCGCCGCCGACCGACAGCGGAACCACGCCGGCATCGACGATCTGGTTGATGCGCTTTTCGATATCGTCATGGCTGAGTTCCAGCCGGTAACGGCTCTGGAACGGTACGTCGCCGATATCGGCCACACGCAGGTCGTGCACCGGAGCACAACCGAGAACGTGATTGTAGGGACCGATCCGCTCGATCGTGCGCATGGCGCGTGGCCCGAAACGCGAACCTGGACGGTTGGTGACGCCAAGATCCATCGGCACGCCGACAATGGCGACCTGCAAATTGCCGAAATCCGGCGCGTTGGCATCAACAGGCATATAGGGCGCCATCAGGAAAGTCGGCACACCGGAATAGGGCGCAAGGCGCGTGCCGTTCTTGGAGAATATCTTGTCAGCAACCTTGCGGAAGGTGGGGTCGAACATTTCGCCACCATGCGCCTCGCCGTATTTCGCCTTCAGATCGTTGAGCTTCTTGTCATCCCACGTCATGTCCGCCGACCTTTCCTTCAAGCCCGGGAGAACGTGCGTACTGACGTCGCAAGGCCGAAAACCAGCCTCGATGATCGCCAACAAACGGAATTGGCATCGTCATTTCACCGATGGAATTTCCGTGCATGTTCCCCAGGCTTTTGCCTTTGTTGGGCATATTAGGAAACAAATCCACTGGAAAATCAATTGACATTGTTATAGCGTTTGGCGTGAGAAAAACTCACAGTTCAATTCGCTTTCAAGAGCATTCTTTCGTGTCCAGCCGCCTGCCCCCGCTCAATCCCCTGCGCGCTTTCGAAGCGACGGCCCGCCGTGGATCGGTCTCGGCTGCGGCACGCGAACTGAATGTGACCCACGGTGCGATCAGCCACCAGATCCGGGCGCTTGAACTCTCCTTCAACGCGCCGCTTTTCGAGCGCGGCGGCAAGCGGTTGAAGTTGACATCGCAAGGCGCGCTGCTGTTGCCGGCCGTCACCAACGCGTTCGAGGGCATAGCGGCCGCCACCGCCGCCATGACGCGTCCGACCACCAGCGGCGAACTGCGCATCGCCTGCGTGCCGGCGCTCCTGTCGTTCTGGATGATCCCGCGCCTGCATCAGTTCACCGAGCAGTTTCCGGATGTACAACTGACCCTCATCGCCTCCAACGATGCAGCCAACCTGTTTTCCAACGATGTCGATATCTGTCTGCTCTACGGCGACGGCAACTGGCCGGATTGCTGGGCGCGGCTGTGGAGCCGGCTGGAACTTTTCCCTGTCGTCAGCCCGACCCTTGTCAACATGCGACCGCTGCGTTCGCTGCGCGACCTGCGCGACCATGTCATCCTGCATGGGGATGACGGGCGCGAATGGAACACCTGGCTTGCGGCCGCGACGGAAGGCACCGACATCCAGCGTGGCCGCCAGCACTTCATGAGCGACGCGCGGCTTTCAACCGAAGCGGCCCTGCACAATCAGGGCGTGGCGCTCGGCGATACGATTACCGCAGGCAGCCTCATCGCCAAGGGCGAACTGATCGCACCCTTCGACCTGACCGTTCCCGCCAACGACGCCTTCTATGTCTCCTGCCGCAACGAGGTCCGGGCCGCGCCGATCGTCAAGGTGTTCATCGACTGGCTGTTTGCCGCGCTCGAAAGCGACCCGATGCCGGAGCTGCAGACCTCGGCGCGCACCATCATCCGCGCCCGGCCGCCGAAGATCAGCGCGCCTGAGCGGCTGCCGACCAAGGACGGTTTCCAGCCGGTCTCCTCCCCTGCCCGCGCGCGCCGGCCGGAACCGACGCTGAAGCGCCGCGCCAAGTCTTGAAAAAACACGCTCGCCTAAAACCAACAGGATCACCGCAATGCCGCATTTCAATCCGCTGATCGCCAGACTGTCGCCGCCGCCGGTGCCTTCCGTGCTTGCCTGGGGCAAGGAATATGACGGTGCGCGCGGCCCCCGGATCGATCTCAGCCAGGCCGTTCCGGGCTATCCGGCCCATCCCGACATGCTGGCATGGCTCGGCGAAGCGGCGGCCTCGCCCGCCTATACCGGCTATGGCGCGATCGAGGGCGAGGACGTTTTGCGCGCGGCCTATGCAACGCATGTTTCCGGCGTCTACGGTGCATCCGTCACGGCCGAAAACATCCACATCACATCCGGCTGCAACCAGGCCTTCATCTCGACCGCGATGGCCATCGCCGGCGCGGGCGACAAGGTCCTGATGACCAACCCCTTCTATTTCAACCAGGAAACGACGCTCTCCATGCTCGGCATCGGTGTCGAGCTGGTGCCCTGCGACGCCGCCCTCGGCTTCCTGCCTGACATCGACGCCATTGCCTCGGCGCTGAAGCCCGGCGTGCGAGCCTTGGCACTGGTCACACCAAACAATCCGACCGGCTCGGTCTATCCGCCGGCTCTGCTGCGCCGGATCTTCGACCTCTGCCGGACAAACGGAACCTGGCTGATCCTTGACGAGACCTATCGCGACTTCCTGCCCGAGGGCAGCGGCGCGCCGCATGATCTGCTGACCGTCGAGGGATGGCAGGATAGCCTCGTCTGTCTCTACAGCTTCTCGAAGTCCTTCTGCATTCCCGGTCACCGCCTCGGCGCGATCACGGCCGGGCCGGCGCTGGTGGAGCAGGTCGCCAAGATCATGGACAATCTGCAGATCTGTGCCCCCCGCTCCGCGCAGGCGGCCATCGCCAGGGCACTCCCGGCGCTGGACGACTGGCGGGCCGGCAACCGCGCCGAGATCACCCGGCGCGCCGAAGCGTTGAAGCAAGTCATGAGCGGGCTGAAAGGCTGGAAACTGCAGGCGATCGGCGCCTACTTTGCCTATATCCGCCATCCTTATCCGGATATCCGCTCGGAATTCGTGGCGGAAAAACTTGCAAAGATCGCCGGCATCGTCTGCCTGCCGGGTGACTATTTCGGCCAGGGCCAGGAAGGCTACCTTCGTTTCGCCTTCGCCAACGCCGACGTGCCGACGATCCTCCAGCTGGAAGAACGCCTGTCGAACTTCAACCTGCCTGGAATCTGAGACGCGGCCCGCTCAGCCGCGGCGGGCAAAGGCGAGGCAGTCTCTGACACGAACAAATCCATTGCGGTCTACTGCATATTTAAAGTGTTACAGCGCCCTTTGCGCATCAGATTTGACGCGCGGCGTTGTGGCGCAATGGGCTGCATGCCCTGCGACTGCACCGCAGCTGTCAGAAAGGTGCCGCCGCAAACAGCGACTTATCCTGATAGGAACATGAGAATTGTTGAAGCAAGCAACCCCGCGGTCCATCGAACACGGGGTTCATCAGGTTGCCAAAAAGGCTCAGGCCGCGTCAGGCCGATGCACGGTCTTGACTTCAAGGAAATCCTCAAGCCCGAACATGCCACCCTCACGACCATTGCCGGACTGCTTGTAGCCACCGAACGGGCTGCCGTAACGATGCGGTCCGCCGTTGATATGCACCATGCCGGCGCGAAGGCGCGAGGCGACGCGTTCGGCACGCTTCGGGTCGCCCGTCTGGACATAAGCTGCAAGACCGTAATTGGTGTCGTTGGCGATCTCGATCGCCTCCTCCTCCGTCTCGAACGGCATGATGGCGAGCACCGGGCCGAACACTTCCTCGCGGGCGATGCGCATGGTGTTGTCGACATCGGCGAAAATCGTCGGCTTGACGAAATAGCCGGTCTCGAAGCCTTCCGGCTTGCCGGCGCCACCGACGAGGACACGCGCGCCTTCGGCAATGCCGGCCTCGATCAGCGCCTGCACCCGGCCGAACTGTACGTCGCTGACCAGCGGGCCGATATGGCTGCCTTCATCGGCCGGATTGCCGACCCTGGCTTGCCTGCCGACACGTGTGGCGATCTCGACGGCCTTGTCATAAACCGACTTCTGCACCAGCAGACGGGTCGGCGCATCGCAGGACTGGCCGGAATTGTTGAAACATTCCAGAACGCTGCCGGCGACGCGATCTTCGAGGTCGGCATCCTCGAAAACGATGTTCGGCGATTTGCCGCCCAGTTCCAGCGTCACGCGCTTGACGGTATCGGCCGCATCCTTGCTGACCGCGATACCGGCGCGGGTCGAACCGGTAAAGGACATCATGTCGATATCCTTGTGCTTGGAGAGTGCAGCACCGGCATTCGGGCCATCGCCATTGACGAGGTTGAACGTGCCGGCCGGGAAACCGGCCTCGTCAACCATTTCCGCGTAAAGCAGCGCATTCAGAGGCGTGAACTCGGACGGCTTCAGAACGCAGGTCGAGCCGGTCGCAAGCGCCGGCACGACCTTGAGCGCGATCTGGTTGATCGGCCAGTTCCAGGGCGTGATCAGGCCGCAGACGCCGATCGGTTCGCGCAGCATGACGTCGCCATTCGGCAGGACCTCGCGCATGTGCACGCGCTTCAGCGCATCGATGAAACCCTGAAGATGACCGACACCGACATCGGCCTGCTGCTCCGTGCTCATGGTGATCGGCGCGCCGAGTTCCATGGTGATCGTCTTCGCCATCTCGTCATAGCGGCGCTTGTAGATGGCGAGCAGCTTTTCCAGAAGCGCCAGCCGTTCCTCGACGCTGGTGCGGCTGTAGCTTGCAAACGCCTTCTTGGCGGCGGAAACGGCCCGGTCGGTATCGGCCGCCGTGCCCATCGAAATCACCGCGATCGGCTTTTCCGTTGCCGGATTGAGGACTTCGAGATCGTTGGCGACCAGCGGAGCGACCCATTCGCCGTTGATGTAGAACTTGCGTTTGTCGAGCATGCTTCTTGTCCTTCCCGTCAGATCGTCTTCTGTTTTTCGTTCAGCCAATCGGTGATCAATTGGCGGTAGCGTTGCCCGCTGAAGCCTGGAAAATCGCCGCCATGCACGATGCGGGGGAAATTTTCAACAGGCGCTCCAGGCTAGATAGTCTTCGGCGTCGGAATGAGGATTCGCCGGAGAACGGAATTTCGGTCGCCTTTTCCGAAAGCGCAATACCCCCGAGAAATGGGCGGACATTCGAATGGCCTCGAAGACACGGTCACCGAGGTCGATCCAGGATCAGCCAGCGTGTTCCGGCGAGTCGGATTGGCGAGGAAGCCGACCTTGGCGAATGCACGGCGCGGCGTTCGAACGCGTGAAGCAGCCTATGGCTCGACATGCCCCCTGACAGACGAAAGCCCTGATTCCGTCGGGAACCAGGGGCTTGATGAAACGATCGTTCAGCAGCTTTTCTTGCCGACCCGGATCTCAGATCGCGCCGCAGACGAGCGCGGAGACGAAGAGGAAGGCCGCAGCCAGTGCGGCGGCCTGCGCCGCGATATTCCAGGAAAACTGTCCCGGCTGTGTGCCGTAGGCTGCCGGGCGATTCTGCATGACTTGTTTCGAACCTTGCATATTGTCCTCCAACAGAGTTGTTGCAGATGTCCTGCCGCCTTTTCGGCCGCAGCGTCTTTTTGTGTTCTCCGATATTTTCCATCAAGTTTATAGATATTATTTTCTGCATTGTGCGCCATCTGGGAAAAAAGCGACCAGACGGCGTTAGGCCAGCACCATTAACGCGGGTTCGGCCTTAATGTTCCTGCTCGTGCTGTCTTTCCTGCAGAAGCCGCGACCACTGCTCGCTGAACCACGGCGTCAGCAACGAAACATCGCCATGGCGGTGCGGTTCCGTGAGAGCGCCATCGGCCTCCTTCGAGGTCCAGACCTTGAACGTGGTCAGTTCATGCTTGCCGAAAGTCTGGATCAGCGGAATGTCAGCAGCATCCCGCCCTCGCGCCACGACGATCCGACCGATGCGGGGCACGTTGTGGCGGGCATCGAACGTGTACCAGCGATTTCCTATATAGACCTCGAACCAGGCATTGAAATCCATCGGCGCCGGATTTCCCTCGACGCCGATATCGCCCATATAGCCGTTGACGTAACGGGCCGGCATGTTCATGCAGCGACAAAACGTGACGGCGAGATGCGCGTAGTCGCGGCAGACGCCGACCCGCTCTTCATGCGCCTCCATGGCGGTGCGCAGCGTGGACGTATAGCCGTAGCTGAACGTCAGCCGTTCGTGAACATAATCGCAGATCGCCTGGACCCGCGCCCAGCCCGGCTCGATATCGCCGAATATCCGCCAGGCCAAGGCGCCGAAGCAATCGGTTTCGCAGTAGCGGCTGGCGGAAAGATAAGGCAAACATTCGGCGGGAAGTTTTTCGACCGCTACCGATCGCGCCGCGAGATTGACCGGGTCGGGCCGGCCGCTGTCGCGTATCACGGCGTCGTAGCTGAGCTTCATGCCGCCTTCCGGAACGACCATGCGCATGCAGGTGTTGCCGAACGGATCGGTGATCTCACCCATCTTGATCACCGGATCGGCGATCGGGCCGCGCTCGCTGACGATATCGGCACGCCTTGCGCGATCCACCGACAGATAAGTCATCATCGGCGTCGGCTGGACGCAACTGACGCCGATCTCGTATCCGAACCGTATGAACATCCCGACCTCCCTCAGACAAAGCCGGAACGGGCTTCCGGCATGTTTGTTCCGGCGTCAGGCATGGAAATTGAGAGACGCAAACAGGTCACTGACACAGGAAAGCATACCGTGACGCGGACGCGGGCTTCGAGCCGCATCAAGGCCCGCATATCGCAGGCCATACGCTTACACAGGAGGCATGGTCACCGCGGGATCAAGCCCGCATGACCGAAGGCTCGACGGCCATAAGCACATTTGGCGAGCGTAACGAAAACAGCCGCAACAAGGATGATTCCAGGCCGATTTGCGGAAACACGCAACGTGACCGATGCAGCCGCTGACGCGATGCGGTCTCCGACAGTTGCTGTCGCGACAACGCAAAAGGCCTGCCGCGTTTCCGCGACAGGCCCTCGTTTTTCCGGCATTCGATTTTTACAGGTTTTCCAACAGCTCGTTGACACGGCTTTCCGCGTCCTTCAGGGCTGCATCGACTTCCTTCTGACCGCTGATCGCAGCGCTCATTTCTTCGCCGATAATGTCCTGGATCGCGAACTGGCGCTGGACGGCAGCGGGAAGCGGCTTGCCGAGATCGGCGACGGCAGCAACCGTGTCACGATGCGGCAGGGCCTTGAACGCATCCGAGGTGATGACGGCCTTGTAGGCCGGCAGGTGACCGGTGCGCGACCATTCGAAATCGTTGTCGGCGAAGAACTTCAGGAATTTGCCGATGCCGGCAACCTCTTCCGGCGTCCGGTCCTTCTGCGACACGGCCCAGGTGTGGCCGTCGGCATATTGCGCATGCGCACCGCCGAAGAGCTGCGGATACGGATAGACGGCATAACCGCCCTTGTTGAGCGCGGTGCCCGCCGTTTCGGACTGGGCATTGTAGTCGCCGATGACCCAGGTGCCGTTCAGCTGAACGCCGCCTTCGCCGGCCAGAAACGCATTGATCGCGCCACCGTAGTCGAGATCCTTGGTCGTATAGTCCTTGTCGAAGATCGCCTTGTACAGCTCGACGACCTTCCTGGCCTCCGGCGTGTCGAGCTTCACATGCGTCGGATCGGCGAAGAAATCGGAATCCTGCTGGAAGAGATAAGTGTAGAGGTTGCGGGTAAAGAGTGCGGTTTCGTTGGCCAGGTTCTGGACGAAATAGGGTTTGCCCGTCTTCTGCTTGAACTGTTCCGCCTGAGCCAGAAGCTCCTCCGGCGATGTCGGCAGGACAGGCTTGCCGTCTGCGCCGACGAGGCCGGCCTGCTTAAACAGGTCCAGGTTGATGTGGTAGAGCATGGTCCAGGTGTCGATCGGCAAACCGTAGATCTTGGCGTCCTTGGTGGCGCCGTTACGGGCAGCGTCCGTAAAACTGTCCGGCGTGATGCCGACCGAATTCAGGACGTCGTCGAGCGGCAGCAGAAGGCCCTTGGACTGATAATCGGAGAGTACCGATTCATGGATGGTGACGACATCCGGCGCGTCGCCGGAGGCAAACTGCGCGGTCAACTGGTCATAACCCGGCCATTCGACGGTGGTCACCGAGACATGCACATCCGGATTGTCGGCGTTGAACTTGTTGATCAGCGAAGTGATGATACCGCATTCGCCAACGGCTTTTGTCACATCGGTATTGGTGCCGAAATCCGCGTCGCAGGCGCCGAAAAAGCGCTGCACCGTCAATTCGGTCGCCGCGAACGACGAACTCGCGACCATCATGGCGCCGGCCGAGACGGCGGCAAACAGTATGTTTTTCAAGCGCATTTCAGTTCCTCCTACTGAGTTCCCGCCATTCCTCCTGGAGTGACGTCATGCTTCTTCAACCGCCCTGGCCTCTCCCGCCGTCGGGCAATGGCTTCATCGGACCGCGGCACCCGAGACGGCGGTAACGATGTATTTCTGGAAAAAGAGATAGACGATCAGGATCGGCGCCCCGGCGAACACGGCCTGTGCCATCAGGAAGCCGATGCCCTGGGACTGGGCGAAATTGACCTGCGTCGATGCAATGCCGACCGTCAGCGTGAACATCTCCTTCTTGGTCGCCGAGATCAGCGGCCAGAAATAGTCGTTCCATGCACCCAGGAAGGTGAAGATGCCAAGTGTGGCTTGCGCAGGCACCGTCAGCGGCAGCAGGACCTTCCAGAAGATGCGAAAGCGGCTGGCATTGTCGAGCATTGCCGCCTCGTCCAGTTCCCTCGGGATCGCCCGGAAATACTGGGTCATCAGGAAGACGCCGAAAGCGCTCGACAGCCCGGGCAGGATCAGCCCGTGATAGGTGTTGTGGAAGCCGATCCAGCTGAAGATCTGGTGGCGGGCGACAAGCACCGCCTGCTCCGGCACCGCAAGGCCGAGAAGCACGATGATGAAGAGGACATCGCGGCCAGGAAAATTCAGCCGGGCAAAACCATAGCCCGCCAGCGACGACAGGATCAGCGTGAAGAACGTCAGGCCGCCCGCGACAATCAGGCTGTTCAGAACCCAGCGGAACACCGAGGACGTGCCGACCGTGTTGACGTAGTTCACCAGGGTGAACGGCAGGCGGAAGACCGAGTTGGGATCGACCATCAGTTCCTGGTTGTTCTTCAGCGACAGCGCCACGACGAAGAACACCGGCGCCACCATGACGATAGCCAGCAGGATAACGAGACCGAGCAGCACGCGATCGCCGAAAGCACGACCCTTGATGGCTGGATTGACGCTCATCAGAGTTCTCCCTTGCGGCGGGTGACGAGGTACTGCGCCATGGCCGCGATGAGGATCAGGATGAACAGGATTTCCGACGCGGCGGCACCCAGACCCAGATCCCAGCGGCGGAAGGCCGTGTCGTAGATATAGAGAACGATCGGTTTGGTGAGGTTGTTCGGACCACCGCGCGTCATCAGCCAGGGCTGTCCGAAAAGCTGGAACTGCAGCACGATCTGGATGATGATCACGAGCACGAAGGTGCGTTTGATCGACGGCAGGGTGATCGACCGCAGCGTCTGCCAGCGGTTGGCGTTATCGAGCGCTGCGGCCTCGTAGATATCCTGCGGGATTTGCTGCAGCGCCGACAGGAACAGCATCATCGGCAGGCCGATGCACCACCAGATCGTCGCGATCGCGATGCCGATCATGGCGAGGTCCGGGTCGGATATGAAGGATGGCGCGGTTGCCCCGAACCAGCCATAGACCAGCGACAACAGGCCGTTGTTCGGAATATAGACGATGCGCCAGATCAGCGTGACGATGGTGACCGAGAGTACCGAGGACGAAAAGAAGATCGTTCGCAGCACCGCCGCCGAGCGTGTCCGCCTGTTGAGGCTGAGCGCCAGGAACAGGCCGATCAGCGCCAGTGCCGGCACGGTCAGGGCGACAAAATAGAAGGTGTTCCAGATGGACTGCAAAAAGACCTTGTCATGAAACAGCCTGATATAATTGCCGAAGCCGACGAATTTGCCTGTCGCGAAAGTATCTGCCTTGTGGAACGAAAGCCAGATGCCCCACAACAGCGGAAACACCAGCAGCGTCGTGAAGAAAAACAGGTAGGGTGCGACGAAAATGAAATTCCGCCATTTCGGCGCATAGATATCGGCGCTGGGAACTCTGACGCCGGCGGCCGGCGTCGCGGTCTGCGCAAGCGTCAGTTGCTCGGCCATGTCAGACCCCTCTCGCATGCCAGGCATGCCCGGCATCGTTGAAGAGATGCGATTTGGTGCCATCGAAGGCGAGGCCGACACGATCGCCGACCACAACCGGGCTATTGCCTGCGGCAGAACCGACGATCTGCTGACCATCGGCAAGGCGCGCGTAAACCAGCGTCCGTTCACCCAACCGCTCGAGCACATCGACCACGCCCTCGGTGGTGCCCTGCCCTGTCGGGGCGACGCGGACATCTTCCGAGCGAATGCCGAACGTGTATTTGCCATCAGCCAACTGATTGGAGCCGATATCGGTCTCGACCGAAACGCCACCGGCGAACCGGGCAATGATGTTGCCGCCAGATCTGTCCAGCGTGGCATCGACGAAGTTCATCGCCGGCGAGCCGACGAAGGTCGCGACGAAACGGGTGGCCGGCCGGGAGTAGATCTCCATCGGCGTGCCGATCTGCTCGATCTTGCGGTTGTTCATGACGACGATGCGATCGGCGAGCGTCATCGCCTCGATCTGGTCATGGGTGACGAAGATCATCGTCGATTTGACGCGGTGACGAAGCTGCGCAAGCTCGACACGGGTGCGAACCCGCAAGGCGGCATCGAGATTGGAGAGCGGTTCGTCGAACAAAAACGCTTTTGGCTCCTTGACGATGGCCCGGCCGATGGCAACGCGCTGACGCTGGCCACCGGAAAGCTGTCCCGGCTTGCGGTCCATGAGATGGCCGATCTCCAGCATGCGGCCGGCCTCAGTGACACGGGCCGAAATGACATCGGCGGCAACACCGATGTTGCGCAGCCCGAAGGCCATATTGTCGGCGACCGTCATATGCGGATAGAGCGCATAGGACTGGAACACCATGGCGATGTCGCGCTGTCCGGGCGGAAGATTGTCGATGCGCTGGCCATTGATGGAAATCGTGCCTTCGTCGACGCTTTCCAAGCCCGCGATCATCCGCAGCAATGTCGATTTCCCACAGCCGGACGGCCCGAGAAACACCATGAATTCATTGGGATCGATGGACAGCGAAAGATGGTCGATGACCGTCACTGCGCCGAAACGCTTGACCACGTCCTTGATCTCGATATGCGCCGTCACGTCAACCTCCCTTGCCGTGATGGAACGGTTCCGGCCTGGTGCAGCGGCGCAATCGCCTGCCAAGACCAGTCCGGCCATTCCTCGGATTCTGCGGTCCTCGACCTGATCTCCCCTCCGGCCTCGGCGCCCTTTCCGTGGCGTCGAGTATCTCCGAAATGAAGCTCAAGTCAACATTCATGATATATATCAATATATTTGATATACTTGTCTTCAGACTTTTACCCGGATGACCTGATAGGACAGCGGCGGCAGGGTAACCGAGACCACGTCGCCCTTGACGGACGCACCCGTTCCCTTGCGCGGAACGACATTGTCAGGCTTTTCAGCCGTGTTGACGGCGCGCAGATCGGCATGCGTCATGATCTGGTGATCGAAAATCTCGGCCTTTTCGAAACCAGCCAGGCTAAACTCCGCCTCGATACTATCAGTCAGATGACGATTGACGGCAAAGAACGTGACGATCCCACCTTCGGCATCATGGACGCCAGAGACATCGACGAAGGGCACCTTGTCGGCGACCGGAGCATCATAGGTCGGCGAATTGACCGCAAGATTGAGCGCCGTGCCACGACCGAAGACCGAGGCGAAATAATAGGGGTAGAAGATCGTCTGCCGCCAGGCGGCACCATTCGGCGCGGTCATGATCGGCGCGATAACGTTGACCAACTGCGCAATGCAGGCGATGCGCACGACATCGGAGCGACGGATGAAGGTGTTGAGGATCAGGCCGACCTGCAACACGTCCTCGAAATTGTAGATGTCTTCCAACAGCGCCGGGGCATGCGGCCAGCCGTGATTGCCGGCGAGCAGCGCCTTGTCCTGTTCCTTGGAATGATACCAGACGTTCCATTCGTCGAAGGAGATATAGACCTGCTTCTTCGAGCGTTTCTTCGCCTTGACATAGTCGATGACCCCGGAAACGGTGGCGATATAATTGTCCAGCTCGACGTTCTGGGCAAGATAGCTCGCCGTGTCACCTGCCCGGTTTTCGAAATACATGTGCAGCGAGATGTAATCGACCTCGTTGTAGGTATGTTCGAGAACGGTCGCTTCCCATTCCGGATAGGTCGGCATATGGGCGTTGGACGAGCCGCAGACGATCAGTTCGAGCGAACTGTCGAACGCGCGCATCGCCTTTGCGGTCTCATGAGCCAGCCGACCATATTCGTCGGCCGTCTTGTGGCCGATCTGCCAGGGGCCGTCCATCTCGTTGCCGAGGCACCAGAGCTTTGTGTTGAACGGCTCGGCGCGGCCATTGGCGATGCGCATGTCGCTCCACTTGCTGCCGCCGGGGTGATTGACATATTCGAGGAAGTTGCGGGCTTCATCGAGACCGCGCGAGCCGAGATTGACGGCGAGCATCATTTCCGTACCGACGCTGTCGCACCAGTCGGAAAACTCGTGAATACCGACCTGGTTGCTGTCCGACGTGTGCCAGGCAAGATCGAGCCGCGTCGGGCGATCCTCCTTCGGGCCGATGCCGTCTTCCCAGTTATAGGCCGAGACGAAATTGCCGCCGGGATAGCGAACGACCGGAACCTTCAATTCCTTGACGAGATCGATGACATCCTTGCGCATGCCGTTTTCATCGGCGGTCGCGTGATCCGGTTCGTAGATACCGGTATAGACGGCACGGCCCAGATGCTCGATGAAGGAGCCATAGAGGCGCTCATCGATCTGCGAAATCACATAGTCCCGGTGCGCGACAACGGAAGCCTTCACGGTCTGCCCTCCCAAAAATGATCGTCTTTTGTGATATTAATCACTTTTGTCGATAATTAAGAGGAACGCGACATGAACGTCAAGTATGATAATTCAGAAAATCGGGTTTATATCCATTATTTCGTTTTCAAGCGCATGACGATGTCCTGATCGTAATTGCCGAAACCGCGACCGAAGATATTGATCCCGCCGGGATGCTTGGCATCTTCACGCACCGCGATGCGCAGCCGGATTGAATGATGCTCCGAAAGCTTGAGATCGCTCAGCGCAATATCGGAAATCTTCAGACCGTCGATATAGGTGCCATCGGCCGCAATGCGCCAGTTTTTCAGCTTGCCATATTGCGAGCCCTTGAGCTTCCACCAGTCGGGCGTGAAGACACCGCGCTTGTCGCCGTAGTCACCCGGAGATGTCCAGGTCGCGGTATCGACGCCATTAACGGAAAGGGTGATGTCGGAGGGCCAATCGGCGCTGGTGCCGGGCACTTCCGAACTCAATTCCATTGCAAATTCAATCTCTTCGATCTGCGTGTTGGTGAGCCGCGCATTGTTCGGGAACTGATATTCGACATAACCGCGGGTGAACCAGATCAGCCCCGCCTTCATCCGGTCGGGATCGAGAAACGTATCCGGCACATCGAGCAGGCCGATGATTCCATCGACGGAACACAGACCGCAGGGGCCGGTAACCTCGCAGCTCGTATAGAGTCCGAGTGGCATCGCAACCTCGATACCGCTGGATTTCAACGCCTTGATATCGTCCTTGAAGACGACCAGAACCTCGTCGAAATTCGAATAGCAGATCTTCTGGTTGCCCTTGCGTGCCTTGTGCGATTCTGTCCGGATCAGCCCCGCCTCCTCCAGAATGGCGACATTTGTCGACACTGTGGACTGCGGAAGCCCAAGGGTTTCGGCGATTTCGTTGACGTTTTGCGGGCCTTTGACATGCAGGAGCTTGAGCATCGCGATCCGGGATGTCGAGGCCAGCCCCTTGAGAACCGCCATTCCCTCTTCCGGATCGATCACTAGAAAATTTCGGCTCATCTTCTATTCCCGCTCAACGCGCAGCTCCACCAGCAAAACCAATTAATATCAAAATGAATGATATGGTCAACGGCGCTGTGTGAGCCGTGGTTTTCAAACCACAGGCTTGATCACAGGATCAGCAAGGCACGCAGATCGTTGACATTGGTGCCGGTGGGACCGGGCACGAACAGGTCGCCGCTGGCGTTGAATGCACTCCAGGCATCATGCCGGGCGAGATGGTCGCGGGGATCGGCGCCAGCGGCGCGCATGCGGGCAACTATGGAGGCATCGGCAAAGGCACCGGCATTGTCTTCCGAGCCGTCGATCCCGTCGGTGTCGGCGGCGAGTGCGTGAATGCCGTCGACACCGTCGATATCGAGCGCGAAGGACAGGAGGAATTCGCTGTTGCGGCCGCCCTTGCCATAGGTGTCGCCCGAGATCGTCACCGTTGTTTCGCCGCCGGACAGGATGACCAGCGGCTTCTGGAATGGACGGTTGCGCAAGGCCGTTTCCTTGGCGATCGCCGCATGCATGCGACCAATATCGCGCGCCTCGCCCTCGATGGCATCAGATAGAATCACTGCTCCGACCCCGAACGTCCGTGCCCTCGCCGCCGCCGCATCGAGGGAGACGCTCGCCGATGCGATGACGTGATGGGTCATATTTGAGAAAACGGAGTGATCAGGGCGCGGAGCGACCGCCTGCTCGGAGGCGAGATGGCGCATGACCGCTTCCGGCAACGCCATGCCATAGCGGGCAACGATCGCCAAGGCGTCCTGCGGCGTCGAGAGATCCGGAATGGTCGGGCCGGAAGCGACGAAGGCGGGATTGTCGCCCGGCACATCGGACACGATCAGGCTGACGACGCGAGCGGGATGAGCGGCAAAGGCCAGCCGTCCGCCCTTGATGCGCGATACATGCTTGCGCACGACATTCATCGCCGAGATCGGTGCGCCGGAGGCGAGAAGCGCTTTGTTGACCGCAATCTCTTCGGCAAGGGACAGGCCTTCCGGTGGCGCGGGCAACAAGGATGAACCACCACCCGAAATCAGCGCGACGACCAGATCATCGGGCGTCAGCCCCTCGACCAGCCGCAACAATTCCGCCGATCCGGCCAAGCCCGCCTCGTCCGGCACCGGATGCGCCGATTGCAGCACGCGGATGCGCTTGCAGTCCGCGATCGGCCCATGCCGCGCGACAACCGCACCTTCCAGCGGTCCGTCCCAGAGGCTTTCGAAGGCGGCCGCCATCTGGCTGGCCGCCTTGCCGGCACCGACGACGATCGTCCGCCCCTTCGGCTTTGTCGGCAGGTGGGCGCGGATTGCCATCAAGGGGTCAGCCGCCTCGACCGCCGCCTTGAACAGGCTTGCTAGGAAGTCCCTGGGATCAAGCGTCATGCGCGGTCAGCCTGCGATGTCGAAATCATAGACAAAGAGGCCATCGACGCCGCCTTCCGCCGCGGCGACGATCCGGCCACCGGCCTTTTCATGCGCGGGATGGACGAGATAGGCATCGCGCGCCGCCGCATCCTTGAAATCGATGATGAAGCCGGAATTGTAACCCTTGCCGAGCCCTTCGGGGCTAACATTCGGTCCGATCTCGACAGACAGGTAGCCCGGGACGAGCGGCTGCAGCGCCGCGATATCGCCGAGGATCGAGGCGCGTTCAGTAGCGGAAACATCGGCCTTGAAGCGAATGAAGACACAATGGCGGATCATGTGGAACTCCTATCGGATGTCGGCGCGCGCACGCGGCCGCTGGTCGTTGCGTTCATGAGAAAAGACCATCGCCGGCAAGGGCTGCCGGTCGCGGATGATGTCGGAGCCCTTCTCGCCCATCATGATCGTCGGCCCGTTGGTATTGCAAGAGGGAACGCGCGGCATGACGGATGAATCGCAGACGCGCAGGCCCTGCAAGCCATGCACCCGGAGATCGAGGCCGACGACCGCGTCGGCACCGGTACCCATCTTGCAGGTGCCGACCGGATGGTGATCGGTCTTGGCATTGGCGCAGCCATAATCGAACAATTCATCATCGGTCATCACCTTCGGTCCCGGCAGGCGCTCGGCCATGATATAGGGTTTGAGCGCATCCTGCTGGAAGATTTCGCGGGCGATCTTCAGCCCCTCCAGCGACATCTTGCGGTCATGCGGATCGCTCCAGTAGTTCGGGTCGATCAAAGGTGCGGCCGCCGGATCGGACGATGACAGCCGCACCGTGCCGCGCGAACGCGGATGCAGATAGGCGGAATTGAGCGTCACGCCGGCATTCTTCAGCTTCTCGACGCCGGCCTCGATGCCGGAGCCGAGCCCCAGATGGAACTGGATATCGGGCGAACGCGCATTCGGATCGGCATACCAGAAGCCGCCGGTCTCGAACAGCGACGACGCGACCGGGCCTGAACGGAACAGGACATATTGCAGGCCAGCCCAGAGCGTCCGGTGAAGCTTGGCGACGCCGTCATAGGTATGATCGCCGGTGCATTCGGAGATGACGAAAAGATCGAGATGATCCTGCATGTTGGAGCCAACGCCCGGCAGATCATGCCTCACCTCGACGCCGACGGAGCGCAGGTGATCGGCCGGACCGATGCCGGATTGCTGCAGCAGTTTCGGCGAACCGATGGCGCCGGACGACACCAGCACTTCGCGCTCGGCCCGGATGATTTCCGGACCTGCCGAGGTAACAACTTCGACGCCGACAGCCCGCGTTCCTTCCAGGACGATCCGCGTGACGCGCGCGCCGAGGCGCACCGTCAGGTTCTTGCGATCGCGGATCGGATTGAGATAGGCGAGCGATGCCGAGGAGCGGCGGCGGTTGCGCTGGGTCAGTTGATAGAAGCCGACACCGGCCTGCTGCCTTCCGTTGAAATCGTGGTTGTAGGGAATGCCGAGTTCCTGGCCAGCGCGTATATAGGCGTCGCAGATCGGCAGACCGGAGACAGGCATGGAAACACCGAGCGGCCCGCCATAGGAATGATAGTCGTCGGCGAAACGCTGGTTGTCTTCCGAGCGCTTGAAATAGGGCAGCACGTTGCGATAGTCCCAGCCGGTGCAGCCGTCTTCGCTGGCCCAGAGATCGTAATCGGCGGCATTGCCTCGCGTATAAAGCTGCGCATTGATCGAAGACCCGCCGCCGATCACCTTGGCCTGCGTATAGCGCAGCACGCGGTTCTTCATGTGCTTCTGCGGCACGGTTTCCCAGCCCCAACTGGCGACACCCTTGGTCATCTTGGCAAAGCCGGCCGGCATATGGAACAGCGGGTTCCAATCGCTGCCGCCCGCTTCCAGAAGCAGCACCTTGACCTCGGCATCTTCCGTCAGCCGATTGGCCAGCACGCAACCGGCAGGTCCGGCACCGGTGATGATGTAGTCGTAGCTCATGTCGCAGTCCTCAAAATCCAAATGTCGAGGGTGGTATGCCCCTCATCCACCCTGTCGCGCACCTTCTTCCCGTTTTGATGGGGAGAAGGGACAAGCGGCAAGCTCAGTCGTCCCCTCGCCCCGCTTAAAGCCTTCCGATCGAAAGCCCGCCATCGGCTGATATCACCGTGCCCGTCGCGAATCCGAAGCTGCCGCTGGCCAATGCCGCGACCATGCCTCCGATATCGTCCGCCTCGCCCCAG
The DNA here is from genome assembly GCF_035497515.1 of Pararhizobium sp. Lineage (GTDB taxonomy): Bacteria > Pseudomonadota > Alphaproteobacteria > Rhizobiales > Rhizobiaceae > Pararhizobium. The sequence goes on along the minus strand of NZ_DATJDJ010000103.1, from coordinate 103,700 downwards.
CGCTTCATCGGCACCAGCCCGCCATCGATCAACGTATCGTATTTCGCCGAAACGCCGGCCGTCATGTCGGAGCGGATGATGCCTGGACGCAGCTCGAAAACGGAAATGCCGGTCTCGGCAAGCCGCAACGCCAGTCCTTGCGAGAAGGCCGCAAGCCCCGCCTTGCTGATGCAGTAATCCAGACGCTCCGGCGAACTCATGGTGGCCGAGACCGAGGTGATATTGATTACCGAGCGATAACCGCCTGCCCCGCCCGCCAGCATGGCCTTCACCACGGCCTGCGTGAAGAAGACCGTTCCGCGCAGGTTGGTGGCGACGATGGTGTCGAAATTGTCCGGTGCAAGATCGAGAAAGTCGCCGCGCACCACCGATGCCATGCCGGCATTGTTGACGAGGCAATCGATCGAGCCGAACCGCGAAAGAATGGTATCGACTGTCGCCTGATGGTGGGCAAGATCGGATAGGTCCGCCTTGAGGAAGATTGCCCTCGCCCCCAACGTCGCGAGATCATCGAGCACACCGCTCACCTGGTCGGCGTCGCCGATGCCGGTGATGACAATGTCGAACCCGCCTTTCGCCAGCGCCTTGGCGATGCCAAGACCGATGCCGCGACGTCCGCCGGTGACGATGGCAACGGGACGTTTTTTCTCCGTCATGCCGCCAGTTCCTTCGAGATGATGTGATCGGCGACGCGGAGCGCCTGTGCGGCGATGGTCAAGGCAGGATTGACGGCGGCCGAGGTTGGCAGGCAGCCGCCATCGACGACGTAGAGGTTCGAATGATCGTAAGCCCGGCAGAGCGGATCGAGCGGCGCGGAGGCCGGGTCGTTGCCCATGCGCACCGTGCCGCACTGATGCGACGGCGTGCGTTTGTCGAACGGTCGCGACAGCACGATCGGATAGCCGGCCGCCTTGAAGTGTTCGCGCATCTTCATCTCAAGACCGGACAGCGACTCCATGTTCGAGCGCTGCCACTGCATGATGATGCCCTTGCCATCGACCATGATGCGGCTTTCGGGGTTCGGCAGATCCTCCGTCATCATGTACCAGTCGACGGCATGGCCGGCCATGAAGTCGAGGGCGAAGCGGGGCGCATACCACGGCGCATTGGCCTTGAGGATGTCGCCGTTGATCTTGCCGAGCAGTTGGACATTGCCGAGCGGCAGGCCGTCCCGCCCGCCGGTCAGGTAGTAGTCATTCAGCATCAGCGTCTTCTGGTAGACGCTGTCGTTGCGCCGGAACGGGTTGATCGCCAGCATGGCGCTGGAATTGTGGTTCATGAAATTGCGGCCGACCTGATCGGAGCGATTGGCAAGCCCCTTGCCGTCGCCGGAGCGCAGCAGGATCGCGGCGGAATTGATCGCACCGGCCGACAGGATGACCAGCTTCGGCGACAGCCGCTTCCTCTCGCCCTGATGGGTGTAGTGAACAGCCTCGATCCGGCCCCCGGTTCCTGCCTGCAGCGTCTCCACATAAGCAGAGGTAATCAATTCGATATTCGGGTCTTTCAAGGCTGCGGCGAGCGGCGCGGTCTCGGCATCCATCTTGCCCTTGCCGGCGTTCGGAAAACCATCCCATGGCGTCTTTCCGCCCGCCAGCCATGTCTCGATATCGACACCAAGCGGCAGGGTTGCCGGATGCAGCCCCTGCGCCTTCATCTCCGCGCGAGCACGGGCAATCGCCGGCTCGTCCGGCACGGGACCATGGGAATAGGGTGTGGAATGGGCCGGCTCGGTCGGATCCTGTCCAAGCTCGCCGCGCACCGCAAACAGCCGCTCCGCCTTGCCGTACCATGGCTCCAGTTCCTCATAGGCAAAGGGCCAGGCCGGCGAGACGCCACCGAGATGCTGCATCTCGGCAAAGTCCTCGGCACGGTAGCGCAGCAGGACCGCGCCGAAGAGCTTCGAATTGCCGCCGACGAAATAGAAGTTGCCGGGATTGAACGCCGTGCCGTCCGGTTCGCGCCACATCTCCTTTGGTCGGAAGTGGCCATCGACGAAGATGGAACGATAGCTGCGGGTTTCCGGCGTATCGGGAAGACGCTCGCCCCGCTCGAGGATCACGATGCGTGCACCCGAGCCGGCAAGACCGGCGGCGAGGGTCGCTCCGCCGATGCCGGAGCCGATGATGACGATGTCGGGCTGCTGTGTCATGACGCGAACTCAACCGATGCGCTGCTGGCTTTGCGGATCGAAATAGACCGCCTTGTCCAGGTTGAAAGCAAGCCGTGTGTTCTGTCCGGGCGCGATGCGGGCATCGGCGCGAAGACGCGCAACGACTTCCTTGCCACCGAGCTTGGTAACGGCGAACGTATCGGAACCGGCTGGCTCCACCACCTCGATCAGGCAATCTCCCTCGAACACCGATCGGGCGTTGCGGTCGGCGCCATCCGGGTCGGTCAGCGCTTCCGGGCGGATACCGAAGACGATCTGCTTTCCGGCATGGGCGGCAAGCCCGCTTGCCTGCGGCACCGGCAGGCGCAGCGGCTCTGCATCCGGGCGAACCAGCGAGACGCTGAGATCGTTTCCGCTGCCCTCGACCGTGGCGTTCAACAGGTTCATGGCCGGAGAGCCCATGAAATCGGCGACGAACAGATTGGCCGGGTTGTTGTAGATTTCCGCCGGCGTTCCGAACTGTTGCAGGACGCCGTCCTTCAACACCGCGATCTTGGTTGCCAGCGTCATCGCCTCGATCTGGTCATGCGTCACGTAGACGATCGTCGTCTTCATGCGCTGATGCAGGCGCTTGATCTCGGTGCGCATGTCGACGCGCAGCTTCGCATCGAGGTTGGAGAGCGGCTCATCGAACAGAAACACCTGCGGGTTGCGCACGAGCGCCCGGCCCATGGCGACACGCTGGCGCTGGCCACCCGACAACTGGCTCGGCTTGCGCTCCAGCAGATGGCCGATCTGCAGCATGTCGGCGACCTGCCTGATCGCCTTGTCACGCTCGACCTTCGGCACGCCGCGAATTTCCATGCCGAAAGCGATGTTCCCGGCAACCGTCATGTTCGGGTAGAGCGCGTAGGACTGGAAGACCATGGCGATGTCGCGCTTGGACGGATGCAGGCCAGCCACCGACTTGCCATTGATGGCAATCTCGCCCGAGGTGATCGGTTCCAGACCGGCAATCGTGTTGAGCAGGGTGGACTTGCCGCAGCCGGAGGGGCCGACCAGCACCAGAAAGCCGCCCTCGTCGATTTCCAGGTTGATGTCTTTGAGGATCTCCAGAGCACCGTAGGACTTGCGAAGGTTGGTGATTTTCAGAAAGGACATGGCTTTAACCCTTCACGGCGCCGGACATCAGGCCACGGACGAAGTAGCGGCCCGAAACGATGTAGACGACAAGTGTTGGCAGGGCGGCGAGGATCGCGCCTGCAAAATGGACGTTGTATTCCTTCACCCCGGTAGAGGAAGAAACGAGATTGTTGAGCGCGACCGTCATCGGCACCGAATCCGCGCCGGAGAACGAAGCCCCGAACAGGAAGTCGTTCCAGATATTGGTGAACTGCCAGATGACCGAAACGACGATGATCGGACCCGACGAAGGCAGGAGGATGCGCCGAAAGATCTGGAAGAAGCTGGCACCGTCGATCTGTGCCGCACGCACCAGTTCGGTCGGGAACGCTTCGTAGTAATTGCGGAAATAGAGCGTGGTGAAGCCGAGACCGTAGACGATATGCACGAAGACGAGGCCGCTGGTGGTGCCGGCCAGGCCGAATATGCCGAGCATGCGGGCCATCGGGATCAGCACGATCTGGAACGGGATGAAGCAGGACAGGAGCAACATGCCGAAGAAAATGCCGGATCCCGGAAAGCGCCACTTGGTCAGCACATAGCCGTTGAGCGCGCCGAGAATGGTGGAGATCGCCACGGCAGGAACGACCATCAGGATCGAGTTGATGAAGAACGGCTTGAGGCCCGTCGGCTGCACGCCGATCTGCGCCGTCGACCAGGCCGACCGCCACGGATCGAGCGTCCAGGTCATCGGCAGGTTCAGCATGCCGCCCTGGCGGATCTCGTCCAGGGGTTTGAAGGAATTGACCAGCATGACGTAGAGCGGCAGCAGCGAATAGGCCGCAAACAGGATCAGCACGGAATAGATCAGGGCGCGGGTCAAACGGCCGCTGGAAATGGCATTGTCGGGGCTCTGGATGCTCATCAGCGCTTCTCCCCTTTGATTTCGGAATAGAGGTAGGGGATGATGATCGAGAAGATCATCACCAGCATGATGATCGCCGACGACGCGCCGATGCCCATCTGATTGCGGGTGAAGGTGTAGGAATACATGAAGGTCGCCGGCAGTTCGGTCGCCTGTCCCGGCCCGCCGCCGGTGAGCGCGATGACCAGGTCATAGGCCTTGATGGCGAGGTGGGCGAGCACGACGAAAGCAGACAGGAACACGGGCCTCATCAGCGGAATGATGATCCGCCGGTAGATCGTCGTGGTCGATGCGCCGTCGATCTGGGCGGCCTTGATGATCTCGTTGTCGACGCCACGCAGGCCGGCGAGGAACATCGCCATGATGAAGCCGGTGGATTGCCAGACGGCGGCGATCACCACGCAATAGATCGCGTAGTTGCGGTCCTTGATCCAGTTGAAGGTAAAGCTTTCCCAGCCCCAGAGGTGCATGGTGTTTTCGAGCCCTATGCCCGGATCGAGAAACCATTTCCAGGCCGTTCCGGTGACGATGAAGGACAGCGCCATCGGATAGAGATAGATCGGCCGCAGCAGCCCCTCCATCCGGATCTTCTGGTCGAGCAGAATGGCGAGCGCCAGTCCCAGCACCGAGCAGATGACGATATAGAGCGTCGCGAAGATCGCCAGGTTGGAAATCGCGCGCCACCAGTGCGGCAAGGCCCAGAGCTTGGAATAGTTGCTTAAGCCCACGAAATTGTAGGAGGGCAGCATCTTGCTGTCGGTCACCGACAGGTAGCCCGTATAGGCGATAAAGCCGTAAACAAAGACGAGGACAATGAGGAAGCTGGGGGCAAGCACCAGTTTTGGCACAATATCCTGCAGCCGGCTGCGGCTATCCATGGCGAATACCACCGTTTTAAAGACAAATGTCTGTAAGGAATGATGTCCGGAGTGCCTTAAGCACTCCGGACAGGGACAACGGTTTTACTGAGCGGCAGCGACTGCGGCCGGCAGCTCCTTGACGGCTTCTTCAGCGGTGAGTTCACCGTTGAATTCGCGCGTCACAACGTCGTAGATGGCGTTTTTGACGGCAGCCGGGTTGGCATGGCCATGCGCCATGGAACCGAACAGCTTGCCGTTCTTGTCGGCATCGGCGAGATCGGCGATGGCCTTCTTGCCGCAATCGTCAAACGCTTCGTTCGACACGTCGGTGCGAGCCGGAGCCGAACCCTTGACGACGTTGAAAGCCGACTGGAAGGTCGGGCTTTCGATCGCCGCAGCCATCTGCATCTGGGCGGGAACCTTGTCGTCGGCAACCTTGAACATCGCGAACTGGTCGGAGTTGAAGGTGACCGACCCTTGCGTTTCCGGGTAACGCATGCAGACGAAGTCAGTGCCGGGCACCTTCTTGGCCTTCACGAACTCACCCTTGGCCCAGTCGCCCATGAACTGAACGCCGGCCTTGCCTTCGATGACCATGGCCGATGCCAGGTTCCAGTCACGACCCGAGAAGTTGTCGTCGACATAGGAACGCAGCTTGGTCATGCGCTCGAAAGCGGTCTTCATCTTGTCGCCGCCGAGAGCCGCCGGGTCGAGATCGATAAAGGCCTGCTTGTAGAAATCGGTGCCGAGCGAAAGTACGACGGCGTCGAAGATCGTCGCATCCTGCCAGGGCTGGCCGCCATGCGCGATCGGGGTGATGCCCTGCGCCTTGAAGTTGTCGAGCAGGGCAACGAGTTCGTCCCAGTTCTGCGGCTCCTTGCCGCCGGCCTTGTCGAGCGCCGCCTTGTTGATCCACATCCAGTTGGTGGAATGAACGTTGACCGGCGCTGCGATCCAGTGGCCATCATATTTGGAGAACTGCTGAAGCGCCGTCGGGATGACCTTGTCCCAACCTTCCTTGGCAGCGATCTCGTCGAGATTGCCGAGAGCGCCTTCCTTGGCCCAGTCGAGAATGTCGAAGCCGAGCATCTGTACCGCGGTCGGGGCATTGCCCGCCGTGACGCGTGCGCGCAGCACGGTCATGGCTTCCGTACCGCCACCACCGGCAACCGGCATGTCGGTCCAGGAAATGCCCTTGCCTTCCAGATCCTTCTTCAGGACGTCCAGAGCGGCGGCTTCACCGCCCGAGGTCCACCAATGCAGAACTTCGACACTTTCAGCGGCATGAACGGCAGTGCCGCCCACAACCACGCCGCCGGTCATCATTAGTGCTGCGATTGCTGTCGTCGTCATAAACTTGCGCATCGTAATCCTCCCGTTTGCAAGTCTGAAAAGCGGGAAACTCCTCCCCGCCGTTGAATGCCATCCCGTCCCAAAACGGGGAAGCAATTGGCCTGCGGTTCTCAACCGCTGGCCACATTTAAAACGTTATAAACCGTACCAAGTCAAGCACCGCGAACCATCTCCTCATCAATAGCCTTAACATGCTGAATTTGGCCATTTATAAGCCGGACTATCGATTCCGCGCCGCAGCAATCCCAGCGGGAAAAGTATGATTTAAAACGTTTGCACAAACACGTTGCGCCTGCGTTCGTCTGACGTTACAAAGGTGGCCTGCCATCACCGCGAGGGAGTATTTCATTGGCCGACACTCCCAGATCTTCGGCAACGGACGTTCTGCTGAAAAACGGCAAACCGACGCTGCGCACGATCGCCGACCTGACGGGCTTTGCCGTCACCACGGTGTCGCGGGCGCTCAGCAACGCGCCGCAGATTTCCGCGGAAACCCGCCGTCGTGTCCATGAGGTGGCGGCCGAGATCGGCTACCTGCCGGACCGCGCCGCCCAGCGCCTCAAGACCGGCCGGACCAACGTCATCTGCGTCCTGCTCGATCCGCACGAGGAAATCCTCGGTTACGGCATCTCGCTGATGCACGGCCTTGCGCAGGCGCTGCAGGATACCGCCTACCACCTGATCGTCATGCCGAACTTCATCAACGGCGCCAATATCGATGCGGTTCGTCATGTCGTTCGCAACGGCATGGCCGACGGGCTGATCTTCTCGCGCACCGAGCCTTTCGATCCGCGCGTCCGTCTGCTGCTCGAAAACGGCTTTCCCTTCGTCACCCACGGCAGGACCGAGTTCACTACGCCGCATCCCTACGTCGATTACGACAATTTCAGCTTCGCCTACGAGGCCACCAAGCGGCTGATCGCCCGCGGCCGGCGCAAGCCGATGATCATCTTGCCGCCCAAGCGCATGACCTTCTCGCAATATCTCCTGCACGGCTTCATGACCGCCGTGCGCGAGGCCGGCGTCGAATACGAAATTCCCGACGAGATCGACCTCGACTGTCCCGTCGAACAGATCCGCGACTATATGAGCCGGCGCGCCGGCCGGCCGGACGCTCCGGACGGCTTTGCCTGCGGCGGCGAGGTCTCGGCGCTCGCCACCATCACCGGCATGAGCGACCATGGCCTGACACTCGGTGTCGAATACGACATCGTCGCCAAGCGGACGTCCAAGCTGCTGAGCCAGATCCAGCCGAAGGTCGAGACGATCTTCGAGGACCTGACCGACACCGGTCGACAGATGGGCCGCGTTCTCCTTGCCCGCATCGCCGGCGAGGAACCGGCCGCCCTGCAGGTTCTGCTGAGGCCTGAGATTGGATTTGTGGAGGTGTAGGAGGGCAAAAGTCCCGGGCTTTCTCCTTCCGTGACGTACCCCCCTCTGTCCCTCCGGGCCATCTCCCCCACAAGGGGGGAGATCACCGAAAGTGTCGTGCCCGCAAACGAGGCGAATGAGAGAAAAGAACAATCTCCCCCCTTGTGGGGGAGATGTCAGCAAAGTTGACAGAGGGGGGTAAGCGTCCCCGGCCACTGTCATGTCCGTGATGGAGAAGAGAGCAGCGCTCTGCTTCTTAAAATTCAACTCTTGCATCGCTCCCTCCTTTCTCTCCCGGTCTCGCCTCGAAACTTCAGCGCGGCATCCACCAGCCGGTGCGGCCGCCGATATGCATGTTGAGCGTCTTGGTCTCGGTGTAATCCTCGACCGCATGGCGGCCGAGTTCGCGACCGAGGCCGGACTGGCGGTAGCCGCCGAAAGGGAGCTCGGATGCGCCGTCCATGAATGTGTTCATCCAGACCGTGCCGGCCCGCACCTTGCGGCCGATCGTCAGGCAGGTATCGAAATCACGGCTCCAGACGCTGGCGGAAAGGCCATAGTCGATGGAATTGGCGATGCGGATTGCTTCATCCGTCGTTTCGAAGGTCAGCACGGAGAGGACGGGCCCAAAGACCTCCTCGCGGGCCACGGCCATGTCCGGCGTCACGGCCGAGAGAATAGTGGGCGACATGAACTGGCCGGAGCCGAGATCGAGTGCCGCACCGCCATGCGAAACCGTCGCGCCGTTGCCGGAAGCAGCCGAGACGTAGCCGACGATCTTTTCCAGGTGCTGCGGCGTGATGATGGCGCCGACCTGCGTCGACGGATCCAGCGGATCACCGACCTTCACCTTGGCCGACAAGGCTGCGATACGGGCGATGACGTCCTGGGCAATGTCCTTGTGGACGATCAGCCGCGAGCCGGCATTGCAGCACTCACCGGCGTTGAAATAGGCGCCAAACACGGCGGCATCGATGAAATCGTCGAGATTGGCGTCCGGAAAGACGATCTGCGGGTTCTTGCCACCCAGTTCCAGCGACACCTTCTTCAGCGTCTGCGCCGCATTGGTCATCGTCAGCTTGCCGACGCCGGTCGAGCCGGTGAAGGAGACCATGTCGACATCCGGATGCGAAGTCATAAGCGCGCCGACATCCGGACCGGTACCGGTGATGATATTGACGACACCGGCGGGAACACCGGCAGCTTCCAAGATTTCACCAAGAATGAGGGTCGAGCCGGAGGTGAGTTCGGACGGCTTGACCACGGTCGTGCAACCGGCGGCCAGCGCAAACGGCAGTTTCTGGCTGACGATCAGGAACGGGAAGTTCCAGGGCGTGATGATCGAGACGACACCGATTGCCTCGCGCAGGACGACACCAAGCGTGCCGTCGCCGAGCGTGTTATAGCTTTCGCCATGCAGGTCGCGGGCGAGCGCCGCGGCATAGCGCCAGATGTCGGCGGCGCCGCCAAGCTCGGCCTTCGCCTGGCTGATCGGCTTGCCGCTCTCGATGCAATCGAGATAGGCCAGTTCGTCGGCCCGCGCGGCAATGATGTCTGCGGCTTTAAGCAGGACCAGCGAGCGCTCCGACGCGGTCATCCGCGGCCAGGCGCCATCATCGAAGGCTTTGCGGGCGGCGGCAATAGCACGCTCGGCATCAACCTTTTTCGCGGACGGATAGCGGCTGACAGTGACGCCATGCCCGGGCGCCACGCGCTCCAGCGTCTTGCCCTCGGCGGCGTCAACCCATTTGCCGTTGATCAGCATCTTGAAATCGCGCACGGCGATATTGCCGAGCGACTTCGGCTTCACCAGAACCGTCATTACCATTCTCCCTTGAATTCCGCGGGGCGCTTGCCGGAAAAGGCCGCGACACCCTCTTTCATGTCGCCCGTCTTGGCGGCCAGGATCGATCCCAGCGCCTCGACGGCCGTGCCATTGTCTTCACCATTCGCCGAGGCGATCATCAGCTTGCAGATTTCGAGTGCAGCAGGCCCACGCTTGACGATGCGCCCGGCGTAATCCTTCGCTGCCGCCACAACCGTCCCGGTCTCCACCACCGCATCGACCAAACCGTTCGAGCGCGCCTCTTCAGCGGTAAACACCTCGCCACCCAGCACCATGCGCCGCACGATCTGCGCGCCGAAATGCTTGACCAGACGCTGCGTACCCGACCAGCCCGGCACCATGCCGAGGCTCGTTTCCGGCAAGCCGATCTTGATCTGCCGTTCGGCAATGCGGATATCGGCGGCTGCCGCCAGTTCCATCCCGCCCCCCAGCGCATGGCCGTTCATCGCGGCGATCACCGGCATGCGCAGCGTTGCCAGACGCTCGAACACCCGGTGGCCGAAGCGCACCCATTGATGGCCGAACTCCTCCGGACGCATCGCACCCCAGGCCTTGATGTCACCACCGGCGCAGAACGCCTTGCCTTCACCGGTCAGAATGACCGCGCGAATGTTCCCGTCCGCCTCGATCGTATCGCAGGCAGATGCCAGCGCCTTCAGCATGTCGATGTCGAACGCATTGAGTTTTTCGGGACGTGCAACGGTGAGGATGGCAATCGCATCCTCCATATCGATCCTGATGCGGTCGTCAGACATGCGAAGCTCCTTCCAACGTCCGCACCGGCTTTTGCGGCAGCGTCAGCCCGATCGGCGCCTCGTGGAACAGAGCCGCATCCATGACCTTCAGGTCGTCGGAAACGATCAGCGGGAATTCCGACTGGTCGAGGATATGGGTTTGCAGATCGACACCGGGCGCGATTTCCGTCAGCACGATGCCGGCGGGCGTCAGCTTCATCACGCAACGCTCGGTGACATAGGTGATATCCTGGCCTTGGGTGACGGCGCGGCGGCCGGAGAAAGTGACGTGTTCGACCTCGTTGACGAGCTTCTTCAGCTTGCCTTCCTTCTCGATCACCAGCTTGCTGTCGGCCATCGAGAGCTTGGCGCCGGCGTTGAACATGCCGGAGAAAACGATCTTCTTCGCTCGCGCGGTAATATCCACGAAACCGCCCGCCCCTGCCGTCACATGCGGCCGGAAAGAGAGTTTCGAAACATTCACCGAGCCCGACCTGTCGATCTCAAGGAAAGAAAGCAGCGACGCGTCGAAACCCGCGCCCTGAAAATAGGTGAACTGGTAGGGAGACGGCATGAAGGCATCGGCATTCGAGGCGCAGCCGAAGGCGAAATCAAGCAGCGGCACGCCGCCGACAGCGCCCTGCTCAATTACCCAGGTCACCGAACCGTGCAGACCCTCTTCCAAAAGGATGCGCGGCACATTGGCCGAGATGCCGAAGCCGAGATTGACGCAAGAACCGCCCTCAAGCTCCTGCGCGACGCGACGAGCGATGACCTTCTGGATATTGAACTCCGGCACGCGAAAGCTCTCGAGCGGGCGGAAGATTTCGCCGGAAATGGCGGGATCGTAATCCGTCAGCGTTGTTTGCTTCTGGTCGGGGTCGACGATGACGTAATCCACCAGCATGCCGGGCACGCGCACGTCGTGGGGTTTGAGCGATCCCGACTTGGTGATGCGCTTGACCTGCGCAATGACGATGCCGCCATTATTGCGGGCGGCGAGCGCCTGGTCGAGTCCCCCGAGAGTGGCGCCTTCGTGCTCATAGGTGAGATTGCCGCGCTCATCGGCCGTCGTTGCCCGGATGATCGCCACTTGCGGCACGATCGCCTTGAAATAGAGCCAGTCTTCGCCCTGGAACTCCATCTTCTTGACGACCGGCTCGGCCGCAGCAGCAGCATTCATCGCGCATCCCTGGCGCGACGGATCGACGAAGGTGTCGAGACCGATCTTGGTGAGCACGCCCGGGCGCTTGGCGGCGGCTTCGCGGTGCATGTCGAACAGCACGCCGGACGGGATATTGTAGGCGGCAACCTCGTTGCTGCCGATCATCTGCCAGATCAGCGGCGGCTCCGAGGTGGATGGCCCGGAGGGATAGGAACCGCCGATGATCTTCTTCAACAGCCCCTTCTTGGCGATGTGGTCGACGCCCTTGATGCCGCTCATGTCACCGGCGGCGATCGGGTGCAGGGTCGTCAGATCACGCGGATGACCGGTCGCATCGAACCGCTCGCCGATCGCCTTCAGCATCAGATCCGGGCAGCCGAGACCGCTCGACGACGACACGGAGACGGTCGCTCCATCGGGAATCAGGGCGGCAGCCTCGGCCGGGGTGATATGTTTGCTCATGGAAATGCTCTTAAAATCCCGGTTCGATCGCGACGGTTCCGCCCGCCTGCGCTGCCTTGACGACCGCAAGGCCGGTCGCCAGCGACCAGATGCCATCTTCGCCACCGCACAGCGGCTTGCCGTTGCCGGCAATCGCGGCATCGAAGGCGATCAGCGTGTTTTCGTAGAGATTGCGGTGCTCGAGCGGCAGTTCCGTCTCGCCATCGGCATTGCGCAGGGTGACGGTGCCGATCGGCTTCTGCGTCATGCAATTGCGGCCGAACAGCGAACCTTCCGATCCGTGCACCTCAAAGGAAGTGACGGCATATCTGGTGGTAAAGCCATCGTGGAATTGCGCCAGAAGCCCCGACTTGAAGTGCAGGGCGCCCATGGTCGCGTCTTCAAGCCCCGCCTGCGCCATGCCGCCATACTGACCGAACGCGATCGCCTCGACCGGGTCGTCGCCCAGCACATAGCGCAGCGTATCGGTGTCATGCACGGTGATATCGAGGATGACGCCGCCGCCAGCCTCCGGCTTTTCCAGCCGCCAGCCCTGCAGATGCACCGGCAGGTAACCGGCATGGCAGACGCGGGCGGCGAGCGGTTTGCCGATCTTGCCGGCAGCGATGGCGTCGCGCATCGCGCGGTGAGTTGCGGCCCCGCGCAGATGGTGATTGGTCGCCATGACGACGCCGGCATCCTTTGCCGCCTTGACCATGGCATGGGCATCATCGAGCGACATCGCCAGCGGCTTTTCGCAGAGAACATGCTTTCCGGCCTTTGCCGCAGCGATCACCTGATCGCGATGCAGTTCGTTGGTCGTGGAGATATAGACGGCATCGACACCGGGATCGCCGACAAGATCGGCGACGGATGTCACCGACTTGGGAATGCCGTGATCGGCTGCATATTTAGCGCCGCGCTCGGCACTCGTGCTCATCACCGAAACGATTTCGCCGCCAACGGCACGGATCGCATCGATCACCCATTCATGGGCAATCGTGCTTGCCCCGATCAAACCCCAACGTGTCATAACAAGGACAACCTTTCTCTTTTGTCGGTGGCGGAGCCGCAGCTCTGGCGCACGACGAGGCGCACGGAGCCGACGATGGCTTCCGCGTCGGCCTTTCCGGCATTGATCTGTTTCAGAAGAAGCTGCGCCGCCCGCCGCCCCATGCCCTGCGGGTCGACGGAGATCGTCGTCAGCGCCGGAACCGCCGTCTGTGCCTCGATCACGTCGTCGAAGCCAATGACGGCAAAATCCTCGCCCGGATCCAGGCGATGGGCACGAAGCCCGTCGCAGACGCCGAAGGCGACCGCATCGTTGAAGCAAACGGCCGCCGTCGGCCGCTCGTGCAGCATCAGCGCCCGCTCGATCGCCGCGACGCCACCGGCGCGCGACGGCGCGGAGCTGACGACCAACTCGTCATGGACAGCCAGGTCCATGTCGGCGAGCGCATCGCGATAACCCTGCATGCGCTCGTTGAAGACGGCCGTATCAGGAAAGCCGCCGAGGAAGGCGATGCGATGATGGCCGAGCCCGGCAAGATGGCGCACCGCATCGCGCATGCCGGCATGATTGTCCGAGACCAAGGACGATACCTTGGCGCCGGCGACCTGCCGGACGACATTGACGACCGGAATGCCACTTGCCACCAGCGGCTTCAGGTCGGCCGCCTCCGTGCCACGCGCCGGCGACAGGATCAGACCGGAAATGCCATGCTCGCGCATCGAGGCGATGACCTCGCGCTGGCGATCGACACTCTCGCCGCTGTTGGACAGGAACTGCACGTAGCCGGCGGACTGCACGACCATGTCGACCCCGACCGCGAGTTCGGCGAAGAAGCTGTTGGTCAGGTCGTTGACGACGATGCCAATGATCTTGGACTTGGAATTGGACTGGCGCAGGTTGGCCGCGCCGCGATTATAGACATAGCCCAACTCGCGGATGACGGCGTTGACCTTGGCGCGCGTGGCTTCGTTGACAAGCGGACTTGCCTGCAACACGAGCGAGACGGTCGACTTCGACACGCCGGCGGCATGCGCGATATCGATGACTGTCACTCGTTCCTTAACCACGTCGTCCTCCCAGCGAGGTCTGTTGCCCCGGCAATTGCCCTTAGATAATTGGAACGTTCCAATTTTGTCAAGAGGATCTGGCAGAATCGGTCTGCCCTGTGAATATTGTCGTGGCGCACGCCGTCCGAAGCTGCACGAACCGAGCTATAAAATTGATTACAATATAAATTATCGATTTTCACTTGATCACATCGGCAAATTTCGAGGCAGATTTTGATGATTTCCAATGCACCGCAGCAAGGGATCAACAAAAATTATCACTTGAAATTTGGAACGATCTAAATTACTCGGCTTTCAACATCCAAGGAGGAGCTTCTCATGTCCGCCACCCTGTCGCTGCCGCGCGCCGACGGCACGCTTGAGACCTATCGCCTGTCGGGAACGCCGGTCGCGCGGCATGCATCCGTGCCGGTTTTCAACCGTATCGCCTATGCGGCCGCCCATGTCGTTTCCGATCCGCTGCGCGATCTCGAGCCCTGGGGCCGCCCCGCGATCGATTGGGACACGACTATGGCCTTCCGTCATCATCTCTGGGCGCTCGGCTTCAAGATCGCCGAGGCGATGGACACGTCGCAGCGCGGCATGGGGCTGGACTGGGCCGGTGCGCAGGAACTGATCCGCCGCTCGCTGGCGGATGCACGCACGGTACCAGGCGCCGACCTCGCCTGCGGCGCCGGCACAGATCACCTCGCGCCAGCCGACACCCGCTCGCTGGACGATGTCATCGCCGCCTATGAGACCCAGATCGGCTTCGTCGAGAAGGAAGGCGGTCGCTCGGTCATGATGGCAAGCCGGGCTCTCGCCCGCGTCGCCACATCCGCGGATGACTACCGCAAGGTCTATGGCCATATCCTGCGCCAGACCAAGGACAAGGTCGTGCTGCACTGGCTGGGCGACATGTTCGATCCGCAACTGAAGGGCTATTGGGGATCGGATAAGTTCGAGACCGCACTCGATACCGTCCTGTCGATCATCGAGGAGAACAGGGACAAGGTCGAAGGCATCAAGATTTCGCTGCTCGACAACGCTTGTGAAGTCGCTCTTCGCAATCGCCTGCCGCACGGCGTGCTCTGCTTCACCGGCGACGATTTCAACTATGCCGAACTGATCGAGGGTGACGGGCAGAAGTACTCTCATGCCCTGCTTGGCATCTTCGATGCCGTCGCCCCCTCCGCCTCGAAGGCGCTCGCCTCGCTGGCATCAGGCGACGTCGCGACATTCCGGGCGGTGATCGCGCCGACCGTGCCCTTGTCGCGGAAAATCTTCGAGGCGCCGACGCAATATTACAAGGCCGGCGTCGTCTTCCTCGCCTGGCTGAACGGCCACCAGAAACACTTCACCATGCCTGCCGGCATGCAGTCGGCGCGCGGAGTCCTGCATTACGCGGATGTGTTTCGACTGGCCGACAAGGCCAATGTGCTGGACAAGCCGGACTTGGCCGCTGAGCGGATGAAGGCGTTTCTGTTGATGCAGGGGGTTTGACCCGCGACGTTCGAGCTTGAGGTAATCCCCCCTCTGTCGGCCGCGAAATTCTCAAGGGAAAAGAATGATCTCCTCCCTTGAGGGCAGATGTCACGCTGTGACAGAGGGGGGTGAGTTTCCGCGAACTCAATGCCCTGACATTCCGACTCAAAACCGCGCCTGCGCCATCAAGATTTCCCGCGCGATCTGATCCAGCGAGGGAGAGACGCAGGGGAACTCCAGATGATTTCGCCATGCAGTTTCGCATAAGTATTTCCCCAAGGCATAAAGCTAAAAAATATCATGCACTTGACGTAAGGAAGCGATGCCTAAAAAATAAGATTCGCGCTTAAGATGTGCCGCTCGGCGCCTTGGGGGATGCAACGCATGCGAGTCCCGCGCTTAACCAGACATTTTGCCGCCAAGCTGGATGAATCCGCCGACGCCATCGTCAACGGCCTTACCGGTTTTGAAGACGCGGCCGCCGCGATCGCCGCCAGCAACCATGCCGGCGGAACGGGCCTTGCCGAGCGCCTGAGCGCCGCCGTCGGCAATATCCGCTCGGCCGCCAACGCCATGGAAAGCGAGCTTGCGATTCTCTCCGAACACGGCCGCGAAGTGAAAAGCAAGGTCGGCCTGTCGATCAGCAAGCTCGACTTCCAGAATGATCTCGGCGAAGTGATTGCCGCCTGCGCCGACAATCTCTGCGACCTCGCCGGCGATATGCTGCCCGACATCTCTGACCTCGAAGGCACCCTCGGCAATCTCGGCCCGCGCATCTTCAAACTCTATACGATGGCCCAGGAACGCACCGTCCACCAAGGCATCATCCCCGCCGGCGCGCTCACCGCCGTCTCCGCGCCCCAGGCGCCGGCCCCTGCCGCCAACCACGACGACGAACTTTTCGCCGACGCGCTGTTCTGAAGGACGGTTGGGGCGCCGGGATTGTTGCTCGGGCGCCCGGTGCGGCAAATCGGTCAACGGGACGCCGAATTAAAATCCGTATCGATGTGAGCATCCCGGAGTTTCACGGATCCCCGAGCCGTCGTCCGCCTCGGCAAAGCGGCAGGCCGGCGGGCTGGTGTTGAACGGCAGCGTGACCCCATCGACCTGCCCATCCTACCAGATGAATTTCGGCATGATGAAATCGGGCGTCGCCCCGTGCTCGACGAACAGGGCGTGACGCTCATCATCGCCTGCCGTTTCGAGAATACCGGTGGTCACCAGCACGGATTTGAGCCCTGCCCCGACAGCCCCGGCAATGTCGTGCTCGATGCTGTCGCCGATGCAGCAAATCCTGTCCAACGCGATGTCATCCAGAAAATCGAGCGCCGTCCTGTACATGTCGGTAAAGGGTTTGCCGATCCATCGCACCGTGCCGCCCAGTTCCTCGTAAAGCTCGGCAATCCGGCCGGCACCGTAGGCGGTTCCTGTCCGGGTGAGCATGATCTTGTCGGGGTTGGTGCAGAGGCAGGCAATGCCCCGCTTCGCCGCCGGCGCCAGCAGGGCGTCATAGTGGGAGAGCGGATAGACGTCGCCCTCGCTGGCCGCCAGCAGGATAAAATCAGCGTCCTCGCCCCGCTCGGTACGCACGAGGTCCAGCCCGTCAAGCGGCGACGTATCGCCGTCCCGGCTGATCAGCAGGCATTTGCGCGGAACGCCAATCTTTGCCTTCACGCTTTCGGTACCCAATATCCGCCAGGCGACCTCGCCCGACGTGAGAAACCAGTCCCAACTCCGCGGGTCGAACCCGAGCGCCGCGAGGCGCCGGTCGTTTTCCGCCGAGCGCTTGCCGGAATTGGACAGGATGATGATCCGCTTTCCCGCCTGCTTCAGGCGCGACAGCGTTTCGGCAGCACCCGGATAGGGACCGCGTCCATCCCGCAGGACACCGAACTGGTCGATCAGGAAGGCATCGAATCGATCAGCGAGATCGCCCATGCCGGAAACGGTCAGGGGGCCGCTCATAACACGCCCGCCGATCGTGCGCCGGAAAGCGCAAGCCGCGCAGTACCCGCCGCCGCCTCTTCCGAGATCACAGGCAGGAAGGGCACAGGCATCGCGTGATTGCGGATCGCGGTCCAGACCGGGTTCTTCGCTCCGCCGCCGACCGAACGGACAGACCGCAGCGCCGGACTGCCGAGCGAAACAAGCCGCTGGTAGGCGAGCGCCTCAATCCCGGCGATGCCCTCGAAGATCGCCTTCAGGAAATCGGCATCGTTTTCCGGTCGTGGCGTCATGCGTGGTCTAAGTTGCGGATCGTTGATCGGAAACCGCTCGCCGTCCCTCGGCAAGGGGTAATAATCGAGCCCGGTCTGCGTCGACGGATCGATTTGTCCCGAGAGGGCAGAAATCGTCTCATTGTCGAAATGCGCTGAAAGCACGCCGCCGCCGGTGTTGGATGCCCCGCCGGCCAGCCACATGTCGCCGATCCGATGGCTGTAGAGACCATATTCGGGCGCAAACAACGGCCGGTCGGAGAGCATCTTGACCGTCAGCGTCGTGCCGAGCGCGGAGACCGCATCGCCCGGCTGATCGGCGCCGGTCGCCAAAAAGGAGGCGCAGCCGTCCGTCGTGCCGGTAACGATCACCACGTCATCGGGAAGGCCGAACGCATCCGCCGCCTCGGGCGAAATTCCCGCGATCGGCGTGCCGGCCGCAAGCACGTCGGGCAACAGGTCGCGGCGCGCGCCGGTCCGGTCGATCCAGTCCGGCCATTGGCGCTCGACCGGATCATAGCCGGTCTTCAAGGCGTTGTTTTCATCGGAGACATCGTAAAGTCCGGTGAAATGACCGGCGAGCCAATCGGCTTGGTGGATGATGCGGAAGACATCGGAAACGGACTGGAATGCCAGGACCTTCGCCAGACCCGACGTTGCCCCATGGGCAGCGCTTTCCTGCGGCGCATGCGCGGCGATGCGCGACAGGATATCGGCATCGCTCACCGGGTCGTTATACATCATCGGCACGGCAAGCGGCGCGCCATCGGCGCCGACCGGCAGGATCGTGCCCGAGGTACCGTCGATGGCGATCGTCCGCACCCTTGTCCTGTCGATTGCCTCGAGCACCTGCCCCAGCGCCACCTGCAATGCCTCCCACCAGGCAAGCGGATCACGGTGATCGGCGGAAAAATCCGCCATCCTGGACGAGCCTGAGGCGACGATGGCAAAGCCGGCATCCATCGCAACGGCACGGGCGCCGGATGTACCGATATCGATGCCGATCACCAGGGGCGTGTCAGGAGCCGCCGTCATTGCAGCGCCTTTCCGGCCCGGTTCAATTCCTGCCGGTACTTTTCGGCGTCCCAGCCCAGAAGCTCGGCATTCTCCGCGTCCGTCAGGTAGCGCAGCCGCGCATCTTCACCGATACGGCCGAGCACGTCGGACAGGCAACGCGCCATGGCCAGCGCTCCAGCCGTGATCTCACGCGAGACCAGCACGCCCTTGCCCGGAAAGAGTAAAGCGGGCGGCAGCGTCAGATCATCGGCATGATGCTGCTCCTCGATCGACAGGGCGGTATCACCGGGATTGGCGACAAACGAGCCTCGACCAAGAAAGATCACATGGTCCGGATAAAGGCTGCCCCCCGCAGCGATGAGGCAACTTGCCAGATCTGCCGCCGCATCATGAACGAGAGGGTCTTCCGGCAGGACGAAGCTGCTGTTCAGCGCCAACCTTGACAGCGCTGCAAAATCGGCCGGCGGTGCTGAGCGACGCGGCAGGGCAAGCCACCGGGAAACCTCCGCCAGCAGCGCCTCCGCCTCCGCCACGGTATCGCCTGCGACGGCAAGCCCGTGATTGCCCAGAATGAGAACCCGCGTCTCCGGCTGGAGCCGGGCGGCAATCGCCTTGGCCAATGGCAGGCCGGGACGGGCGTAGGGCACGAAGACATGCGGAATGCCGGACAGTTTCGAACCGGCGATGGCCTCGCCATTGACCTGCACCGCCGTTGCGATCGTTTCGACGCAATGGACGTGGATGACCACCTTCTGCGGCATCAGCGCATGTACGGTTGTCTCGATCGAGGGGCGCAGGCCGGACGGGTTGCGGTCCGCGATCACGAAATCCTGCGCCTTTTCCGTCGCCGGATCGTCGCGCTCCAGAGCATCCAGAAGCGCATCCAGCGCCACCGGCACCATAACGTCGCGCTCACGTGCCTGCATCAGCCAGAGACCCGACGCCTTGATCCAGAGCGTGCCACCCTCCTTGATCGAGGTATTGCCGCCGGCCGCCTGCACCAGCGCCGGGTCGGCGCCGACCCGTGCCGACAGATCCAGCAGCGCTTCGAATTCAGAACTTCTCACCATCGTCTCCGATATGCTTCTTCAGGCCGCTTGCCATTGCTGCTGATACCAGGATGCCAAGGCATCCCGTTCCGCCTGCGTCATGTGCAGGCCATGTTTTGTGCGCCGCTCCAGAATATCCTGCGGCGTCCGCGTATCCTCCATGGACGAGCTTGCCGGAACGCGAAGCTGGTGCCCTGCGCAAGGTCGTCCTTCTCGCAGAGCACGACGGACATGCCTCGCCCCGCCGCGCCGCGGGCGATGCCGGCGCCATCGACGCCGCCGCCAATGATGAACAGGTTAACCACGCCTGTCCCGGTGCTCACGATCGTTTCTCCTGCAGTCCGTAGCTCGCGAACCCTTTTAGCACGCCGGCAATTTCCGCCTCCGGCAGAATGACCGGACCGCCGATCAGCAGGGAATGGTAATATTGCTTGGCGATCGTCTCGAGTTCGACCGCCGCCCACATCGCCTTGTCGAGGCCCGGCCCCGTGGCGACCATGCCGTGGTTGGCCATCAGGCAGGCGGAGCGTCCTTCCAGCGCCGTGATGACGTTGTCCGACAATTCCTTGGAGCCGTAGCGCGCGTAATCGCAAACCCGCACATCATGGCCGCCGAATGCCGCAATCATGTAGTGACAGGCGGGAATCGGCTTGCGGGCGATGGCGAGTATGGTGGCGAAGGTGGAATGCGTATGCACCACCGCGCCGATTTCCGGCCGCGCCCGCAGAATATCGCGGTGAAACCGCCATTCAACGGAGGGTTTTTTCGGGCCTTCCCAACTCGAGGCATCGCCGTCGATCGGCATGGAAACGATCATCTCCGGCGTCATCTCGTCATAGGGAATGGCCGAAGGCGTGATCAGCATGTGGTCGCCGTGACGCACGCTGATATTGCCGGATGTGCCCTGGTTGAGGCCGCTGGCATTCATCGCGCGGCATTGGTCGATGATGCCCTGGCGCAAATCGCATTCACTCATCATCATGACCTCAGCACGGATTGACCGGCGGCAGGCCGGCAATGTAGCGGCGCACTTCCTCCGCAGCCATTTCAGCGGCATAGGTGACGGTGCGCACGGAAGCGCCGGCGATGTGCGGCGTCAGCGTCACATTGGGAAGCTGCAGCAACGGCCAGTCGGCCGGCACCGGCTCGATGGCGAAAGTCTCCAGCATGGCGGAGGACAGCGGGCCGTTCACCAGAGCTTCGTACAGCGCATCATAATCGACCAGTGGGCCGCGCGCCGTGTTCACGAAGATCGCGCCGGGCTTCATCCTGGCGAAGGACGCTGCGTTCATCATCCCGCGCGTTTCCTCCGTCACCCGCGGATGCAGGCTGACGATATCCGACCGTGAGAGAAGCTCATCGAAACCGACATGCTCGACACCTGAATTGCGGTCGTCCGCCGAGAGCTGCACATAAGGATCGTGCACCAGAACCCTGGTGCCGAAGGCGCGCAGCAGGCGCACGACCTTGGTGCCGATATTGCCGTAGCCGACGACGCCAACGGTCATTTCCGACAGTTCGCGGCCGGTCTTGTCTGCCCGGTAAAGCTCGCCACGCCATTCGCCCTTGCGCATCGATTCATGCCCGGTGCGGATCAGCCGGGTTTCGGCAAGGATCGCTCCCAGCGTGAATTCCGCCACAGCACTTGCATTGCGGCCGGGCGTGTTGACGACAAGGACACCAGCGTCGCGCGCGGCCTGCATGTCGATATTGACGGGGCCGCCGCGCGAAACGGCGACGAATTTCAGGCCCGGCAGACGCTCGAAGATGCCGCGGGAGAACGGCGCGAGCTGGGTGATCGCCAGTTCGGCATCGCCGATGAATTCGACGATATCGTCGGCCTTGCCCATATATTCCTTCAAACCGTCCATGCCCTCGATGGCGTAGCCGTGTTCCATGGGCTCGTCCGGCCACGGCTGTTCGAGCAGGCGGATGTCATGCGCATCGCCGCAGGCTTCGACGATCTTGTCGCGGAAGACGGTCGGCAGCATGAACCGGTCCCCGATGATGGCGATTTTCTTCATTGCGGTTTTTCCTGTTCAGGGGGCCGGCCGGCGCCTTGGGAGAGGGAATGCCAGACCGGTCGAAGTGCCAGGCGCGATTGCCTGTAGGCGGGAAAGAGGGATTCGAAACGTGCTGAGAGGCCTGCGTCGGCCGGTTCTGCCTGCCGCTGATAAGGCGTCACCCATTCCCCGACACAGTCCGACATCGAGCCATATATGCCGAGCGACACGGCGGCAATCATCGCGGCACCGGCAGCGCCCGCCTCTTCCCGCTCGCTGGTCTGGACCGAACAGCCCAGGGCTCCGCCGAGTATGCGACGCAACGACGCGCTGCGCGCCGCACCACCGGTCAGGCGGATGCGCGACGGCAAAGGCCCCATCTCGGCATAACAATCGCGCGCGGCCATGGCGAGGCCGTCGAATACGGCACGCACCATGTCGGCAAAACCGTGCCCCGCATCGAGGCCGACGAAGGAGGCGCGCGCCGTGGCATCGACGAATGGGCCGCGTTCGCCTGCCTCGGAAATATAGGGGTGGTAGAGCAGCGACGTTTCTTTCGCTTCAGTCAGCCAGCCTTCGACATGAGCAAGCAGTTCCGATTTGGTCTTCTCGACCCCCACGCCTTTCAGGACGCTCGCCGCAAGCGACAGGATCCAGTCGATATTGAGCGTCGCTGCCATGTTCGACTGCATCTGCGCATAGGCGCCGGGGACAGGAAGACACATCGTATATCCGGTCAGGTCCCGGTTGAGCGTCACGTCATCGGCGCTGGTGGCCAGCCGCATGTGCATGCCGGTCGAGCCGATGACGGTGCATCCGGTGTCGATCCCAGGCTCGTAGAGGCCTGCACCAAGGGAGGTGCAGACGACATCGACATAACCGAGAACCACCGGCGTGCCAGCAAGCAAGCCCGTCAGTGCCGCGGCGCTGTCGCTGAGCGCATGCTGCGTCACCGCGCCATCGACGATCTCCGGCAGCAGATACCGTTGCCTGCCGAGATCAAGAAAATCGATGACATCATCGGAATATTGACGGGTGCGAAAATTCCCGAAGGTAAAACACGCCTCGGACGGATCGGTTGCCCGCTGCCCGGTCAGCTTGAAATAGAGCCAGTCCTTGCAGTGGAATCCGGTGGTCGCATCCTTCAGCCGCTCCGGCTCGTTTTCCAATATCCACCGCAGTTGCGATCCCATCTGGCAGGCGGCAAGGCCGGAGCCCGTATGGGAAAACCGGGCCGCATCGCCGCTGCCGGCACGCAGCCGCTCGACGGTGCCGCCGGCACGGGCATCGAGCCACAGCCAGCCCTTGCCGACGGGACCACCGTTTTTGTCGATCAGCCATGTGCCGTCGCCTTGGGCGGTAACGGAAATTGCCGCCACGCGGCTTGCCAGGTTCTCGACCTTGCCGGCAAGATCGGAAAGCGTCGTTGCGGCATCGGCCCAGGTTCTGGCAAGATCCTGGACGACGCCCTTGCCGCCCTCGCTCTCATAGCTGTTCGGCACCGCGCAAGCCGCAATCTGGCGCCCGCCGAGGTCGAAGGCAACCGATTTGATGACGGACGTTCCAGCATCGATCCCGATCAGAATATCGCGCATCAGGCAAGCTCCTGCCCATGGCTGATCGCCTTGCCGCTGTCGCCGTCGAAGACATGCAGGCTCGACGGATCGAGACGAATGGCGATGGTCTCGCCGATCGCCAGACTGGTGCGATCGTGCTCGACCAGCACCATCGTGCCGCCGGCAAAATCGGTGGCGATATGCGTCTGGTCGCCGAGCCATTGATTGACCGCCACCCGGGCGCCGACATTGCCTTCGCCCCGGCGAACGGCATAGGGACGGATGCCGATCAACACCTTGTTGCGCTTCATCAACTCGGCCCGAACCACATGCGAGAAATCCGATGCCCGATATTCGAGCTTCACACCCTCGTTGAGGCTGAAGCAGACGGTATCGTCCGCGCCGGAAACACCGGCGGGAAATACATTCATCGGCGGCTCGCCGACGAAAGCACCGGTAAAGAGGTTGGCCGGGCGCTCCTTGATCATCTGTGGCGTATCGAATTGTTGCAGGACGCCGCCTTCCATCACGGCAATCCGGTCGGCAAGTGCGTTTGCTTCCGTCTGGTCGTGAGTGACGAGGATGGCGGTCAGGCCGCGTTCCTTGATGAAGTGCTTGATACGCCCGCGCAGAAGGGCACGCAATTGCGGCTCCAGCTGCCCCATCGGCTCGTCGAGCAGATGCAGGTCTGCATCGCGGATCAGCGCCCGGCCAAGCGAGGCACGCTGCTGCTGTCCGCCCGAGATCGAACTCGGATAACGACCCATGATATCCTCGATCTCCAGCAGCTTGGCGATGTTCGCTACCTTCTCGTCGACGATGCCCTGGGAGAGTTTCGAGGCCTTCAGCGCGAAGGCGATGTTTTCCCGTACTGTCAGCGGCGGGTAGAGCGAATAGCCTTCGAAGGCCATGGCGACGTTGCGCTTGACCGGTGCGAAGGTCTGGACCTCCCGGCCTTTGAGCGCAATCGTGCCGCGCGACACCGCCTCGAAGCCGGCGACCATACGCAGGGTCGAAGTCTTGCCGCAGCCGGAGGAGCCGAGAAGGGCGATGATCTCGCCTTTCTTGACGTCCATGTTCAGGCCCTTGACGGCATGGACGCCATGGTCGATCGGGCCATAGAATTTATCGACGCCGTTGATGAACAGTGCGGTCTCGCTCATGCCGCTTCTCCGTTGCGGGTCATTGACGTGGCTGTCGAGCGGATCAGCGCGCCGCTCTCCTTGTCGAACAGGAACGCGGCCTTGCCGTTGACGGCGATATGGGCGGGACCGGATATCGGCCCGGGCGTGCCTGCCGGACGCGACACGAGGATTTCACGACCGCGCACCGTCAGTACCAGCGTCACGGTCTTTTCGTTGAGCGGCGTTTCCGCCTCCACCGTCACCGGAATGGCACCGGCTGTTCCGGCCTCGGTAAAGGTGATGGATTCCGGCCGCAGGCCGATCACGCAGGTTTTGCTGACCACGTTTGCCGGCATATCCGGCAGCGCGACCTTGACGTTCGAGAGTTCGACATAGACGCCCTCCGGTCCTGATTTCGGCGTCACGTCCAGAAGGTTGATCGTCGGGTCGCCGAACAGCCGGGCGATCTCGATATCCGCCGGCATGTTGTAGATATCTTCCGGCGTGCCGATCTGGCGGATGCGCCCCTGCGACATCACGGCGATCCGGTCGCCCAGCGCCATCGCTTCCTTGTAGTCCTGCGTCACATAGACGACGGTTGCGCCTTGTGCCGCCAGGAGGCGGGGCAATTCAAGCCGCATCTCGAAACGCAGCTTGGCATCGACGTTGCGCAGCGGATCGTCCAACAGGAGCAACGGCGGCGAGCCCACCAGAGCCCGCGCCAGCGCCGTGCGCTGCTTCTGCCCGTTCGACAAGGCTTTGGGATGATGCGTCAGCACATGGTCGATCTTCAGGAGTTTTGCCACCTTCTGCACGCCGGCCGAAATCGCATCCTTGGTCGAGCGGGTGGCGGTCAAGGGGCTGGCAATGTTGTCGAAGGCGCTCATATGCGGAAACAGGGCAAAGTTCTGGAAAGCCATGCCGATGCCCCGATATTCGGCATCGATGTCGCTGACATCCTCGCCGCCAATGAGAATCTGGCCTTCATCCGGCTCGATCACGCCTGCCACGAGCCGCAGCAGGACTGTCTTGCCGGCGCCGGAGGGGCCGAACAGGACCAGCGTTTCCCCGTCGGCGACATCAAGGGAAAGATCGTCGAGAACCGCATTGGTCTTGTAGCGCTTGGTGATGTTTTTAAGCTGAAGCGTTGTCATGAATTATCCCTTCACCGCGCCAAGCGACAGGCCTTCGACGAGATAGCGCTGCGCGTAGAGTGCGAGCGCAAGCGTCGGCGCAACGGAAAGCACGATCGCAGAGGCAATCTGCCCGTACTGGATACCCGACGAGGTGATGAAGGCGAGCGCGCCCACCGTAACCGGTTGCTTGTCGGCAGAGGCCAGCACCAGCGCGAAGACGAAATTGTTCCAGGCGAAGATGAAGGCGAGCAGGCCGGCGGCTGCAATCCCGGGACCTGCGAGCGGCAGGGCGATCTTGCGGAACGTGGCGAACCAGGAATGCCCGGCGATGCGATAGGCATATTCGACATCGGCGGAGATATCCTCGAAATAGCCACGCACGATCCACAGAATGAGCGGCAGGCAGATCAACTGATAGACCCAGATCAGGCCGAAATAGGTGTCAGCCAGGCCAAGCCACTGGAAATATTGGGTCAGCGGCAGCAAGACCAGGAGCGGCGGCGCGAACCGGAAGGACAGGAGCGTGAAGGCGATATCTTCTGAGCCCTTGAACTTGTGGCGGGCAAAGGCATAGGCCGCCGGGACGCCCAGCACGAGAGACAGTGCAACGGAGGTCACCGACAGGAAGACCGAATTGCCGAGATTGCGCATGAAGGCGATGTCGAGTGTGCCGGCCGCCGTCGTCAGCTTGCCGGTGATCAGCGCCGCGTAATTGGACAGGGTCGGCGTGAAGACGATCGACGGCGGGATCGCCAGGATCGTCTCGTTGGTCTGGAACGACATCAGGAAGATCCAGAGGATCGGAAACATGAAGAAGACGACGACAAGGGTGAGCGCGACAAGGCGCAGGGTGCGTTCGAGCGTGGATGTGTTTTCCATGTCTTTTCCTCACGCCTCGCCACGGGCGCGCTCGCGCAGCCGCAGCCAGTTCTTGATGAACATGTTCGACAAAAAATATGTGATCGCCCAAAGGATGACCATCAGCGCCGCCGAGCGGCCGACATTGGTCGACTGGAAGAAGTTGAGATAGGCCTCGACCTGGAAGACCGTCAGCGTGTTGCCGGGTCCACCTTGAGTCATCGCATAGATGATGTCGAATTGCTGGATCGAATCGAGCAGGCGAAACAGGGTCGCCGTCAGGATATAGGGCGTCAGCATCGGCAGGGTGATGCGGAAGAAAACGAAAGTGCGCGGCACGCCGTCCAGCGCCGCAGCCTCGAACGGCTGGGTCGGCAGCGAGCGCAGACCGGCCAGCAGCAGGATCATGATGAAGGGCGTATAGACCCAGATATCGACGAGAACGACCGTCAGGAGCGCGGTGCTCGGCGAGGATGCCCAGCGGAAATCATGCAGCCCGATCAGGCTTGCGAGATAGCTGAGGATGCCGAAGCTCGGATTGGTCATCAGCTTCCACATCAGCGCGGCCAGCGCCGGCGCGATCATCAACGGCAGGAGCAGCATGATCGAGATGAAATTGTTGACGGTCGAGCGCCGCTGAAGAAGCAGCGCGATGCCGAGACCGAGCAGCAATTCCAGCGTTACGGTGAGCCCGGCATAGAGCAGCGACACTTTCAGCGTGTTCCAGAAGGCCGGGTCGGTGAAGAAATTGAGATAGTTCTCACCCCAGTTGAACTGCCGTGCCCAGGGCTGGCTGAGCCGGTAGCGCTGGAAGGAATAGATCACCGCCGTGATGAACGGGATCAGGATGCCGATGCAGACGAGCAGTGCTGGCAGGCTGAGCACGTAAGGCAACATTTTCCGGCTGATGCGGAACCCTGAGGCTGGCTTGCGGAGGGTTGCTGTGGAAGCCATGTCGAGCTCCGTTCCTTGTCGTTGAGGAAACCACGTGTGGCTCGAGCGGTAAAGCTCCATCACCAGCCATCGGCATCTCGATCTGTCTTGAATTGGCCATGGGCCGATCCGTAAGGTCGCCCGGCGCCGGAGCGCCGGGCGTCTGCTTGGGAGGCAGATCAGCCGAGGCCGGCTTCCTTGAGCTGGCGATTTATGCTCTCGGCCAACTGGTCGAGGCCTTCATCGACAGGCACTTCCTTGGCAACCATCTTCTGCAGCGTGGCGGCCCATTCGGTCGTTACGTCGAAGAACAGCGGCTGTGGCGTGAACTTGATCGACGCGCCATCGGCGGATGCGTTGAACATATCGACATAGCCCGGATACTTGGTGTTGAGCTTTTCCTGGAAGCCTGGATCCTTCCAGATCGATTGGCGGACCGGATCGACGAAGTCCATTTTCGTCGCGCCGAACAGGGCATGCTCCGGACCGGAAGCCCACTGCAGGAAGTACCAGGTGGCATCCTTGTCCTTCGAGAAATTGGACATGGCAAGCGACCAGATCCAGATGTTCGGCGTCGAGGCCTTGGCATCCGGATTGGCGGCGAAGGCGGCGTAGGACAACTGCCCGGCCATCTTGTTGTCGCCACCGTTCATGAAGTAACCGAGGCAATCGGCATCGAAAATCATGGCCGAGGCGCCGGCGCCAAGGTCGGTGCCGACCTGATACCATGTATAGGTCGACCAGTCCTTCGGGCCGCTTTCCTGGACGAGCTTCACGAACTTCTCGTGGTAAGCCCTGGAGCCGGCGGTGTTCATGGCAGCCGAAAGCTTGCCGTCGCCGCCGACGTTCAGGTCTTTTTCGTTGAAGTTGGCATAGCCGGACAGGAAGCCCGGATGGATGGTGGCCCAGGAACGCGAGCCGCGCAGACCGATGCCGTAGATGCCGCTGACATCCTTCTGCAGCTTGGCGGCGACGTCGATCATGTCGTCCATATTCTTCGGCACGGAAACGCCGGCCTTGTCGAACATCGCCTTGTTATAGGTGATGTTGTTCTGCTCGAATGCCCACGGAATGCACCACTGCTTGGCATCGTCCGAACCCAGCGCACCGCCAGGCTGGCCATTCCAGGCGCAGGAGTTCTTCACGCCCGGCAGGAAGTCGTCCCAGGCATAATTCGGGTTGGTCTTCTCCGGATCGTTGATCCATTCCTTCAGGTCGGTGATCCAGCCGGCCGGACCATAGGTCCAGGTCATGTAGGCACCGGTCATGAACGCATCATATTCGGTCGAGCCGGACGACAGGGCAGCCGTCACCTTGTCGAAATAGACGTCTTCCGGGAAGACGTCATAGGTCACCTCGATGCCCGTCAGGTCCTTGAAGTTCTGCAGGTTGGCAATCATGGCATCGGCATAGGGGTGCTTGTTGAGCAACAGCTTCAGCGATTTGCCGGAATGTTTCTTCCAGTCGAAATCGGCGGCAAGCGCCCTTGTGGACATCATGTTGAGCAAAGTCCCGGCGGAACCCGCGGTGATCCCCATGGCGCCCAGGCCTTTCAGCATTCCGCGCCGGTCCACCTCTCCACGCAGGAAAGCACTGATGAGGTCTTTCTCTTTCTCATGCATTGGTCTTCTCCTCCTTCACGGGCAAAACATGCTCGATTGAGCCGTACCGGCTTACCCGACCGGTATGTTCTCCAGATCGCAGCCCATCAGCTCCGCGGCTGATCGCCGGTCCGGATGGTGCTGCTCCAGGCTGCGAACCGGCCTCCTCCTCGAGGTCATGTCCCAGCCGTCATGGTCGTCAGTGGAGTTCCGTCAGGCGGTGTCCTCCATCAGCGTATGTGCAGTCTTCTCGTCGGTGATCAGGCCGCTCAACAGGCGGCTTTCGAGCACCGCGCGGATGGCACGCGCCTTGACCTTGCCGCCAGCGACGGCAACGATCCTGCGGTTGCTCAAATCCGCGCGGCTAAGCGTGAAGGTCCGGTTGGACAGCGACGTCTCGATCGGCAGGCCCTTGTCGTCGAAGAAATGGCCGAGCAGTTCGCCGGCGCCGCCACCCTTCTTGATTTCCTCGAGTTCACTCTTCTCGATCATGCCGGTGGCGACCAGTGATGCCTCGCGTTCGACCGTGCCGATACCGACCAGGAGCAGGTCGGCGCTGCTGGCGAGATCGAAGACTTCGCTGACACCGCGCTGGTTGAACAGCACGTCGCGGTCCTCGATGGTGTTGGCGAAGAACGGAACCGGCATGACATAGGCTTCTGCGCCGGTGCGCTCCGCCAGGCGGTGGATCACGTCATGCGGATTGGCCGAGAACTTGCGCGTCAGACCGCCGAGCAGCGACACGAAGCGGACACTGTTGTTGGCAGTGCGCGGCAGATATTCGACGCAGGCAGCCAAGGTCCGGCCGTGGCCCATGCCGATCAGCACCGGACCTTCCCTCTCGATCTCGCGCTTCAGGAATTGCGCGCCGGAAATGCCGAGCGCCTTCAACGGCAGATCCTCCGGATCGAAATCCGGCACAACCTCGCAATAATCCAGGCCATAGCGCGTCGATAATTTCTGCTCGAGCTCGACGCATTCGGAAACTTCACCGTCAATATAGACCTTGACCAGGCCTTCCTGGTTGGCCCGCTGGATCAGCCGATGCGCCTTGAGCGAGGAAAGGCCGAGGCGCTTGGCGACTTCGGACTGCGTCAGACCACCGGCATAATGCAGCCACGCCGCACGTGTCGCCATGCTCGTTTCGTCGTCCCGCAGGGAGCCGCCATTCACCGCCATGTTCCGCCCTCGCGATGCAATTTTTATCATCTCCTGATATTTTTATCTTTCGTGAAAGAACTTTCACTCCATGAAAAACTTTGTCAAGCGAGGTTCGATGCGGCGTTGCACCAATTCGACTTGCGCTTGCGGTATGACGCATGCCGGGCAAACGAAAACGCGCCCGGTTGCCCGAGCGCGTCATGTCATCAGCGAATGGGAGACGAAGCCCTAAGCCTCGGTCTTCTTCATCAGCCGCGCCTGCAGAACGACGACGATCAGGAGGAAAGCGCCGCGGATGACGGATTGCCAATAGGCTGACAGCGAGATCCAGCCGAGGCCATTTTCGAAATTGAGGATGTTGAAGACCATGGCCAGCAGCAGCGCACCGGCAAGCGTCGCCCCGACCGAGCCGGAACCGCCGGTCAGAAGCGTGCCGCCAACCACGACGGAGGCGATGGCGAAGAGTTCCCAGCCCACGCCCTCGGTCGGCTGCCCTGCCCCGAATTGCGAGGCGAGAATGACGCCGGCGAGGCCAGCCAGCACGCCCGACAGCGCATAGACGGCGAACAGGGTACGGTCGACCTTCAGACCCATCAGGTTGGCCGTCGCCTCGCCGTCGCCGATCGCCAGCACATGCCGGCCGGCCGGATGCCGCTCCAGGAAAATCCAGCCGAGCACATAGCAGACACCGGCAATCCAGGCGGGGATCGGGAAGCCGAGGAAGTCGTCCTGGCCGATGGTCGTGAAGCCGGTGTCATAGGAGACCGAGACGGACTGGTTGTTGGCGAGCAGAAGCGCCGTGCCGTAGGCCGCCAGCATCATCGCAAGGGTCGCGATGAAGGGCTGGATGCGCAGTCGGGTGATGATGACGCCATTGATCGAGCCAGCCACGAGACCGGCAAGAATGCCGCCGGCAAGACCGGGAAACCAGCCATAGGGCGACAGGTAGGCCGCCACCACGCTCGCCATCGCCGCCACGCCGCCGACCGACAGGTCGATGCCGCCGGTGATGATCACGAAGGCCATGCCGAGCGCGATCAGCGCGAACATCGAATTGTAGCGCAGGAAGCTGAGGATGTTGAACGGCGAGATGAAGTTGTCGTAGCGCAGCGCGCCGAACAGGATGAGACCTGCCAGCGCCAGCAGGACGCCAAGGCGGGCGAAATCGCCGGAGGATTTGGCAACGAACAGCCGGGAAAGTGTTTTCAGCATGGAGGTCATGTCCGTTACGCCTTGTCGGCGCGTTGCTGGATGAAGACGGCGACGATGATCAGTCCCGCCTTGACGATGAGGGCCGCCGCATCCGGCACGCCATTGGCCAGCAGCGTATAACGCACCAGCTGGATGACGAAGGCGCCGAGCACGGTGCCAAGAATGTTGGCGCGCCCGCCGGTCAAAAGCGACCCACCCACGGCGACCGCTGCGATCGCATCCAGTTCCATGCCGAGACCGACCAGGTTGGCGTCACTGGCGGAGTTGCGCGCCACGACGATCAGGCCGGCAAGGCCGGCCGTTGCGCCACTGATCACGTAGACGAAGGTCTTGACCCGACGCACCGGAATACCGGTCAGCCGTGCCGCCTTCTCGTTGCCACCGACGGCGATGATCTGCCGGCCGATGACGGTGTAGCGGATCAGGCAATGGGCAAGGATGGCAACGATGATCATGACGACGACCTGCGCCGGGACGCCAGCGATGCGGCCCATGGCGATGAACTGGAAGTCCGGATTCTTGAAGACCTGCAGGTTGCCGTTGGTCGCCACCTGGGCAAGGCCGCGACCGGCGATGAACAGCACCAGTGTCGCGACGATCGGCTGGATCGAGAACCTTGTCACCAGGAAGCCGTTGAACCAGCCGAAGGCCATGACGAGCAGGATCGGCAGAACGAAGGACAGGATGATCAGGACGCCCATGTTCTCGATCGGCAGCAACTGGCCCATGAAGATCATCGGCGCGGCCGTACCGGCAATCGCCATCAGCGAACCGACGGAGAGATCGATGCCGCCGGTCGCAATGACCAGCGTCATGCCGACGGCGACGATGACGATGGTCGCCACTTGGGTGAGATTGACGTTGAGCGTCTGCCAGGACAGGAAGTTCGGCGTTACGATCAGATTGAACAGCAAAAGCACTATGAATGCGGCAAATGTTCCGTATCGGCTGAGAAGCTGTGCGGCGTTCAGCCGATTGGCGCGCCCTGCGGGAGCGGATGTATCGATCGTCGTCATGTCAGTTCACCTGATGAGCCATGGCGGACAGAAGCGCCGTCTCGCTGAGTTCGTTTCTCTTCAACACCGCAACGGATCGTCCATCGCTCAGCACCGTCACCCGGTCGGCCGCAGCCAGAAGCTCCTCCAGTTCGGAGGATATCATGAGAACGCTCAATCCTTCATCGGCGAGACTGCGCAGGAGCTTCAGAATTTCCGCCTTGGCGCCAATATCGATGCCACGGGTTGGTTCATCAATGATCAGGATACGCGGGTCGGTGCACAGCCAGCGGGCAAGCAGAACCTTCTGCTGGTTGCCGCCCGACAGTTCCTTGATCGGTTGATCCGGCGAGGCGCATTTGACGCCGAGCGCCTTGATGTAGCGCGTGACGATCTCCTGCAGGCGGGCGCGGTCGACGATGCCAGCCTTCTTCAGCTTGGGAAGAAGCGCCAGCGTCATGTTTTCACGGATGCTCATGTCCGGCACGATGCCGTCGATCTTGCGGTCTTCCGAAACCAGGCCGATACCATCGGCAATGGCGTCGGCCGGCTCGGCGTAGGTGCGCTCCTTGCCGTCGATCCGGATTGCACCCTTTTCCAGCCTGTCGACGCCGAAGACGATCCGGGCGGTTTCCGTCCGGCCCGAACCGAGCAGACCCGCCAGGCCGGAAATCTCGCCTTCGCGGACGGTCAGGCTGACATCGCGGACCCGGACACCCGAACCGACGGCCTCGGCCGAAAGCCGAACCGGCTTGCTGTCATCATTGCCGACATCGCGCGCGATCGCCTCGAAGGCAGCGAGCTCCTTGCCGAGCATATGACGGACCAGTTCCATCTTCGGCATGTCCTGCATCGGGCTTTGCGCCACCGTCTGTCCGTCGCGCATGATGGTGACCCGGTCGCAGATCTCGTAAAGTTCATCCAGCCTGTGGCCGATGAACAGCACCGAAACGCCGTTCTTCTTTAGCGTCCGGATCGTGTCGAACAGGATGCCGACTTCACGCTCGTCAAGCGACGAGGTCGGCTCGTCCATGATTACCAGCCTGGCCTTCTGCGTCACGGCGCGGGCGATCGCGATCATCTGACGGGTCGCGGCATTGAAATGCGCCACCGGCATGTCGACGTCGATATCGAGGTTGAAGGTCTTGAGGACCGCAGCCGCCCCTTCGCGCATGGCGCGCCGGTCGAGCAGCCCTGAAAATTTCCGCGGCTCGCGGGAAAGATAGATGTTTTCGGCGACCGACCGCTGCGGCGCCAGGTTGATTTCCTGGTAGATCGTCGCGATCCCCTTCGCCTGGCTGGCGCTGGGGGTTGCGAAGACGACATCTTCATCCCGGAACCGGATCAGGCCGGTATCGCGCTGGTAAACACCGGTCAGGATCTTGATCAGTGTCGATTTTCCGGCCCCGTTCTGGCCGACCAGCGCCATCACCTCGCCTTCGGCAATCGACAGCGAGGCCAAACGCAACGCCGGAACGCCGGAAAACGCCTTGGAAATATCCTGCATGGACAGCAGCATGTTCCCTCCACCCTATATTTTACACATGAAAAGCCGGCCGGTGCGGCAAGCCGCACCGGCCGGAGCCACTGTCCTGGAAGATCAGTAGGCGCTCGACAATTCCGCCGCTGCGTTGGACGCATCATAGAACTTATCGGTATTGATGACCCATGGCTCGATCTTTTCGCCCGCAGCGAAGCGCGCCATCGTTTCGAAGGCCTTCGGTCCAAAGCGCGGGTTGCACTCGACGACGGCGTTGATCTTGCCGTCAACGACAGCCTGCACCGCTTCCTTGCCGCCGTCGATCGACAGAACGAGGATGTCCTTGCCCGGAACCTTGCCGGCTGCCTCGATGGCAGCAATGGCGCCGATCGCCATTTCGTCGTTGTGGGCGTAGATCACGTCCGCGTCCGGATGCGCCTGCAGCAGGGCTTCTGCGACCTGGCGGCCCTTGTCGCGCGCGAAGTCGCCGGTCTGGGATGCGACGATCTCGAAGCCGCCGGCAGCGGTGATCGCTTCATCGAAGCCCTTCTTGCGGTCATTGGCCGGCGACGAACCGGTCGTGCCTTCCAGCTCGATGATCTTGGACTTGCCGTTGGCGTTCTTGGCCAGCCACTCGGCAACGCGCTTGCCTTCGTCGATGAAATCGGAACCAATGAAGGTGACATAATCTTCACCAGCCTTGGCCAGGGCCTGATCGACGTTACGGTCGAGCAGGACGACCGGAATGCCGGCCTTCTTGGCAGCCATGACGGCCGGTATCAGCGGCTTTTCTTCGCGCGGCGCGAGGAAGATGACGTCGACGCCCTGGGCGATCATCGAGTTGACGTCAGCCACCTGCTTTGCGGCAGATCCGGCAGCATCGGTATAGACCAGCTGATAGCCGAGCTTTTCAGCTTCGGCCTTCATGCTTTCCGTCTGGGCAATGCGCCAGGGATTGTTGGATTCGGTCTGCGCGAAGCCGACCTTGTACGTGTCTTTCTTTGCAAGCGCAGGCAATTCCGCATAGGCGACGGAACCAGCAAGCGCGAGCGCACCCATGGCCGTTGCAGCCATCATGAACGTGCGACGTGAAATCATAGACATCGGTGTTTTCTCCTCCGAAATTTACCGGTACTCCACTACCGGGCAGTGAGCATTTTTCTGCTTCACATATGTAAATCTTGCGCTAATAATATTATCAGTCAAGCGCTAATTTTATGAGCAGGCGCAAAAAAATTATTCTGCAGTGCAGCAGAATTGGGAACGGAAGCGAGCAAGGGTGATGGCAAAGGCAAACGGTCGAAATAAAGCCCCGGATAAAGCTGGGGAAGCTGGGCGGCCAACCATGACGGATGTCGCCAGGATCGCCGGCGTGTCGCAATCCAGCGTCTCTCTCGTTCTCAACGAAATGTCCGGTGCCCGCATTTCAACCGAGACGCAAATGCGTGTCCGGGAGGCTGCTCATAAAATTGGTTATAAATTACCAGCTGTTCGCAACGAGGTGGATGTCGCGCCTGTCGTCGAGAAGGATACGATCGCCTTCATCGTCGACGAAATCTCCACCAGTCCCCATCCGGTCGTCAGCCTCGACGGCATTCGCGACTATGCGTTCGAGCAGGGCCTGCTGGTATCCGCCCATGCCACCCGCTCCAATCCCGACCTGCAGGATGCCGTCCTGCGCTCCGTGCTGCGCGACCGTTCCATCGCCGGCGTCATCTATGCGACGATTTTCACTCGCAAGGTCACGGTTCCGCCGCAGCTCAAGAACATTCCGACCGTGCTGCTCAACTGCTATTCGGAACCGCGCCAGCACATGGCCATCATTCCCGGCGAAGTTGCCGGCGGCTTCACAGCGACAGCGCACCTGACGAGCCTCGGCCACAAACGCATCGGCTTCATCAACGGCGAACCGTGGATGGACGCGGCGATCGACCGTCTGAAGGGATACAAGCAGGCTCTCGCCACCGCCGACATCGCCTTCGACGAAACGCTGGTGCGCGACGGTGACTGGCTGCCCCTGCGGGGCTACGAGGCCGGCCTCGACCTGCTGTCGCTCGACAATCCGCCGACGGCAATCCTCTGCGGCAACGACCTGATGGCGATCGGCATGATGGAAGCAGCAGCCGAAAAGGGCCTGCGGGTGCCCGAGGATCTCTCGGTCATGGGCTATGACGACCAGGAACTGGCGCGCTATACCCACCCGCCCCTCTCCACCCTCGTCCTGCCGAACTACGAGATGGGCCAGAGGGCAGCCGAAATCCTGATCGACATGGCCATTCACGGCAAGCAGCCACGCCCGATGACCATCAAGGTCGACGGCCCGCTGGTCCGGCGCGGCACGACGGCCAAGCCGCGCTGATCGGCTTTCGCTCAATCAATCCGCGTTTTCCGAAGAAACGCCTTCATTTCCCGCGCAATGTCGTGTTGAAGGAACGGGACGACACCTGGAGACGGCGAAGGCATGCTTGCGATGAAATCCTGGAAGCGCTGGCTGCGCAAATGGCGCATTCGCACTGCAAGGCGCCTTCTCGGCACGCGCATCGGCCGCGAGCTTCTCGTCAATTCCGTCAGCCCGAAGATCCTGTCGATGACCGCCGATTGCGGCGACCACCTGATGACCTTCTCGCCGCACGACTACATCGGCCGAAAAATCTACCGCAAGGGCCATTTCGAGCGCGAAAACGTTGACCGCCTGCTCTCGGTGCTGCGGCGACACGGCCTGCTGCGCGACGGCGCGGTCCTGCTCGAACTTGGCGGCAATATCGGCACGCAGACGATCTATTTCGCCCTGAGCAAGGCCTTCCGTCGCATCGTCACGGTCGAGCCTGATCCGCGCAATTTCTCCCTGCTGCAAACCAATATTGCCCAGAACCGGCTCGGAGACGTGATCACCACGGTCAACAGCGCGGCAGGCGAGAGCCAAGGAACCCTCGATTTCTTCCTCCACCCCGACAATCACGGCAAGAGCAGCGCGCTGCGCCAGAGCGATCGCGACATCGAGATCAAGGTGCCGGTCAAGCCGGTCACCGCCATTCTCGCTGATGTCGGGGTCACGCCGGAGGAGATCGGCCTGATCTGGATGGATATCGAAGGCTATGAGCCGGTCGCCGCCCGTTCGATGCAACCGCTGCTGGAGCGCCGCACGCCATTCTACATGGAATTCTCGCCGGTGTTCTATGGCGCCGCCGGTTCACGGGATTTCGTCGCTCATCTCGCGCGGTTCTACGAAAACTGCATCGTCTTCCTGGAAAGCGGCCCGATCGAAATGAAAGTCATCGACATGCCGATAGATCTGGACCAGTTCGATGTCCTGCTTCTGCCCTGATCACCGCTTGCGGTAGAAATAGGTCCGGCCGGGATCGGCGTCGGCGGGCAGCGGCAGGGGCTTGAGATCCGGATGGTCGAGCGGCAGGCCGCTCGCCGCGATGCCTCCGGACATCAGCGCCGCCGCCATCGATTGCGGCAGCCAGGTCAAAGTCTTCGCATCCTTTTCCGGATAGGCGGTGCCGATATCGGCGTGGGCGAAGGCGACATTCTTGCCCGCGAACTGCTGGATGGTCTCGCGGATATCACCGAGGATGATGTTGTCTTCCGACGGAGTCGAATCGGGATGAGAGCCGATGGCCCGGTCGAAAGCGATGATGCGATTTGCCGGAAACAGCTCGCGGATATGATCGTAGGTGCGGCCATTGCCGAGACCGATTTCCAGGATGATACCATCCGGCGCGATCATCGCTTCATCCTTGATGTGATTGAGCACAGCGCGCTGCGATTTCATCCGGGAAATAAAACCATCCAGTCGGCTCATAAAATTCCATCCATTCATTCAGATTCATACGGGCTATTTCATGCGTGGCGACCCCGCTTAACACGGCGTCCCCTGCGGGGTCGACCACGGCTGCGAGAATTTTATGGGTAAACTCAACCCGACGGCGGCAGTATCAGGCACAAATTCGTTGCCGGGATTCTGACCGAATGCTTCATCCAACGGCGTCGCCTGCCCACATCGAATGTGTTAGCGTCGTTTCATGAACCATTTGTCGATCGAAACCTTTTTCAAGGCCCTGCCCGTCTTCGTGGATTTCGAGGGCGTCGCCGACACCAGCAATTACCACCCCCTGCCCGCCGACTGGGCACTCGCGACGGCCGACATCGTCGATTCGACCGGCGCGATCGAGGCTGGGCGCTACAAGGCGGTCAACATGGCCGGCGCCAGCGTCATCTCCGCCATTCTCAACGCGCTCGATCAGCAGGACCTGCCTTTCGTCTTCGGCGGAGACGGCGCGCTCGTGGCCGTGCCGCCGGCGGCTGTCGCCAAGGCGCGCGACGCGTTGGGCGCCGTTCAGAACTTTGTGGCGGAAGAGCTGGAACTGAAGCTGCGCGCCGCGCTGGTCCCCGTTGCCGATATCCAGGCCGCTCGGCTGGAGGTTCGCGTCGCCAGGTTCCAGGCCAGCCCCGATGTCTCCTACGCAATGTTTTCCGGCGGAGGCGCCAGTTGGGCGGAAGCGCGCATGAAGGAAGGGCTGTTCAGCGTGCCGCCGGCACCGGCGGGGACACGGCCGGACCTGAAGGGACTGTCCTGCCGCTGGAACCCGATCCAATCCCGCCACGGTAATATCGTCTCGATCATCGCTGTCCCAACGACGGGCACCGGCGGACCGGCCTTTCAGGCGCTGATCTCGGATATCATCGCGCTCGCCGCCGGAGTAGAGCGTGACGGCCATCCGGTCGCCGCCGAAGGACCGCAGTTGGGCCTGTCCCGGTCCGGCATGGCTGCTGAAGCGAAGGCCGCCGCGCCGAAGGGAAAGAGGCTGCTGCAAAAGGCGATCATTCTCGGGCAATATCTGCTGACGGTCGGGTTGTTTCGGCTCGGCATGACGCTCGGGCGCTTCGATCCGAAGGAGTATCGCCGCGACGTGGCTCGCAACTCCGACTTTCGGAAGTTCGACGATGGTCTGAAGATGACGATCGATGTCGATGCCGAACGTTTGGCGAAAATCGAGGCCCGCCTGGAAGATGCAACGAAGGCCGGCATTGGCCGGTATGGGTTGCATCGCCAGGATTCCGCACTGATGACCTGCATCGTGCCGACCCCGCTCAGCCACGATCACATGCATTTCATCGACGGCGCCGCCGGGGGCTACGCGATGGCGGCCAGCCGGATGAAGAAACAACTCCTCGCCGCTATGCCTTGAGGATCGTGCCGCCTTCGATGTTCCGGCGGGAAAACGCATTGCGCGTGTCGACGATCAACGGCGCGAAGCGGGCGAGCGCCGCATAATCGACCGCATCATGATCGGTGGCTATCAGGACGGCATCGAAGCGCCTGATCGACTCTTCGTCGAGCGGCACGGATTTCCGGCCCTTCAGCGCCATGTATTCCCGCGTCTTCGGAATTTCCGCGACATGCGGATCGTGGTAGGCGGCGCTGCCGCCGCGTTCCTCGATCAGTTCGATCAGTTTCAATGACGGGCTCTCGCGGATATCTGGCACATTCTTCTTGTAGGCGAGCCCGATCACCAGAACGCGCGACCGACTGAGCGCCTTGCCCAGATGGATGTCGAGCGCTTCGGCCAGCCGTCCGACGACATGGCGTGGCATGGCCGAATTGATCTCGCCGGCAAGCTCGATGAAGCGGGTCGGCAATTCGTATTCGCGCGATTTCCAGGTCAGGTAGAACGGATCGATCGGGATGCAGTGACCGCCCAGACCCGGACCTGGATAGAACGGCATGTAGCCGAAGGGCTTGGTCTTGGCGGCGCCGATCACCTCCCAGATGTCGATGCCCATCGCCTCATAGACGACCTTCAATTCATTGACGAGCGCGATGTTGACGGCGCGGAAAATGTTCTCCGTCAGCTTGACCGCCTCGGCCGTCGCCGGCGACGAGACCGGCACCACGGTCTGCACGACCGCCCCGTAAAAGGCCATCACAAGGGCCGAGGCCGCTTCACCATCTCCGGCGACAACCTTTGGAATGCTCGACGTGTGGAAATCGCGATTGCCGGGATCCTCGCGCTCAGGAGAGAATCCCAGGAAGAAATCCTGTGCCGACTTCAGCCCCGTCCGCTCCAGGATCGGGCGTACGACTTCATCCGTCGTACCGGGATAGGTGGTGGATTCCAGGACGATCAACTGCCCCGGCTTCAGCGTCTCGGCGATGCGGTCGCAGGTGCGGGTGATGAAGGAGAGATCGGGATCGCGATGCTTGGTCAGCGGCGTCGGCACGCAGATGACGATGATATCGCAATCGGCAAGCCGGGCGAAATCGGTGGTCGCCCGGAACCGCCCCTGCCTGGTCTCGGCGGACAGAACCTCATCCGGCACCGCCTCGATATAGGAACGTCCCGCTTCGATGGCGACGATCTTCTGCGGATCGATATCGAAGCCGATGGCGGCGAACCCGGCGCGGGCAACGGTGATCGCCAGCGGCAGGCCGACATAGCCGAGCCCGATGACGGCGACATGGGCCTCGCGGGCCTTGATCTTCGAAAGAAGGGTGTCGCTCAAGGAAGAATGGACATTCAAAGGACTATTCCCGACTGGTCGTGATGCGCGGATGCGGCTTGGTCGATGCAGGTCAGTTGAGGATAAATTGGCCCGGTGTCAAGGACTGCGGTGCCCGGGGGTTTCGCCAAAATCGTGAGGGCCATCACATTTTTATTGGCCATCAATCTGGTTTTGCCGAGATCACCCCTTATATCCCTGAAGGTAGCTGCGTTGGGAAAGCGACAGAGACACGATGAACATCCACAAGGCGAATGTTTCCAATCACCTGCTGGACCGCGTATCCCACTGGCTCCAGCAAGCCGCGCTCAACGGTGAAAATCTCGAGACGGTGGTGACCGGCTTCTGCGAGCGGCTGGCCGCGTCGGGGATGCCGCTCAACCGGGTCCATCTGAGCTTTTCGATGCTCCACCCGCTTTATGACGCCCTGGGCTTCACATGGTTGAGGGGACAAGGGGTCACGGTCGAGGGATACCGCGCCGACCCTTCCGACGACAAGCCTGACCGCTTTCTCCTCAGCCCCTATTATTATCTGCTGAGCAACAATCTCGAACATCTGCGCCGACAGATCGACCCGGCTTTGCCGTCAGAATTCCCGATCTTCGATGAACTGAAGGAGATGGGCTGCACGGATTATATCGCCTTTGTCCAATCCTTCGGCGAAACCTCCGGCCAAGGCATGATCGGCTCATGGTCGACTGATGCCCAGGGCGGGTTCAGCGATGCAGTCATCGAGGCCCTGTTGCGCATCCAGAACAATCTGGCCGTGGCGGCGAAGATGGCGGTGCTCGGCAAGCTCGCCGACAATATGCTAACCACCTATCTCGG
Source organism: Pararhizobium sp. (assembly GCF_035497515.1). GTDB lineage: Bacteria > Pseudomonadota > Alphaproteobacteria > Rhizobiales > Rhizobiaceae > Pararhizobium. The sequence continues at coordinate 62,551 of NZ_DATJDJ010000103.1, read as the reverse complement.
CGAAAATGCCGGCAAACGCGTGCTCTCCGGCCAGACCCGGCGCGGCGACGGCGAAACCATTCGCGCGGCCCTTGTCATGGCCGATATGCGCCAATCGACCGTGCTTGCTGAAAAGGAAGGCCGGCAGGTCTATATCGACACGCTGAACGAATTCTTCGACGCCATCGCCACGCCCTTCAGTCGCAATGGCGGCGAAATCCTGAGCTTCGTCGGCGATGGATTCCTCGCCGTCTATCCCTGCGGGCGCCACCGCGAACCGTCGCAGGTTGCTGCCCTCGCCGCGATGGCTGCAACCCGCCAGGCGGCGGCGCGCATGGAGGAACTCAATGCCGGTCGTCAGAAACGCGGCCATCCCGATGTCCGCTACGGCATCGGCCTGCATGTCGGCAATGTGATGTTCGGCAATGTCGGCCTCAACGATCGCCTGACCTTCTCGGCCTTCGGCGCCGCCGTCAACGAGGTGGAGCGGCTGCAGGGCCTGACGAAGAAATACACCCAGCCGATCGTCGCCAGCCAGGCCTTTGCCACCTATTGCGGCGGCAACTGGGTGACGCTCGGCCAGGAAAAGCTGCGCGGCGTGCGCCAGAAGGTGACGGTGCTGCTTCCGGGCGAGGACAATATGAGGCTCGACAATGCAGAGGCGGTGAAGAGCCGGACGCTCGAAACGCGCTCCGAAGCCGAACAGGTCATGCTCCTCTACCGCAACAACAGAAAACCACAGCCCCGCGACCTTATCTGGAACAAACTGCTGCAGTAGATCAGGGGTGACTGGCGGGCCGCGAGCCGCTGCTGCCCTGACGGGACGCTGAAAGGCACGATCCCGTTCGAAAGATTACAGTTTCTCATGCCCGGCACGCGACGTGGTCCGGGCTATATCCGTGTGCACTTTACCAGCCATGGGTCATGGACAGGCCAATTTCGGTGGGATAGTCTCCCCGCGATGGAGCCGGGCGTACACCCGGAAGGATATTCTGCCGATTGGCCGGCAGCTCTGAAACAAGGGACCTGCTGGCATGAATTCAGGCGCGGACCTGTTGCGGATCGAGGATCTGAGGATCTCGTTCGCGATGTTCGGCGGGCAGCTGGATGCCGTTCGAAAGGCGAGCCTGCGCGTCCTGCCGGGCAAGGTGACCGCCCTGGTCGGGGAGTCCGGGTCGGGCAAATCGGTCATCAGCCAGGCGGTCATGGGCATCCTGCCGAAGACGGCAAGCTGCAGCGGCCGCATCCTCTTCTGCGATCCCGCCACCGGGCAAAGGCCGGCCGATCTTCTGCAGATGCCGCGCGACGGGCGCGAAATCCGCAGCCTGCGCGGCAATCGCATGGGCAAGATCTTCCAGGAGCCGATGACCTCGCTGTCGCCGCTGCATACGGTCGGCAACCAGATCAGTGAATCCTTGAAAATCCACACCGAACTCTCTGCCCGCGAACGGCGCGAACGCACCGAGGAAATGCTTGGCATGGTCGGCTTTTCCAAGCCGTCGCGCGCCTATGACATGTATCCGTTCGAACTGTCGGGCGGCATGCGCCAGCGTGCCATGATCGCCATGGCGCTGATCTGCAATCCGTCGCTGCTGATCGCCGACGAGCCGACAACCGCGCTCGACGTCACCATCCAGGCCCAGATCCTGCAGCTGCTGCGCAGCCTTCAGACCAAGCTCAACATGGCCATGCTGCTGATCACCCACGATCTCGGCGTCGTCGCCAATGTCGCCGACGAGGTCGTGGTGATCTACCACGGCGAAATCATGGAAGCCGGACCGGTGGAGACGATCTTCCGCAACCCGTCGCACCCATATCTCAAGGGCCTGATGGCCGCCGTTCCGCATTTCGACATGAAGCCCGGCGAGCGGCTGAAGGCGCTCCGCGAGGTTCCCGTCAATACGAGCAGCCTGCTCGGAAAGACCGTGATCTCCCCCCCGGATGCCGGCCAGAAGCAGGATGTCCTCCTGTCCGTGCGCGATGTCGGCAAGACATTCACCACGCGCAAATCACGCTGGTTTACCAAGGATACGGCGGGCGCAACCCGCGCGGTCGATAGCGTCAGCTTCGACATCCTGCGCGGCGAATGTCTGGGTCTCGTCGGCGAAAGCGGCTGCGGCAAGACCACGCTCAGCAAGATCCTGATGCGCGCCGTGACGCCGGATCAGGGCGCGGTCATGCTCAACAGCAGCGATGGCCCGATCGATGTGCTGAAAGCCGAAGGTTCCGGTCTGCAGACGCTGCGCACCAAGGTTCAGATGGTCTTCCAGGATCCTGTTTCCTCGCTGTCTCCGCGTATGACGGTTCAGAACATCCTCAGCGAACCCTTGGAAATCCACAGCCGCGGCAATGCCAAGTCGCGCCCGGAAACAGTCAAGGCGTTGCTCAAGGCGATCGGCCTCGACGAGCGCCATCTCAACCGCTATCCCCACAGCTTCTCCGGCGGCCAGCGCCAGCGCATCGGCATCGCGCGCGCCCTGGCGCTCGGGCCCGACCTCCTGATCTGCGACGAGCCGGTCTCCGCGCTCGATGTGTCCGTCCAGGCGCAGATCCTCAACCTTTTGAAGGATCTGCAGAAAGAACTAGGCCTCACCTACCTGTTCATCTCGCACAACCTCGCCGTCGTCGATTACATGGCCGACAGGATCGCGGTCATGTGTGGCGGCAGGATCGTCGAGATCGCTCCGCGCGAAGTCCTGATGCGGACGCCGGTGCATCCCTACACCAAGTCGCTGCTTGCAGCCGTCCCCTTTCCCGACCTCGATCGCCCCCTCGATTTCGATGTACTGAACCCGAGCGGCGGCGCCGACACGCGCAGTTGGGGCAGGCAGTTCTCCAATGAGGATGATGAAGACGCTCTCTCGACCGCCGACCTGGGTGGCGGCCATCTGGTTCTGGCCCGGCGAAATGCCGATATAAGGGAGTTGAGACCGTGATTAAGCGCCGTACGACCCTTGGATTGCTGGCTTCCACCCTGATACCCGGCCTCGCCCGAGCGACGGCAACCAAGCAGCCGGCGGCCGCAACTGCGGTCCCTGCCGACGCAGTAAGCCGCCTGCCGACCAACCCGCGCCTCGTCAATGTCGCTGCGATGGGCCGCGAGCCCGGCGTGGCGGGCGGCACCGTGCGCATGCTGATCGGCAGCCAGAAGGATATCCGGCTGATGACGCTGAACGGCTATGCGCGGCTGGTCGGCTATGACCAGAAATTGCAGCTGCAGGCCGATATCCTCGAGAGCTTCGACGTCCAGGAGGGCCGGATCTTCACCTTCAAGATCAGGCCGAACCATCGCTGGTCCGACGGCAGCCTGCTCACCTCGAAGGATTTCGAATACTGCTGGAACGACGTCGTTCTCAACAAGAAGCTGCGCAAGGGAGGCCTGCCGACCTATTTCCTCGCCGACGACAAACCGCCGGTATTCGAGGTCATCGACGATCTGACCGTCCGTTATACCTGGGAAACGCCGAACCCCGACTTCCTGCCCAACCTGGCAGCGCCCCTTGCCGCGTCCATCGTCTTGCCGGCGGCCTACCTGAAACAGTTCCATGCGGATTACCAGGACGAGGCGAAGCTCGAAGAATTGATGAAGAAGTACAAGGTCAAGAAATGGGCCGATCTTCACATCAAGATGTCGCGTAGCTACCGTCCGGAAAATCCCGAACTGCCGACGCTCGATCCCTGGCGCAACTCGACCGCACCGCCGGCCGACCAGTTCGTCTTCGTGCGCAACGACTATTTCCACCGGGTCGACGAGAAGGGAACGCAGCTTCCCTATATCGACAGATTCGTGCTGAACGTCAGTTCCTCGGAAATCATCGCGGCCAAGACCGGCGCCGGCGAAAGCGACCTGCAATCGACCGGCATCGACTTTGTCGATTACAGTTTCCTGAAGGATTCAGAGAGCCGCTATCCGGTCAAGGTCAACCTATGGAAGCGCACGCAGGGTTCCCGCGTCAACCTTCTGCCGAACCTCAATTGCAGCGACGAAGCCTGGCGCACGCTGTTCAAGGACGTCCGCTTCCGCCGCGCCCTGTCGCTGGCCATCGACCGGCACGAAATCAACATGGTGGCCTTCTACGGCCTGGCGACGGAAGCCGCCGACTCTGTCCTGCCGGAAAGCCCGCTGTACAAGGAAGAAAATGCCAATGCCTGGGCCGCCCATGATCCCGACCAGGCCAATGCACTGCTCGACGAGATCGGCCTGACTGAGCGCGACAGCGACGGCCTGCGGCTGTTGCCGGATGGCCGCGTCGCGCAGATCGTGGTCGAGACGGCCGGCGAAAGCACGCTCGAAACCGACGTGCTCGAACTGGTCACCGATCACTGGTCGAAGATCGGCATCAAGCTCTTCATCAAGACCTCGCAGCGCGATGTTTTCCGCAGCCGCGCCATGGGCGGGGACATCATGGTGTCGATGTATTCCGGCATGGAAAACGGCGTTCCGACCGCCGACATGAACCCCGGCCAATTGGCGCCGACCTCCGACGACCAATTGCAATGGGCCGTCTGGGGCATGTACTACCTCTCCGGCGAAACCAAGGGCGACCCGCCGGATATCCCCGAGGTCAAACAACTGCTAAAGCTGCTGGACGACTGGCACCATGCCTCCGATCTCGACCACAAGACCCGGATCTGGACGGAAATGCTGGACATCTATGCCCAGCAGGTCTTTTCGATCGGCATCGTCAATGCAACCCTGCAGCCGGTATTGCATTCCGCGCGCCTGCGCAATATTCCGGAAAAGGGCCTCTACGGGTTCGATCCGACCTGTTATCTCGGGGTCTACATGCCGGATACGTTCTGGTACAGCGGTGAGGTCAGCTAAGCATGCTGCGGTACATCCTTTGGCGCGTCGCGGCGATGCTTCCGACACTAGTGATCATTTCGGCGCTGGTTTTCACCATCATCGAACTTCCGCCGGGTGACTATTTCGAGAGCTATATTTCGGAGCTGCGCGCCCAGGGCGAAGACGTCGATATGGCGGAAATCCAGGAACTGCGCGCGCAGTACGGGTTCGACCGTCCGCCGATCATGCGCTACTTCCATTGGATCGCAGGCATGGTCCAGGGGGACTATGGCTATTCCTTCGAATACCAGCTGCCGGTCAGCGACGTGGTCGGGGACCGGTTGTGGCTGACGGTGATGGTTTCCTTCGTGACGATCTTGTTCACCTGGCTGATTGCCTTTCCGATCGGAATCTATTCCGCCACCCACCAATACAGTTGGGGCGATTACGGGCTGACATTCCTCGGACTGATCGGCATCGCGATCCCCAATTTCATGTTCGCGCTGATCCTGATGTATTTCGCCAATATCTGGTTCGGCACGACGATCGGTCATCTCATGGACCAGAAATATCTGGCGGAATCCATGAGCTGGGACAAATTCAAGTCGATCCTGGAGCATCTCTGGATTCCGGTCGTGATCATCGGCACGGCCGGCACCGCGGGCATGATCCGGCGGCTTCGCGCCAATCTGCTGGACGAACTGCAGAAGCAATATGTCGTCACCGCCCGCGCCAAGGGCCTGCATCCCTTCCGTGCGCTGGTCAAATATCCGCTGCGCATGGCGCTCAACTTCTTCATCTCGGACATCGGATCGATCCTGCCCGCGATCATTTCCGGCGCGGAAATCACCGCGATCGTGTTGTCCCTGGAAACGACCGGACCGATGCTCATCAAAGCGTTGCAAAGCCAGGATATGTATCTTGCCGGATCGTTCCTGATGTTCCTGGCGTTCCTCACGGTGATCGGGGTGCTGATATCGGATATCGCGCTGGCATTCCTCGACCCGCGTATCAGACTGCAAGGCGGTAGCACCAAGTGACGGTATCCCTTCCCGAATCCGGCGCACCGCTGGCGCATTACGTATCCCCCGCCCCCTTCGATCCGCACGCCGTCGATGTCATGACGGAGAAGCAGTCGCAGGTTTACCAGGCATCGCAACTCCGGCTGATGTGGTGGAAATTCAAGAAGCACAGGATCGCCCTGTTCTCCCTGTATTTCCTCGCCTTGTTTTATGCGATTATCGCCATCGTCGAATTCCTGGCGCCCTATAATCTGCATACGCGCAATGTCGATTACATCCATTCGCCGCCACAGCGTGTCCATTTCTTCCATGAAGGCAGCTTCGTCGGGCCGTTCGTCTACGGCCGGACCATGACACTCGACATGAACACGCTGCGCCGCGTCTACACGGACAACACGGAGAAGGTCGAGCCGATCCGCTTCTTCTGCCGTGGCGACGCCTACCGTTTCTGGGGCCTTGTCGAGAGCAATGTCCGTCTCTTCTGCCCGGCCAAGGACGGCCAGCTCTTCCTGCTCGGCAGCGACCGTCTCGGCCGTGACGTGCTCTCGCGCATTCTTTATGGCGCTCGCATATCGCTCACCATCGGCCTGCTCGGGATCACGATGAGCTTCGTGCTCGGCATCACGATCGGCGGCCTGGCAGGCTACAAGGGTGGCGTCTTCGACCTGATCGTCCAGCGCATCATCGAGGTGCTGCAGTCGATCCCGAGCATTCCGCTGTGGATGGCGCTGGCGGCGATCATGCCGGTGACCTGGAGCCCGATCTTCATCTATCTCGGGATTACCGCCATTCTCGGGCTCATCGACTGGACGGGGCTTGCACGTGCCGTCCGCTCGAAACTGCTCGCCCTTCGTGAAGAGGATTATGTCCTTGCCGCCCAATTGATGGGCGCCGGCACCAGTCGCATCATCGGCCGGCACCTCGTGCCGGGCTTCATGTCGCACCTGATCGCCACCGCGACCATGTCCATTCCCGGCATGATCCTCGGCGAGACGGCGCTCAGCTTCCTCGGCCTTGGCCTGCGCCCACCGATCACCAGCTGGGGGATCCTGCTGACGGAAGCCCGCAGCGTCAGTGTTATTGCCTTTTATCCCTGGCTGTTGTTTCCAACCATTCCGGTCATCCTGGTGATTCTCGCCTTCAATTTCCTTGGCGACGGTCTCCGCGATGCAGCCGACCCGTACAAGTGAAGTGGATACTGAGATGCTAAGGACACTCCGGAAGGGGTTTGACCGCACCAAGGGGCTCCGCCCATGACGCGTCGAATCGAGGATGCCCGCATCCTGATGTACAGCCACGATACGTTCGGACTTGGTCATCTGAGACGATGCCGCACCATCGCGCATTCGCTGGTCGAGGACTATCGCGGCGTCAACATCCTGATCATTTCGGGGGCGACGATCGCCGGCGCCTTCGACTACCGGGCGCGCGTCGATTTCGTGAAGATTCCCAGCGTGATCAAGCTGCGCAACGGCGAATATACGTCGATGGACCGGCATATCGACCTGCACGAGACGCTGAAGATGCGCAAGTCGATCATCCGCCACACGGCCGAAACGTTCCAGCCCGACATCTTCATCGTCGATAAGGAACCGATGGGCCTGCATGGCGAGGTCGAGGAGACGCTGGCCTACCTGAAAAAGCAGGGAACGACCCTGGTGCTCGGCCTGCGCGAAGTGATGGACGCGCCGCACCTGCTCGAGGCAGAATGGAAGCGCAACGATGTCATGCGCAAGATCGGCCAGTTCTACGATAGCGTCTGGGTCTACGGCCCGCCGGATTTCTACGATCCGCTGGTCGGGCTGGAGGTACCGCCGATCGTCCGCTCCAAGATGGATTTCGTCGGCTTCCTGCAGCGCAGCGTTTCTCACGACATCAAGGAATCCGAGCATATGCCGAAGGGCGACTATATCCTGGTCACCACCGGCGGCGGCGGCGACGGCTCCGATCTCGTCCATGACGTGATCGACGCCTATCAGGAAGATGCGACGCTGACCCACAAGGCTCTCGTCGTGCTTGGCCCCTACATGCCGGCCAAGCAGCGCCAGAAGCTGATCATGAAATGCGCGAAGATCCCCTATATCGAAGTCATTGAATTCGATAACCGCATGGAAGAACTGATCGCCGGCGCCAAGGCCGTCGTCGCCATGGGCGGCTACAACACCTATTGCGAAATCCTCTCCTTCGACAAGCCGGCGCTGATCGTGCCGCGCGTGGCGCCGCGCGAGGAACAGCTGATCCGCGCCACCCGCGCTGCCGAACTTGGGCTGATCGACATGCTGCTGCCAGAAGAGGCGGCCGATCCCATGCGCTTTGCCGCCGCCCTCAAAGCCCTGCCCGAACGCCATCCGCCATCGAAAAGCGCAGCCGGCCTGACGCTCGAGGGCCTTGCGAACATCTCGCAGATCGTCGGCGAATGGCTGGGTCGCCGCGAGCAAGAGCACCTGACCGTGGTGAAGGGATAAGCCGGCGGTGACGCAACATCGCAAGATCATCGTGGTGCTGAAGGGATATCCGCGCCTGTCGGAAACCTTCATCGCCCAGGAACTGCTGGGATTGGAACGAGCCGGTTTCGAGCTGACACTCGTTGCGCTGCGCCGTCCGACGGACAAGAAGCGCCACCCGGTTCACGACGAAATCCGCGCCCCGGTCCATTACCTGCCCGAATACCTGCATGAAGAGGTACCGCGTGTCCTGCGGGCGCTCGCCACCTGCCTGCCGAAGCCGGGATTTTGGCGTGCGCTTCCGGCACTCATCACCGATTTCCGGCGCGACCGCACCCGCAATCGCATTCGTCGCTTCGGCCAGGCCATGGTGCTCTCAGCGGAATGGCCAAAAGGCGGCGAATGGCTGCACGCGCATTTCATCCACACGCCCGCCTCCGTCGCCCGCTATGCCAGCATCATCAGCGGCACGCCCTGGACCTGCTCGGCCCATGCAAAGGACATCTGGACTTCGCCGGACTGGGAGCTGAGGGGCAAGCTCGCCAGCACGCGCTGGACGGTGACCTGCACGCAGACTGGATATGAACATCTGCGCCACCTGTCGGGCGGCAAGCCGAATGTGCACCTGAGTTATCACGGCCTCGACCTCACCCGCTTCGGCGAATTCGATGACGAGCGCCCTCCCTTCGACGGATCGCGGCCGGAAGCGCCGGTGACGATCGTCAGCGTCGGCCGCGCGGTCGAAAAGAAGGGTTTCGACATCGTCCTGCGTGCGCTCAGCCTGTTGCCGAAGGATCTGCACTGGCAGTTCGAGCATATCGGCGGCGGCGAACAACTGGCGAAACTTCAGACGCTGGCGAAGGAACTGGGCATCGCGGACAACGTCTCCTGGCACGGATCGATGTCGCAGCAGGAAGTGCTGCAGCACTACCGCAATGCCGACATCTTCGCGCTTGCCTGCCGCATCACCGCTGACGGCGATCGGGATGGACTGCCCAACGTGCTTGTCGAAGCTTCCAGCCAGAAGCTGGCCTGCATTTCGACCAATATTTCCGGCGTGCCGGAACTGCTTGTCGATGGTGAAAACGGTTTTGTCGTGCCGCCCGAAGATCCGCAGGCCTTTGCCGCGGCGCTGGAACGGGCGATCCGCGATCCGGCCCTGCGCGCGCGGCTTGGAGAAGCTGCGGAACGCAAGGTGCGCCGCGAATTCGACCATCAAACCAGCATTCGGCAGTTGAAACAGCTGTTCGAAGCCGAATGGCAGAAAACCCGATGACCGCTCCAGCGACACAGAAACGCGTCCTCTTCTACGTCCAGCACTTGCTCGGCATCGGCCACCTCGCCCGCGCCAGCCGCATTGCCAGCGCGCTTGCCGAAGCGGATTTCGACGTCACGGTCGTGACCGGCGGCACGCCGGTAACCGGTTTTCCCGGTCCGCGGGTTCGCCATGTTACCCTGCCTGCCATCACATCCGGGGACGCCGGCTTTTCCGGGCTGACCGATATCGATGGCAATCCGGTCGACGACGCGTTCAAGGACAATCGCCGCGACCTGCTGCTCTCGGCCTTCCGCGAATGCCAGCCCGACATCGTCATCATCGAGGCCTTCCCCTTCGGCCGCCGCCAGGTTCGGTTCGAGCTGCTGCCGCTCCTCGATGCGATCGCGGCGACCCAGCCGAAGCCGCTTGTCGTCACCTCGCTCCGCGACATCTTGCAGGAACGCTCAAAGCCCGGCCGCGACGAAGAGACGGTGGCGACGATAAAGCAATATTTCGACCGGGTGCTGGTGCATGGTGATCCGGCCTTCGCACGGCTGGAAGACACATTTCCGCTGGCCGCCGAGATCTCCGACAAGGTCGTCTACACAGGCCTGGTGGCGGCACCGCCGCCTGCCAAGCCGCAGGAGCAATTCGACATTATCGTCTCGGCCGGCGGCGGCGCCGTCGGCAATGCGCTGATCCGGGCGGCGCTCGAGGCGGCAAAATCGATCGACGGCACGCTGTCCTGGGCCCTGGTCACCGGCCCCAACCTGCCGCAATCCGATTTCGACGAGATTTCGGCCGGCGCTCCGGCGCATGTCAGCGTCTTCCGATTTCGCCCGGATTTCGCCAGCCTGCTTGCCGGGGCGAAACTCTCCGTGTCACAGGCGGGTTACAACACCGTCTGCGATATCCTGCGCGCCGGCTGCCACGCGCTGCTCATCCCGTTCACCGCCGGCGGCGAAACGGAGCAGACGGTTCGGGCGGAGCGTCTGGCCAGGCTTGGGCTGGCCCATGTCCTGACCGAGAACGACCTCTCAGCGGAGAGCATGGCGTCGGCGATCCGCTCCGCGCTTGCTGCAAACGGTAAACCACCCCACGGCCTTGATCTCGACGGCGCCGGTCGCACTGCCGAAATCCTGCGCGGCCTTCTCTGAGACAAGCTGCTCAGACCGTGCCGATGACCATGAAACGGGTATATTTCTTCATTTTCAGCGATCCGGCGAAGGCCAGATGCGCAAGCGACGTCTGCTCCCGGAACGCCTCCAGCGACGGCACGCAATTGATATGGGTCGGCTCGCTGAAATAATCGTTGGACTGAAGGAGGACCTTCGTGCCGCGCGGCAGGAGTGCCAGCCAGGCCGGCAGGTCGGCAATGTGCTCGCAGCTGGTGTTGATCACCAGGTCGGCGCCGAGCGAACCGTAATCGAGCGCATACATGTCCTGCGTGACAGCCTTGAACCGCTCGCCCGCCTTGGCATTCAGCGTTTCGGCGACGGCACCGACCTCCGGGTCTATGTCGATGCTCTCGATCAGATCGATATCGAAGCGCCTGTCGTCAAAAAACATGCCCGGCAACACGCCATACCAGCCGCCCAGCAGTATGATATGTTTAAATTTTCCGCCAAGGCTTTCAACCAGCTTGTCGCGTGCCCATATCTTGCTTCCAACCTGCTTGTGGTTGAAGGCCGTGCCAAGGTCCGCGTCCGGATATTTGGCAACAACTTTCGCAAGGCCCTCGATCAGGGAGCTTCCAGTATAGGCGGACAGACCGCGGATGATATCGAAGGCACTCTCGTGCCAATCTGTTGTGTTTGCTTCGTTTGTTCGGGTGGTTTTCGTCATGCGTGTGTTGTAGTCTGGACTTTTCTGGAGTGCAAGGAATGCAAGTCAACCTGAAGGATGTCTCCTCCGTTTCGCCGCCTCAGGAGGACGGAAAGGACATCCCGCATCTGGCAGGGCTGGGCGCGACCATGCGACAGGTTTTTGCCGCCCATTTCATGCGCGATTGCCCGCATATCCTCGAAATCGGCGGCCATATCCGGCCGATCACGCCCTATCTCACCCATCATCCGCTGTCCGTTACCTCCGTCGATCCGAAGACCGAGGCTTACGAGGCCTCCGAGCTGAACGGGCAGCCCTGTATCGTCAGGCACATCCCTGCCAAATTCCAGCAGATCGACTACGATTATGCGCCGGGCAGCTACGGTCTCGTCCTGCTCGGCTACTCGCTGAAACCGTTCGGCCGCCGCGATCCGCTCGGCGACCTGTTGTTCTCTCTGATCGACAATGCCCACACCGTCATCATCGAATACGCCCCCGAACTGGAGCGCGCCGCATCGCAGGTGCCGCATATCATCAGCCGCCCGTCCGTGACGGTCAGGGGACAATTCGATCTTCATTTGCATGACCCGGAGATCGCCGGCACGCCATACGCCGCCAGACGCTTCTACGTCCTCGACACCCGCAGCACGGCTGGTTGAATTCGCCCATGGAAAAAAGTATCGCCCGTTACATCTGGACTCACACCCGCGCTCAGCAGTTGTGGATCCTCCTCGTCGTCGCCGTGTCGATGATCCCCTACTTCCTCTCGTTCGACCTGCCCAAGCAGATCGTCAACGGCCCGATCCAGGGTGGCGGTTTCGATCAGCCGGGTGCGACCCAGACCTTCATGAACATCAATTTCGATCTGCCATGGATCGGCAATGTCGCGCTGTACGACGGCATGGAGCTGACGCGCATGCAGATGTTGTTCGCGCTCAGCCTGGTGTTCCTGCTGCTGGTGATCATCAACGGGCTCTTCAAATTCTACATCAATACTTTCAAGGGCCGGCTTGGCGAGCGGCTGTTGCGGCGCATGCGCTTCGAGCTTGTCGATCGCATCCTGCGTTTTCCCCCCAGCCAGTTCAAACGCATGAAGGGCGCGGAAGTCTCCAGCATGGTCAAGGACGAGGTCGAGCCGCTGGGCGGCTTTACCGGCGATGCCTTCGTCCAGCCTGCCCTGCTTGGCGGACAGGCGCTAACGGCGCTGTTCTTCATCTTCATGCAGAATACCTGGCTCGGCCTGATCGCCGCGGTCATGGTGGCGGTCCAGGCGCTGATCATCCCGCGCATGCGCCGCCGGCTGCTGGTGCTGGGCCGCGAACGCCAGATCACCGCCCGCGAGCTTGCCGGCCGCGTCAGCGAAATCGTCGATGGGATCGGCACCATCCACGCCTATGACACGTCAAACTACGAACGCGCCGACATCGCCTCGCGCCTGGGGCTGATCTTCAGGATTCGCTATGACCTCTACCAGTGGAAATTCCTGGTCAAGTTCATCAACAATTTCCTCGCGCAGCTGACGCCGTTCCTGTTCTATTGCATCGGCGGTTATCTCGCCCTGCAGGGCCGTCTCGACATCGGCCAGCTGATCGCCGTCATCAGCGCCTACAAGGACCTGCCCGGTCCGCTGAAGGACCTGATCGACTGGGACCAGACCCGCCAGGACGTGCAGGTGAAATATGTCCAGGTGGTCGAGCAGTTCAGCGTCGATCAGACCATCGATCCCGCCGTGCAGGCCATCGCCATCAAGAATGCCGGCCCGCTGAAGCATCCGCTGGCAGCCGTCAACCTGTCGCTGGCGGACGATAGCGGTGCGAAACTGCTGGAGCGTGTCTCGGTGCAGATCCATCCGGGCGAGACGGTCGCGATCGTCGGCGGCGCGGCTGGCGGCGGCGACATGCTGGCGGAAGCTTTCGCGCGTCTCGTCTGGCCCGAAAGCGGCAAGGTGACGCTCGGCGGCGACGACATCCTCGAATTGCCGGAATCGGTGACCGGACGCGGCATTTCCTATGTCTCGGCCGATACCTATTTCTTTTACGGAACCCTGCGCGACAACCTGCTCTATGGCCTCAAGCACGCGCCGCTGAAGGATGCCGTCTATGAAGGCAGCCGGGCAACACATCGCAAATGGCAGATCAACGAGGCGCGGCTCGCGGGCAACCCGCATCATGACGTCAACAGCGACTGGATCGACTACGAGGCAGCCAACGCGACGAATGATAGCGACCTCTTTGCCCCGGTCCTTTCGGTTCTCGACACGGTCCAGCTGTCCAAGGATATCCTCGACCTCGCGTTGCGCACCACGGTTTCGCCGGAAGACCATCCGGGACTTGCAGAAGGCATCGTCGAGATGCGCCATGCCCTGCGCGAAGAACTGGAAGAGGCAGGATTGAGCAGCCTCGTCATGTCGTTCGAGCCGGGCGCCTACAACACCGAAGCGACAGTCGGCGAAAACCTGCTGTTCGGCACCGCGACCGGCCCCTCGTTTGTCGGCAAGGCTATCGGCAAGAACGCCTATTTCCGCTCCGTCGTCGGCGGCACCGGGCTTGATCACATCCTGTTCGACATGGGTTACAGCATCGCCGAGAACGCCGTCGAACTGTTCTCCGACCTACCGCCGGACCACCCGTTCTTCCAGCAGCTGACCTTCATGACGGCGGACGATATTCCGACCTATCAGCTGCTGCTGCAGAAACACAAGGGCAAGGGTTTCGACGTGGCATCGGAAGATGATCGCGGTGCGTTCATCCGCCTGGCCTTCCGCTATATCGAGCCTCGCCATCGTTTCGGTCTGCTGACCGAGGAACTGATGGCCAAGATCATCGATGTGCGCCGGCAGTTTCACGACGGCATGCCGCAGGAGATGCGCGACGAGATCGAGCGTTACGACCCCAACCATTACAACGCGTCGGCAAGCCTGATGGACAATATCCTGTTCGGCCGTATCAGTCACAAACATGCCGATGGCGCCAAGCGCATCCGCACGATTGTCAGCTCGCTTCTGAATACGCTGGGCCTGCTGGAACAGGTTCTCGATATCGGCCTCGATTTCAATCTCGGTGCCGGCGGCAAGCGGCTGACCTCGGTCCAGCGCCAAAAGCTCAATCTGGCGCGCGCGCTGGTGCGCCGATCGGACTATTATATCCTCAACCGGCCGCTGCCCGGCCTCGACCACCGCCTGCAGGACGAGATCGTTCGCGATGTACTGAAACTGGTGCGTCGCGACGGACGCGATCCGGCTGTCGTCTGGGTGCTATCGAACACCTCGCTTTCAAGCCTGTTCGACCGCGTCCTGGTCTTCGACCGGGGCATGCTTGTGGAAGAAGGCACACATGCGGCGCTGGTCAAGAATAACGGTATCTTTAAGGAACTTGTATCATCATAATGTCAAAGGCAAAGTCCATGCGCGCAGGACAGGCGGGTATGGATGCTCTTCCGGACGGCAGCGCGGGTGAGGTCACCGGCAGCTGAACCGGGGAGGCGGAAAATGGGGACGGGCTCGAACATGCTTCTGAAAGACGAAGTTCAAATGCTGCGGCGGGTGCCGCTGTTTTCGAATGTGGAACCGGGAAAGCTGAAACTTCTCGCGTTCACCTCCGATCGTGTCAGCTATGACATTGGCGAGGCTCTCTTTCACCAGGGCGACACGGGCGACGCGGCGTATGTGGTTCTGGCCGGCAAGGCCGATATCCTGGTTGATTCTTCCACAGGTCCGATCAAGATCGCCGAAGTCGAAACCAATTCGATCGTCGGCGAAATCGCCATCCTCTGCGACGTGTCGCGTACCGCTACCGTCCAGACGACGACAGCGCTCGAAGCCCTGCGCATCCGCAAGGATCACTTCCTCAAGCTGCTCACCGATTTTCCGGAAATCACCATCGAGATCATGCGCGTGCTGGCGGATCGCCTGAGCCATACGACCAGCGAGCTTTCCGAAGCCCGCAGCCGTGCGGCGCGCGCAGCCGATTGAGCCGATGGAAATTGCGTATGGCAAGCTTTAGCGGGCTTGCCGCATGCCCTGCTCTTCTTCCACCATCGGCGTGATCGAACCCGTCTCCCGGTCGATGCGAAAATCGCCCGACGGCAGGCCGGCGGCATATTTGCCGTACATGCGGAAGATCAGGGCAAGCTGGCCTTGCATCGATCCCGCATCCGTCCATCCGGCTTCGGCATAGAGGCGTTCAACGGCGCCATAGGCGACAAGACGCTCCCGGCTGATCCAGTCGAAAGCCAGTTCGCTGCCCATCCGCAGGCGATACCAGTCCGCCAGGAAATCCAGCGCCTTGATCCCGGAAAGAGCCGTCGGCTCCAACCGTTCCGCCGAAAGCCAATCGGCCAAGCGCGCCCGCATTGGGGCATCGTCACGGGCGGCCATCGCAGCCGTCGCCGCATCCGGCGGAGCCAGGGGTTCCATCAGCGCCAATACCGCCAGATCGGTGAGATCGAGACCGCGGAACAGTGCCGCAAGTTCCTTCGGCCATTCGCGCTTGAGGTAACGGCGGCCAACCAGATGGCCGATATGCTCGGAGACGAAGCCACCATAATCGGCCACGTCGAGCATGCCGCCGGCATCGAGCCCGGACGGCACGACTTCCTTCTCATAGGCCCATTTCAAATCCGCATCGATCGGCATCGCGTCGATGCCGATCGTCTCGACGTCGATCGTCCGCTCGTCGATGGTGATCACCTTGTAGGCGCAGGGGAAGGCGACGAGCGACGGCATGGCGATATTGATCAGGAACCGGCCATCTCGGGCATGACGGGCGGTGTCGTTGACATGGAGATGGCCGCTGAAATGAATGTCGATTCCGGCATCGATCAGCGCTTCGGCCACGGCTGCCTGAGGAATGCGCTCCACCATGCCCGTCCGGCCAAGCAGCGCCATCTCGTCCTCGACGGTCGCATCCAGCGGATCGACCACCGGATAATGCGAAAACGCGAGAAGGCTTTTGCCCTCACGGCGCGCGCGCGCCGCGACGTCCCTCATCCAGTCGAGCACGAACCGCTTGTGCCGCAACATGGCGTTCCAGCCGGCGCTGGTGGAATCGGCAAGGTCGCCAGGCTCGCCCGGCGCTATGCCGTCGACGGGAACAAAGACATTGGCATCGATCATCAGCAGCCAGACGCCGGCAAAGGGTTCGACGAGATAGGACGCATCCATCAGCGAGCGGGTGGTCCAGCCATCGGGCGAATGGACATCATAGAGCCGCGCCGCAGGGTCGCCATCGCGGCCGAAGGGCGTTTCCCAATGAATGTCGTCAGGCCGTGGGTAGAAACCGAAATCGGCCATTTCCTTGAGGCCGTCAGGATACCCCTCGCAGTACATCAGCGAACTCGCGACCACCTCCCGCGCACCGCGGTCGCGCACATTGGGATCGCTGCTGACGACGCTGTAGCTGCCATCCGCATTCAGAAACCGCTTGGCGCGATGGCGGCCGGCGGCGCCAAAAATATCGTGATTGCCGGTGGTGGCGTAAAACCGCATGCCGAACCGCGCGGCATAATCGTCGAGCACCCGCCTGACGCTGCGAACCGTCTCCACCTGCCCGTCATCGGAATAGTCGCCCAGCAGCACGACGTGGCGGATGCCGCGCGCCGCGATGTCGTCGAGCGTATGGAGAAGCGCGAAATAGCTTTCGTTGAACACACGGGTCGAACGGGCCGTATCGGCCAGGAGCCGGAACGACAGGCGGCGATCGCCATGCGCAAGACCGGGAAAGCCATAATCGGCATAGAGGTCATGAAAATGCGCGTCGGCGATGACGGCGATGCGCGGAGGCTTGGAGGACGGCATTCTCTCGATGTTTTCCATCAAAGGTTCAAACAGAATTCATTTGCCGTGGTCTCTGGCACAGATGCAAAGAAAAAGCGAATTGGCGTCTCGCTTAAGCCGGGCAGTTTGGCTAACATGGCGGAAATGAGGCTTGGTTAATCAAGCCCGTCAAAAAGACGACTTTAAGAAATAGATGGGACAGTTGCAGATGAACGGAACGCAGGCGGCTGGCCGTGACTGAGGCAAAAGAGTGAACGACAAGTTGTTTCGTGTACGGCTATGGGGAGTTCGAGGCAGCCTCCCCGTATCGGGGGCCGAATTTCAGCATTATGGCGGCAATACCATCTGCATCGAAATGCAATGCGGATCGCACCGACTATTGTTCGACGCCGGCTCCGGGCTGATGCCCGCCGGCCAGGCCTTGAAGTCCGAAGGTGTCTCCGATTTCAATCTGTTCTTCACCCACTGCCACTATGACCATATCGTCGGCTTGCCTTACCTGCCCGCGCTGTTCGATCCGCTCGCGTCGGTCACCATCTGGTCGGGACATCTGGCCGGACGCATGTCCACTCGCCAGATGATCGGCGAATTCATGCGACCGCCATGGTTTCCCGTCGAGCCGGACATCTGCCGCGCCTCGATCAACTGTCGCGATTTTCGCTCCGGCGATGTGCTTGTTCCCCATGATGACATTGCGGTGAAGACCGGCAGCCTCAACCATCCCGGCGGCGCCATCGGCTACCGCGTCGAATGGGGCGGCCGCGCCGTGGCGCTGGTCACCGACACCGAACATCGCCCCGGAAGTCTCGACCCCGCCGTGCTCGACCTGATCGAAGGCACTGATCTGTTCCTCTATGACTGCATGTATACCGACGACGAGATGCACCGGCATGTCGGCTACGGCCATTCCTCCTGGCAGCAGGCCATTCGCCTTGCCAAGGCCGCCGGCGCCAAGCAGGTCGCCTTCATCCATCACTCGCCGCTACGCACCGATAGCGAACTCGACGCGATCCAGCGCCTCGCCGCCCAGCAATTCAACGGCGCCTTTACCGCCCGCGATGGCCAGGTGATCGACGTTTAAGATAGATCGCTACTGCTTTCAGAGGTCGCGCAGGATATCGGCGACCGGCTCCCAGCGGGCAGACGGATGGCGTGTCGTCACCTTGAACAGCGCCGTCAGGAAATCCCGCACGGCCTGGTCATGCACGAGGTGATGGGTCAGAACGCCCGTCACGCCACCATGATCGAATGTGTACCGCAGCCGCGCAACGATCTCGATAGCAAGCTCCAGAGCATTGCGCCCTCCCCGCGTGCCGTGCCAGTCCATCACGTCCACATGCGAATTGATCGCCTCAGGCACCACCGGTTTTTCCGGGCCGTACACCGACAGGGCCTTGAAACCGAGATCCGGCAGATGCGGCACGAGGGCCTTGTCGATCCGGTTCCATGGCGGAACGAGCATCGGAACGAAGCGGGGTGCATGCAACCCCGCCAGCTTGTCGAAACCCGCGCGCAGTTCGGCGAGCACGTCGGCGACCGGCCGATGGCTGCCCAGTTCCTGTTTCTTCTCCTGCGGGCCGGCATAATTCCGGTGCGACCAGCCATGGACGGCGATGGAGACCTGCGGCTCTCGCTCCAACCGTTGCACGAGCGGCGCGCCGGTATGGGCCGGGATGACAGCCAGCGTCACCGGAACCGAAAATTCGCTGACGGTCGCCAGAAAATCGTCGAGCGCGGCTGTCGGCTCAACCGCGTCGTCATCCCGTAGCCAGAAGCAGGCGACCTTGCCTGCCCGTTGCCACCGGTCCAGTTCTTCGCCGATCAGGTTGTCGAATTCTGTCATCATCATGCCCGCTTCACATATCGATCGAGGATATCCGCAAGCCGCACTGCCGCCCGGTCGATCGAGCGTTCTTCGCGGGCGAACACCCGCGCTCCCGACGCAAGCCGCGCGCGCAATCCGTCATCGGTCAAAAGCCGCTCGATCGCCTGCGCATAGGCGGCGACATCATCCGGCGGTGTCAGCAACCCGGTTCGGTCATGAACGACAACGGACGGCACCCCGGCCACGGCCTGTGCGACCACCGGCAGCCCCGCCGCCTGCGCTTCCAGATAGGCAAGACCGAAGGCTTCGCCGCAGCCGGGCCAGAGATAGAGGGAGGATGTCGACAGCAGATCCGCGATTTCTGCCGCCGTCCTTTCGCCATGCCAAAGGATGCGATCCGCCTCAAAGCGTGAAAACAGCGCGCGCACTTCCGCAGCCTGCGGCCCGTCGCCGACGATCGACAGCGTCCAAGGCAGGTGCGTCAGACGTGTCAGCGCCTCCGCCAGCATGACATAGCTCTGCATCTTGTCGCCGGGCCGCATCATGGCCACGGTGATCAACCGGTTTGGCTGGGGTTTTGGGTGTCGTTCCAGCATCAGTATTGGGTCGATGAAGGGCGGCAAGGGTGTTAGCCGGGCATCGGGTGCCGCTGCCGCAAGCCCGTCACGGTCGCGCTCGGTCAGGCAGATGTTGACATCCGCCAGTCGAACCGCGTCCAGCACCCGATCCTGCATTTCCGCTGACGGCCCGGTATTGCGCCGCTTTGAATAGGACGCCTCCGCCGTGAGATAGGCGATACCGAATTCGCGCGCGAGGCCCGGCCCGATGAGATCGGGCGCCTTGTAATAGAGGTGGTAGCAGAACCAGACATCCGGTGGCCCCGATACACGCCAGAGTGCCGCGATCCGCTCCTTCTCCGCTTCGGCCTTTCCAAAGAGATCGGCGATCTCAGGCATCGATGGTTCGCGAAGAAAAGCACGCAGTTCAGAGACGACATGCACCTCGTGTCCTGCCCGCTCGAGCGCCGAAATCAACAGCCGCGCCATCAGCCTATCGCCGGAGGGAACCGGATGGTTGGGCGACTTCAGCGGGGAATAGAACGCGATCTTCATGCAGTTGTGGTTCTACTGCATAATTCCTCAAACCGGAATCGGTTTAAGGATGAAATTATGCAGCAGGTATAAAGTGCGACAGCGAACCTGAATGCGTCATATGACGCACGGCGCTGTAGGACATCGGACTGAAGAAGGGAACCGCCGGTGGGCGGATTCGCTTCCCTCCGCGGATCAGCGCAACGCCTGTCCCGTCTCGGCGTCGAAAAGATGTAGCGCGTCCTCATCGAACGAAAACAGTTGCGTCATGCCGACGTCAAGCCGGGCGCGCGGCGGCAGGCAGGCGGTCACGCGCTCGCCACCCACGCGTCCCGTCACCACCAGTTCCGGGCCTGTCAGTTCGACGACCTCGATATCAACCTCAAGCGCCGTGGTCCCGGTAGCAAGCCGCAGGGCCTCCGGCCGGATGCCGATCTTGACGCGCCGGCCCATTCCGGCCGCGCCCTTCAAATGTTCCGGCAGGGTGATCACCTTTCCCAAGCCATCCAGACGCAGGCCATCCTCACCGACCGTGGCGGACAAAACGTTCATCGGCGGCGAGCCGACGAAGCCGGCGACATAGAGCGTGGCCGGGCGGTTGTAGACCTCCTCCGGCGTGCCGAGTTGCTCGATCCGGCCGTTGCGCATGACGGCGATGCGGGTCGCCAGCGTCATCGCCTCGATCTGGTCGTGGGTGACGTAGACGATCGTCGTGCCCAGCATCTGGTGCAGGCGCTTCAACTCCGTGCGCGTTTCCATGCGCAGCTTGGCATCAAGATTGGACAGCGGCTCGTCGAACAGGAAGACCTGTGGCTTGCGGACCAAAGCCCGGCCGATCGCCACGCGCTGGCGCTGGCCGCCGGACAGTTGGCTCGGCTTGCGATCGAGCAGCGCCTCGATCTGCAGCAGTTTCGCCGTTTCCTGCACGGCCTTTTCCCGCTCCGCCGTCGGAACCTTGCGCATCTCCAGACCGAAACCGATGTTGCGATGCACCGACAGGTTCGGATAAAGCGCATAGGACTGAAAGACCATGGCGATGTCGCGATCCTTGGGATGCACTCCGAGCACCGAGCGTCCTCCGATCTTGACATCGCCGCCCGATGCCTCTGCAAGGCCGGCGATGATGTTGAGCAGGGTGGATTTTCCGCAGCCGGAGGAGCCGAGAAGAACGAGAAACTCGCCGCTTTCCAGCGAAATATCGATGCCCTTCAGCGTTTCGACCGCGCCATAGGTCTTGCGGACATTCTGGATTTCCAGCGCGCTCATGATGCGGCCTCTTCGTTTGCGGCAGGGAGCGGACCGCCATAGCTGCGGGGCAAGGTGGAAATCGCGCGCGAGGCAACGCTGGTGCCTGCCGTGAGGCAATCGGCAAGCGCCCGCCCGTCGGCAAAGGCCGCGAGGAAGGCAGCGTTGAAGACATCGCCCGCGCCGATGGTATCGACGACCTTGACGGCGGGTGCCTCGACCGAAACAAAGGTTCCGTCCGCGTCGATGCCGATCGCGCCATCCGGCCCGCGCTTGACGACGACGACGGCACCCTGGGGCATGTGATCCTTGAGGTAGCGGGCAGCCTCCAGCGGATCGGATTGGCCGGACAGTGTCGTCGCCTCGACTTCGTTGAGCAGGGCGCAGCCGCAACGCGCCAACCAGTTCCGCGTCGCCTGCCGGTTCGCATCTGTCCAGCCATCGAGCGGCCAGCCAGTATCGAGCGCAATCGTGATATCGTGCGCGTCGGCCCAGTCGAACAGGGCGGGATAGTCACGCGTCAGGTCGTCGGTCAGAAAGCAGCCGCAGAGCAGCGCGATACCGCCGGACAGGCGCGCGCCATCCAGAACGGCGAGTGTATCGGCAAGAGAAAAACGAGGCAGATGGCCGCGCGTCGTGAAGAAGGTGCGCTCGCCGTCGGGATGAGTGATGCCGACCGACAGCGTCGTGCCTTCAGGATGCACGGTCCATTTTTCAGCGCGATTGCCGAACGATTGGCGCAACCAGCGCCCAAATTCGTCGGAGCCGATGCTGGCGGCGATCTCGAACTCGACACCGAGCGCCGCCCAGGCGAGCGCGCTATTGCCCGCAGCACCGCCGACCCGCAACTCGTCATGATCGACGATGATCTCGGTCCCTGCCTTCGGCCACGGTTCCGCCGGCCCGAGGATCAGGTCGATATTGACGTTTCCGATTACCGCAAGCGTACGCATCGTCATTCGCTCCGGGTGATCTTGGTGGAGCGCACGGGCGTGCCGGCATTGTCCACGCGGGCATCTGCAAAAGCGATCATGAAACGCTGTGCGACCGGCAGCATCGAAAAGATCGCCGCGAGCCCCGTGGCCGGCTCGAACCCGAGCGTCGTCGCGCCTTCCACCGGCGGCTTGCCCGAGGCATCGAAGACAAGAACCGGCGATCCGGTCTCGACCGCCGAAACGGCCATGGCGGTCACGAGATCGGCCGTTTCGTCATTGCCGCGAAACAATACGACGCCGACCTTCGGCCCAAGCATTTCCATCGGGCCGTGCCGCAACTGCCCGCCTTCGAGAGAGAAGCAGGGATAGCGGGAGAGTTCGGTCATCCCCAGCGCCAAGGCTTCGGCGAGTCCCTGCAGGCGGCGACCGGAGGTCACAACGGCTGCAACACCTTCAAACGCCGCAAGCGCCGCATCGAAATTATTGCTTGCCGGTGCCGCAAGGGCAGCGAGCGCCGGTGAAGCATCCTCGCCGAGTGCAGAAAGGATCGCCAGATGTAGCGCAAAACTCACAGTCAGGCTGCGGGTTGCAGCAAAGGCAAGCTCGGTGCCACCGGCACCAACGAGGCTCGGCGCCGCCTTGGCGAGGAACGATGTCCCTTCGAGCGTCAGGCCGAATGTATGTTCCAAACCGCCGGTTTCGGAAAACCAGCGATGAACTTCGGCGCTTTCGCCCGATTGGGAGGTGATCAGCACAGTACGGCCCTCAATGGC
Source organism: Pararhizobium sp. (assembly GCF_035497515.1). Classification (GTDB taxonomy): domain Bacteria; phylum Pseudomonadota; class Alphaproteobacteria; order Rhizobiales; family Rhizobiaceae; genus Pararhizobium. Next base: position 39,596 of record NZ_DATJDJ010000103.1, on the reverse strand, counting down.
CAGCGGCATGCCGAGTTGTTCGGATAGCGGCACGGCAATCGCCTCGATATCGAGCGCACGGTAGAGCGGCTCGACGGCGCGATTGACCGCATGCGATCCGCCCATCCCAAGCAGCAGTAGCCCCCCGGTTTCTCGCAGAGAGGCGGCGATCACCTTGGCTCGTTCGCCGGCGCTCTCGAAGGAGGCGATGGCATCGGCATTCTGGCGTGCCATTTCGCGATCGATGGCTTTCAAGCCATCCGGACGGATTTTCTCTGAAGTCATGGTCATCCCTTGACGCCGCCGCTGGTCAGCCCGGAAATCAGGGCCCGTTGCATGACGAGACCGATCACCACCGGCGGCAAGGCGGCAAGCACACCCGCGGTCGCGATCAGCCCATAATCTGAGACACGCCCGCCCGCCAGATCGGCAATGGCGACGGTCAGTGTCTTGGCGCGCAAGTCCGAGGTGAACAGCAGCGCATAGAAGAATTCATCCCAGGCCAGCAGGAAGGCAAACAGCGCCGAGGTGGCCATGACCGGCGCGGCAAGCGGCAGGGTGATGATGCGCAAGGTTGCGAACAGCCCGGCGCCATCCATCATCGCCGCCGCCTCGATTTCGCGCGGTATGGCATCGAATCCGGATTTCATCAGCCAGGTGGTGAAAGGCGCGAGGATGGTGAGGTAGACAAGCGCCAGGCCGAAGACATTGTTGAGCAGGCCGAGATGCGACAGGCCGAAATAAAGCGGCACGGCCAGCGCCACCGGCGGCAGCATATAGGTGGCGATCACCATATAGAGCGACCAGCCGACCGAGGGCGTGCGCGACACCGCCCAGGCGGCGGGGATCGCCAGAGCCAGAGCGGCAAGCGTCGCCAGCCCGGCAACGACGACGCTGTTGATCAGCGAGGCAACAAATGCCGCGCCGGCGCTGTTTTCGACATCCGAGAGCAAGACCCCGTAACGCGAGAAATCGACCGTCTGAGGCCACCAGTTGAGCGGCTTGGCGGTGAGATCGGCAGCCGGCGAAATGCTCATGACGAACAGCCAGACCAGCGGCGCCAGGATGACGACGGCAAGCAACAGCGCGCAGGCATGGATGAAGACCGAAAACAGCAGGCTCTTGCGTTCCATCAGGCGTTGCTCCCTGCTGTTTTGCGCACGAGGGCGGCATAGGCGGCGGCCAGCACCGCGACCAGAAGTGTGACGATCAGGGCAAGCGAGGCGCCAGAACCGGCCCGCTGGAACGAGAAGGCTTCCTGATAGACGAGGATCGACAGGGTGCGCGTGCTGTTGGCCGGACCGCCACGCGTCATCACCCAGATGATGTCGAAAACCTTGAAGGCCTCGATCGTGCGCAGCACCAGCGCCACCACCAGCGGGCCGGCGAGATAGGGAAGTGTGACGAAGCGGAAGCGATTAAACGGGCCGGCGCCATCGACCAGCGAGGCAGCGGTAATGTCACGCGGCACCGCCTGCAGGGCGGCAAGGGCGATCAGCGCCACCAGTGGAAAATTCTTCCAGCAATCGGCGATGATCAGCGAGGCCAGCGCCGTACCGGGTTCGCCGAGCCAGGAACGATAGGCATCGAGCAGACCGATCTGCGTCAGTGCCGCGTTCAGCGCGCCATATTCCGGATTGTAGATCAGCCGCCAGAGCGTGGCATTGACGACGGTCGGCAAGGCCCAGGGCAGGATCAGCAACCCGCGCAGCAGCGCACGTCCGCGAAATTCCTGATTGAGCAGAAGGGCGGCAAGCACGCCCAGGACCATTTCGGCAAAAACGGAAATGACCGCGAATTTCGTCGTGGTGACCAGCGTCCGCTGGAAATTCGAGCCGGTGACCGTCTTCACGTAGTTGTCGATGCCGACGAAATTTCCCGCCGTGCCGACCAGCTTGGCATCGGTGAAGGACAGGTGGATCGTATCGACGAGCGGCCAGCCAATGACGGCGATCATGACGGCGAGCAGTGGCAGCATCAGAAGCCATGCGCGTGTGGTCATCGATGTCCCGAACATGGGGCAAGTCTTCCTGAAAGGATCATGGGATGCAAGGTGTCGGGCGGCACGGAGGATGCCGCCCGGAGATCGGTGAATGCGAGACCTTGAGACCTTAGAGACCGCTGTTCTCGGCGGCGGTCTTCAGCGCATCCTCCGGAGATGCCTGGCCGAGCAGCGATTCCTGGATGGCCTGCTGCAGGGCGACGGAAAGCTCCTGGTATTTCGGCGTCGTCGGGCGCGGATACATGGCGGCGAGCGCCAGCTTGGCAGCTCCGATCAGCTCTTCCTGATCCTTGGTAACGGCCGGATCCTCATAGGACGAGGCCCAGATCGGCAGGCTCAGCTTGGCATACTGGTTCTGCACCGCCTGCGAGGTCATGAAGGTGATGTAGTTCCACGCTTCGTCCGGATGCGTGCTGGTGGCAGTGATGCCGAGGCCCATCGACCCGTTGACGGCCGAAACCTCGCTCTTGCCGGAAACGCCCGGGGCCGGCACGACGCCGACCTTGCCAGCAACCTTGCTGTCCTTGCCGGCATTGGCCAGATTGTACATGTAGGTCCAGTTCAGCGCAAAAGCCGCCTCGCCGTTTTCGAAGACCTTGCGGACGTCTTCCTCGAGAAACTCCTTGGAATTCGGGTTCGAGATGCCCGACGTGTAGCTGGAAACCATGTAGTTCAGCGCATCGAGACCGCCGCCGGTCTGGAAGTCCGGCTTACCGTCCTTCAGGAAATCACCGCCGAAGGCACTGACCAGTGTCGTGTAATCGCAGATCGCGGCTTCGGCCTGCGACCAGCTCCAGGCGATCGGGGTTGCGAGCAGGCCCTTGTCCTTGATGATCTTTGCCTGCTCGGCAAGCTCGTCCCAGGTCTTCGGCGGCGTCTTGATGCCGGCCTTTTCGAGGATTTCCTTGTTGTAGAACAGGTATTTCGTATCGAGAATCCATGGCATGCCATAGGAGGCGCCATCATACTGGACCGTCGTCCAGGCGCCGGGCAATACGCCCTTCTTCATGTCTTCGGTGATGCGCGGGGTGACATCGACCAGAACCTTGTTGCTGGCATATTCGGCCGGCCAGATCACGTCGAACAGCACGACGTCATAACCGCCGCCGGAGCCCTGCGCCAACACCGTCTTGTCGTGCAGGCCTTCATAGGGCACGAACTCGACATTGACCTTGATGTCCGGATTGGCCTTGGTGAAGGCATCCGTCATGGCGCGCACATCGGCCTCGCTATAGGCGGCCTGCGCCATGAACAGGGCGTTGAGCGTCGTTTCCGCATAGGCATTGGTGGCGAAAAATGCGCCGATCAGGGTGGCGCCGAGGAGCGCATTGCGCTTGGATTTCAACATGTCTTCCCTCCAGTGATTGACAACAATCGTTTCGTTGGGCGCGGTCGCCCACGCCTTTCCGATCTCCGCGTTTCTGCGGCGTTCGGCATGCCTTGTCGGAGTGTCGCACGGCGGTTAGGAGTGCTCCGGTCGCCGTTTCGTTCCCTTGGAGCTCTTTCGGCTCCTTATTAAGTCAATTGCTTTGACTTATTTCTTGTTCAATATTCTAATAGTGTCAAGAGGAATTTGCGGGATGAACGAGATGCGGCCGATCAGGGCCAAGAGCGGCACCAACCAGGAAGGCACGAGCGCCCATAACCGTCGCGTCATGATCGACGCGCTGCGGCTGAACGGCCGGCTGTCACGCGCCGATCTCGCCCGGGCGACGCGACTGACCAAGCAGACGGTCTCGAACATCATCGAGGATCTGGAACTTGACGGGCTGGTCGTTTCGCTGACGGCCGTGCGCAACGGTCGAGGCCAGCCGTCCACGCCCTACCGGCTGGTGCCGGACGGCGCCTTTGCCATCGGGCTGCAGATCGACCGGCATGTCACCCGCGCCATCGCCGTCGATCTCGTCGGCACGGTTCTGGTGCGCGCCCAGGCAAACCTGCCGCCGGGCGGGCCGGCCAATGGCGCCAAGGTGATTCTCGATCTTATCGAACATGTGCGGACGGAACTCGCTGGCATCGCTGATCAGGCCGAGAAGCGGCTGGTCGGCCTCGGCGTCGCCATGCCCGGACCATTCGGGCTTGCGACCGACAATGACGACCAGTGGATGATGGCCGCCTGGCAGAATTTCCCGCTGCTGGAAACGCTCGCCGCCGGCACCGGGCTTGAAGTCGCCCTGCAGAACGATGCCGCCGCCTGCGCCACTGCCGAGCGCATGGTCGGAGCGGCGCATGGCGTCGATCACGCTGTCTGCCTCTATGTTGGATACGGGATCGGCGCGGGCCTTATCCTCAATGGCGAACTCTATGCCGGCGGCAACGGTAATGCCGGCGAAATCGGCATGGCGCTGCTGCCGCCGACGGCCCGTCGGCCGGAGCAGACATCGCTCGAACACAGCGCTTCGCTGGCCTCGCTCTACCAGCATCTCGGCGCCGATCCGGCAAACCCCGGTCTCCACGATCGGCTGAACATGCTGGTAGACAAGAACGATCCGTCGGTCATGAGCTGGATCGAGACGGCGGCGGAGGAACTGCGCTGGGGGGTGCAACTGATTGAAACGATCTTTGATCCTCAGACCGTCATCCTCTGTTCAGGCGCCCCCGAAAAGCTGACCCGAAAGCTCTTCGATGCCATCCATCCGCTTTTGCCCTCCAATGCAAACCGGCCCGGCCGAACCATTCCGCGCCTGCAACTCGGCATCACCGATCCCTGGTCGGTGGCGCTTGGAGCAGCGGCCGAGCCGATCAGCCGCGCCTTCGATCCGCGCTTTTCCGCGATCCTGAAGACCCGCGCCAACGCGCTTTGACAAAAGGGTGGCAAGCACCGGGCCGTCGAACGCACGCCGCAACGGCCGCCACGCCGTTGAACGATCGTTCTTTACCGCAGCCCGAAAGCGGCTTGTTCACGCTTTCGGCAATCTCAGGATTGCGCCTTTCGCGGCCGCGCCACATCGTTGATCCCCTCGGCATCCGGCGCATGACCATAGCTCATCTTGCGCATCTGCTCGATCACCCGCGCCATCTCGTCGTCGGGCAGCACCGGCGGTTCGCCGAGCGTCAGGGCCTGCACATACATGCGCGACAGGGTCTCGATCTCGATCGCCAGCCACAAAGCCGATTCCAGCGTCTTTCCGAGTGATATCTGGCCGTGCTGGCCGAGCAGGCAGGCCAGCCGATCCTTCAGCGCGGTGAGCGCATGGTCCGACAAAGCCTGCGTGCCGAAGGTCGCATATTCGGCGCAGCGGATCGTCGTGCCGCCGGCAATGCCGGTCATGTAGTGGAAGCTCGGAATGGTCTTGTGATGGCAGGCAAGCGTCGTCGCGTAGACCGAATGGCAATGCAGCACCACGTCGATATCCGTACGGTTCTTCAGGATATCGCGATGGAACCGCCATTCGGAGGAAGGCCTGCGGCCGACATAGGTGCCGTTAAAATCCATTTCGACCAGATCGTCCGGCGTCATCGTGTCATAGGGCAAGGACGATGGCGTGATCAGGAAACCGCTGTCGGTGCGTACGGACAGGTTTCCGGCCGTGCCCTGATTGATGCCGCTTGAATTCATCCTTCGGCAGATATCGACCATTTCGCGCCGAAGCGCCAAGATGTCGGTGGGGGTGTCGTTCATGAGATGGACCTTTCGTGTCGTGATGAAAACAGAGGTTGTGATTGCCGCGCCAGCCCCTGCCAGCGGTGGAGATAGGCGGCCAGTTCGGCGGGCGGATGATCAAAGGCCGGCGGCTTTTGCAGGGCGATCGCAGCCCGGCTAAGCCTTGTGCCGTGATGGGCCAGAAGCGCCGTGCCCGAAGCGACGCCATAGGTGTCGAGATTGGCGACGGTGTCGCCGCGCGGTCGCAGGGCCGAGACGAGAGACGCATAGAGCGGATCCCGCAGGAAACTGCCGTCGAGAATGACCCGGCCGCTGCTGTCGAGCGCATCGAGGCATTCGACCGTCAGCAGCGCGGTATAGAGCACCGCCATGGCCTTGCGTTCGGCGGCATCCTTTGGCGCAGGACCCGCGAATTGCCCCTTGCCGGCGCTCCCCGGAAACAGGCCATCGTCGCCACCGAAGGATGGCAGCACCATGGTGCCCTCAGCGATCATCCGGCTGACGATCGTCGGATCGGCGTTGAGATAGCCGTCATCCCTGCCGACGATATGGGTGAATTCCCGCCCGCCCATTGTGAGGACGCCGCCGACCGGACGTCCCTCGACATCGCTGTTGCAGGTCATGCCGCGATGCTCATCGAGATGCCCGAGCGGCGTTCTGCCGCTGAGCGCAACGATCCAGGTGCCGGTGGAAACGACGGTCGCCTCGTCGAAGCCGGCAGCCTGGTAGCGATAGAAATTGGCGCTGCTGTCGTGGATGCCGGCGAGAACCGTCATGCCTTTGGGCAAACCATAGCGCTCGACAAGCGCGGATCGAACGGTGCCGAGCACCTGCCAAGCCTTGGCGAAGGGCGGCAACAGATGCGCCCAGCCCTGCGTGGCGACGATCGGCGACCAGCGGCCTTCCGCGACGTTCCAGAGATGCGACTGGGCACCGAGCACCGTCGCCTCGGAGACCGCGACGCCGGACAGACGCCAGGCCCAGTATTGCGGCACGCCGAGAAACCACCGCGCCCGTGCGAACGCTTCCGGGGCAGCCTGCTGCATCCAGAACATCTGGCGCGCCTGATGCGTGGCTGCGTGCATCATGGCGCTGCCACGATCGAAAAAGGAACCTGATAGCGGCGTGTAGCGATCGCGGATGTCGTCGGGCAAGTGCTGCTCGTAATCAATCATCGGCAAGGCGGTGCCGTCACCATCGTCCGGATCGGCCCCGACGAGAACGCCACCGGAACCGTGGCCCGACGAAATGAAGGTTTCCAGCGGATGACGCTTCGCCAGACCGGCGAGACTGTCGAACACCCAGTCGCTCAAGGTCTTCAGGTCATGATGTTTCCATGGACCTGTCGCCAGCGCCGGGTTCGGAATCGAAAGGGTTTCCGCAATCGCGCCGGATGCCGTGACAGCATTGAGCTTCACATTCGTCTTGCCGACATCGAGAACGGCGACAGTCGCCGACTGCGCAGTTCCCATCCGGTCGAAGATACGCCTTTCCGCCATTTCAATGCCCTGAACTTGCCTGCGATATGGCTGTCCCCGCCGGAGCGGAAACAGCCCTGCCGTCTCAGATCAGGCCGTATTGCCGCGCCTTGTTGCGCAGGAACGGCAGTCCGTTGCCCATCACCTCGGCCTCGTCCTTGGCGACCGGCCGCCAGACCGCGAGCCCGTAGGCCACCTGCGGCGGCATGTTGATGAAGCTTTCCATCGCCAGACCGCCCTTGAAGCCGATCGCCGCGAGCGCCGCGTAGATCGCATCCCAGGGAACGTTGCCATAACCCGGCGTGCCCCGGTCGCTTTCGGACAGGTGAATGTACTTGATATGGTCGCGGGCGATCAGGATGCCGTTTGCCGCGCCCTTCTCCTCGATATTCATGTGGTAGGTATCGAGATGCACGAAGACATTGTCGGCGCCGACACGTTCGACCATGTCGACGGCCTGCTGGGCGGAATTGATCAGGTGGTTCTCATAGCGGTTGACCGCCTCGACGCCGAGTTGGATACCGCGCGTCCTGGCGTGCTTGGCGGCGGCCTGCAGGGCCGTGGCGATATTGTCGTATTCCTTCTGCGTCGGCGGTACGCCGGTGCGCTCGCCGATACCGCCGAAGATGACGCCCGACAGCGCCTCGGCCCCCATGTCCGCCGTCTTGTCGATGGCAACCTTCAGGTGTTCGACGGCCTTTTCCGGATGGATCGAAGCCCATGCGTGTTCCGGCAAGCCAAGCGAGCAGACCGAGCGCAGCTTGTGCTTTTCCAGAAGCTTGCGGCTATGTTCCGCATCGACGGCCGGTGCGTTGAGAAGCGCGATCTCGATGAAATCCATCTCGTATCTGACGGCGGCGGCAATCGCCTTTTCCGCGCCGGCGCGGTCCCAGTTCATGGTCCACATGCTGGTGTGAACGCCAAAACCTTCCATGGCTCTATCCTTTTTTTCGCTTGAGAAATCTGACATGTCCGGCGGCGTAGCGCAGGATCATCACGGCAATGAGCAGGATACCCCAGACGGCGGTTGCCAGGTGCTGGTTGGCGCCCATGATGTTAAGGCCCGACGAAAGCAATTGCAGCACGACGAGGGCAACGAAGACGGGGATGACGCGGCCGAATCCGCCGAACGGATTGACGCCGCCGAGGAAGCAGGCAAGCACGGTGATCAGCAGGTAGGATTCACCATGGCCGACGCGCACCGAGTTGAACCGCGCCAGCATGATGATGCCGGCCACCGCGCACATGGCGCCCGACAGCGCGTACACGAGCACGATGACCTTGCGGGTGTTGACCCCAGAATAGCGAACCGCCTCGATATTGGAGCCGATCATGTAGATGTTGAAGCCGGGCTTCATCCGCGTCAGCAAAACGTGCCAGATCAGCACGCAGCCGATGAACGCCATCAACGGCACCGGAAAACCCAGAATGCTGCCATGGCCGAGCGGCTGCAGGAAGGCAGGAAAGCCGGAAATATCGCCGCCGCGCGTGAGGAATTCGCCGAGCCCTCGCAAAAAGATCATCATCGACAGCGAGACGAGGATCGGGTGGGCGCGGGTATAGGCGATGACGAGCCCCATCACCACGCCGCTGAGCGCACCGACACCGACGGCCAGGATGCTGCCGAGCAAGAACGCGAACGGCCCGGCATCGGCGCCGCCGTTCTGCTGCAGCACCCAGGCCGTGGTCAGGCCGGCGAAATTTGCGGTGAACGTGATGGCGAGATTGAGCCCGCCGGTCAGCACCGGCAGAAGCATGGCAAGCGTCAGCAGGCCAAGTTCAGGCAGTTGGAAGGCGACGGCGCCGAACGTCGCCGAACTCAGGAACTGCGGCGACGCCAGGCTGAAGAAGACGAGGACGGCCAGCAAAGCGAAACCGGGCCCAGCCATGTCCGGCCCGAGCAGCGCCTTGAGACGATTGAAGATCACGGTCATTTGCAGCCGTCCCCCTGACGCATGAACGGCAAAAGCTTTTCGATGCTGGTGTTCGACAGGGTGATGGCGACGAGGATGATGGCGCCGACGATCATCTTGAAGGCGTAGGGCGAGACGCCGGCGAGGTTCAGCCCGTTCTGCGTGATCGAGATCAGGAGTACCCCCAGCACGCAGCCGAGCACCGATCCCTTGCCGCCGCCGAGCCGCGCGCCTCCCAGCACTACCGCGGCCAGTACGTCGAGTTCACGGCCATAAAGCGCATTCGGCACGACCTCCTGCGCATAATGCGCCTGGACGAGACCGGCGATGCCGGCCATCAGCCCCAGCCAGCCGAAGGCGATGAACTGCATGGCGCCGATATTGATGCCGAACCGGCGCGCACCCTCCGGATTGTCGCCGAAGGCATAGAGCTGGCGGCCGGTAGTGGTGCGGGTGATGAACCCCCAGGTGGCGGTCACGCAAATCAACATCACCAGAACCGGCAGGGTGATCTCGATCCAGCTGCCATCCGTCATCTCGTGTTCGAACAGGATGACCCGCGTGGTCAGCCAGTCCGGCAGGGTGTAGATCGACACGCCGCGGGTGAAGAACATCAGGAGGCCGAAATAGATGTTGAAGGTGGCGATGGTCGCGACGATCGAGATGATCTTGAATTTGTGGATCAGGAAGGCATTGATGGCGCCGAGCGATATGCCGAGCGCGCCGGCGATCAGAAGCCCGCTGATCCAGCCGCCGCCACCCATCCAGCCGAGTATCAGCGCCGCGACATACTGGACGACGGAAGCCGCGACCGCGAAGGAGATATCGATACCGCCGGCGATCAGCACGACGAGCAGGCCGACCGCGAAGATGATGTTGACGGAGCTGGTATTGAGCAGATCGAACGCATTGCCGAGCGAGAAGAAGCGGTCGGTGACGAAAGACAGAAAGAGGCTGATAATGGCGATGACCGCCAGAAGCGCGAATTCCGTCGCGTGGGATTGAACGATCTTACGCATAGACGGCTGCCTCGATATCCGCGAGCGAGCATTCCGCCGGCATAAATTGATTGACGACGCGTCCCTGCGCCATGTGCAACACGCGGTCGGCATTGAAATAGACTTCCGGCACCTCGTCGGAGATCAGGATGATGGCAAGCCCGCTATCGGCGAGCTTGGCGACGATATCGAAAATTCCGGCGCGCGCGCCGACATCGACGCCGACCGTCGGCGCATCGAGGATCAGCAGTTTCGGATCGGTCGCCAGCCATTTGGCGATCGCCACGCGCTGCTGGTTGCCGCCCGACAGAGTGGAAATCGCATCGTCCTGCCCGCCGATCTTGACACCGAGATCGGCGATCCAGCGGGCGACGAGGTCGCGCTTGCGCCGATCCGACAGCAGCCCGCCGGACATGACCCGGTCGAGCGAGGCGATCACCAGATTGTCGGCGATCGATTGCGGCTGGATCAGGCCGAGCGACAGGCGATCTTCGGAGAGATAGGCAATGCCGGCCTTGATGGCGTCGCGGTTGGTGGAAAAGCGAACGGGTTTGCCTTCCAGCCTGATCGTGCCGGCCCTCGGCCTCAGCATTCCGAACAGCGACAAGGCCAGTTCGGTGCGCCCTGCCCCCAGCAATCCGGTGATCCCCAGCGTCTCGCCGCGCCGCACGGTAAACGAGATATCCTCGAACTGGCCGGGACGGCTCAGGCCTTCGACCTCGAGCACGACCGGATGGTCGCCAATATCGCGGGCGCGGACCGTCTGGTCGAAGGTCTTGCCGGTCATCAGTTCGGTTATGTGGGATTGCGTCATGCCCTTCGTGGGATAGACGCCGACCAGCGCGCCGTCCCGTAGCACCGTCAGCCGGCTGGATATGTCGAGCACCTCCGCCAGGCGGTGGCTGACGAAGACGACGGCAACGCCGGAGGCGGAGAGATTGCGGACGATGCCGAGCAGGTAATCCGTCTCCGACTGCGTGAGCGAGGCGGTCGGTTCGTCCATGAAGACGAGCTTCGCGTCACCGACCAGCGCGCGGGCGATCGCCACGATCTGCCGCTGGGCGATCGGATAATCCTTGAGCGGCCGGTCGACATCGAGCGTGACGCCGAGGCGGGCCAGAGCCTCAACCGCCGTTTCGCGCATGCTCCTGTAGTTGACGAAACGCGGCCAGCGGCCGAGCAGTGTCTGGAAGGCAATGTTTTCGGCCACCGTCATTTCCGGAAACAGGGCCAGATCCTGCCAGATCACCTGGATGCCGGAATTTTGCGCCGTCACCGGCGACATGTGGGAATAGGTCTGTCCGTCATATTCGATGACGGCGCCGTCTGCGGGGCGATAGACGCCGGTGATGATCTTGATCAGCGTGCTCTTGCCGGAGCCATTTTCGCCAGCGAGGCAGTGGACTTCGCCCGGCAGCACGTCGAAGCTGACATTCTTCAGCGCCTTGACGCCGCCGAAGGTCATATTGATGTTGCGCAGGGACAGGAGCGGCGTTTGACCGCCCTCCACGTTCGCACGTATCGTCATCGTATCAACCTGTGAGAATGCAACCGGAGAACGTTCCAGGGCACCGCCGAGCCGGCCGAAACCAGCCCAGCAGCCCGGGAGAAAACGTTCGCGGACGTTACAGGCCCATGCCCGCGAGTTCGTCCACGGTGTCCTTGTTGATCGGCAGCAACTGGTCGACGATGATGTCGTTGCCCACCGGCTTGATCACGCCGAGACCCGGAATGTCGTCGCCTTCCTTGACGCTCTCGCCCTTGATCAGGCGATCCGCCATGGTGACGAAGACTTCGCCGGCCTGTTTCGGATTCCACATGAAGCCGCCGGAAATCGCATCCGACTTGATCAGCTTCTGGCCCTGGCCGGGCGAGAAGGGACCGAACACGAAGATTTCGCCGGTCTTGCGGCGCTCCTCGACCGCGCGGCCGGCGCCGATCGGGCCCTGACTGCCGAAAGCGAGGAAGCCCTTGAGATCGGGATGGGCGGAGATCAGGTCGAGCGCGGTGGAGCGGCTCTTGTCGACATCCTCGGCCACGCCGTAGCGTTCACCGACCAGCGTCATGTCGGGATGGTTGGCCTTGAGATAGGCGACCGCCGCATCGGCCCAGGCATTGTGGAGCGGAACGGTGAGCGAGCCGACGAACACGGCATATTCGCCCTTGCCACCCGTCCTTTCGGCCAGAAGCTTGGCATGCGCTTCGCCGAAACCGGTCGATGAGGCCAATTCGAAATTCCAGTCGGCGCCCTTCTGGCCGGGCGATTCATGGGTGATGACAATGATCCCGGCTTCCTTGGCCTTGGCGAGGACGGGCTCCAGCACCTTGGCGTCGTTCGGAACGACGCCGATGACCTTGACGCCCTGGGCGATCAGGTCCTCGATGGCGCGTACCTGCAGCGCCGGGTCAGCGCTGGTCGGGCCGACCATGAAGGCATCGACGCCGAGCTTGGCGCCCTGCTCCTTGATTCCGGCCTCCATGGCGTTGAACCACGGAATGCCGCCGATCTTGACGACGACGCCAACCTTGTCGGCGGCCATCGCCGCAAACGAAACGCCGAACGACAACGATGCGGCAAGTGCCGCGATCATGAACTTCTTCATCGTAAATCCTCCTCCAAACGTTTCCGCGCAGGAAACACGGCAAGCCGTCCGAATGACGGATTGCAAGACCTCAGATCAGAGTTGACGCGGAATTCGCATCCTCCCACTCCCCACCTCCTCAAGCGGGACCATCCTCATCGGCACAATCGATATTTCTTATTTGCACAATCGATGGTGCAATTAATATCTTTTAGAATTAAACTTTCGTCAAGTGGGGATTGCCAATAAGCAGGCAGAAGGAGGCAGCGTGAAAAACCAGGTCAAGAAAAAAGCGACGATCTATGATCTCTCGATCCTGTCAGGCTGTTCCGCCTCAACCGTCAGCGCCGTCCTGAATGGCACCTGGCGCAAGCGGCGCATCAAGGAAAGCACCGCCGAACTCATCCAAAACCTTGCCGAACAACATCAATACACCGCCAATCTGCAGGCACGAGGCCTGCGCAGTTCGCGCTCCGGCCTGGTCGGGTTGCTGCTGCCGGTACACGACAATCGCTATTTTTCGTCAATGGCGCAGACCTTCGAGGCGGAAGTGCGCCGCCACGGCAAATGCCCGATCGTCGTCAGCGCCTGCCGCGATCCGCAGGAAGAACTGGCGACGGTCGAAACCCTGATTTCCTATTCGATCGACGAACTGTTCATCGCCGGCGCCACCGACCCCGACAGCGTGCATACGCTATGCGAGGCAGCCGGCATCAAGCATATCAATATCGACCTGCCCGGCACCAAGGCACCGTCCGTCATCAGCGACAACTACGAGGGCGCGCGCATGCTGACGGAGGCGATCATCCGCAGCTTCGGCGCCGACAATCCTTTACGTCCGGAGGAGCTCTACCTGTTCGGCGGCCGCAACGACCATGCCAGCCGCGAGCGTATCAAGGGCTTTCGTGATACCAAGACGGCGATGCTCGGCTCCGATCCGGAAGAATGCATCCAGCCGACCGGTTACTCGCCGAATATGACGCAGACCGCCTTCGAACGGTTTTACGAGCGCGAGGGAAAACTGCCGCGCGGCCTGTTCATCAACTCGTCGATCAATTTCGAAGGCCTGCTGCGCTTCATGGCGCAGCATCCGCACGAAACCTTCGCCGATATCGTCGTCGGCTGCTACGACTACGACCCGTTCGGTTCCTTCCTGCCCTTCCCGGTCATCATGATCCGCCAGGACATCGAAAGCATGCTGGCCAAGGCCTTCTCGATCATGGAAGAACACCGCCCGGCCATCAGCGTTCACCTGATCCAGCCGGACCTCGTCCATCCGCGCACCGCGCTCAAGGGGCCGCTGGATGCGATCAAGGATATCGACACCTAGGCCGCAAAGACGCGTGCGCTGGCGGGATCGAAGCCGAGCGAGATCCCATCTCCCCGGCTGATGCGCGACGCTGCCCCATGGCCGAAGGGCAGACGCACGGCCGATTTCGCCGGCGGCCCCGTGACGATGGCGACGGGTGATGTCATGCCGGTGTCTGTCTGGACATGCTGTGCATCAATCCCCGAGAAGCTGGCGATCGTCGCCGTCACGATGGGCGACAAGCTGCTGCTTGATGCGCCGCAGCGTCACCGTCGCCTGCGGCTGGATGTGATAGGCGACGAGACTGGCGAGGATATCGACCAGCGCGAGATAGGCGATACGGGTCGAAGTCGGACGATAGATGTTGGTGCCCTCGGGCAGATCGACCGGCACGGTGATATCGGCGGCCCGGGCGACGGGGCTGCCGCTCTGCGTCAGCGCAATCGTCGTCACCTTCTGCTCGCGCGCCAGCGTGAAGGAGCGCACCAACTCGGCATTGCGACCGGAAAACGAAGATCCGATCACCACATCGCCCGGTCGCACGGCTGCGGCCAGCATCAGTTGCATGCTGTGATCGGAACTGGCGGTGACGCGCAGGCCGAGACGAAACAGGCGGTTCTGCAGCTCGCTGGCGATCATCGAGGAATTGCCGCCGGAGCCGAAGGCATAGATCATCTCAGCGCCGGCCAGTCGTTCCGTCGCCTGCTCGATCGCCGCGAGATCGAGGCTGCGATGCAGCATGAACAGCGCGTTCTGTGCCTTGGAGACGATGTCCTGGCCAACGTCCGCCGGCTCCCGGCTTTTTGGCTCCGGCTTCAGGTAGCGCATACCGACATAGGCCGTGCGCGCCAGTTGCACCTTGAAATCGGAAAAACTGTCGCAGCCAAGCCGCCGGCAGAAGCGCGTCACGGTCGGCGGCGAGACGTCGGCCTTGCCGGCCAATTCGATGATTGACGCGTTCACCGCGAATTCGAAATCGGTCAGGAGAATATCGGCGATCCGGCTTTCGGCTTGGGAAAGCTTGTCCTTCTCCTCCAGGAGCGTAGAGAAAATATCCATTAGAAAACACCTTCGATGACATCGCGCGGCGGTCTTTCGGAGGCCGCCCGAAACCGCTGCAATGCTGCGATCCGGGACACGATTCTCAACCGGTGTCCATCCCTGCTCCCAATGCCACCGCTCCGCTCAGGCCATCTTTGCCCTGCAGGCGATGCAGTCGATCCCGACCTTGCAATCGACCATCATCGACGCCTGCACGCAGGCGCGCGCCGGCGGTTGACTGCCGAAATAGTCCTGATAGATCGTGTTGAAAGTCCAGAAATCCCTCGGATCGTCCACCCGGACTCCGACGCGGACGATATGTTCGGCGCCGTAATCGGCCTCCGTCAGGACATCAAGCAAATTGGCGATGGTCTTGTGCGTCCGCGGGATGATGCCGCCCGCGCCACCTGTTCGGCTCCGTAACGTTTGAACGACATTGCCCCACCATGCAAATTATTTTCTTAATCCGTTGACAGGAAACCATAGAAAGCGGAATTTGACTGGAGAAAAACACCATTTATGAAAATAATTTCAGCATCAGGAGCAAGCGTGCGCGATCCGTTTCGCAATCCGTTTTCCAATTCCGACACCGCACGCCACGCAATCTGGCAAATGCTGGTCGAGCGCGACATCGACGCTTTCCTGACTGCAGACTGGTCGAAAGTTGCCGGCGATTTCGTCGAGGACGGCTTTATCGGCATCGATGGAAAGCGCTCGATCAGCCCCGACAAATGGCGCCTTGCTTTCCCTTCCTTGACCGCCTATCGCGACGAATGGCTGCGCCAGGCTGAAGATTTTGCCGCGCAGTCCTTCGCCGAGGATACCCGCAACGCCATCTTCACCACCACGACGCTCGAGGATATCGAGATCGAGGGCGACATGGCGCTGGCCCGCAAGAAGTTCGACGGCACGTTGAAAAAGTCGGATGGCAGCATCGACGTCCTGAAATGGCAGACGCTTTATTATTGCAGGCTGCATCAGGAGCGGTGGAAAATCTCCGGCTTTACCGGTTATCTGCCCAATCCGATGGACGACGCCTGAGCGGCAAGCAAGAGGCAAAGGCATTGCGCATATTCACCGCCGTCCTGGCGACCGAGACAAACACCTTCTCACCGATCTGCGTCGATCGCCGCGCCTTCGAGGCCTCGCTTTATGCAGCACCCGGAGAGCATCCGGAAACGCCGACCCTTTGCTCCGCGCCGATCACGGTCGGCCGCCGGCTGGCCGCCGAAAAGGGCTTTGACCTGATCGAGGGCACCGCCGCCTGGGCGGACCCGGCCGGCCTCGTCAATCGCCTGACCTATGAAAACCTGCGCGATGAAATCCTCGGCCAGTTGCGCGCCGCCCTGCCGGTCGATGCCGTCGTGCTCGGCCTGCACGGCGCCATGGTCGCCGATGGCTACGAAGACGCGGAAGGTGACTTCCTCGCCCGCGTGCGCGCCATCGTCGGGCCGGATATCCTCGTCTGCGCGGAACTCGACCCGCACAGCCACCTGACGGCAAAGCGTCTCGCCGCCGCGAATTTCTTCGTCTATTTCAAGGAATTTCCGCACACGGATTTCGTCGATCGCGCAGAAGACCTGTGGCGCATCGCGCTCGACACGCTGGCCGGACGCGTCAAGCCGGTCATGTCGGTGTTCGATTGCCGGATGATCGATGTCTACCCGACATCGCGCGACCCGATGCGCGCCTTCGTTGACAGGATCGTGAAGATGGAAGCGCATGATCCGGATATCCTATCGATCTCCATCGTCCACGGTTTCATGGCCGGCGACGTGCCGGAAATGGGTACCAAGATGGTCGTGATTACCGATGGCAAGCCTGAAAAGGGCGTGGCACTTGCCCGCGAACTCGGTCTCGACCTGTTTTCCAGGCGCGGCACCTTCATCATGCCGCAGATCGACGAGCGGGAAGCCGTTTCCCGCGCGATGGCCGCAACGAGCGGCCCGGTCGTCATAGCCGACGTCTGGGACAATCCAGGCGGCGGCACGGCCGGGGACGCGACGGTGCTTCTCGCCGAGCTTCTAGCCCAGGGCGCGACGGACACGGCGGCCGGCACGATCTGGGATCCGATGGCCGTGCAAATCTGCATGGCGGCCGGTGAAGGTGCCGAGATCCAGTTGCGTTTCGGCGCGAAATCAGGGCCCGGCACCGGCAATCCGATCGATGGTATCGTCAAGGTGATCCGGCTGGTGCGCAATGCCGAAATGCGGTTCGGCGAGAGCTTTGCCCCTTTCGGCGATTCCGCCCATATTCGTCTCGACGAGATCGACATCATCCTGAACTCGACCCGGGCGCAGAGCTTCGATCCCAGCCTGTTCTCGGCCATGGGCATCGATCCGACGGTCAAGAAGATACTGGTCATCAAGTCGACCAACCATTTCTACGCGTCCTTCGCCAGGATCGCGGCAGAAATCCTTTACTGTTCAGCCGGCACGCCTTATCCGAACAATCCGGCCCGCACGGCCTATCGCCGCGCACCGCGCAATATCTGGCCGATGGTGGACAATCCCCACGGAATGGAACAGGGAGCAGCCTGAGATGACGCAGAGCGATCCGGCGATGATGCCGACACCGGGTGATGCCCTTTCCTCGGTTTCCACCCCGCGCCCCGTCATCGACGAGGACCGCATGGCGCGCAACATCGGCCGCGTTCAGACCTATATGGACACCCACGGACTTTCCTTCCGTCCGCACATCAAGACCCACAAGATTCCGGCGCTGGCGCAGGCTCAGGTCGCCGCCGGCGCAAAAGGCATCAACTGCCAGAAGATCACCGAGGCCGAGGTTTTCGCGGATGCGGGGTTCGAGGATATCCTCATCACCTTCAATATTCTGGGCAGCGACAAGCACGCCCGGCTCTCCGCTTTGAATGACCGGGTGTCTAGCCTCAAGGTCGTCGCCGACAGCATGGTGACCGTCGATGGACTGTCAGCCTGGTTCGCAAGCCGCAAGCCGCTGACGGTCATGGTTGAATGCGATACCGGCGGTGGCCGATGCGGTGTCCAGTCATCACAGGACGCCGTTGCGCTCGCCCGGCGGATCAACACCGCTCCCGGCCTCGTTTTTGGCGGCCTGATGACCTTTCCGAAGACCGGAGCCGCCGAGGCTGTCGAGGCCTTCTTCGCCGCCGCCGTCTCGCGGCTTTCCGCCGAAGGCATTGCCTGCCCCGTGGTCAGCAATGGCGGCACGCCCAGCCTGTTCGACGCCCATCTCGTTCCGTCGGCAACGGAACACCGCGCCGGCACCTATATCTACAACGATCGCTCGCTGATCCGCGCCGGACACTGCACCGAAGACGATTGCGCCATGCATGTTCTGGTCACCGTCGTCTCACGTCCGAACGAGGATCGCGCCGTCATCGATGCCGGATCCAAGACGCTGACTTCGGATCTCCTGGGTTTTGCCGATCATGGCCTCGTTGTCGGTTATCCCGACGCCGTCATCACCGGTCTTTCCGAAGAGCATGGCGTCATCGACCTCAGCCGCTGCAGGGGTCCGCGACCGGCAATCGGCGACAGGCTGCGGATCATCCCCAACCACACCTGCGTTGTTTCCAACCTGTTCGACGACATGGTGTTTCACCGCGACGGCATCGTCACCCGCGTCGAAAAAGTCGCCGCACGCGGCCTCGTCTGGTAGGCAGGGGCCATATCGTCTTTCTCGTATCGTACGATTACCAGTGGATGGGTTCACTATATCGAAATCCAAGCCGATCAACTGGAACCCTATCAGGTCGCTCCGGCCGATAGCAGCGTCATGTCGACATCCGTCAGTTCCACCCGACATTCCCAGCGCCATCCCGGACGCATCGAACAGGTGGAACTGCTGTAAAACGGCAAAACCCCACCTTTAAGGCGGGGTTCTGCAAATTTCGACACCGGGCTTTCATCCGGCCGGTGGGTGCGATTGCGCAATCTCAGCCGTGATTTGCCGCCGCGGCGAAAAAGCTTTCCGGCGTTTCGACGTCGATCAGCCTGTGTTTCTCGATCAGCCAGAAGCGATTGCCGACCGATCGAACGAAACTGCGATCGTGCGAGACCAGGAGACAACTGGCCTGATGTGCCATCAGTTCACCCTCCAGCGCCTCCTGTCCGTCGATATCCAGGTGGTTGGTCGGCTCGTCGAGCAGGTAGAAATTGGGATTGATGAGCCGCAGCACCAGCATGCCCAATCGCGCCTTCTGCCCGCCCGACAGCTGGCCGATCGGCCGTCCCTGCATCTCGATCGACATGCCGGCGCCCGCCAGCAGCGAGCGAGCCCGCTGGTCGCCAATGTCGAAGCGACGGGTGACCGCATGCATCGGCGTATCGGCATTGTCGAGATCGGCAAGAGCCTGGTCGCCATAGCCGAGAACCAGCGACGGCGTCGCCTTGATGCCGTCCTGCTGCATGTCTGGTTGCTCGATCGCCTTGCGCAGCATGGAGACAAGCCGGGTCTTTCCGGCTCCGTTGGCGCCGAGCAGGACAATCCGGTCGCCCTGGCAGATGAACTGCTTGCCGGTCTTGAACAGCAGGACGCCATCCGGTGTCTCGACCCGAGCATCCTCCAGCGTCACCAGCACCTTGGCATGGGTGCCGCGATTGGCGAGCCGAATGGCTCCGGCCGACCGTTCGAGATGCGCGGGCTTGGCCGCATCCTCCAGCTTGTCCGCCCGCTGCTTCAGTTGCTTGGTCTTCACCACCAATAAATCGCTGCCGGAATTGATGCCGATATTGTTGAGCTTGGCCGCCTGCCGGCGAAGCTGCTCGGCAACCTTCATGTCGCGCTGGTAACGGTTCTCGTCCGAGGCATCGGTCTCGTCGAGCGCTTGGCGTGCACGGCTATATGGCAACGAAAAGACCTGCGACTGCTCCGGGCGCAGGAACAGCGTCCGGTTGGTCACGGCATCGAGAAAAGCGCGGTCGTGGCTGGACAGGATGACCGGAACGTCCCGAGGCAGGGCGCTCAGCCAGGCCTCCAGCATGGCGATCTTGCCGAGATCGAGATGGTTGGTCGGCTCGTCGAGCATCAACACAGCCGGCTCCATCACCCAGACGCGGGCGAGAAGCGCGATCCGCTGCCAGCCACCGCTCAACTGGTGCATGGGTCGCTCCCTCAGCGCATCGGGAACCTCAAGCGATTCCAGCACCACATCGGCGCGCCAGCTTTCGTGTTCCCGCTGGTCGGCCGGCAGCGCATCCAGAACGGCGTCGCGGAAGGTCATAGCAAGCAAGGCGGGTGCTACATCCTGCTCGACATAACCGATCGTCAGGCCGCGCGCCCTGGTGATGTCGCCATCACTTGGCTCTAGCGCGCCCGCAAGGCAGCGGAACAGGGTGGATTTACCCCGGCCATTGGCGGCAACGAGGCCGATGCGATCACCGGCACTGACGACGAGATTGAGGCCGGAGAAGAGCGGTGCGCTCAGCGTGATGCCGAGATTGCGGATATTGATGAGGGTCATGATCGTTCTCTGATCTTGCCGCGCACGTCCACCGGGGGCACTCAGCCATCACCGATGAGATGCGTAAGACGCGGCGAATTTGAAAAGGCAGCCGCCCAAGCCATCAGGCTCGGCGCTGCGGTGCCACGAAGGGCAGACCAGAAAGCGGTTTTGAAGAAACTGTCTCGGGTCAGCCCTGCAAACGCATTTGCAGGGCATTGACGGGGCCGCGCTGGCGATGGTGCCGGAAAAATGTCTTCATAACGCAGCCCTCCTTTCTCGATCAGATGGATTAAGCGAATAGCATCCCTCGGCCGGAATTACAACCGGCCGCCGAGAACCACGCCCAGGACGTGTCCGTTCAGCCCCGAAGACCCGGCGCCTCGTGGCCGGTGCGCGCCACATATTCCGTGTAGCCGCCGCCATATTCGTGGATACCGTCGGACGTCAGTTCGAGAACCCGATTGGACAAGGCGCCGAGGAAATGCCGGTCGTGGGACACGAACAGCATCGTGCCTTCATATTCCGACAGGGCCTTGATCAGCATTTCCTTGGTGTCGATATCCAGATGGTTGGTCGGCTCATCGAGCACCAGCAGGTTCGGCGGGTCGAACAGCATCTTCGCCATCACCAGCCGGGCCTTCTCGCCACCTGACAGCACCCGGCACCTCTTCTCCACATCATCGCCGGAAAAACCGAAGCAGCCAGCGAGCGCCCTGAGCGGGGCCTGCCCGGCCCGTGGGAAGGACTCTTCCAGCCATTCGAGAATGGTCAGGTCACCGTCGAGGATGTCCATAGCATGCTGGGCGAAGTAACCCATCTTGACGCTGGCGCCGAGCGCAACGCTGCCCTGATCGGGATCGGTCGAGCCGGTGACGAGCTTGAGAAGCGTCGATTTTCCGGCACCGTTGATGCCCATGATGCACCAGCGCTCCTTGCGCCGCACCATGAAGTCCAGGCCTTCGTAGATGGTTCGACTGCCATAGCTCTTGTGGACATTCTTCAGGTTGATCACATCCTCGCCGGAGCGCGGGGCCGGCAGGAAATCGAAGGCAACGACCTGGCGGCGCTTGGGCGGTTCCACCCGCTCGATCTTGTCGAGCTTCTTCACCCGGCTCTGCACCTGGGCGGCATGCGAGGCGCGCGCCTTGAAGCGCTCGATGAACTTGATTTCCTTGGCCAGCATCGCCTGCTGACGCTCGAATTGGGCAAGCTGGTGCTTCTCGTTCAGCGCCCGCTGCTGTTCATAGAATGTGTAATCGCCGGAATAGCTGTTGAGGCCGCCGGCATCGATCTCGATGATCTTGTTGACGAGGCGATTCATGAACTCGCGGTCGTGCGAGGTCATCAGCAGCGCACCCTCGTAGTTCTTGAGGAATTCCTCAAGCCAGATCAGGCTTTCCAGATCCAGATGGTTGCTCGGTTCGTCGAGCAGCATGACGTCGGGACGCATCAGCAGAATGCGGGCAAGCGCCACGCGCATCTTCCAGCCGCCCGACAGCGCGCCGACGTCGCCATCCATCATCTCCTCGCTGAAACTCAGGCCCGCCAGCACTTCGCGGGCCCTGCCCTCGAGCGCGTAGCCGTCCAGCTCCTCGTAGCGCGCCTGAACCTCGCCGTAGCGCTCGATGATCGCATCCATCTCGTTCATCCGGTCGGGATCGACCATGGCGGTCTCGAGTTCGTGCAGTTCGGCGGCAACGATGCTGACCGGGCCGGCACCGTCCATCACTTCGGCAACGGCACTGCGCCCCGCCATCTCGCCCACATCCTGGTTGAAATAGCCGACAGTCACGCCCTTTTCGACAGCAATCTGGCCTTCGTCCGGCTGCTCTTCGCCGGTGACCATCCGGAAGATCGTCGTCTTGCCGGCGCCGTTCGGGCCGACGAGGCCGATCTTCTCGCCTTTGTTGAGCGCGGCCGAAGCCTCGATGAACAGGATGCGGTGGCTCAGCTGCTTGCTGATATTTTCGATGCGGATCATGTGCGTGCGGTATCCAGGAGAGTTGCGGCGCCCTTATGCCACGTGTCCGCTTGAATGTCGCAGTTTTTTCGCAGCGCAATATAGGACTTTTCGAAGCGGTTTTTCCCGCAGGCATCTTCACGGGCCTGACGACGGAGACTACAGAGGGTCACCTGCCGTCACCGCAATGGAGCCTGCCATGACCGATACCGTTCTCGATCGCTTCCTTCGCTATGTCGTCATCGACACGCAATCCGATCCGACATCGACGGCGCAGCCCTCCACCGAAAAGCAGAAGACCCTTGGACGGTTGCTGGTCGAGGAACTGCTGGCCATGGGTCTGGCCGACGCCCATCTTGACGAACACGGCTATGTCTATGCGACGCTTGCCGCAAATACCGACAAGGACGTTCCGGTCATCTGCTTCTGCTCGCACATGGATACCGCACCCGATTTCACCGGCACCGATGTCAAGCCGAATATCCTGCGCAACTATGCCGGCGGCGACATCCAGCTTTCGGGCGACCCGCGGCAGGTGATCCGCGTCAGCGAACATCCGGCGCTGCGCGACCAGATCGGCAACGACATCGTCACCACCGACGGCACGACGCTGCTCGGCGCCGACGACAAGGCCGGTCTTGCCGAGATCATCAGCGCCGCCCAATTCCTGGTCGACAACCCCGACATCAAACATGGCACGATCAAGCTGCTTTTCACCGTGGACGAGGAAATCGGCCGCGGCGTCGACAAGGTCGACCTGAAGAAGCTCGGCGCACGATTTGCCTATACGATGGATGGCGAGACCGCCGGCCATATCGAGGACGAGACATTTTCGGCCGATGGCGTCGAAATCACCATTCAGGGCGTGGCCATCCATCCGGGCTTCGCCAAGGGCAGGATGGAAAATGCCATCAAGATCGCCGGCGCCATCATCGATCGCCTGCCCAAGCATCTCTCGCCCGAGGCGACGGCCGGCAAGGACGGCTTCATCCACCCGACCGGCGTCACCGGTTCGATGGAAAAGGCAACGATTGGCCTGATCGTCCGCGACTTCGACGATGCCGGGCTTTCGGAGAAGGAAGCGCTGATCGAGGCGATCGTCGCCGATGTCATGCCGGATTATCCGGGCTCCTCCTGCCAAGTCACGGTCAAGCACCAGTACCGCAACATGAAGGTCGTTCTCGACCGGCATCCGGACATCATGGAAAACGCCCTGGAAGCCGTGCGCCGCGCCGGCATGATGCCGGTGCGCGGCAGCATCCGGGGCGGCACCGACGGTTCCCGCCTCTCCTTCATGGGCCTGCCCTGCCCCAACATCTTCGCCGGCGGCCATGCCTTCCATTCGCCGCTCGAATGGATCAGCCGGCAGGATATGGAAAAGGCGGTCAGGACGATCGTCGAGCTTGCGAAAATCTGGGAAGAGCGGGCCTGACGGCTCTGCTCACCCGAGCTTAGATCCGTTGGCGGTGACATAGACGGCATACAGCGACGTGGTTCCGGTGATGAACAACCGGTTGCGCCGCGCGCCGCCAAACGTCACGTTCGAGACGATTTCGGGAATGTGGATCTTGCCGATCAGCGTTCCGTCCGGATCGTAGCAGTGCACGCCATCCGCAGCACTTGACCAGATCCGCCCCGTCCGGTCGATCCGGAAGCCATCGAACATGCCGTTGGTGCAGGTCGCAAAGACCTCGCCGCCGGACAGTGTTCCCGTGTCTGAAACCGCAAACCGCCGGATATGGCGCGGGCCGTTCTCCAGATGACTGGCGCCAGTATCGGCGATATAGAGGTGCCGCTCGTCCGGCGAAAAAGCCAGACCATTCGGCTTCTCGAAATCATCGGCTACCTTGGTGATGGCCCCGGACGTCGGATCGACGCGATAGACGTTGCAGGCGCCGATTTCCTCGTCGCCATACTCGCCTTCATAGTCGTGCATGATCCCGTAGGAGGGATCGGTAAACCAGATGGAATCGTCGGATTTCACCACGACGTCGTTGGGGGAATTGAAGCGCTTGCCCTCGAAGCGGTCGGCGATGACCGTCACCGTGCCGTCGAATTCGGTTCGTGTCACCCGCCGCGCCAGATGTTCGCAAGTCACCATGCGCCCCTGGTTGTCGACCGTATTGCCATTGGAATTGTTGGACGGCTGGCGAAAGACGGAAACCGCTCCACTGGTCTCATCGAACCGCATCATCCGGTTGTTCGGAATATCCGAGCAGACGAGATAGCGGCCAGCCGCGAACCATGCCGGCCCCTCAAGCCAGCGCCCGCCCGTCCATAATCTTTCTACATGGGCATGGCCGACGAAACAGGCGGCAAAGCGCTGATCCAGAACCTCGAACCCGGTTCCCTCGATTTTCCCGAACATGCTCACTCCCCTTGATGATTCCCGGCCTGCATCATGATCGACGGGCGGTTGTTTCTTCATGATGATAGCGATAACATATCCGGCAATAAACAGGTTTTTGCGACGAGCCTGGGACGGGAACACAGAATGACGAAAACCCCGGATAACAAGGCAAGTGATGCGCCGACGATGAACGACGTCGCCCGCCGCGCCGGTGTTTCGGCCATGACCGTATCACGCGCGCTGAAGGAGGGCAGCCATGTTTCCAAGGCGACCCGCGAGCGAATCACGCAGGCCATCAACGAACTCGGCTATGTGCTCGACCAATCGGCCGGCAGCCTCTCCTCACGGCGCACCGGCTTTGTCGCCGCAATCATTCCGTCGATCAACAACTCGAACTTCTCCGACACCGCGCGCGGCATCACCGATGCGCTGGAAGGGACCGGACTGCAGCTGCTTTTGGGCTACACCGACTACTCGGTCGAGCGCGAAGAGGAACTGATCGGATCGATGCTGCGCCGGCGCCCCGAGGGCATCATCCTGACTGGCGGCTCGCATACGGATCGCGGCCGACGGCTCCTGCAACAGGCGGGCATCCCGGTGGTCGAAACCTGGGACACGCCGCCGGATCCGATCGACAAGGTCGTCGGCTTTTCCAACGGTGCGGCGATGGAGCTTTTGGTCGAGACGCTGGCGGCGAAGGGTTACCGGCGCTTCGGCTATATCGGCGGCACCACGGGGCGCGATACGCGCGGCAGCCAGCGGCGGGCGGGATTTGTCCGGGCGCTGGATCGGCTCGGCCTGCCGTCCGATCGGGTCATTTCCTTCGGCGTACCGCCCATCTCGATGGAACAGGGCGCGCAGGCGGTGGTCAGCATGCTCGACCACTGGCCGGATACGCAGGTGGCACTCTGCGTGTCCGACCTTTCGGCCTTCGGCGCGCTAATGGAATGTCGCCGTCGTGGCATGCGCGTTCCCGAGGATATCGCCATTGCCGGATTCGGTGACTACGAGATCGCCGCCTGCTGCCACCCGCGCATGACGACCGTCAATGTCGATTGCTACGGGATCGGCCGGCAAGCGGCGCTGAAGCTGACCCAGTCGATCCAGGGGACACCGGCGGAAGAGCCGGAGCGGATCACGCTCACCGGCTTCCGCGTCGTCGAGCGCGAAAGCACCTGATCAGAACGACAATTGCACCTTCATCGACCGGCTGCGATCACCGGCCGTTTCGAATGCCGCCACGGCATCATTCAGGTCAAAAATGCCGGTCAGCAACGGTTTCACATCCACCCGGCGGCGGTTGATGAGATCGACCGCCAGCGCGAATTCCTCGTGAAACCGGAAACTGCCGCGCATGTCGATTTCCTTGGCCACGATCACATTTTGCGGCAGCGAGACATCGCCACCCAGCCCGAGTTGCATGAGAATGCCGCGCGGCTTCAGGACCTCCAGCCCGGCACGGACGGCCCGCTCGTTGCCCGAGGCCTCGAACATCACGTCGAAATATCCCTTGTTGGCGGAATAGGCGGAAAGCTGGTCAGCATGCTCCACGACATTGATGGTGCGGTCGGCGCCGACCTCCAACGCTTTAAAAAGGACCGCATCCATGACGTCGGTCGCGACGATTTCCTGGGCGCCATGGGCTCTGGCCGCCAGGATGCACAGCGCGCCGATCGGGCCGCATCCCGTCACCAGCACGCGCTTGCCAAGCAGCGAGCCGGCGCGGTTGACGGCATGCAGCGTCACCGAAAAGGGCTCGGCAAAGGCCGCCTCGTTGATCGAGACGCCATCCGCCACCTTGTGGCACTGCCAGCTTTCGGCGACGAGCCGCTGCCGGAACGCTCCCTGGATATGCGGCATCGGCATGGCGCTGCCGTAGAAGCGCATGTTCAGGCAATGGTTCTGCATTCCTTTGAGGCAATAGTCGCAGGCATTGCACGGCCGGCTCGGGGAAACAGCAACGCGGTCGCCGACCGCAAGGCCGGATACCCCGCTGCCGAGCGCCTTGATCGTGCCGGCGATCTCATGTCCGAGGATCATCGGCTCGCGCAGCCGGATCGTGCCGAAACCACCGTGATTGTAGTAGTGCAGGTCGGAGCCGCAGATGCCGCCGGCCTCGATGGCAATCTCGACCTGCCCCGGCCCGACGCTGCCCGGATCGGTCTCCTCGATGCGCAGGTCCTTGGTTGCATGGATGACGACGGATTTCATGACGTTCTCCTCACCGCGATCAAACAACCGGCGTCAGAAGCGGCCGGCCGGAAAAATGCGCTGCCAGATTGTCGCGCACCAGTTGGCCCATGGCTTGCCGGGTTTCCAGCGTGCCGCTGCCATGGTGCGGCTGCAGGACTGTATTTTGCAAGGCCGCGAATCGCGGATCGATCGCGGGCTCGTTCAGGAAGACATCCAGCCCGGCTCCCCGGAGCCTGCCCTGCTCCAATGCATCCAGCAAGGCCCCCTCGTCCACGGTCGTGCCGCGCGAGATGTTGACGAGGATGCCATCCGGTCCCAGCGCCCCGATCACATCGGCCGAGACGATGCCACGCGTTCCCTCGCCGCCGGCCAGCGTGATCACCAGGAAGTCCGACTGCCGGGCAAGCGTAACGAGATCGTCGACGAATGCATAGTCGAGTTCCGGTTTCGGCATCCGAGCAAAATAGGAAATGACGCAGTCGAAAGCCGCCGCGCGCCGGGCAAAGGCAGCACCGATTCGGCCCATGCCGACGACGCCGACACGCTTGCCGCAAACACGCGTGGTGAGCGCCATATTGCCCTGCCTCCAGCGTCCATCGCGCACATGGGCGTCGCCTGCCGGAAGCTGACGAGCCGCTGCCAGCATCAGCGCCATGCCCAGATCGGCCACGTCCTCGGTCAGCACACCCGGTGTATTGGTGACGCGGATATTGTTATCCCGTGCAAACTTCAGATCGATCGCATCGGTGCCGACACCGTAGCAGCTGACCACCTCGAGCTTCGGCAGCGCCCGCATCAGGTCCGCTGAGGCGCCCAACTCTCCCCGCGTGGCAATGGCCCGGATATTTCCCCCATGGCGCGCCAGAAACGTCCCGCGATCCCCCGCTTCCCAGAGGCGGTGAATGAGGTAATGATCGTCGAGGTCATCCATATCCCAGGCTGGGTAAGGCCCGATCATCAACACTTCCGGCTTCGACATGTTTTCCTCCCGAATTTTCTTGCTTGACTTGATATGTTATCGATAACATATGTGTCAAGCGAGGCCGGGCGCTGTAAACAGACAACGAAAAACATTGATACGGCAGGAAAGCTGGGAGGCATTTGCATGGGATTTCCGTTGTTCGACCTCAGCGGGCTGAGAGCGCTGGTCACCGGTTCGAGCCAGGGCATCGGCTACGCGCTGGCCGAAGGGCTGGCCGCGCACGGCGCCGAAATCGTGCTGAACGGGCGCTCGGCGGACAAGGTCGAGGCCGCCGCCGAAGCCCTGCGCAAGGGCGGATACACCGCCCATGCCGCCGTCTTCGACGTGACGGACCGGCAATCGGTCGCGGATGGCGTGGCAAAAATCGAGGCCGAGATCGGGGTGATCGATATCCTCGTCAACAATGCCGGCATGCAGTTTCGTACCCCTCTGGAAGATTTTCCCGCCGAGAAATGGGAGCTGCTGCTCGCCACCAATATTTCCAGCGTCTTCTATGTCGGCCAGGCGGTTGCCAGGCACATGATCGCGCGCGGCCAGGGTAAGATCATCAACATCGCATCGGTGCAGAGCGAACTCGCCCGCCCCGGCATCGCGCCCTACACCGCAACCAAGGGTGCCGTAAAAAACCTGACGCGCGGCATGTGCGCCGATTGGGCAAAACACGGTTTGCAGATCAACGCCATCGCGCCGGGCTATTTCAAGACACCGCTCAACCAGGCCCTGGTCGACAGTGCCGAGTTTTCCGGCTGGCTCGAGAAACGCACGCCGGCGGGCCGGTGGGGCAATGTCGACGAACTCGTCGGCTCGGCCGTTTTTCTTGCCGGCAAGGCATCCTCTTTCGTGAATGGACACACACTCTATGTCGATGGCGGCATCACCACCTGCCTTTAACGGCCCGATCATCGTCATGGGCGTCAGCGGCTGCGGCAAATCGCTGATCGGCGAAAAACTCGCCGCCCATCTCGGCCTGCTCTATGTCGAGGGTGACAGCCTGCATCCGCCGGCCAACATCGCCAAGATGTCGGAAGGCATTCCGCTTGACGACGGCGATCGCTGGCCATGGCTCGAGATCATCGGACAGCGCCTCGCGGAAGCGGATCCCCAAGGCATCGTCATTTCCTGTTCGGCGCTGAAGCGTATCTATCGCGACCGGTTGCGCCGGGCGGCGGGCCGACCGCTTGCCTTCGTCTACCTCAAGGGCTCGCGCGATATCCTCATGCAGCGCATAACGGAACGCCCGGGGCACTTTTTCAAGACACCGCTGCTCGACAGCCAGCTTGCGACCTTGGAAAGTCCCGAAGGCGAAGACCTCGTCGTGACGGTCGATATCGCCCCCGCGCCGGATGCCATCACCGCAGCCGCCCTCGAACGCCTGGCCGCACTCAACGGAGCCGAAGCATGACCGACGACATCACGTCCTGCAAGGTCGCCGTCATCGGTGCCGGGATCATGGGATCGGCCATCGCGACGCGCCTGATCGAAACCGGCCAGGCCGTCACCGTCTTTGATCTCGACCCGGCGAAGGTCAAGGCATTGACAGACAAGGGTGCGCTTGCAGCCGCCTCCGTTGCCGACGCTACACGGTCCAGCGACTTCGTCATCCTCAGCCTCAACCATGCCAATATCGTGCGCGCCGTTGTCTTCGGCCCCGAAGGCGTCAGCACCGCCGGGGACACGACGAAAATGCTGATCGACATGTCGTCGATCGATCCCGCAGACACCGCCGACATGGCAGCGCGGCTGGCGGCCGAGACCGGAATGAAATGGGTCGATTGCCCGCTGTCGGGCGGCGTGCCGGGGGCGCTTGCCGGACGGTTGACGATCATGGCCGGCGGCGAGGAGGCCGATATCGAGCGCGCCTACACGGTCATGCGCCATCTCGCTCGCAACTATACCCGCATGGGACCGAGCGGCGCCGGCCAGACCACCAAACTGATCAACCAGTTGTTCTGCGCGGTGATCTTCCAGGCAGTGGCGGAAGCGACGAAACTGGCCGAGGCCGGTGGCGTCGATCCTGCCTCCATTCCGGCAGCCTTGGCCGGCGGTCGCGCCGATTCCAGCATTTTGCAGGAATTCATGGGCAAGTTCGCCGCCCGCGACTACACGTCCACAGGGCGGATCGACAACATGCTGAAGGATCTGGATTCGCTGCAGGCCTTCGCGCTGAAGACGAAGACCCCGCTGCCGATGACCGGCCAGGTCGTCGAAATCCACCGGCTGCTCTGCGCGGCGGGATTGGGCGGGCGTGATTCCGCCGAGATGATGCGCCTGCTCGACGGCGCGCTTTCCTGACAAATTCGGGACAGAAACCAATATCGGTCCTTGACTAACCAGATATGTTATCGATAACATATCTGCATTCGACGCTTTGGGAGGAGCAGAGATGGACAATCGCACACTCATCGAGTTCCAGGGGATCACCAAGGTCTTTGGCGGCACCCGTGCGCTTGAAAACGTCTCGATCGATCTGCGTCCCGGCGAAATCCTCGCCCTCCTCGGCGAAAACGGCGCGGGAAAGTCGACACTGATCAAGACACTCGCCGGTATCTACAGGCCGGATGGCGGCCAGATCCTCTTTCGCGGCGAGCCCTATAGCCACCGTCCGCCCAAGCCCAACACACGCCAGCCGGTCGCCTTCATCCATCAGGACCTCGGCCTGATCGAATGGATGACGGTCGGCGAGAATGTCGGCCTGGCCCAGGGCTTTTCGCTGCGCTCGCGGCTGATCGACTGGCGCCGGACGGAAGATCGGGCGCGCGAGGCGTTGAAGCTCGTCGGATGCGACTTCGACCCGAGCACCCGC
This sequence comes from Pararhizobium sp., assembly GCF_035497515.1. Lineage (GTDB taxonomy): Bacteria > Pseudomonadota > Alphaproteobacteria > Rhizobiales > Rhizobiaceae > Pararhizobium. The sequence goes on along the minus strand of NZ_DATJDJ010000103.1, from coordinate 8,974 downwards.
GTCCAGGATCTCACCCGCACCGAAAAGTCGCTCGTCGCCATCGCCCGCGCGCTTGCCGTCGAGGCCGACGTGTTGGTGCTGGACGAACCGACTGCCAGCCTTCCCGCCGATGAGGTGGAACGGCTGTTCGACGCCATCCGCCCGCTGAAGGAACGCGGCGTCGGCATGATCTATGTGTCGCACCGACTCGACGAAATCTTCCGCATTGCCGACCGCGTCGCCGTCCTGCGCGATGGCAGGCTGGTCGGCCAGCGTCCCGTCAGCGAAACACGGCCGGACGATCTGATCGAGATGATCGTCGGCCGCCCTGCAAATCAGCTTTTCGCCAAGGCCGCCTGCACGCCCGGCAAGATCGTGCTCGCGGCAAGGAACCTGACTTGCGCCGGCACCGGCCCGGTTTCGTTCGATATCCGCCAGAACGAGTTGCTGGGTCTTGTCGGCCTGCGCGGCGCCGGGCAGGAACTGATAGGCCGCGCCCTGTTCGGCTGCGGGGCTTTTGGCGGCACGCTCCATCTCAACGGAGAAACCCCGGACCTTTCGAACCCGGTCGCGGCGATGAAATCCGGCATCGGGCTGATCGCCCGCGACCGCACGGAAGAATCCGTCGCCATGTCACTGTCGCTCAGGGAAAACACCTTCATCAATCCCGGCGCCTCCGGTCGCGGCCTGTTCTCTTTTCTCTCGCCCACCAACGAGGCAGAGCAGGCACGAAAGATCGGCGAAACCGTAGGGCTTCGCCCGAACGACCAGAGCCTGCCGATCGAGGCTCTGTCGGGCGGCAACCAGCAGAAGGTCGTCGTCGGCCGATGGCTGGTCACCGGCCGCAAGCTGCTGGTTGCGGAGGATCCGACTGCCGGGGTCGATGTCGGCGCCAAGGCCGAAATCTACAAGCTGATCGCCCGGGCGCTCGAGGCGGGACTCGCCGTGGTGGTCGTTTCCACCGATTTCGAGGAAATCGCCCATATCTGCCATCGCGCGCTGGTGTTTTCACGCGGCCGCATCGTCGCCGAGCTTGAGGGCGAAGCGCTGACCACATCCGCCGTGATTTCCGCCGCCTCGGCCTCGGAAGCCGCCTGATACGGACGACAAGACTGACAAGACCAAGGGAGCCAAGACCATGCAATCGATCGAATCCACCGCCCTTGAGCCGACGCGCAGCGAGTTGGCCGGCCTGACTAGCGGCCAGAAGATCGCCCGTTATATCCCGGTTTACGGTCTCGTCATCCTGACGGTCCTGCTGATCGTGCTGTTTTCATTGCTATTACCGGGCACGTTTCCGACGCTTCTCAACCTGCGCTCGATCATCTCCGACAAGGCGATCATCGCGCTTCTGTCGCTTGCCGCGATGATCCCGATGGCATCCGGCCGCATCGACCTGACGGTCGGTTATGGCATCGTGCTCTGGCATATCCTCGCCATCAGCCTGCAGACGATGTTCGGCGTGCCATGGCCGATCGCGGTTGTGATCGTGCTGGCGCTCGGAGCGCTGACCGGCTTCCTCAACGGGCTGCTGGTCGAGGTGGCGCGCATCGACAGCTTCATTGCAACGCTTGGCACCGGTACCATCCTCTATGCGCTGGCGCTCTGGCACACCGGCGGACGGCAGGTGGTCGGCGTGCTGCCGGACGGTTTCTATGCGCTGAACGGCACCATGGTCTTCGGCCTGCCGATCACCGGCTTCTACGTGATCGCCATCGCCGTTGCGCTGTGGGTGATCCTCGAATATTTGCCGATCGGCCGCTACGTCTATGCGATCGGCGCCAATCCGAAGGCCGCCGCGCTGAACGGCATTCCGGTTCGCCGCTTCGTCATCGGCGCCTTTGTTTCCTCAGGAGTTCTGGCGGCACTCGCCGGTGTCCTGCTCGCTTCGAAGCTGCGGATCGGCCAGGCGAGCGTCGGACTGGAATATCTGCTGCCGGCGCTGGTCGGCGCCTTTCTCGGATCGACCACCATCAAGCCCGGCCGCGTCAATGTCTGGGGCACGATGACCGGCGTCATCATCCTCGCGGTCGGCATTTCCGGCATCCAGCAGATCGGCGGATCCTTCTTCGTCGAACCCCTCTTTAACGGCGTCACCCTGCTCGTGGCCATCGGCATCGCCGGTTATGCCCAACGCAAACGCGGCGCCGCCGGCAAGGCCGCAACCCCCGGTCCGCTGCCCACCGGCACACAGCAAAACTGACGAACCAATCCATTTACATCGGACATTTTCAAAGTGAGGAAGAACCATGAAACGCAGAACGTTGATAAAGGCCTCGGTCGCCATGCTGGCGCTGACGCTGGCCGGCCCGGCGCTTGCCGACGCGATGGCGGACGCCAAGGCCGTCGTCGACAAATACGCCACCAAGGTCACCGGCTGGGATGGACCGAAGACCAGCCCCAAGGCTCAGGAAGGCAAGACCATCGTCGTGCTGGCCGGCGACCTGAAGAACGGCGGCATCCTGGGCGTGACGACCGGCGTGGAGGAAGCAGCCGCCGCCATCGGCTGGGAAGTCAAGGTCCTGGACGGCGCAGGCTCGATCGGCGGTCGCACGGCGGCCTTCGGACAGGCACTGGCCCTCAAGCCCGCCGGCATCATCATCAACGGCTTCGATGCCATTGAGCAGGCTCCGGCCCTCGAACAGGTGAAGGCCGCCGGCATTCCGCTCGTCGCCTGGCATGCCGGCCCGGTTATCGGCCCGGATGAGAAGACCGGCCTGTTCGCCAATGTCAGCACCGACGCAATGGAAGTGTCCAAGGCCGCTGCCGACTACGCCTATGTCGACGCCAAGGGCAAGCCGGGCGTGATCATCTTCACCGACTCGACCTACACGATCGCAATCGCCAAGGCCGACAAGATGAAGGCCGAGATCGAAGCCCTTGGCGGCACGGTACTCGAATATGTCGATACCCCGATCGCCGAGACCTCGCAGCGCATGCCGCAGCTGACCACCTCGCTGCTGCAGAAATACGGCGACCAGTGGACCCACTCGCTGGCCATCAACGATCTCTATTTCGATTTCATGGGCCCGTCGCTGGCGGCCGCCGGGAAGAGCGGCACCGACGCGCCGATCAACGTCGCGGCCGGTGATGGCTCGGAATCGGCCTATCAGCGCATCCGCGCCGGCCAGTTCCAGAAGGTCACGGTTGCCGAGCCGCTGAACCTGCAGGGCTGGCAGCTGGTCGACGAGCTCAACCGCGCCTTTGCCGGTGAGGCCTGGTCCGGCTATCTCTCTCCGCTGCATGTCGTCACCTCGGACAATGTCGAGTTCGACGGCGGACCGAAGAACAGCTTCGATCCGGACAACGGCTACCGTGACGAATACAAGAAACTCTGGGGCAAGATGTAGCAGCAACCGGAACGGGGCATCGCCAATGATGCCCCTTCCCTCACAGACGCAAAATCCCCTCGGATGAAAGCAGCATCATGATCATTCGCTATGCCCTCTTCGAGGGCGAAATCCACGCGGGCCGGGAAACGGAATTCCGGGCCTACGTGAAGGAAAAACTCGTGCCGCTCTGGACGAGATTTCCAGGCGCGCAGGAAGTGCGCGTACTGGACGGAACCGAACGCGACGACGGTGCGCCGGTCTATGCCATGGCGCTGGCCATCCGTTATCCCGACATGGAAACCTGCAACAGGGCACTGCAATCGGACGTGCGCTTCGAGAGCCGTTCCGTCACCGGCGGTCTGCTCGAAATGTTTTCAGGCCGTGTCCACCATCACGTCTTCGACGCGAACGAATATCCGACCGCCTGATCATCGGCTGGCGGCACGTCGTCATGCCGCCGCTCATCTTTATGCCCGGCCTAGCACCAGGACGTCGCCGTCGGCCGGAATCAGAAGTTTTTTCTTCGAAACCCCACGGGCATCCACGGCCTGGCGCAGGTCCTGTCGAGTGACCGTCGCGTGATCGAGCGCCTCCATATGGGTGGCAATGACGATGGCTTCAGGTGCCGATGCCTCGCAGACGTCAATCGTCTCCTTGTCGTCCATGAGGATCAGGTCGCCATCCCAGCGCGCGCCGCAGGAATGGGTGATGATGATGTCCGGTCCCGTCTGGCGGATCGTGTCCGCCACCGGCGGATAGAGCACGGTATCGCCGGCCCAGTAGATCGACGGTTCGTCCTGCGCCTCGATGCTGACACCCATGACGGACCCCATCAGATCGACCACTGGACCAAGTCCGTGGCTGCCCTCCTGGCGCGTGAGGGTAATACCGTTCCAGGTCGCATGATCCTCAAGCGGCGTCACATCGGTGAAGCCCGCGCCCCGGATTTCGCCTTCGTCACCCGGCTGGCAGAAGATCGGCATGTCCTTGCGCAGCCGCTCCTTGGCGACACTGTCGAAATGATCCTCGTGCAGATGCGACACGATGACGAGTTCGACCCCATCCAGAATTTTCTCGATATCGACAGGTAATTCCACCATCGGGTTCGGGGAACGGCCGGTGAAGGACGGAAGACTGTGCTTCGGCGCCAGATAGGGATCGATCAGCAGCGTGCGGCCGGCATAGTCGAGCTTCAGGGTCGCGTTGCGGATCAGCTGGAGTTTCATACACTTATCCTTTGAAACGAGTTCCGGCGCGTCAGGGATGGCCGCCGCCTGTCCGGCTCGGCTTTTTACTTGCGGCGGCAAACTTTCCCCGATTGCTCGCCCTTGGCAAGCCTCTCGCCGAAGAAATTCTGCAGACAACAGCGACCGGTATTTCGTCGCATCTGAAACAGTGGAAAGCAAGCCGCCCGTTACGTCTTGTAACCGTTACGTACTTGCGCGCAGACCGGCCGGTATGGTGCTCTCACCTGTATGGAGGCGATTTTTTTTGAAATTCGTGGATGCTGATTGGGTGAAATGATTGCTAAACTCTCGACAGAAGGCTGGAAAAACAACCTGCAGGCCACATCGCGTGGCTGCTGCTTTTTCTTGCCAGCATCACGCCAAGGCTCGTCCTTGCCCACACGGCCCCCGAAACGGTCAGTCGCGCCGTGACCATCTGGCAGGAATACTGGCTGGAAATCACCCTGACTCTGATCGTCGTGGTGCTCCAGACGGCCACTATTGTTGCGCTTGTGCTGCAGGAGCAGCGTCGGCGACGGCTACAGGCGGAGCTTGCGCTGGAGCGACTGGAGCTTGCCTATCTCTCGCGGACCGCGCAGATGGGCGCTCTTTCCGGCGCGCTGGCCCACGAACTGAACCAGCCGCTGACCTCGATCCTGGCCAATGCGGAAGCCGGACGACGGCTACTCGATATCGAGCCGGTGGATCTGCGCGAACTGCGCGACATCATGGACGACATCATCCTGGACGACCGGCGAGCGGCAACGGTGATCAGCCAATTGCGGCGTCTGATGCTGCGGGGCGAAACCACTCTCGAATGCATGGATCTCAATCAGGCGGTGACGACGACGCTCGGACTGGCACGCAGCGAATTGCTGGCCCGCCAGACCAGCGTCGACGTCATGCTCGACATGCCGGACGTTCCGGTGCGCGCCAACCTGCCGCAATTGCAGCAGGTCATCCTCAACCTGCTGCTCAACGCCGCCGACGCCATGGCGCACCTGCCGCCCGCGATGCGCGAGATTGCCATCAGGACGCGAAAGCGTGACAATGGGATGTGTGAACTGACGGTTGCGGACCGCGGCATGGGCGTATCGCCGGAAAAGCAAGCCGAGGTCTTCAAACCCTTTGTCAGCACCAAGAAGGCGAGCTTGGGCCTCGGACTGGCTATCTGCAGATCGATCGCACAGGCCCATGGCGGGACCTTGGCCTTCGATGAAAACTTTGACGAAGGCGCGCGGGCGATTTTTACGCTGCCGTCGGCATAGGGGGTGCGTGATGAGCAACATAGATCCCATCGTCTATCTGGTCGATGACGACGAACGAATCCTGGTTGCGTTGAGGCGACTGCTGATCTGCTCCGGATACAATGTGCGGACGTACCGCACGGCTGAGGATTTCCTCACGATGCATGATCCCGATGCGCCGGGCTGCGTCGTGCTCGATATTGCCCTTCCTGGCATGGATGGTTTCGGCATCCAGAACGAACTCTGGTCCAGGCATCACGCGCGTCCGCTGATTTTCCTCACCGGCTGCGGCGACATCCCAACCACCGTGCGGGCGATGAAGGCGGGTGCAGTCGATTTCCTGACCAAGCCGGTCGATGCCGCCTCGCTGCTGGCAGCGATCGAGCAGGCTCTCCAGTTGGACGAAAAAAGCCGGCAGAAGGCCCTGCAGCGCCGGTTGGTCGGGCAGCGCCTCGCCTCCCTGACGCCGAGGGAGCGCGAAGTCTTTGGCTGCGTCGTCGCCGGTCAGTTGAACAAGCAGATCGCCGCCGAACTCGGCACCGTCGAGAAGACCATCAAGGTTCATCGCGGCCGGATGATGGAAAAAATGTGCGTGCGCACCGTCGCCGATCTCGTTCGCCTGGCGGCCGTCGCCGCCGGGTAGAAAGTGGCATTGGACCCAAGGCCAATACCGGCGCCTGCCGGCATTGTTATAGAACAGTGGCATGGACGAAACGGAACTGACAGTTGCGATCGTGGACGATGACGAGGCCGTTCGCCGCGCGTTGCGCCGCATGGTGTCGTCCCTCTCCTATCGTGTCGCTGATTTCCCGTCCGGACAGGCCTTCCTCGACGAGTTGCAGAAGGAACAGTTCGCCTGCGTCCTTCTCGACCTGCACATGCCCGAATTGAACGGCATCGAAGTGCTCGCCAGGCTGCGCATGGCGGGCCACAGGCTACCCGCCATCATCATCACCGGCGGCGACGAGCCGAAGATGCGGGACCGTTGCCTTAGCGCCGGCGCGTCGGATTACCTGATCAAGCCGCTGGAGCGCGACGCCACCTCCGCCGCGATCCAGGCGTCGTCCTCCCTGTCAGGCTCGGTATTTTGAAGGAAGACACGCCCTGATCGTCTGCGCCTTTAAAGGCGCGCGCCCGGTTCCGGAAATTCCATCTGATCCAAATTTACACCAGGCTCATTCAGCGTCATCATCCAGCAGGATGCGCGCGGCCGCTCCCTCCAGGTCGTCATATTGCCCGGATCGCAGGCTCCAGAGAAAGGCGCCGAGCCCGGCAACACCGAGGAGGATGGCGATCGGCACCAGGAAGGCGAGATAGTTCAGGCTCATGCCGCCACCTCCATCGGCTCCTGCCCTGAAAGGCGGGTTCGTGATGGAGCGGACGTTTTGCCGAGCGTGCTGTTTCGAAGCCGCAGGGCATTGGCCACGACCATGATCGACGAGAGCGACATGGCGATCGCCGCCAGCAGCGGCGTGACGGCGCCGAGAACGGCAAACGGCACGGCAATGGCATTATAGGCGATGGCAATCGCGAAATTCTGGCGGATCAACCGCCCGGCATTGCGGGCGATCGCAATCGCCCGCGTCACCGCCGAAAGGCTTTCGTGCAGGAAGACGATGTCGGCGACAGTACGGCCGATATCGGCGGCCGAGGCCGGCGCCATCGAGACATGGGCGCTGGCAAGCGCCGGCGCATCGTTGAGGCCATCCCCCACCATCAGCACCTTGCGGCCGGACGCGCGAAGACTGTCGATTCGCTGCGTCTTGTCGGCCGGCAACAGGCCTGCGCCATAGGTATCGATCCGCAGGGTGGCGGCAAGCGCTTCCACCGCGGACGCCCGGTCGCCGGAGATGATTTCCGTCGGGATACCGGTTTTCTGGAGGGCAGAGACTGTGTGCGCGGCATCGGGGCGGACACGATCGGCAAACATGAACCGGCCGAGCAGATCGCCATTGCGCACCAGCAGCGACACCGAATGCGTTTCGTCGCTTTGATCGGTCTCACGGCCGAGCGCCCATTCGGAACGGCCAAGCCGGTAGACCGTCTCTCCCGACCGCGCCTCGATGCCAAGGCCGGGCTGCTCGCTGACGCTATCGAACACCAGCGGACCGGAGAGTTCCTGTCCCGTTTCGGCGGCGATGGCGAGCGAGGCGGGATGACGCGAATGCAGCGCCATCGCCTTGGCAATGGCCATGGCCTCAGGCTTGACGTCCGCCACGTTGATCAGGCGCGGCTTGCCAAGCGTCAGGGTGCCCGTCTTGTCGAACAGGACCACATCCACCTCGGCCAGTCGCTCGAGCGCCGAACCATCCTTGACCATGATGCCATTCTCGAACAGAAGCCGGGCGGCAACGACCTGAACGATCGGCACCGCAAGGCCGAGCGCGCAGGGACACGTGACGATCAGCACGGCAATGGCGATCGTGATCGACCGGTGCCAGTCGCCCGTCGCCAGCATCCAGCCGAGGAAGGAGAGGAAGGCGACGCAATGCACCACCGGCGCATAGAGTGCCGAGGCCCGATCGGCCAGCCGGCGATAGGTCGCCCGGCCACCTTCCGCCGCTTCCATCATGCGCACCATGTCCGCCAGGAAGGAATTTTCGACGTTTGCGGTCGTGCGGATCGTCAGCGGTCCCGTCAGGTTCATCAGGCCTGCCTGCAACAGAGTGCCGGGGCCTGCATATTTCGGCGCCGCTTCGCCAGTGACCAGCGAATAATCCAAGTCAGACGATCCCTGAACGATCGTCCCGTCGATCGGGATGCGGTCGCCGGCCGCGACGAACAGCAATGTTCCCGGCATGATCTGCGACACCGGTACATGACGGCGCGTGCCATCCGCGTCGAGCACCGTTGCTCCCTGTGGAATGAGCCGCGCCAGACCGGCAACGGCGGAACGGGCCTTTTCCCGCATCACATGATCAAGTGTGCGGCCGATCAGCAGGAAGAAGAGCAGCGACGTCGCCGCATCGAAATAGGCATGGTCTCCGCCCTGGGCCGTGTCGTAAAGGCTGAGCCCGAAGGCGAGCAGGACGCCGATGGAAATCGGCACGTCCATATTGGTGCGGCCATGACGAAGCGCGCCCCAGGCCGAGGCAAAGAAGACGCGCCCGGAATAGACGATCGCCGGCAACGCGAGCACGGCGGAAATCCAGTGAAAGGCCTGCCGTATCCCGCCATCGGCACCGGACCA
>NZ_DATJDJ010000102.1:0-2772 GCF_035497515.1 Pararhizobium sp. | reverse complement strand
CCGGACCGTAGACAGCAAGCGGATAGTAGCTCGACATGGAAATTCAGCGCCATGGCGGAGATATCCATCATTAATTCCGCGCAGGACTGAGAGCGGCGGTGCAAAAGTCGGCCACGGTAACGGCGCGCTAATCTCGCCGTAGGGGCGGAGTAAAATCCGGCCACCTATCTTCCTTCTGCATGAACGCAGGAGGGACAAGGGGATCTACACCGTGGAATTATATCTGAAGGTTCGCTTGGCTGTTTCGGAAGGGATGAGCCGGCGTCAGGCTGCGAAGCATTTCAACATATCTCGCGACAGCGTTTCCAAGATGGTGTCGTATTCGACGCCGCCCGGCTATCAGCGTCAGTTGCCGATCCGGCGTCCCAAGCTGGATGCGTTCGTTTCAACCATTGAGCATTGGCTGGAGGAAGACCTGAAGGTGCCGCGCAAGCAGCGCCATACGGCCAAGCGGGTGTTCGACCGGCTCCGGGACGAGCGCGGGTTCACCGGCGGCTATACGATCATCAAGGACTACATGCGCGAGCGGGATCGGCGTCGCCAGGAGGTATTCGTGCCGCTGTCGCATCCACCCGGCCATGCGCAGGCCGATTTCGGCGAGGCGATGGTGGTGATCGGCGGCGTGGAGCGCAAGGCGCACTTCTTCGTGTTGGATCTACCGCATAGCGACGGCTGCTATGTGCGCGCCTATCCGGCGGCGGTGTCGGAGGCCTGGGTCGATGGCCACATCCATGCGTTCTCCTTCTTCGGGGCCGTTCCGCAATCGATCGTCTACGACAACGACCGATGCCTCGTGGCCAAGATACTGCCCGACGGCACGCGCAAGCGCGCCACTCTGTTCAGCGGGTTTCTGTCCCACTACCTGATCCGGGACCGTTATGGCCGTCCGGGTAAAGGCAACGACAAGGGGAACGTCGAGGGGCTTGTCGGCTATTCCCGGCGCAACTTCATGGTGCCGATCCCGCAGTTTGCGACATGGGATGCGTTCAACGCCTGGCTGGAAGAGCAATGCCGCAAGCGTCAGCGTGACAGGCTGCGCAGGGAGAACGAGACAATCGGGGAACGGCTACAGCGCGATCTGGCCGCGATGCGCGCGTTGCCGGCCTCGCCCTTCGATGCCTGTGACCAAGCCAGTGCCAAGGTAACGGCCCAGTCGCTTGTACGCTACAAGACCAACGACTATTCCGCCCCGGTCGCCTATGGCCATCAGGATGTCTGGGTCCGGGGCTATGTCGACGAGGTGGTGATCGGCTGCCGCGGCGAGATCATCGCTCGCCATCCCCGAAGCTGGGAACGGGAAGACGTCGTCTTCGATCCGCTGCATTACCTGCCGCTGATCGAGCAGAAGATCAATGCGCTGGATCAGGCTGCACCTCTCCAGGGCTGGGATCTGCCCGAGGAATTCGCCACGCTGCGTCGCCTGATGGAAGGCCGCATGGCAAAACATGGCCGGAGGGAATACGTGCAGGTTCTTCGCCTGCTGGAAAGCTTCGAGCTTGCGGACCTGCATGCGGCGGTGAAGCAGGCCCTCCAACTCGGTGCGATCGGCTTCGACGCCGTCAAGCATTTGATCCTGTGCAGGGTGGAACGACGGCCGCCGCGCTTGGACCTGTCCATCTACCCATACCTGCCGAGGGCCACGGTCGAGACGACATCGGCGAAGGCCTACATGCGTCTCTTGTCGTCGGATGCGGGTGAAGCGGCATGAGCACTGAAGTGCCCGAGATCCTGCTCTCCCATTATCTCAAGACCCTGAAGCTACCGACCTTCCAGCGCGAGTATCAGAAGCTGGCCCGGCTATGTGCCACAGAAGGCGTCGATCATGTCGGATACCTCACCCGGCTTGCCGAGCGGGAGATGATCGAACGGGATCGACGCAAGGTCGAACGCCGCATCAAGGCGGCCAGGTTCCCTGTCGTCAAAAGCCTCGACAGCTTCGACTTCGCTGCCATCCCCAAGCTCAACAAGATGCAGGTCCTGGAACTGGCGCGCTGCGAATGGATCGAGCGCCGCGAGAACGTCATCGCCCTTGGTCCTTCCGGCACGGGCAAGACCCATGTGGCGCTCGGCCTGGGATTGGCGGCGTGCCAGAAGGGCCTGTCCGTCGGCTTCACGACCGCTGCCTCGCTGGTCAGCGAGATGATGGAGGCCCGTGACGAGCGGCGTCTGCTCCGCTTCCAGAAGCAGATGGCCGCCTACCAGCTTCTCATCATCGATGAGTTGGGCTTTGTACCGCTCTCCAAGACCGGCGCGGAATTGCTGTTCGAGCTGATCTCGCAACGCTACGAACGCGGTGCCACCCTGATCACCAGCAATCTTCCGTTTGACGAATGGACGGAAACCTTGGGGTCGGAGCGCCTCACTGGCGCTCTGCTCGATCGCATCACCCACCACGTCAACATCCTCGAGATGAATGGCGACAGCTATCGTCTCGCCCAAAGCCGCGCCCGAAAGGCCGGCTGAAGCACCCTCGCAAAATCACCGCGTGCGTATGAGACCCCCGCTCGGGCTACGCCCTCCCGGCGGTCTCACACGCACGCAAACCGTGGCCTGGTTTTACTCCGCCCATTGGCCTGATTTTGCTCCGCCGTTGACAGGCTGTTGCGTGAAGTTCAATCCCGAGGGCTGGGATGGGCAGGAACTGCATTTCAAAGACAAGCCGTTCCTCAAGGCGGCGACCCGAAGCGTCATGCACGTCCCGGTGAACATGGGCCGCGTATTCGCGCGAGTCTTCAAGCACATCGAAGAGGCGGGCGCCGCCGATGCCGAGCA
>NZ_DATJDJ010000101.1:0-10688 GCF_035497515.1 Pararhizobium sp. | reverse complement strand
CGCTGGCAAAAAGGATGAGCGCGCCGGTCCCGGCCCCCAGCATGAGGTAGGCGATTGAGAAGGCCAGCGCGTAGCCAAACAAAGCTGCGGCCCCTCGCCAACTGCCACTGATTTCGATCCTCGCGTCACTATTCCTGCGCTCGTGGCAATAGAGGATCACGGCCAAAGTCAGGGCTCCCGACACGATCCGTACACCGGTATAGCCAGTGGCGTTCATATCCCCTGCGCCCAGCGCCAGCCTAGCCAGAACCGAATTGGCTGAAAAAAAGAGCAGCGCTATCGTCGCGAGCACGGCGACCCTCAACTCAGTATCCTTTTGGTCTCAATCGGAAATGGAGTATAGCCCCGTTATGAGGCAACCACTAGCCGTCCATTGCAGAAAGCAGGCAGACGCCAGGTCTGCAATTGGTGCCAACACGCCATTTCGTCCGTTCGGTCGGCTGTCCACTTTCAGGATGCTGCTGAGGTCTTTGACATCAGACCGCGCTTAATGACAGCTATTCGATCCTTGATGCACAAGAGCGGACAGTCTGGAAACGGCCCGAAACCGGTCACCTCTTGTGAGCGGCGTATTCGCCGCACAGGCCGTATGCCTTTCTGCTGGGGGAAGTGGGTGAGCGCATGCGGGGGATTGACCCGGCTGGCTGCGTCGGAAAACTGTTCCGGTTGACCATTTGACCGATAGGTTAACTATCTGATTTGTAATGAAGAATAAAGATTGGCTGGGGAACCTGGATTCGAACCAGGACTAACGGAGTCAGAGTCCGTGGGTCTACCGTTAACCTATTCCCCAACGCTTGAGGGGCGATGTGCGCCCGGCTGGTGAGGCGGGCTTATAAACAAAGAATCGGCGGATGCAAATAGATTTTGGCAAATTTTTTTGGGATGGTGGAAATGAAGCCGGTAAGGGCTGCGAAAGGATGGGGTTCCGCGGCTTTTGAGGGGGCGCAAAAAGAATTTGGTGAATTGGGCTGGCGCTGATAAAGTCTGCCCAACGAAAATCAAGAGAGCGCCTTGAGCGGCAATCGTTCCGCGCGGCGCAATGGACAGACACGTGAGAGACCCCGACAGCGGCGAACAGCCGTCCGTTTCCGGGGCGTCGGCAGCAGGCCGCAACGAAGGGCAGTCACCGTCCCGTTCCGGCAAGGGCAAGCGCAGACGGGGAAAACCGTCGCGCATGGTCCCTGCGAATGCCAGTTCCTCCGGCCATTCCGGAGAAACAGGGCGTCCCGAAGTGAGAGATGCAAGCGGCGAACCCGTGCGCAAACGCAAGCGCCGGCGCCGGTCGAAATCCGCCCAGGCGCAGCATGCCGCGACGAATCATGTCGCCTCGAGCCATCCGGATGGTTCCGCCCCTGCGGAAAAGCCGGTGGCTGCTGCCGGGCCGGACCATCCGAGGCCGGACCATTCAAATCAGAAGCGCAGCAAGAAGCATCGGCAAAGGCGCAGCCTGCAGGGTCGCCCGCTGGCGACCAGCGAAAAGCCGCGTCCCGTCGCGGATGCCGCGGCGCGGCCGCAGCCGTTTCATGCATTTCCGACCCGCAAGGCAGAAGAGCGTCCGGTGCCCAGTCAGAATGGCGGCGAGGCGCGGCGCGGCAACGGCGTCGCGCATGGTCATGGGCACGGGTTTGGTTTTGAAAGCTCGCCGCTTTATGCCGCGCTCGACCTCGGCACCAACAATTGTCGCCTGCTGGTCGCCCAGCCGACGCGGCCGGGGCAGTTTAGGGTCGTCGATGCCTTCTCGCGGATTGTCCGGCTGGGCGAGGGGCTCGGCGCCTCCGGCCGCCTGTCGCAGGACGCGATGGACCGATCGATCGATGCGCTGAAGGTCTGCGCCGCCAAGCTGAAGACGCGGGACATCCGCAAGACCCGGTTGATCGCGACGGAAGCGACGCGCGCCGCTGAAAACGGTGAGGCTTTCCTTGAGCGTGTTCTGGCCGAAACCGGGCTGGAGCTTGAAATCATCACGCGCGAAACCGAAGCGCGGCTTGCCGTGTCCGGCTGCTCGTCGCTGGTCGGCCGCGAGACCAAATCGGTCGTGCTGTTCGATATCGGCGGCGGTTCGTCGGAAATCGCCGTCATCAAGATCGGCGAAAACCGTTCTAGCCGGCTTGCCAATCACATCACCCACTGGACATCGCTGCCGGTCGGTGTCGTCACCCTGTCGGAGCGCCATGGCGGACAGGATGTGACGCCGCAGGGCTTCGAGGCTATGGTAGAGGAAGTCCAGGGCATGCTCGCCAAGTTCGATTGCCCGGCCATCCACACGCTCGATAATCCCGGCGATGAAAACGGCTTCCACCTGATCGGCACCTCCGGCACGGTGACGACGCTGGCCGGCGTCCATCTCGATCTGCCGCGCTACGATCGCCGCAAGGTCGATGGGCTCTGGCTGTCGGATGACGAGGTCTCGGCCATGCAGGCGCGCCTGTTGTCCTGGGATTTTACCGCCCGTGCCGCCAATCCCTGCATCGGGCCGGACCGGGCCGATCTGGTTCTGGCCGGCTGCGCCATTCTCGAAGCCATCCGCCGCCGCTGGCCGTCGGAGCGCATGCGCGTCGCCGATCGCGGCCTGCGCGAGGGCCTGCTCACCGACATGATGGCCGATGACGGCGTCTGGCGGCGCGGCCGCGCGCGGCGCCCCATGCGCGGCCTGGCCCCGCACGGTTCCCACGAAGGAAACACGCAATGACCAAACCTCCGATCGGCGGGAACCGCACCGGGCGCAAGCTGGGCCAGAAGGTCAAGAAGGGCAAGCTCAAGGCCTCGTCGCGGCGCTGGCTGGAGCGTCATATCAACGACCCCTATGTGCAGCGCGCCCAGCTCGAGGGGTATCGCGCCCGCGCGGCCTTCAAGCTGCTGGAAATCGACGAGAAGCACAAGATCCTGTCCGGCGCCAAGCGCATCATCGATCTCGGCGCCGCTCCGGGCAGCTGGTCGCAGATCGCCGCCAAGGTCACCAATTCGACCGATGCCGAGCCGAAAGTCGTCGCCATCGATTTCCTCGAAATCGATCCGCTGGCCGGCGTGCATATCCTGCAACTGGATTTCCTCGATCCGTCAGCGCCTGAAAAGCTGATGACGGCGCTCGGCGGCACCCCCGATCTGGTCTTTTCGGACATGGCGGCACCGACCACGGGTCATCGCCAGACCGATCATATCCGCACCATGCATCTTTGCGAGGTCGCGGCTTATTTTGCCATCGACGTGTTGGCCGAGGGTGGGCACTTCCTCGCCAAGACCTTCCAGGGCGGGGCCGAGCGCGAGCTGCTGACGCTGCTCAAGCAGAATTTCAAGCAGGTCATCCATGTGAAGCCGGCGGCGTCGCGGGCGGAATCGGTCGAGATGTTCCTGCTCGCCAAGGGTTTCAAGGGCCGCAAGCCCGGCGCGCCCTCCCTGCGCGAAGCCGAGACCGCGATCGACGACCGCTATCTGACCGACGAGCGGGATCCGCTCGAGGCCGAGTGAACATGCTTCTCTATGTGACCCTCGGAACCAACGATCTGGACAGGGCGCAGCGCTTCTATGATGCGGCGCTCGCGCCGCTTGGGCTTGCGTGCCGCAAGCAGGATGATGTCGAAATCGGTTATGGTTCCGAGGATGACACGCGTTGCCGGCTGTGGGTGGTCAAGCCCTATGACCGGAATGCTGCAACGATCAGCAACGGCTCCATGATCGCACTGGAGGCCGACAGCCGCGCCGCGGTCGATGCCTTTTATGCCGCAGCACTTGCCCATGGCGGCACCGACGAGGGCGGGCCGGGGCTGAGGCCATTCCATGCGCATTTCTATGCCGCTTACGTCCGCGACCCTGACGGCAACAAGCTGTCGGCTGTCTGCGAAAAGCCGGAATAGGCGCGTCCGCACTATTTGGCCGCCACGACCTCCTCTTCCGGAACCAGGTGCTTTCTGTGCCCGGAAACCGAAGCGCCGGCCGTTTTCGACATGCCGATCAGCGGGATGATCGCCAACAATGTGATCGCCGAAATCAACATGAAGGCGATCTGGAAGTCGCGCAGTTCGAGCGGTGAGCCGGTCAGCGTCGTTTCGATTTCCAGGATCGCGCCGGCGACTGCGACGCCGAGCGCCAGGCTCATCTGCTGCAGGACGGCGGTCATCGAGGTTGCCTTGCTGGCCATCGAATCCGGAAGGTCGGCGAAGGCCAGCGCATTGACGCTGGTGAAGAAGAACGAGCGGGCAAAGCCGGCCAGCAGCAGGATGAACATCATCACGGCATAGGGTGTTGCCGGGGTGAACAGGCTGTTGACGAAGGTCAGCACCGTCCCGGTGATGCAGGCGAAGATCAGCGTCGTGCGGAAGCCGGCGAAGATCAATACGCGCTTGGCGAAGAATTTCGTCGTGAGCGCACCGACGGCGCCGACGAAGGTGATCATGCCGGACTGGAATGGCGTCAGCCCGAAACCGACCTGCAGCATCAGCGGCATCAGGAAGGGCACGGCGCCGATCGAGATGCGAAACAGCGTGCCGCCGATCGCGGCGGCCCTAAACGCGCTGTCCTTGAACAGGTTGAGATCCAGGAGCGGCGCCGGGTGACGCCGCGCATGGCGTATGTAGAGGATGGCGCAGACGATACCGATGACGACAGCGACAGCCCCGACCTGCGGCGGCAGGGCCGGCAGGCTCATGACCGACAGGCCGAACATCGTGCCGGAGGCGGCAATCGCGCTGAGGAAAAAGCCCTTGAGGTCGATTGGCGGTGGCGCTTCGCTGACGATCTCCGGCAGGTGGATGCCAGACAGGATATAGCCGAGTATGCCGACCGGTACGTTGATCAGGAAGATCCAGTGCCAGGAGAAATAGGTGGTGATGAATCCGCCGAGCGGCGGGCCGGCCAGCGGTCCGACGAGGGCGGGAATGGTCAGGAGCGCCATGGCGCCGACAAGTTCGCTGCGCTGGGTGGAGCGAACGAGCACGAGACGCGCCACCGGCGTCATCATCGCCCCGCCCATGCCCTGCAGGAAACGCGCAAGCACGAAGGCGAGCAGGCTGTTGGCCAAAGCGCAGAAGATCGAGCCGAGGATGAAGACGAGAATGGCGGCGCGGAAGATTCGCTTGGCGCCGAACCTGTCAGCCATCCAGCCGCTGAGCGGTATGAAGATCGCCAGCGACACCATGTAGGAGGTCAGCGCCAGTTTGAGCGTGATCGGCCCGACACCGAGATCATGGGCGATCGCCGGCAGCGAGGTGGCAATGACGGTGGAGTCCATCTGCTCCATGAACAGAGCGACGGCGAGGATCATCGGGACGATGCGGTTCATGCGAAGGCCTTGCATGGGAATGTGACGCCACGGACATAGGGTGTTTGAGACGGAAGTCGGGGTGCTGCGTTCAACTTGCGATCACATCCGTGTGAGTCCTGCGGGCATTGCCTGTCAAGACGCTAGATGTTGCCTTGCCGGGTGTTGCCATCCGCAATCCACTGCCAGAACCCCATTGGAGAACAGCAAGATGACTTCTTTTCCCTTGAGCCGTCGTGCCTTATTTGGGACGGCCGCCGCCGGCGCGCTGGCCGCGCCGTTCGTCATGACCAGCAGCGCCCTTGCGCAAAGCGAACCGAAAGCCGAGAGCATGAAGTCACCGGCAGGCAGGACCAATAGTTTCAAGATCGGCAGTTTTGGCGTCACCGTCATCAGCGATGGTATCCGCATCGCCGAAAAGCCGGAGGAAACCTTCGGGACCAACCAGCCAGCCGAGGCGGTGGCCGATCTGCTGAAGGCGAATTTCCTGCCGGCCGACAGGTTCGTCAACGGTTTCTCGCCGACGCTGATCGATACCGGATCCGATCTCGTCCTGTTCGATACCGGCATGGGCGAGGCGGGCCGGCAGGCGGGTGCCGGTCATCTGCTCGAAGGCATCGCCGCCGCGGGCTATACGCCGGACCAGGTGAGCGTCGTCGTGCTCACGCATATGCATGGCGACCACATCAATGGCTTGATGGAGGCGGGAGCGCCGGCGTTCAAGAATGCCCGCTATGTCGCCGGGCAGGTCGAATATGACTTCTGGAAGGACGAGGCCCGTGTCGGCACGCCGGCGGAGGGGGGCCATAAGGGCGTCTTGAGGAATGTCGTGCCGCTGGCGGACAAGATGACATTTATCGGCGATGGCAGCGAAGTGGTGCCGGGCATTGCCGGCATGGCCGCCTTTGGTCATTCGCCAGGCCACATGGTGTTCAAGGTCGAATCGGAAGGCAAGGGCCTGGTGCTGACGGCCGATACCGCCAATCATTTCGTCCTGTCGCTGCAGCGGCCGGACTGGGAAGTGAAGTTCGACATGGATAAGGCAAAGGCGGCTGTCGCGCGCAAGACCGTGTTCGACATGATCGCCACCGATCGTCTGCCCTTCGTCGGTTACCACATGCCGTTCCCGGCCGTCGGCTTCATCGAAAAACACGAGCAAGGCTATCGGTTCGTGCCGGAGACCTACCAGTTCGAAATCTGAGCTCGCCTGATACTGCATTGCACAGGAAACTTGGCAGGCCCGGCGTTTTCGCCGGGTCTTTCTGCTTTCCAACCCGTCATATCCGTGTTACCAGCCCTCGCCAACTTCCAAGAAACTCTCGCCCGTTGAACGGGGCGAGTCTCCCGCCGCATGGTCTTCGATCGTGCGGAGAGGGGTCCATTTACTGAAGGGATTGGCCATGGCACGCATCATCGAAACGGCGACCGGTTTGGAGGCATTGACCTTCGACGACGTTCTTCTGCAACCCGGACATTCCGAAGTGATGCCGGGGCAGACCAACATCGCCACCCGCATCGCGCAGGACATCGACCTCAACCTGCCGATCCTGTCCTCCGCAATGGACACCGTCACCGAAGGTCGCCTGGCGATCGCCATGGCGCAGGCCGGCGGCATCGGCGTCATCCACCGCAACCTGACGCCGATCGAACAGGCCGAGCAGGTTCGCCAGGTCAAGAAGTTCGAAAGCGGCATGGTCGTCAATCCGGTGACGATCGGCCCTGACGCGACGCTCGCCGATGCGCTGGCCCTGATGAAGATGTATTCGATCTCCGGCATCCCGGTCGTCGAAAGCGCCACCGGCTCGGTGCCGGGCCGCCTCGTCGGCATCCTCACCAATCGCGACGTCCGCTTCGCATCCGATCCCGGCCAGAAGATCTATGAACTGATGACCCGGGAAAACCTGATCACGGTCACTGAAAACGTCGATCAGAAGGAGGCCAAACGCCTTCTTCACACGCACCGCATCGAAAAGCTGCTGGTGGTGGACGGCGATCGTCGCTGCATCGGCCTGATCACCGTCAAGGATATCGAAAAGTCGCAGCTCAACCCGAATGCCTCCAAGGATGCCCAGGGTCGCCTGCGCGCCGCCGCCGCCATCAGCGTCGGCGATGACGGTATCGAGCGGGCCGAGCGTCTGATCGATGCCGGCG
Source organism: Pararhizobium sp. (assembly GCF_035497515.1). GTDB lineage: Bacteria > Pseudomonadota > Alphaproteobacteria > Rhizobiales > Rhizobiaceae > Pararhizobium. The sequence goes on along the minus strand of NZ_DATJDJ010000101.1, from coordinate 3,280 downwards.
TCGACCTCATCGTCGTCGATACCGCGCATGGTCACTCGCAGCGTGTTCTCGATGCCGTGACCAAAGTGAAAACCATGTCGAATTCCGTCCGCGTCATGGCCGGTAATGTCGCCACCGGCGACGGCACAAAGGCGCTGATCGATGCCGGGGCGGATTCCGTCAAGGTCGGTATCGGACCCGGATCCATCTGCACCACGCGCATTGTTGCCGGCGTCGGCGTGCCGCAGCTCGCTGCGATCATGTCGGCGGTCGAAGCGGCGCAGGCGGCCAATATTCCGGTGATCGCCGATGGCGGCATCAAGTTTTCCGGCGATCTTGCCAAGGCGATCGCCGCCGGCGCGTCGGCCTGCATGATCGGTTCGCTGCTGGCCGGTACGGACGAAAGCCCGGGCGAGGTGTTCCTCTATCAGGGCCGCTCGTTCAAGGCCTATCGTGGCATGGGCTCCGTCGGCGCCATGGCGCGCGGCTCGGCAGACCGCTACTTCCAGGCAGAAGTGCGCGATACGCTGAAGCTGGTGCCGGAAGGCATCGAAGGCCAGGTTCCGTACAAGGGGCCGGTATCGGGCGTGCTGCACCAGTTGGCCGGTGGGCTCAAGGCCTCGATGGGCTATGTCGGCGGCGCGACGATCAAGGATTTCCAGGAGCGCGCCACCTTCGTGCGCATTTCCGGCGCCGGTTTGCGCGAAAGCCATGCCCATGACGTGACGATCACCCGCGAAAGCCCGAACTATCCAGGCGCGATGTAAGCGGCATTTCTTGTCTGGAGCGACAAAGGCGGCGAGGGCAACTTCGTCGCCTTTCGTTTGTTCGAAGGTCAAGGCGAACTGTAAGGCAGCAAGCTGGAAAGCGCTGGATTTGGGCCGTCATCGCCATACATGATCCCTCATGCGAATCGACGGAGTCTTCATGCCCACATCGACTGCAATCTTCTGGCCGGTCATCGCCCAGGTCGCGCTCGTCTTTTCCATCTATTTCCTGATGATGAAGCGCAGGTTCGGCGCGGTGCGGGCGGGTACTGCAAAGGCGCATGACGGCAGGCGTCAGCCAAGTGGCCGTCATCGTCGCATGGCTGTTCGTCCTTAGCCGTCTGGTCCACGCCTATGTGCATGTGACGTCGAACCGGCTGATGGTTCGCCAGCGGCTGTTCATCATCGGCTTCGTCCTCAATTTTGTACTCTGGGTTCTCTTCGCCGCGCATCTCGCCATGATCTGACCGCGATCCATCGTCACATTCTGTTGCATTGCGCAGTGCACAGGGCTGGATTATCATCCCCGTCACAGGCGCGGAAAAGATGCCGTTTTCCAAAGTTAAGCATTTGAAATAAATAGCCTATCAATTCCTTGATCGTCTTTCCGCATTACCAAGATTTAATCTGCGAAAACGGAACGTGACATCCCGCCTGGACGTTATCTCTTCGCAATTGCAGCATTCCAGAGGTGAGCTTCCGTGAGCACCATTCCGACAGAAAAGACCGTGCTGGTGTTTCAGGGCGGCGGCGCGCTCGGCGCTTATCAGGCCGGCGCCTACGAGGCGCTTCACGAGGCCGGCATTCGCCCGGACTGGCTGGCTGGAATTTCCATCGGCTCGATCAATTCCGCGATCATCGCCGGCAGCCCGGTGGAGCGCCGGATCGATAATCTCCGCACCTTCTGGCATCGCGTGTCGTCCGGGCTTTCAGGGCATTTCTTCGGCAATGGCGACGTGATGCGCAAATGGTTCAACGAATCCGCTGCATTTCTCGGCTCGCTGACAGGCGTTCCCGGCTTCTTCACCCCACGCGCCTTCGCGCCGTGGAACATTCCCGGCGATCCCATGGCCGCCATCAGTCTTTATGATACGGCGCCGCTGCAGGAGACGCTGGCAGGACTCATCGATTTCGACCTGATCAATTCCGGTGCCATCCGGCTGAGCCTTGGTGCCGTCGATGTCATGAGCGGTAATTTCAACTATTTCGATAATCGCCACTGCGAATTCACGACCGAACATATCGCCGCTTCTGGCGCCCTGCCGCCGGGCTTCGCGCCGGTCGAGATCGACGGCCGCTACTACTGGGATGGCGGCATCGTTTCCAACACGCCGTTGCAACGCATTCTCGGCGGCGAAGAACTGGAAAGCGATCTCTGTATCTTCCAGGTGGATCTGTTCAGCGCCCGGGGGCCTCTGCCGAAGGACTTGTTCGATGTCGAGGCGCGCGAGAAGGAAATCCGCTTTTCCAGCCGCACGCGCCTGAACACCGACCAGTTCCGCAAGCTGCAGACCATCCGCATGGCCGCCAAACGGCTGATGGAGAAGCTGCCGGACGCGTTGAAGGACGATCCGGATGCGCGGCTGCTGGAAAAGATCGGCAATGATTCCGCCGTTACCATGGTGCATCTGATCTATCGCCATGCGGCCTATGAAGGCGGCTCCAAGGATTACGAGTTCTCACGGCTTTCCGTCGAGGAGCACTGGAAGGCCGGGCATGACGACGTGGTCCATACGCTGACGCATCCGGACTGGCAGAGCCGCACGCGCCCGGCCAATGGCATTCGTGTGTTCGATCTCTGCGAAAAACATGTGCGGGAGAAGAAATCATGAAAATCGACGACGTGAAGCGCAATGCCTTCGCCATGCCGCTGACGAGCCCGTCTTATCCGGCGGGTCCCTATCGTTTCGTCAACCGGGAATACATGATCATCATCTACCGGACCGATCCGCAGGCGTTGCGCCGCGTGGTGCCGGAGCCACTGCAGTTCGACGAGCCGCTGGTGAAATACGAGTTCATCCGCATGCCGGATTCGACCGGATTTGGTGATTACACCGAATCCGGCCAAGTCATCCCGGTCACCTATGAAGGCGTCCACGGCGGTTATGTGCATTCCATGTATCTGAACGATGACGCGCCGATTGCCGGCGGCCGCGAAATCTGGGGTTTTCCGAAGAAGCTCGCCGAGCCGTCGTTGACCCCGGTCAAGGATGCCCTGGTCGGCACGCTCGATTATGGCGGCCAGCGGGTCGCCACGGCGACAATGGGCTTCAAGCATCGCACGCTCGACAAGGACAAGGTGCTGGAAAGCCTGAAACAGCCGAATTTCATGTTGAAGATCATTCCGCATGTGGACTGCACGCCGCGCATCTGTGAGCTGGTCCGCTATTATCTGGAGGATCTGACAGTCAAGGGCGCGTGGGAAGGGCCGGGCGCGCTGGCGCTCTTTCCGCATGCGCTGGCGCCGGTTGCCGATCTGCCGGTGCTTGAAGTCAAATCCGCCATCCATATTCTCTCGGACCTGACGCGGGGCC
>NZ_DATJDJ010000100.1:0-22734 GCF_035497515.1 Pararhizobium sp. | reverse complement strand
CTGAGAAGCCCAAAACGAACTTTGCGCTCCTGCTCATCTGCGTCGATTTTGCATGTCCTCAGCATGTCAGGTAAGGGGGCAATCTCGAAAATGCCGATTGTCCGTTATGATAATTGAAGGCCTCGTCTTTGAAGGTGATTTAAGCATCCAAAACCGGGGCCTCGAATCATGCACTATGAACTTGCAGACTTGGAATGGAGTGCCATCCAAAGCGGAGTGAAGTGTGCATCACGCCTCACTGTATGTCCACTTCTGGCGCATTCTAGACGTGCGCCATGGGTCAGGTTGTCTCGAGGCGGTCATCGCGTTGTTCCACAGAGCTTGGCTAAAGGCGGTCCTCCCCGTCATTGAACGCGGGACCCAGCCTGGAAGTTGTCCAGGCAGCGAACAGCAGGGCCAGCCCGGCGACAACCAGGGAAATCGAAAGAAGCCCGACTGTAAGCATTGCCCCGGCGAAGATCACGCCAAGCGAATTCGATGTTCGCAGAAGTGCAAACACCTCGGCGCGCCGTGAAGGTGGGGCCAGGGCGTCCAGTGCCAAGGAATAGTGGGTGCTCAGCGGAGCCATTGTGAGGCCGACCGCCACACACCCCAAAACCGTCACAGCGAGCGAATGCTCAAGCGCGACGAGAGTCGCACCGACCATCATCAAGGCAGTCAACCGCATCACGAGATAGCGTTGGGCCATCCTGTTTCTCAGCGTGACCCAAATGCCCCCCGAAATTGACGCCAGGCAAAGAGCCACCGTAAAAATCACTCCCATGCCCGCGCCGTAACCGAAGTCCAGGGCGAGCGAAACTGCACCGACTTCGATCGTGGCGACGATTGCGCCGCCCGCGGCAGAACACAGCATCCATCCGCAGATCGGTCCGTTGAAGACGGACCCTTCTGCCACCTTCACTGCTTCGGGCTCCTGTTCCGGACCTGCGTGGACAAGGAAAAAAGGGCACATGCCGAGGGCCGCGATAATGACCATCGACAATGCAGGCGACACGCCTCCAAGCACGGCAGCGAGCACCGGCGCGGCGACAAACGTGGTTTCGTTGATGGTTGCTCCGATGCCAAGAGCCCTCGGCAAGCCGTTGGGAGGGACAATGTGGTTGAGCATTGCCCGAATATAGCCGTATGCGGCACCGTTTACAGCACCAGCGACTGCGCCCGCGATCAGGAGGAGTTCAAACCGCGAGTGCGTTGCCGCAAGACCGGACATGCCCAAGAGGGCGATGGCTCTGACCGCGATGAGCGACCGGAGGTACATCGCCGCCGAATAACGCCGCCCGAGACGGGTGACGGGAACGGCCGCCAGAACCTGCGCGATCGTCATTGCCACCACGATGGCCGCGCCGCTCTTGGCATCTCCTGTCAGCGGAAGCGCTATCAGAGCAAACGCGATAGGTGCAGCCGCTTGTGGCACGCCGAAAAGACCATATGCCAGAAACCAGTGGAGGAGATGTCGGTTCGGTCGGCTGGGCCTGCCGCGAGATGCGTCCGACATTCCTATGCGTGCCATTCAACTCTCCCTCCGGGCCGTCCCGCACGCTGCTTCACTGGATCGCCGGCAGTACAAAGTCGCCCCACCGCCCATGTTTACGTTACGAAATCACGTTGCGTAAGAAGCGCACCGTGCCCGTGTCCCGATTGGAATATGAGTATGATTGCGCCGTGCTGTAACTCGTGTGGCCTCCCTGAGCCAATTGTACCGTGCTGTCCGACAAAACCAGCGTCAGGGTTCCTTCGATAACGAAGAGCATCTCATGCCATCCTTCCGGATCGGGCTCCGCGAAATAACTCTCCCCCGGTCCGAGCGACCAGACCCAGAGTTGCGCTTCGCGTGACGCTGGCGTGGAGCACAGCAGGAATGCCTCGCTGTCATCATGTTCCCCTCGCCAGGCCAGTTCATTGATTTCGGAGCGCGTATGACGCGAGGGATCGCGCACCAATTCGACGAAATCGACCCCGAGCACCGAAGCCAGCTTGTCGAGGCTCGATAGGCTGATATTCGCATCACCGCTTTCCAAAGCAACGATCATCCGGCGGCTCAGCCCGGACGATGCGGCCAAACTGGTTTGGCTGAGCCCCGCCGCTTGGCGGAGCCTCCTGAGGTTCCCGGAAACATGCGAGAGCACGCCGCCGCGCCCTTGACTGTGCAATATATTGCTCATATTGAGTTCATAGTTCAAAAGCCGGTGCTGTTCAACAGCCAAATATGGCGCATGCCCGCTCTCGTCATGAACGACGTGCGCCATCAGGAGGAACCCTTCCATGCAATCGCCGCAGGTCTTCGACGAGAAGACTATTCTTGACCTACTTCCTCGACTGGATGTTCAAGCCGCCCTCACGAGGATGTTCCAGTCACTTGCCGACGGGTCGGCCACGCAACCCCCGCAGACATTGAGCCTGTTTCCGAACGGCGCGGGCGATTTCATCACCTATCTCGGGGTGCTGTCGGATCAGAAGATGTTCGGTGCAAAACTGTCGCCTTACATTGCGGGTGACGGTCAGTCTCTCGTGACAGCATGGACCATACTCATGTCGATGGAGACCGGCGCGCCCGTGCTGCTTTGCGACTCCAAGCGGCTGACAACCGAGCGCACTGCCGCGACCACGGCGCTCGCCATCGACAAGCTCGCCCGCCCGGATGCGAAAGTACTGGCGATCGTCGGAACCGGAGAGGTGGGCCTGGCACATCTGCGCCACGTCGAGAGCCTCAGAGACTGGACGGAGGTTCGTCTTGCCTCCCCAAGCGCACGTACAAAAGAGGGGTTACCGTCACGGCTGGCGAATGGCTCTGCGATCATGACGTATGTCGATGCCGATGAAGCGGCGGACGGCGCAGAAGCCATCTTGCTCTGCACTTCTTCGGGCAATCCCGTCATCGATGTGTCGCGAGTTCGTGCCGACGCGGTCGTAACTTCGATCAGCACCAACGCAGCCAATGCCCACGAGATCGACCCTTCTCGGTTACCCGATCTGGATGTGTATTGTGACTACCGGGCGACGACCCCGCAGTCTGCGGCCGACATGAAACTTGCCACACAGACAGGTCTGTGGGGCGCTGATGCGATCCGAGGCGACCTGCCTGAACTCGTCGCCGGACGCGCGCAACCGCCCAGCCGGGAGCGTCCGGCATATTTCCGATCAATCGGCCTTGGCCTGGAAGACATCGCCGTCGCCGCGGCCTTGCTGACGGCCGCCCGCTTCTGAAACCGATATAGATAGAAGGAAAGACAACATGAAAATTCGTGATTTCGGCGTTGAAATCTGGATGAACAAATACGAGAACGAGTGCACTTGGAACATTGCCGAGACATGCGTCGAGTCCTTGACGATGGACGAGCTTCTCGAGTTGTCGGGCAAGAAGGAAACAATCCTTTCGGAGCTTCTCCCACTCAAGCTCACATATGGCGCGATTGAAGGCACCGAGCGTCTGAGAAGACTCATTGCCGGCATGTATGCGAAGCAGGAATTTCAGAACGTCATCACGACGCATGGTGCCATCGGCGCGAACGCTCTTGTCCACGAGACCCTGGTGGAGCCCGGAGACAGGGTGATATCTGTGCTGCCGACCTATCAGCAGCATTATTCGATCCCGGAAAGCTACGGTGCCGACGTCCAAATCCTGCGGCTCACCGAAGCCACTTCCTTCCTCCCGGACCTCGATGAACTGAGGAAGCTTGCAACGCCCGGGACGAAACTCATCGCGATCAACAATCCGAACAATCCGACCGGTTCGCTCATGGACCGGGACTACCTCGTCAAGATCGTCGAGATCGCGCGCTCGGTCGGCGCATGGATTCTGTGCGACGAAGTCTATCGGGGTACGGATCAGGAAGGCGACGGAATGACCGCGTCCATCGCTGATCTCTATGAAAAGGGGATCAGCACCGGCAGCATGTCGAAAACCTTCTCACTTGCCGGATTGCGGCTCGGTTGGATCGTGGCTCCGAAGGAGCTTATCCATGCGGTGACGATCCACAGGGACTACAACACAATCAGTGTCGGCATGCTCGACGATCACTTCGCGGCGATCGCTCTCGAAAACAAGGACAAGATACTGGCACGCAGTCAGGCAATCACGCGCAATAACCTTGCGATCCTCTCCGAGTGGGTCGACAACGAGCCGTTGATTTCCTGGATCAAGCCGAAATCGGGAACCACCGCGCTGTTGAAGTACGATCTTCCGATGACATCCGAGCAATTCTGCATCCGTCTGCTGGAACAGACCGGGGTCATGCTGACGCCTGGAAGTGCGATGGACATGGAAGGCTATCTCCGGATCGGGTACAGCAATAGCGAAGCCGTGCTGCGCGAAGGCCTGAAGGGGCTCAGCCTATTCCTGCGCGGCCACAACATACGGGCGGCTTGAGCCTTAGCGTCAAAGCCTGCTGGCGCGGCGTCGGAGTGCCGTCGCGCCTTTCCGTTTGCTTGAAGCGTCTTGGAGCTACGGGTCCGCCTTGGGCAATTCTGCCGCCCATTTGCGCAAATCGCCCTTATCGTCTCGCGCAATGAACAGACCCCGCTCCGATCTGAAATCACAGACTTCAACGCCGTCCTTTCCGAAAGTCACGGCCATCGAGCAACGGCATCTCCATGCTATGCATCGACCGTTGCCGGGCGAGGGCGTGTTGCCCGCATTGAGCGGACCACCAGAGATAAACGTTTATTACCCTATTTGAATCTGCTGCAACTGGACTTATTTGTCCAGCAGGGACTTTACTGTCTAATCTCTCCCTGCTAGACGTTCGCCGTCTTTGAAGGACTCCAGGCATGCAGATCATATCCAAATCGGAGATCGAGCGCTCGATCGACATCACGAAAATCGCTCCGGCATTAAGGGCTGCGTTTATTTCGATGTCGCGTGGTGACGCTCAGGTTCCACCTGTTGGTTATTTAGGATTTCCCGCGAACAACGGCGACTGCCACATCAAGTTCGGCCACATCAAGGGCGATCCTGTATTCGTCGTCAAGATCGCCACAGGCTTCTACTCGAACCCTTCCAAAGGTCTTCCGACCGGAAATGGCGTAGTTCTCGCGCTGTCGGCTGAAACGGGCGAGGTACTGGCAATTCTCCAGGACGAAGGTCTGCTGACAGACCTCAGAACCGGATTTGGCGGAGCTATCGCAACAGAAGCGCTTGCGCGTAAAGACGCCCGCAAAATCGCGATTGTCGGCACCGGCGTCCAGGCAAGACACCAGATTCGCGCGCACCGGGAGGTTCTTTCCAAAAGGAATCCAGTTTTCACGGTATGGGGTCGCACGCCGGAAAATGCGCGGCGTCTGGCTGATGAGCTCAAGGGCGAGGGCATCACCGTTGACGTGTCCACTGAGCTGGCGGAACTCTGCAGTGAAAGCGATGTCATTGTGACCTCGACAATGTCGCAGTCTCCCATTGTCATGGCAGACTGGATACGTCCCGGTACCCACATCACGGCCACGGGCGCAGATGCGCCCGGAAAGCAGGAATTGGATACTGCCGTCGTCAAGATGGCGACTGTCCGGATTGCGGACCATGTCGCACAGTGCCTGCACCATGGAGAGTTCAGCCATTCCGGTCTTTTGGGTACCGATGTCACCGAACTGGGGATCATCCTGGATGGTGGCGTTGGCGGCCGTACAAACGATCTCGAGATTTCGGTGGTCGACCTCACTGGTGTCGCGGTGCAGGACATCGCGATCGCCCAAACCGTGCTTAATTCAAAATCCGGCAACTTCAACCAGCAGTGAAAGCAAAAGGGGAACCTATGAAAAAGCTCATGCTCACGACGGCAATTCTCGCGTTGTCGTTCACCGCGGCGCTTGCCGCGGACATCCGCATCGGCAGCAGCGCCGACTATCCGCCTTGGGAGTCGGTTGATGCCTCCGGCAACATCGTCGGCTTCGACCGCGATGTGGGCGACGAAATCTGCAAGCGGATTTCTGCCAACTGCACTTGGACCAACCAGGCGTTCGACGGTCTACTGCCGAGCCTGCAGGTTGGAAAGTTTGACCTTGTGATTTCGGGCATCTCGATCAACGAAGAGCGGTCGAAGCAGGTCGACTTCTCGGTCGCCTATGCCGACGCGCCCAACAATCTGTCTGCACTGGCGGATTCCGAAGCGGCGAAAGCCACCGATCGTGCGGCTCTCGAAAAAGCCCTCGTCGGCAAGGTCATCGGCGTGCAGACAGGTTCAACGCACGAGCAGGTCGCGAAAGCCCATTTCAAGGATTCGGAAGTTCGCATCTATGACAGGCCTGACCAGGTCCTCGACGACATCATTGCCGGTCGCATCGACGCAGGTCTCATGGAAAAGTCCGCCTGGCTTCCGCTTCTGAAGACGGAAAAAGCCAAGGACAAGGTCATCTTCGCCGGCCCCCAGCTTACCTCAGCCGACTATCCCGAATTCGGAAAAGGGCAGGGCATCGCAATCCGCAAGGGTCAGGACGAACTGAAGGCCAGCATCGACAAGGCAGTAGCGGATATGCTCGCCGACGGTACAATGGCGAAGATCAGCCAGAAGTGGTTCGAATACGACGTCTCGAAGAAGTAGTATCAAAGGCGGCCGTCAGGCCGCCTTCCCTCGGGAAAGGGCAGGGCGTTGCCACGATAGTGTCCTGCCAGCTCCCACTCTCTTGATTCGGACGGGGCCATGGGAAAACACATCGACACTCCGGTCGCAGCCGCCGAACTCGCGCCTTACTACCGGGTATGCGATGCGATCGCTCTCCTTCTGCAGCCGCACGCCGAGGTCGTGATCCATGACCTGAAGAGCGACACAGTTTGCCATATCTCGAACAACTTCTCGAAGAGGGTCATCGGGGAGCCGTCGCTTCTCGACGAGACCGATTTCAAGCCGACGGAAACGATCATCGGCCCTTACGAGAAAGTGAACTGGGACGGACGCCGCATCAAATCTGTCAGCATCGTCCTGCATGCCGAGGAGCGTGCGATCGGCGTTCTGTGCATCAACGTCGACGTGACCCATATCCATGCGGCAATGCAGGTGCTGGGTTCGCTTGCCTCGGTACCGGTCGACCAGGACAAACCCGCAGCACTCTTCAAAGAGGATTGGCACGAGCGGGTCAATGAATACATCAAATCCTGGACAACGCATCGCGGCATCGCTGTCGCCGATTTGGGCAGGTCGGAAAAGCAGGAACTGATCCGTGCTCTGGCCGACGACGGTGCCTTCGAAGGCAAGCACGCGGCGGCCTACATTTCCCGGATTCTGGGAATGGGTCGGGCAACGGTCTACAACTATCTCAAGGTCGAACAGGACGCTTGAGCGAAGAGATGGAATGCAGACGATGGGCGATTTTCCGACGCTTTCGACCGGCTATTCGCATGTTCCACCTGGATACGTGGCCAGCGTGGTCACATGCCTGGAGATGAATTCGCGACCGACACTCCCAAATGCGGACCTCCCGCCCAACGTGACACTGGTAGAATTGGATCGCCAAAACCTGGACGCCTACCGGACATTGTATCGCAAGATCGGCTCCGACTGGCTTTGGTACTCACGCCTGGTAATGGACGACTCTGCGCTCAGTGCCATTCTGGGCGACGACGCTGTCGAGGTCTTTGCCGTACAGGGTCACGGCTCGGATATTGGCCTTTTGGAACTGGACTTCAGGACATCCAGAGAGTGCGAACTTGCATTTCTCGGGCTCGCCAAAACCAGTGTAGGGAAGGGGCTCGGTCGCGCCTTGATCAACAATGCGATCAATCGCGCATGGTCACGCCCGATTTCCCGCATGTGGGTTCACACCTGCTCACTCGATCATCCGTCCGCTCTTCAGTTTTACATCAGGTCGGGGTTCACGCCCTATGCTCTGCGCATTGAGTCCGAGCCCGACCCTCGTTTGACTGGACATCTTCCTCTCGATGCCGCCCCGCATATCCCCGTCATTGCTCCAGCCGTGGCGAACGATTTCGGCGTGCCGAAAACCACCGGCGAAGCCGCGCCAAAAAGGACCCTTGCATGACCAGCTCCACACCGTTCCAAGCAATCGAGGCCGCCGAGAAGCGCATCCGCCCGTTCGTTCGCGAGACCTATCTTGAGGCATCTCCATACCTGTCGGAGGCGGTCGGTGCCGATGTCCATGTAAAGCTGGAGCATCTTCAACATACAGGGTCGTTCAAGCTCAGAGGGGCTTTCAACAAAATCCTTGCGCTCGGTGATGCCGCCAAGACGACGCCGGTAATCACGGCATCCTCCGGCAACCACGGGGCCGCTGTGTCTTACGCGCTCAACCAGATCGGCGGACGAGGCATCGTTTTCGTGCCCGAGAACGCTTCCGAAGCCAAGCTGGCGACCATCAGACATTACGGCGCAGAGGTGCGCTTTCACGGGACCGACACGGTTCAGACGGAGGAACATGCCCGCGCTTTCGCCGAGGCGGAGAACGGCGTCTATGTACCGCCCTACAACGACATCGATGTAATCGGCGGCCAGGGAACCGTGGCGGTCGAAATCCTGCGTCAGCTGCCGAACGTCGGAACGGTGTTCGCCTCTGTCGGCGGCGGCGGCCTTATCTCCGGTATTGCGAGCTATCTCAAAGCCAAAGCCCCCAATGTGAAGGTCATCGGTTGCTCGCCGGAGGCTTCACGCGTCATGGCAGCCTCGGTAGCGGCCGACCGCGTGCTTGATCTCGAATCGGACGACACTCTTTCGGATGGTACGGCTGGAGGGCTGGAGCCGGACACCATCACGTTCGAAATTTGCCGCGATCTAGTTGATGCCTGGGTCGACGTTTCGGAGGACGAAATCGCGAAGGCGATGCGCATGTTTGTCGAGCAGCATCACATGTTGGTCGAAGGCGCGGCGGGTGTGGCGATCGCGGCGGCACTCAAGGCAGATCGCAACCTCATCGACGGGCCGGTGGTGATTGTTTCCTGTGGTCGCAATGTCAGCACATCGGTGCTGAAACGGGTTCTTTGATGGGAAAGACGCTGGAATTTCTCGCTCCCCAAATTGGTCGCTTCGTCGAACTGCGACGCAGGCTGCATGGCGTACCGGAGCTGTCGCAGGAAGAGGTCGAGACGTCCCGGATCGTAGCGGGAGAACTCCGCGCGATGGGCTTGTCCGTGACCGAGAACATCGGCGGCCATGGGGTGGTTGCTGAAATCGTCGGACGTTCGGACGGCCCGGCCGTGGCGTTGCGCGCCGACATGGATGCGCTGCCGATAACCGAGACGACCGATCTTCCATATGCGTCGCGCCATGCGGGCCGGATGCATGCGTGCGGTCACGACGGTCACACTGCCACTCTACTCGCTGCGGCATCCTATCTCGCGGCGACAAGGGATTTTCCAGGGCGTGTCGTCCTGATCTTCCAGCCGGCCGAAGAACGATATGGTGGCGCACAGCCGATGCTGGACGACGGTCTGCTGGCGCGATTCCCATTCGACAGCATTTTTTCGTTCCACAATTGGCCTGGCATGGAGACGGGCACCATTTCAGTCGAGAACGGGCCGGTGATGGCGGGGTCGAACGAATTCGAGATCGTATTCGGCGCGGTCGGTGCGCACGGTGCCATGCCGCATCGAAGCGCGGACCCGATCCTGGCTGGCGGCTATTTTGTGACTGGCCTCCAGCAAATCGTATCGCGAACGGTCAATCCCCTCGATTCCGCCGTCGTCACTGTCGGGTCTTTCCAATCGGGTGTCGCCCAGAACGTCATTCCGACGGAGGCGAGGCTTCGAGGAACCTATCGCGGGTTCTCGTCCAGCATGCTCGATCACATCCGTATCCGACTTGAAAAGGCCGTGCACGCTATCGGGGACATGACCGGTGTCAGCGCCGAGATGGCTTTGGACGGTCCAGACATGGTTCCGGTCGTCAACACCCCGATTGAAGCGGAGACCATGCGGCGTGTCGCGTCCGCCATGGGCAATGACCGGCTCGTCCATCTGCCGCCGTCGATGGCTGGCGACGATTTTGGCGTATTCCTGGATCATCGGCCCGGCGCGTATGCATGGATCGGGAACGGCGTTGCGAGCCCAGGCCTTCACCAGCCCGATTTCGATTTCAATGACGATATCATAGCCGTCGGTGCCCAGTTGCTCGCCGGCACTGCCGAGACAAGCCTTCGCGGCAAATAGGACATCTGATCCCCATGAGTACAGCAATTAATGAGAGCACACACGTGACGTTTGCGAAAGGCGACACGATCGGCCGCGGAACTGTTTTGCGTGTGGACCGATACGGCGATCGCCTGCTGGTGTTGACCGACAGAACGCCGGTCCATCCCGTCAGTTTTCGCTGGCCTGATCAAGCGGCCGATACTGGCACACTCTCGACCCCAAGTGCCGACTACAATCTCGTGGATGCCTTGACCGGATTGGTGAACACAGCCAACAGCGAGCTGGTCGTCGGCGACGCTGCCAAGGCGCTTGGCCGTGTCGGCGACGAATGGGTGAGCGTCGTCTGCCACCTGCTGGACCCTGTCGGTGACGAGCTTCCCGTCGTTGGTGAGGAAGTGGTGATCAAGGTCGACGCGCAAAAGCGCGAGCAGTTGAGCATTGCGCATACAGCCGTCCACCTTTCCGCACTCGCCTTGAACCGCGCCGTGGCACGCTTCTGGACAAAGGAAGGCGTTCCGACAGATTCACTCGGCAGTCCGGATTTCGACAAGGAGGCGATCGAAAGGTCACTCGTTCATTGGGAGGGTTCAAAGGACGACTATCGTCTCGGCAAGAGCCTTCGCAAGAAGGGCTTCGATGCCGGTGCGGCATTGTCTGCATTGGAAGCGATCACCGAAGAGATCAATCGCATTGTCGCAGACTGGTTGTCGCAGGCCTCTCGCATCACGATCGAACCCTCAGAGACGACCCTCGGTTCACGCCGGCTGTGGCGCTGCGAGCTCGATGGGCGTTCGGCGGAGATTTTTTGCGGCGGCACGCATGTGCAGAGCTTGGGTGAACTGGGTAGTGTGACGGTTGAACTCACCCCGGCCGTCGATGGCTTTTCCATGACGACACGAGCGACGAGGGCGGCATGAGTACCGCCCAAATCGCCGAGCGGTGCAGGCGCCGTTGGGTGCGCGTGGGTGAATTTGTCTAACCGGGATTTTTTGGTCTATGTGACTGTTGCTAGCGTCCGTTGCCCATGGTTTGGTGATAGCGCAGACGTTGCGGGGTCGGGGGAATAACAACAATGTTCGAAGGCGTCAGTACCTACTTTCCACAATTGCTCGACGGCCTCGTCCTGACCTTGCAAGTCGCTCTCGGCAGCTTTCTCGTCGGTTTCGTCATCGCAATGGTCGCCGCGCCGCTGCGGGTCAGCGGTGGGCCTGTCGCCAAAAGGGTGATCGGAACATATGTCACCGTAGTTCGCGGCCTGCCCGAGCTGTTGATCATCTTCCTGGTGTTTTATGGTGGGACTGTCTTGCTGACGAAGCTGGTCGGGTCCTATGTGGAGGTCGACGCTCTGACCGCCGGCATCGCCGCTCTTTCCGTGGTGTCGGGCGCGTATTTGACCGAAATCCTCAGAGCGGCGCTTCTCGCTGTGCCCATAGGGCAATGGGAGGCGGCCAAGTCGCTGGGTTTGAGGCCGAAGCAGGCTTTTTTCCGGGTCATCCTGCCACAGATGTTGCAGCGCGCACTGCCCGGCCTCGGGAATCAATGGCTGGTGATCCTGAAGGAAAGCGCGTTGGTTTCCATTGTCGGACTTGAGGAGCTTATGCGGAAATCCGTCGTCGCCGCCGGGGCGACGCACAATCCGCTCGGCTTCTACCTGACCGCGGCACTGCTTTACGTGCTGGTGACCACAGTATCCACCATTGTCTTCGAGCTTGCCAATCGCAGGCTCTCGATCCACGCGCGTTGAGGAGACGTCATGTCCTACGAAATCTTCCTCGACGCGATCCCCGTTGTACTGAGCGGCCTTTGGCTGACGCTGAAAATCACGCTTCTCGCGTTCCTGGTGGGGCAGGTGGTCGGGCTACCTCTCGCCCTTGCCCGTGCATCTGGACTGCGCATCCTCAACGTTCCTGCCTTCACCTACACTTTCCTTGTCAGAGGCAGTCCGCTCCTCGTCCAACTGTTCATCGTCTACTACGGTCTTGGCCAGATCGAGTTCGTGCGAAACAGCATATTCTGGCCGGTCCTACGTGACCCCGTGAACTGCGCCTTCCTGACCATCGGGCTGAATTCTGCCGCCTACGTCGCGGAACTGCTCAAAGGCGCGATTATTCTGGTGCCACCGGGCCAAAGGGAGGTAGCAAGGACCCTCGGCCTGAGCCGCATCCAGACGATGACCCGGATTGTTCTCCCCCAAGCCTATAGAGCGATCATACCTCCGCTTGGCAATGAACTGGTCCTCGTGTTGAAGGCCAGCACATTGGCAAGCGCCGTCACCGTGATGGAAATGACTGGGGCTGCCAGGGCTATGGTGGCCAAGACCTATGCGCCGTTCGAAGTCTTCATCGTCGCAGGTGTTCTCTACCTGCTGATAGGAATGATCGTCAGCGGCGTCTTCCAAAAACTCGAACGGTTGTTCGTCGTGCCTGGTACGACGACCGGACGCGCCGCTTAGGAGGCACGGGCATGAATTCGAATTCAATGATGATCGATGTCGCAAATCTTCGTAAGAGCTACGGAAAACTGGACGTCATCCAGGGTGTCGATCTTTCTGTCGCCGCTGGCGAGAAAGTGGTCCTGTGCGGGCCCTCGGGTTCAGGAAAGTCGACGATCATCCGCTGCATAAGCGGTCTCGAGCCGCGCTCGGACGGCGATATCACGGTGTGTGGACAATCCTTGAGGAAGGATTGCTCCAACATCGCCGACCTCAACGGTGAAGTCGGAATGGTCTTCCAGGGTTTCCACCTGTTTCCCCACATGACGGTTTTGCAGAACCTGATGCTTGCACCGCGGCTGGTCAGAGGGGCTTCCAAGAAAGAGGCATCTGAACGGGCAATGAAGTTGCTGGAGCGGGTACGGATTGCCGAAAAGGCAAATGCCTATCCAGGGCAGCTTTCGGGCGGTCAACAGCAACGCGTTGCAATAGCCCGTGCTCTGTGCATGCAGCCGAAGGTGATGCTTTTTGATGAGCCCACCAGCGCCCTGGACCCCGAAATGGTCAAGGAAGTGCTCGACGTCATGGTCGATCTTGCACGTGAAGGCATGACGATGATCGTGGTGACCCATGAAATGGGATTTGCGCGCACGGTTGCCGACCGCGTGGTGTTCATGGATGGCGGTGTGATCGTCGAGCAGAACACACCGGCGGCGTTTTTCGACAATCCGCAACACCAGAGGACGAAAAACTTTCTCAGCCAAGTACACGCGCATCATGCTTCGGCCTAGCCGCGGCGGTCCCATGGCGATGGACAAGGCGTTGGTGCACGGATCTGGAACTGAACGGATGGGGATCGTTGAAACGGGCGACCAGGCAGCGACCTGGCCCGCAGACGCCGCCCGATGATGGACTTGTCTCGCCCGATTGCCGTCTCAACCAGCGAGCGTTTGCCGTAACCGTTAGAGACCTGCCATTTCATCCGGCCGTCACTGTTGATTGCGGCAATATGCCGGTGCCGCTGCTTGGGAGGCAGATGGCGGTGGCATCATTGAACGTGTGCGGCATTCAGGCAATCCTGTCCGACAGGTACAACGCTAATACCCGGCAAAGCCCGATCCCTGCAACAACGTCTACAAGAGATGGCCGGTCCACCATCCTCGTTCGCTGGAAATCCGGATCGCCCTTGCGGCGATCCCAGCGAGCGACAGAACGATGAATAGCGGACACAACCGACGCCAATCAATAGGATAAAATTCCCTAATCCCCTCGTTTTATAGCAAGAAAACTCCTTGCGCCATTTGATCTTTAAATCTACGTTTTTAGTGTATTAAGGAGTTGATCATGAGTGCTGTCAGTGCGATCGAATTTGGCAACAAGGTATCGTCCATCGAGGGCAGCAGCCTGGAGCTTGGTCCAGAAGACCGGGTGCTACGCCAGCAGCTTCTCGACGCCATTCGTTTTCTTCATATCAGCGGCGTTCTCACGAACGGCCGTTCGGCCAATGCCAGCGTTCGGCTGACGGAAACGCCGGATCACGTGCTGGTGACGGCGAGAGGTTTGCCGAAGGACATTACCGAAGAGGATTTCGGGATTGTCACGCTCGACGGCGAGTTCGTCGGAGGGAAGCTCGGCAAGGGGGTGCGGTCGGTCATTGCCATGCATACCCATGCCTACAAGCGGCCGGGCGTCGGCTCCGTCATCCACACGCATTCGCTCAATGCCACCGCTTTTGCCGTGGCGCACAAACCGATCCCGCTGCATTACGAACCTCTCCTGACCCGGGGACAGACGGTGCCCGTTCCCGTCAGCCCCTATGGCGACAGGAATTCGGGCGGCCTCGTCTCAGCGTTGGACGGCTTCCTGGCGGACAACCCCGAGACCCGCTCGGTGCTTCTCGCAAACCATGGCCTGCTGGTGTTCGACGAAACGCCGGAAAAGGCGGCACAGCTCGCTGTCACCATCGATGAGGCTGCGGGCATCTTCATCCGTGCCCAGGCTCTCGGCGGCTCTCAGCCGATCCAGGCAAAGTAGGAAATTCAAATGGACATTCTTTGGTATGTGGTCGGCCGCGACGGCCGTTATCCGTGGGATCCGAAATGGACGCGCCCGGTCGATCTCGACTATCTGCGCGCGCTCACGACATCGATCGATGCGCGGGGCTATTCCGGCGCACTCTTCGCCACCCAGCCGAATGGGGGCCTTGACCCGTTCATCACCGCGGCGAGCCTGGCGGCCAGCACCCGCCGGATGCGGTTCCTGCTGGCAATCCACCCATCCATCTTCACGCCAAGCCAGCTCGTCAAGCTGACGACAACGCTCGATCAGAATATCGGCGGCCGACTCCTTCTCAACATCGTCAACGGCCACACGAGCCTTGCTCCCGCCGGCGTCCACCTTGCCCATGACGAGCGCTATCGCCGCTGCGACGAATTCCTCGATGTCTACCGACGGATCATGTCAGGCGAGACTGTGGATTTCGACGGCGAGTTTATCAAGGTGAAGGGCGCCAAGGCGGAGTTTCCGTCGCTGCAAAAGCCCTATCCTCCGCTTTGGTTCGGCGGCTCCTCCGATATCGCGATGGACGTTGCGGCAAAGCACGTCGATAAATACCTCACTTGGGGCGAGCCTCCGCCGGAAACGGCCGCCACCATCAAGGATATCAACGCCCGTGCAGCCAAATATGGCCGGAAGCTCGGCTTCGGCATACGGCTGAACATTATCCTGCGCGACACCGACGAGGAGGCCTGGCAGGAGGCCCAGTACATGCTGGACAGCGCGTCCGACGATGCGATCGCCAAAGTCCAGGCAAGCAACAGCAAGCAGGACGCCATCGGCCAGATTCGCCAGGCAGCATTCCATGGTGGGACGCGCCCGAAGAGCGCACGGGACCTCGAAATCTACCCCAATCTCTGGTCGGGTTTCGGACTGCTGCGCAACGGCCCAGGGATCGCCGTGGTCGGAGGGCCGGAATCCATCGCAGCACGCCTTATCGAATACAAAAATCTCGGCGTCGAATCCTTCATTCTTTCGGGGAACCCCTTCCTGGAGGAAGCACATCGCTTCGCCGATCAGGTCATGCCCTTGCTGCCGCTGGATAACAGCTGGCAGCAGCCGCATGCCCCGAGCGCACCCTATACATGGCAGACTGCCCCAACCCCATCCCAGGCGCGCATCGACGCCGCAGCCGCTGGCTGACACCTCTTCAGAGATCGAGACGAAACATGCTCAAAGCCTTAATGAACCGTCGCGCGATGCTTGCCGCCGTCGCACTTGCTTTCGGTACTATCACCGCCTCTGGTCCGACTTTTGCCGCTGAATCCCAGAAACTGCGCATCGGTGCGCCCTTTGGTGCGATTCCCGGCATCAAGGTGGCGATCGAGGAAGGCCTCTTCAAAAAAGACGGGATCGACGTAGAGATCGTCACCCTTGCCGGCGGCCCCAATATCCTGGCGGCAACCGTCGGCGGATCGCTGGAAGTTGGTTATGCCGACCTTTTCGCCTGGGTGGGTGCCCGCGAAAACGGCTTCGACCTCACCTTTCTCCAAGCCGCCAATGGCCGCGGCAATTCGGACTACATTATTGCCGGCCCTAAGAGCGGCATCGAGAAGCCGGCCGATCTCGTCGGCAAGAAGATCGGGACGGCAGCGCATGCGCAGTCGCGTCTTCGGGTACGGCTCTATCTCGAGCGTTTCGGCGTCGATCCGGAGGCTGTCGAATATGTCATCATCAATCAGCGCGAGACGGTCGGGGCGGCGCTCTCGTCCGGCCAGATCGACGCGTCTATTGCGTCCGACCCGAATGTCGCGCAATGGGAACAGCAATATGGCGTCAAACCGCTGGAAGGCCGGCCTTGGGAGCAGGTCCCGGAAAAGACCAGCACTGCCGGCTTCTTCGCGACCAGCCAGTGGATTGCTGCCAATCCGGACCTTGCCGAGAAATTCGTCCGCTCCGCACGCGAGGGCGCCAAGCGCTATAATGCCTATAGCGCCGAGGAGAAGGCGAATATCTCGCTGAAATACGACAAGATCGACCTTTTCGCGCTCGACAAGGAAGTTCCTGGCGTCATCAATCGCATGGATGACAGCAATGCCGCCCAGTCCGGCGCCGTCGATCTCGCAGCACTCCAGGAATGGCTGAAGATCGCCCACGACGAGGGCGTCATCAAGCAGGTCATCGACGTCGAACCGCTCCTCTACAAGACGGCTACCGTTCCGACCCTTTGAGAGGTTCCTCCATGACCACGGGCAATACCACTGTCGAACAGATCCTGATTACCCCGCCGACGATCGAGGTGAGCGAGCTCTCCGTGCGCTATGCGGGCAAGCATGGTGCGGTCGATGCGCTTGCCGACATCTCGACGACGATCGAGGGCGGGGAGTTCCTCGCCCTGGTCGGCCGCTCCGGCTCCGGAAAGTCGACGCTGCTTCGCGCGATCGGCGGCCTGACGAGAGCCCGCGCAGGGTCGGTGCGCGTCGGCAATCGCGCCGTCTCGGAGCCACCGCCGCAGGTTCGCTTCGTCGCGCAGGACTATTCCCAGTCGCTGCTGCCCTGGCTGACCGTGCGCGAAAACGTGCTTTTCGGCGAACGCCATGCCGTCCAGTCGTCCCATAAGTTCAAGGTGCCTGTCGAGGAGATCATCGCGGATGTCGGCCTGTCCCATGCGATAGACCGCTATCCGCGCGAACTGTCCGGCGGCATGCAGCAGCGCGTCGCAATCGCTCGTGCCATTGCCTCGCGTCCGGAGATCATCCTGCTCGACGAAGCCTTCGGGTCGGTCGATGCGTTGAGCCGCGCCACGCTTCAGGATCTCATGCTGGATCTCTGGCGGAAATTCGGCTTCACGGCGATCCTCGTCACCCACGATATTGACGAAGCGATCTACATGGCAGACCGGATTCTCGTTCTCAGCCCCAACGGTAGGGGCTTGGCCGCGCAGATCCCGATCGCGCTTCCCCGACCGCGCCGACAAATCGAGACGCGGGAACATCCCCGCTATTTGGAATACAGGCGCAAGCTTCTTGAGAGCGTCCTTTCGGCGCCGTCCCTGAAATCCGCGGAGGCCGCATGACGGGACCCACAAGCATAACCTTCTCGACCGTAGACGTGGCCAAGAAGCCAGTGCGCAGGCGCCCGATCGCGTTCGACAACCGCGCCCTCGGTTGGCTGGCCCTCCTCGTGCTTGTCGGCATTTGGGAGATCGTAGCCCATTACAATTCCTCTCCCGGGCTACCCGCCCCATCGCGGATCGGGGCAGCCTGGTGGTTGGAGATGACAGAGGGCCAGCTGCGCTTCCAACTCGCCGATACGATGACATCGATGGTCTATGGCTATGTCCTATCCGCCATTCTCGGCGTCGCGATCGGGGTCACCATGGCGCGGGTCAAGATCATCTATGTGCTGGTGGAGCCAATCATCGAGCTGCTGCGTCCCGTTCCGACCATCGTTTTCATCCCGGTCATCATTCTTTATGCGGGTCTCGGGCGGGAAATGAACGTCATCGCCATCCTCGTCTCCGCAACGATCCCGATCCTGATCGCGACCTATTCCGGGGCAAAAGGTGTCTCGGCAGCGCTCCGTGACACGGCAGCCACCTTCAAGCTTTCATGGTGGCGCACGATCTATGAGATTGTTCTTCCCGCCGCCGCGCCGCAGATCTTCATCGGGCTCAGGCTCGCGCTGGCCGGATCCTTTGTCATCGCGATCGCGGCGGGAATGATCGCAGGCAATTCCGGCGTCGGGTACTATATTCTCAACGCGCAGCAGACGCTCGACATTTCACGAATGTATGCCGGTGCCATCACAGTGGCCGTGGTTGGATACGCGCTCAACTACGGTTTTCTCGCCATCGAGAACCGCCTGCTTCACTGGCATGTCGCGAACGACGCAGCAGGGGGCCGCTCATGAGCGCGAACCCGTCTCCCAACAAGGTCTGGTATACGCGCTGCCAGGTCCCGACGGCGAGCGGGATTGCGCTCGACCTCGGGTGGTTGTCCGAACGTCTCTCGGCCTTCGACACCGAGCTCGGCATTCTGCAGGATGCCCCACTCGACATCGCGCTTTCTCACTACGATCATTCTCTGTCGACGCTCATCCGCGAGGGCGGCAGCGTACCCGCGATCGTCGCCCGGGCGGAGGGCGTGCCAACACGTCTTCTCGGGCTCACATTCATCGATGAAGGCCAGGCCATCGTCGCCCACCCCGACCGGCTACGAGAAAAACAAGACCTGCGCGGCGCGAGGATCACCATCCCTGCCTTTGCCGCGCGCCGGAACGCCAGTCACGCACGCGCCATGGCGCTCGGAGGGTTCGAGACGGCGCTGAGACATGTAGGGCTTACCTTCGGCGACGTTTCCATCGTCGAGACGCCTCTTGCGCAGACCGTGCCGCCGGGCCGGCTCCGCCGCGATCTCAAGATCAAGGACTGGCCGTCCCTGGAACAGGTCGCCTCGGGCGAAGCCGACGCCGCCTATATCAAGGGTGCCGCAGCGCGCGAGGCGGCGCAACGGCTTGGCCTTGCCACCCTCGTCGATATCGATGCGCTGCCGGTCCGCGATCGCGTCAACAACGGGACGCCACGCCCTATTACCGTTCATGCGGACCTCCTCGAAAAACGCCCGGAACTGGTCATCGCCTTCGTTTCGGCAACGTTGCGTGCTGGCGCGTGGGTCGGCGAAAACCACGACCGCGTCATCTCGATCGTCTGCAAGGAAACCGGCGCGACGCGAGAATTCGCAGAGGCCACCTACGGCTCCAATCTCCAGGCCGCGATGACACCGAGCCTTGGTCACGAACGCCTTGATCTTCTCGACATCCAGATCGACCGTCTCGCCAGGCATGGTTTTATAGATTCCAAGGTCAATATTGAAGACTGGATCGCGCCCGAAATTCTCATAGCTGGCGCTGCTGCCTTAAAGGGCGAAGTTTCTGTTGAGAACGGCAATTGTTGACGGCCGCGGAGTAGGGGTTTTTACGTCCTTCATTGCGCAAGGCAGCCACGCCATAGTCAGCCGTTTCAAAGATCCCCATCCGTTCAGTTCCAGATCCGTGCACCAACGCCCATAATGCGCGAATGACCGGTTTGTGTTCCGGCGTGCAACAGTTCACGCAGAGTGACAGCCGTCGCTGATCAGAATTGCTCTGAAATCATTGACGTTCGTGCCTGTGGGGCCGGTGACGAACAGGTCTCCGATCGCCTCGAAGCCTTTGTAAGAGGCATGTTGTGCCAGCAGAGCACCACCATCCAGGCCGGCAGATTGCAGTCGCCGGGCCGTGGAGCCGTCGAAAAAGGCGCCGGCATTGTTTTCGGTTCCATCGATTCCATCGGTGTCGGCTGCAAGGCCCGCCACATTCAGACCGTCGATTGCCATGGCCATCGCGAGCGCAAACTCACCATTTCGTCCACCGCGCCCGCCCGCGGCCCGGAGCGTTACCGTCGTCTCTCCGCCTGACAGAAGCAGCGCCGGTTTGCGGAAGGGACGGTCGCGCGCCGCGGTCTCCCGGGCGATTGCCGCATGAACCAGCGCGGCGTCGCGCGCCTCGCCCTCGATTGCATCGGAGAGAATATAAGGCGTCACGCCGCTGTCGAGGGCCAGCGCGGCGGCGGCCTCCAGGGACACCCGTGCGGATACGACGACATGATGTTCGTTCCGGGCGAAGGCAGCGTCCGTCGGATCCGGTGCCGCTGCGACCGGCGCCTTGAAGTGATCCAACATGGAGGTCGGAAGATCCAGCCGGTACCGCGTGATGACGTCGAGGGCATCATGCCGGCTGGTGCCATCGGGGACGGTGGGCCCGGAGGCGACGAAGGCCGGATTGTCGCCGGGAATGTCGGAAACGATCAGACTGATCACCCTCGCCCGCGTCAAAGCGGCCAGCCGGCCACCCTTGATGGTGGAGAAATGCTTGCGTACCGCGTTCATTGCCGAGATGGGGGCGCCCGAGGCCAGTAGCCGTTCGTTCAGCAGGATTTCGTGCTGCAGATCAAAACCCTCGGGCGGGGCCGGCAGAAGCGAAGATCCACCGCCGCAGATCAGCGCCATCACCAGATCCCGCTCGGTGAGGTCGGCTATGGTCTGTTTGAGCCGGGCCGCCGCCTGCATGCCCGCCATGTCCGGAACCGGATGCGCCGCTTCGACAACCTCGATGATGCGCGTAGGGCAGCCATACCCGTATCGGCTGACGACCAGTCCTGACAGTGGCCCCTCCCATAAAGCCTCAAGTGCTGCCGCCATCTGGGCTACGCCTTTTCCGGCGCCGATGACGATGGTCCTGCCTCCCTGGGGCGGGGCCGGCAGGTGTCGCCGTATGCCTTCGCGCGGATCTGCCGCCCTTACGGCCGTGTCGAACAGCGATGCCAGGAAGCCCCGGGGGTCACATGATGATGCGGCGGCCATGGTCATCGCTTTCGAAGAAATGCAGTTTTGCCGGATCCGCCCGCAGCAGCACCGTCTCGCCGACCCCGAGGCTGGCGCGTTCCCGCAGGACGAGGGAGACGCGTGTGCCGCAGGTCTCCACGAGGATCACGCTCTCGGGGCCGGTGGTCTCGACGCCGACGACCTTGCCGGCAAAGGCGCCGGGTGCTCCGTCGCCGACCACCGCAAGATCCTCTGGCCGGATCGCAAGGATCACTCGCCGACCGTCAAGGGCTGCCGATCCGGCAGGGAGGGCGATGCTGGTGCCGTCCTTCGCGACAAAGGATTGAGGCGATGCGGCGGAGGTCTCGCCCTCGATGAAATTCATGGCCGGGGAGCCAATGAAGCCGGCCACGAACAGATTGGCCGGGCGGTCATAGAGTTCCAGAGGATGGCCTATCTGCTCGATGTAACCCTGGCGCATGACGACGATCTTGTCCGCCATGGTCATGGCTTCGATCTGGTCGTGGGTGACATAGACGGTGGTCGCTCCCAGCCGCTGATGCAGCTCGCGGATCTCGGCGCGCATCTGCACCCTCAGTTTCGCGTCGAGGTTCGACAGCGGTTCGTCGAAAAGAAAGACCTGCGGATTTCGAACGATCGCGCGGCCCATGGCCACGCGTTGACGCTGTCCTCCGGACAGTTGCTTCGGCCTGCGGTCGAGAAGCTCCCCCAGGCCCAGAATGGAGGCAGCTCTTTCGACGGCGGCGTCGATCTCCGGCTGCGGCACGCTGGCGAGCTTGAGCGCGAAGCTCATGTTCTTGCGCACGGTCATGTGCGGATAGAGCGCATAGGACTGGAACACCATGGCGATGTCCCGCTCCTTGGGCCTGATGTCGTTGACCACGCGTCCGCCGATGCTGATCGCGCCGCTCGAAATGGCTTCCAGGCCAGCGATCATGCGCAGCAGGGTGGACTTGCCGCAGCCTGACGGGCCGACAAGCACGACGAACTCGCCGTTTTCAACCCGCATGTCGACTTCGTGCAGTGCCTCGTAGGCCCCATATTTCTTCACTACCTTGTTCAATTCAACCTGAGCCAAAGCTTGGTCCTCCCTTTTTCCTTCGTCCGTCAGCCCTTCGTGGCGCCGGACATGAGACCGCTGACGAACATGCGCTGCATCACCAGAAAGATGAGCGCGATCGGCAGGGTCATGACGAATGAAGCGGCCATGACCGCGCCCCAGTCGGTATCGAATTCAGTCGAAAACTCGGCCAGCCCGATCGGCAGTGTCTTCATTTCCTTTTCGGTCGCGAAGGAAAGGGCAAAGACGAACTCGTTCCACGTTGCGACGAAGGAATAGAGAGCCACGGCGATAATGCCGGGGGACACCAGCGGCAACGATATGCGGAACAGCACGCCGAGATGGGACGCGCCATCGATGATGGCGGCATCCTCGAGTTCCTTCGGGATGCCGCGGAAGTAGCCCGTGAGCATCCAGACGCTGAGTGGCAGCGTGAGGATCAGGTAGACCAGGATCAAGCCAAGATAGGTGTTGATCAGTCCGAGATAGTTGAGAACGATATAGAGTGGCACGATGACGGCTGCGGTGGGCAGCAACTGCCCGATCAGCACGAAGGCAAGCGCGGCCGCGCGGCCGCGGAAATCAAAGCGCGCGAAACCATAGGCCGCGAAGATGGCGAAGATCAGCGCCAGCGAGGTCGAGCCGATCGAGACGATGAGGCTATTGACGAAGTAGCGCGCTTTGATTTCCGCGGCCGCGCGGCCGCGCTTGCCTTCGTGCTGATCGGGCAGTTGCTGCCCACCGCAGCCGTCATCGTGCCACTCTATATCGTTCTCAACTATCTCGGACTGATCAACACCTA
>NZ_DATJDJ010000099.1:0-14238 GCF_035497515.1 Pararhizobium sp. | reverse complement strand
GCTTCTGGCCAATCCGGAAGTGCGTGCGGCCTATCTGGAAGGCGGGCGCCACTAGGGCGGTCTGGGGAGTCAAGAATATGCAGGGAATTCTCTACGAAGAGCCGTCGGTCTGGCAGTTCCTCTTCATCACCGTCGTCATGGGGGGCTGGACTGCCTGGCGCACGGGCAAGAGCGTTGCGGAGAACTGGCAGAATTACGGGACGCTTGTCGTCTACGTGCTGTTGCTGGGCGCGGCCATCCGTTTCATCCATCATGCGCTCTTTGGCGGCACGCTGCTGACGGTTCAGTACTATGCCGTGGACACGCTGGCGCTTTTGTTGTTTGCTACGCTCGGCTTCCGCTACTACCGTACAAGGCAGATGACCAACAACTACTACTGGCTCTATGAAAAGGTCTCGCCTTTTTCCTGGAAGTCCAAATAAGCAGAGGGAACACCGCGGCCAAGTCCGGCCGTGGCAAAACGATATCGGCGCAATGAATGCGGGTGTTGCGACCGGTTAAAAACCAACCCGCTCTTAAATCTGGGAGTTACAATATGAAGAAGTCTCTCATGTCGGCTGTCGCTTTGGCTGCAATGGTCGCTTTCAGCGGCAGCGCCTGGGCCGATATCCTGATTGGCGTCGGTGGCCCGATCACCGGCCCGAACGCCGCATTCGGCGCGCAGATCCAGAAGGGTGTCGAGCAGGCTGCAGCGGACATCAATGCTGCCGGCGGCATCAATGGCGAGCAGGTCAAGGTCGTGCTCGGCGATGACGTATCCGATCCGAAGCAGGGCGTTTCGGTCGCCAACAAGTTCGTTGCTGACGGCGTGAAGTTCGTGGTCGGCCACTTCAACTCGGGCGTCTCCATCCCGACTTCGGAAATCTATGCCGAAAACGGCATCCTGCAGGTTTCGCCGGCTTCCACCAACCCGACCTACACGGAACGCGGCCTGTGGAACACCTTCCGTACCTGCGGCCGTGACGACCAGCAGGGCGCCGTGGCCGGTGCCTTCATTGCTGCCAACTTCAAGGATGCCAAGGTTGCCGTCATTCACGACAAGACCCCGTATGGCCAGGGCCTTGCCGACGAAACCAAGAAGGCAATGAACGAAGCCGGTATCACCGAGGCGGTCTATGAAGGCGTCAATATCGGCGACAAGGACTTCTCCGCTCTCATCGCCAAGATGAAGGAAGCCGGCGTTTCCGTCGTCTACTGGGGTGGTCTGCACACCGAGTTCGGCCTGATGGAACGCCAGGCTGCCGACCAGGGCCTGAAGGCAACCTTCATGTCGGGCGACGGTATCGTTTCCAACGAACTGGCTTCGATCGCCGGCGATGCAGTCGATGGTACGCTGATGACGTTTGCTCCGGATCCGCGCAAGAACGAAGCCGCAAAGGAACTGGTCGAGAAGTTCCGTGCTGCCGGCTTCGAACCGGAAGCCTACACGCTCTACTCCTACGCTGCCCTCCAGGTCATCGCTCAGGCTGCCAAGGCTGCCGGCGGCAACGATCCGCAGGCCGTTGCAGAAGCTCTCAAGGCGAAGGGCCCGTTCCAGACGGCCATCGGCGAACTCGGCTTCGATGAAAAGGGCGACATCACCCGCCCGGACTACGTCATGTACACCTGGAAGAAGGGTGACGACGGCAAGTACACCTACGCCGAGAACGAATAATCCTTTGCCCGCACGGGCATGGTAAAAACAGGAAGGCCTGGCGAAACGCCGGGCCTTTTTTCGTTCTGCGTTGTGCCGTCAAGGCTATCGAGGAGACATTGATCGGCGCGCTCGAAAGGGTCATCATCCACGAGGCAAGGCCGGCGCCTGTCCGGGAGGATGTATGTCGGCCGTCTCGCCGTATAGGACAGGCGTGAACGGCATTTACGAAAGACAGGATAATCATGATCAGGACGATTGTTTTCTCAAATGTCATCCTCGCTGCCATGGCGCTGCCCGTTTCGGCGCAGGAGGAGCCGGTGGTTGATTGCGCCAATGGCACGACCCAGTCCGATCTCAACATCTGTGCCTATCGGGATTACCAGGCGGCTGATGGAGCCCTGAACGCGGCCTATCGCAAAGCCCTGGCGGCAGCGCAGGAAACCGACAGGCAGATCAGGGAATATGACGAGAAAGCCGTTGGCGCCGTCGATGCATTGAAGAAGGCACAGCGCGCCTGGATCCCCTATCGCGACGGTCAATGCGCGCTTGCCGGTTTTGCCGCGCGCGGTGGATCGATGGAGCCGATGCTGGTCTCGGGCTGCCTTGCCGAACTGACCGCAAAACGGACCGAGGAACTGAAGGTCACAGTCGAGAACCTTGGGAACTGACATGGATCGGTTGAAGATGGACCACTGGAAAGTGAGCCGGCCGACGGTGGGCCGAACGATCATGATCGTCGGAAACGGGCCGGTGGCTGCAGGCGCCGCCGCGATCATCGATGCCGCCGATCTTGTGATCCGGTTCAACGATTGCCGTTCCCGTGGCGCTGGGGGGAGCAGGACCGATATCGTCGCGGTCTGCAATACCGGACGTCCGGCTCTGTCGATGTTGGGCGGCGGCAACTGGAAGAACAGCGCTGCGGTGCGCCAGGCAAGCGCCATCTGGTGCGTTCGGTCAGCGGCGAAGTTCGAGAGCTTGCGATCGCAATTGGCACATAGCCATCCCGATCTCGATGATCTCTGCGACGACTATAGTTCGGGCTTCCGGGCTTTCGCGAAGGCGACCGGCCGGGCTTTCCATGCCGTTCCAGCTTCCATCCATGACCATGTGGACACTGGGTTGAGGGCGCATGATCCAGACCCCTATGTGGTGCCCAGCAGCGGTCTTATCATCATCGCGGAGGTTCTGGCTCACTGGCGGCAACCGGGGGACCGTATCGTCCTTGCCGGCTTCGGCCATGCCGGCTGGGAATGGCATCCTTTCGACGCCGAGCGCCGTTATGTGGATGCGCTGGTGGCGCAGCGCCAGTTGTCGCGCCTAGACCGGAGCGGAGACCAGATCGGCTCGAATGTCGCTGTAAAAGCCGTGTGAACCGGGTGCCGGGTCCGCTTCGCCCCATGATGGTCCTGGCGACCTTGTTCAAGCTCATTGGCTGACGGGCCGGCTTGCAGCGGCTGCATATCTGCCATGCATCGCGCCTTTTTCCGGTCGTTCTTGCTGCATTGCGGCAGGATTTATTGTAGGAAGCAGGTCACGCTGGGTGCCTTGGCTTTCCCACTGACCGCCCGCGATTTACATTCCAGGAGACCGATCATGATCATTGGCAGAAAAGTGCCGTCCGTCATCTTCCGCACGCGCGTTCGCGACGAGGCTATCGAAGGTACCAATCCGTTCCGTTGGCAGGATGTGTCTTCCGAGGACTATTTTTCCGGCAAGCGTGCCGTACTGTTTTCGCTTCCCGGAGCCTTCACGCCCACGTGCTCGACCTTCCAACTGCCCGATTTCGAGAAGCTCGCAGACGACTTCAAGGCCGAAGGCATCGACACGATCTACTGCATCTCGGTCAATGATGCCTTCGTGATGAATGCCTGGGGGAAATCGCAGAATCTCGACAAGGTCAAGCTCATTCCGGACGGTTCCGGCGAGTTCACCCGCAAGATGGGCATGCTCGTCTCGAAGGACAATCTCGGATTCGGCATGCGCTCGTGGCGCTATGCGGCGATCGTCAACAATGGCGTCGTCGAGCAGTGGTTCGAAGAGGAAGGCTATTGCGACAACGCCGACAGCGATCCCTATGGCGTGTCTTCGCCGCAGAATATCCTTGGCGCCCTGCGCTCGGAGAAGATGGCGGCCTGATCCTAAGACATGCCCTGATTAATCAAGCCCGGCGCCGGTCGTTTCGATCTGGCGTCGGGTTTTTTTATCGCTAGATTGCCGTGTCCCAGAAAAGACCGGAGGTTCAATGATCCACGTTATCGCCCATACGCAAGCCCAGCCGGGCAAGGGGAGGGATATCGTCTCCCTCAGCAAGACCCTGATCGCCGAGACCCGCAAGGAAAAGGGCTGCATCAGCTACGACCTCTACCAGAAGCCCGACGCGCCGGATACGCTGGTCTTTGTCGAGACATGGGAAAGCCGCGAGGCCCTGGAAGCGCATTTCCATGCGCCGCATATCCGCGATTTTATCGCGGCGACCTCCGGGCTGAAGGCGGAAAGCCGGGTCGAGATCGTCCATCCCGAACGGATCGAGATTCTCTGATATCGCCATTGGCAGGATGATCGGATACAAAAAGGCCCGGCGCATCATCGATGCGCCGGGCCTTTTCATGATCGTGCCGGCCTATTCCGCAGCCAATGCCGGATGACTTATCACGTTCGATCCGCGTCTCGGCCCTTCCAGCCGGTCGAGCCTCTGTTGCAACTCGCCGATCGTCCTGTTCTGCTCGGTGACGATATCGGTCAGGGCTGCGTTTTCCAGAATTTCCGGCTCGTGATCCTTGCCGCCGACCAGATGGCCGAATATCCAGGAGAGCAGGCGGGACAGGTCGTCCATGATCAGGAAGAAGGATGGTACGACGACCAGCGAGATCACCGTCGAGACGATGATGCCGCCGATCACGGCGATCGCCATCGGCGCGCGGAACGACCCGCCTTCGCCGACGCCGAGCGCCGAGGGCAACATGCCCGCCGACATGGCGATCGAGGTCATGATGATCGGCCGGGCACGCTTGCGGCCGGCTTCGACCATGGCATGTGTTCGCTCCATTCCCTGTTGCATCATCTCGATGGCGAAGTCGACGAGCAGGATGGCGTTCTTCGTGACGATGCCCATCAACATCAGGATGCCGATCAGCACCGGCATCGACATGGCGTTCTGGGTCAGGATCAGCCCGGCCGCCACACCGCCGATGGCGAGCGGCAGGGAGAACAGGATGGTGAAGGGCTGGATGACGTTCTTGAACAGAAGAATGAGCACCACCAGCACCAGCATGAGGCCGAGCAGCATGGCATTGCCGAAACCCTGCTCCATTTCCGCCTGGATCTCGGCATCGCCGCTTTCAAGGAACTGCACGGTCGGCGGCAGCTTGGTTTCCTTGGCGATCTGCTTGAAGCGATCCGTGGCGGAATTAAGTGCCACCCCGGTGGGCAGATCGGCACCCATGGTGACCACACGGTAGCGGTCATAGCGCTTGATCGAGCTTGGCCCTTCCGAATAGTTGATATCGGCGACCGTGGAGATCGGAACCAGCGCACCGGCAGCGGTCTGGACCTTGAGGTTGCGGATCGCGGCAAGATCGGTGCGGAAATCCGTATCGATCTGGACGCGGATCGGAATCTGCCGGTCGTCGAGGGAGATTTTCGTCAGCGCCGCATCTATGTCGCCAATCGTTGCGACGCGCACGACGTCGGCGATCTGGGCGGTGGTGATGCCCAGCCGCGACATCTGGTCGGCGCGCGGGCGAATCTGCAACTCGGGTCGCGGCAAGGCGCCGTCCGGGCTGATGTTGGCGAGCAGCGGCTCGTCGCGCAGATTGGCCTCCAGCAATGCCACCGCCGCATTCAGATCCTTGTCGTTTCCAGACAGCAGATTGAAGGACAGATCCCGCTCGCCGCGGTCGTTCAGCTTGAGAATGCGCACATCCGGGATGGAGCGAACGGCGGCATAGACCTGTTTTTCGATCTCGGCCTGCGGAATGATGCGACCGGCCGGCGGCAATTTCGGCATATAGGAGCCGATGAGGGGCATGCCGCCGAGAACATCGTTCACCACCTTGTTGAGAAGCGAATGATCGAGCTTGCCCAGCATGACAGTGATGGTGGCACGGCGCAGTTCGAGGTCCCCTTTCGGGGAAGCGCCGCCGAGCACGAATATGCCCTCGACGCCATCGAGATCCTTGATCTTGTCGTAGATCTGCGCCGTCGTTGTGTCGGTGTCCTCCAGCATGGCATTGGGCGGCAATTCGACCGAGAGCACGATGCGGGATGCATCTTCCGGCGGCAGGAAGCTGCCGGGAACCGTCATCAGCAACATGACCGAGCCGATGACGAAGGCGATGGCGGCCACGAGCGTGGCATAACGCATATACCAGCGCCTCGTCGTCGTCGTCACCAGCCAGGTATAGCCGCGCATCAGCCGGCCATCGCTGTCGTCGTGGTGGCCGTCTCCGTCGCCGGATTTCATCAGATAGGCGGCCATTACCGGTGTGATCAGCCGCGCGACCAGCAACGAGAAGAACACCGACACGGCAACCGTCAGGCCGAACTGGATGAAATACTGGCCCGGAATGCCGGGCATGAAGGAAACCGGGACGAAGACCGCGATGATGGTGAAGGTGGTTGCGATGACGGCGAGACCGATTTCGTCCGCTGCCTCGATGGCCGCCTTGTAGGGCGATTTGCCCATCTTGATATGGCGGGC
This sequence comes from Pararhizobium sp., assembly GCF_035497515.1. Classification (GTDB taxonomy): domain Bacteria; phylum Pseudomonadota; class Alphaproteobacteria; order Rhizobiales; family Rhizobiaceae; genus Pararhizobium. The sequence goes on along the minus strand of NZ_DATJDJ010000099.1, from coordinate 7,903 downwards.
GATATTCTCGATCTCGACGATCGCGTCGTCGACGAGAATGCCGGTCGCCAGCGTCAGGGCAAGGAAGCTGACGAGATTGAGCGAGAATCCGAGCAGGTCCATCACCCAGAATGTGGGAATGGCCGAAAGCGGCAAGGCCATGGCCGAGATCAAGGTAGCGCGCCAGTTGCGCAGGAAGAGTAGAACCACGGCCACCGCCAAAAGGGCGCCTTCGAGCAGCGTGTGCAAGGCCGCTTCGTAATTGCCATAGGTGTAATAGACCGAATCGTTGACCAGTTCGATCGACACGTCCGGATATTTCGTATGCAGGTCCGCGAGCGTCTTTTCCACGGTTTCGGCAACCGTGACCTCACTTGCCCCCTTGGAACGGAAGACCGCGAAGGTGACGACGGGATCGCCGTTGTAACGCGAGAAGGATTTCGGCTCCTCGTAGGTATCCGTGACGCTGCCGAGCTCCGAGAGGCGGACGAAGCGGCCGTTCGGCAGGGCGATCATCGTATTGGCAAGGCCGGAGACCGAGCGCGTATCGCCCAGCGTGCGGATCGCCTGTTCGCTACCTCCCACCTGGCCGCGGCCCGAGCCGAGATCGGTGTTCATCTTGCGCAACTGGCCGTTCACGTCGGAGGCGGTGATCCCGTAGGAATTCAGCCGGGATTCGTTCAGTTCGACGCGGACTTCGCGGTCCGATCCGCCGTAACGGTCGATCCGGCCGATACCGGTCTGGCCCTGGAGGGCGCGCTTGATCGTATCATCGACGAACCAGGAGATTTCCTCCAGGGTCATGCCGGGTGAAGAGACAGCGAAGGTCTGGATCGCCTGGCCCTCGACATCGACCTTGGAGACGATCGGCTCCTCGACGGAGGCCGGCAGGTCGCTGCGAATGCGGTCGATGGCATCCTTGACGTCTTGCACCGCCTGGTTGGTCGGCACGTCCATCTTGAACATGACAGCAGTGCTCGAAAGCCCGTCGCTGATGGTCGAGGTGATGTGATCGACACCGGAAATTCCGGCGACCGCATCCTCGATTTCCTTGGTCACCTGCGTCTCGAGTTCGGCCGGCGCCGCGCCGCTCTGGCTGACGCTGACAGAGACGATCGGCACGTCGATGTTCGGAAAGCGGGTGATCGGCAGCGTGTTGAACGACTGGTAACCGAGATACATCAGCAAGACGAAGGCGAGGATGGGCGCAATCGGGTTGCGGATTGCCCAGGCTGAGAAATTCATATCCGTGTTCCCGTCAATTGGTCGCCGTGGAGGCGGATGTCACCGGATTGATCTTGTCGCCATCACGCACATAGGCGCCTGCCTTGGCCACGACGGTGTCACCCGGCTTCAGGCCCGTGGTGATTTCGATGAATTCGCCGTCCTGGATGCCGGTGGTCACCTTGGCCATATGGACGACGCCGTCTTCGACCTTGCGCACGATCGTCTCGTCATTGGCGGTCGTCACTGCCGTCAGCGGCAGGACGATGGCCTGCTTTTCCTCGATGATGATCTGGGCATCCGCATACATGCCCACCCGTGCCTTGTCCGGCTCGTCAAGTGCGATATAGACGGTTCCGAGGCGCGTCTGCGCATCGACCCTAGGCGAAATCAGGCGGACCTTTCCGGCAAGCTCGTTCCTGGCCCCCGCCAGCGTCACCAGGACCTTTTCACCCAAGGCCAGCCGGACGAGATCGGTTTCTGGAATATCCGCCTGCATTTCGATCGCGCCGTCGCGGATGAGGGTGAACAGCGGTTCGCCGGCGCCGCTGGCGATCGCGCCGATCTTTGCGGTCCTTGCCGAAACGAGACCGCTTACCGGGGTCTTGACCTCGGTGCGGGCGAGACGCAGATCGACATCGGCTATCTGCGCTTCGACGACCTGAATATCGGCCTCGGCCACGGCGATCATCTGTTCGGCAGAGTTGACGCGCGCACGCGCTGCGGTCGCGGCCGCCTCTTCGCGATCAGCCTGTGCAGTGGACATGGAGCCCGCTTCCGAAAGCTTCTTGGAACGCTCGCTTACCCGCGCTGCCTCTTCGGCATTGGCATTGGCTTCGGCCAGTTGCGCCTGATATTGCGCCAGTGCGGCATTCGCCTTGGCAAGGCTTGCGGCATACTGGCTCTTTTGCAGGAGGAGCATGTCCTCGTTCAGTGTCGCCAGCACGGTTCCCGCCTCGACGCGGTCGCCGATATCGGCATTCAGCGAGCGAATGGAAAGTCCATCGACCAGCGGCGAAACATAGATTTCCTCAACGGCCTTGATGGTTCCGGTGGCAACGACCCTGTCGGTAATCGACTGGTTTTCGACCTTGGTAACGACAATGGAGGGCAGGGCCTGCTCGGGTTTCGGCGCCTGTGCCTCTTCCGCGAAACTGGCGTTCGGCAGGAAAAACAGCAAGATAGCGGCAGAAATGCAAAAGGCGGGCGTCTTGGGGAGGGCCATCGGCTCACTTTCCTGGAATTGCGGATGTCAGATTTCCGACGCCGCGCGATTCCAGCAAGGAATTGCCGTCGTCAATCGAAGAATTGGAAGGAAACTGCCGTCTCGGTCGCAATGAACGGAAAATTCCTCCGCATCCTCCTCAAAAATGCTTCGGCTCTATTTAGTTAGGCCTTGTGGACGATGCAAGGTCAGTCGAAAAAAGAATGGTGCCTCATTATTTTATTTGTTGCATGGATGCAAGGCAGAGTTCTTTCACGAAAATTTGTAGGCGTCGCCGGTGTCCTCAAACAGGCAACGCGCGGAGGTGATCCGCGCGTTGTGGTAGCAAAACTCGATATCGAGGTTATTTCAGGGCAGCATCGGTGATCTCATGGGTGAAGGCGCCGACAGGTTCCTTGGTGATCACCGGATCGGAACCGCCCTTCAGCAGAGACGAGACGGTGCGCTTGTAATCTGCCTCATCCAGCGCCCCGTTCGAACCGGCGGTGAGCTTGGCGACTTCGCTCATCATGCGCTTCTGGTGCTCTTCCGTCTGGGCACCTGTCGCGTCATTCTCCAGAACGATGTTGGCCGCCTCGTCGGTATTGGTTTCGGCGTATTTCCAGCCCTTCATCGAGGCACGCACGAATTTCACCATCTTTTCCTTGAAGGCCGGGTCCTTGAGCTTGTCTTCAAGCACATAGAGCCCGTCTTCCAGCGTGGCGACGCCCTGGTCCTCGTATTTGAAGGTCACCAAGTCTTCCGGCTTGAGGCCGGCATCGATGACCTGCCAGTATTCGTTATAGGTCATGGTGGAGATGCAGGCGGCCTGCTTCTGGATCAGCGGATCCACGTTGAAGCCCTGCTTGAGCACGGTGACGCCGTCGGGGCCGCCATCGGTCTTCAGGCCAAGCTGGCTCATCCAGGAGAGGAAGGGATATTCATTGCCGAAGAACCAGACGCCGAGCGTCTTGCCCTTGAAATCGTCCGGCGAGGTGACGCCGGATTCCTTCAGGCAGGTGAGCATCATGCCCGACGATTTGAACGGCTGGGCGATATTGACCAGCGCCACGCCTTTTTCGCGGGTCGCCAGCGCCGAAGGCATCCAGTCGACGACGACATCGGCGCCGCCGCCGGCGATCACCTGCGGCGGAGCGATATCCGGGCCGCCCGGCTTGATCTCCACATCGAGGCCTTCCTCTTCGTAAAAGCCCTTGTCCTTGGCGACGTAATAGCCGGCGAACTGGGCCTGGGTAACCCATTTGAGCTGAAGGACCACCTTGTCGGCGGCGACGGCCTGGAATGCGGACAGCGAAAAGGCGCTTGCCAGCAGCAATGATGCAAGTTTCGTCTTCATGTCAGTTCCCTCTTTTTATGCCCCTCCACCACGGAAGGGCAGGCTTTTTATGACGCCCGTCCATTGCGGACAGGTCGCTTCTCAGGCCGTTCGCGCGTTGCGCACGGACGGATGCCAGAACGTGACGGCGCGCTCGATGAGCGCAACCAGCCCGTAAAAGGCCGAGCCGGCCACCGCCGCGACAGCGATTTCGGCCCAGACCATATCGACATTCATGCGCCCCACCTCCGTAGAGATCCTGAACCCCATGCCCACGATGGGGGTTCCGAAAAATTCGGCCACGATCGCGCCGATCAAGGCGAGCGTGGAATTGATCTTGAGCGCATTGAAGATGAAAGGCCATGCCGCGGGAAGCCTGAGCTTGACCAGGGTCTGGAACCAGCTGGCGGCATAGGTCCGCATCAGGTCCTTTTCCATGGAACTCGTCGCGGCGAGCCCGGAGACCGTGTTCACCAGCATCGGGAAAAAGGTCATGATGACGACCACGGCCACTTTCGATTGCCAGTCGAAACCGAACCACATGACCATGATCGGCGCCACGCCGATGACCGGCAGGGCGGAGACGAAATTGCCGAGCGGCAGAAGCCCCTTTTGCAGGAAAGGGGAACGGTCGATGGCGAGCGCGGTGAGGAAGCCGAGCCCGCAGCCGAGCGCATAGCCGACGAGGACCGCCTTCAGGAATGTCTGGCGAAAATCCGCCCAGAGGGTCGGCACGGAATTGATGAGCCGCGTCCAGATCATCGAGGGCGGCGGCAGAAGCACGGAAGGAACGTTGAACGCGCGCACGATGCCTTCCCAGAGCACCAGGATTGTAATGCCGAAAAGCAGCGGTACGGCAAGCCGCGCTGCCCGCGCCATCGAGGGGCTCGTGAATGTGCGGCGCACGAGCCATTCGTTCGTGGCCCAGGCCAGCAGCCAGAAGGCGATCGCGCCGATGAGGAGAGCGGAATTCATGGCTTGACCCCCATGCGCTTGAGAACGGCCGTCTGGGCCAGGCCGACAATGACAACGAGCACCGCCGCCAGCGCCGCCGCCATGAACAGGGCCGACCAGATCTGCACCGTCTGGCCGTAATAGGAGCCGGCCAGCAGCCGGGCGCCGAGGCCGGAGACGGCACCGGTTGGAAGCTCGCCGACGATGGCGCCGACCAGCGATATGGCGATGGCGACTTTCAGCGAGGTGAAGAGATAGGGCATGGAGGCCGGCCAGCGCAATTTCCAGAAGGTCTGGGCGGGGCTGGCATAATAGGTGTGCATCAGGTCGAGCTGGATCTGCTCGGGGCTGCGCAGGCCCTTCACCATGCCGACGACGATGGGGAAGAAGCTGAGATAGGTCGAGATCAGCGCCTTCGGCAGGAGGCCGGAAATGCCGATGGCATTCAGCACGACAATGATCATGGGGGCAATCGCAAGGATCGGGATCGTCTGGCTGGCAATGACCCAGGGCATCAGCGAGCGGTCCATGGCGCGATTGTGGACGATGCCGACGGCAAGCAGGATGCCGAGAAGGGCGCCGAGACCAAAGCCCAGCAACGTCGCGGAAAGCGTGATCCAGGCATGGTAGACTAGGCTTCGCTTCGAGGTGATTGGCTTGTTGAATGTCGTATCCCAGATCTCTGCAACCACCTGATGGGGTGCCGGCAGCACCGGCCGCTGCTGGAACATGGTTTTTGGGAGGATTTCGGAGAAGGTGATCTCCGTTCCCGCGCGGGCGGCGGTGTCACGCTCGAAAGGCGCACTGAGGAAGACCGCGGCGACATACCAGACGACGAGGAGGACAAGCAGGATCGTTCCCACCGGCAAGATCCTGTCGTTGAAAAAGTTCGGCTTTTCCATCTTCAGGCCTTTCCGCTCGAGGGCAGCAGCATCAGTGCCATGGAGACGACGCCGAGCGCCACGCCGGCCATCTGGGAAAGGGTCAGGCGCTCGCCGAAGATTGCAAAGGCGATGACATTGATCAGAAGAAGCTGCGCGACGGCCGAGGCGGAAATGGCCAGCCCCAGCCCGCCTTCGCGCATCAGCCGCACCATCATCAGATTGCCAACGCAATAGAGAGCGAGTGAGAAGACGAGGAGGAGGATATTATTGCTGGCGACGTAATAGCGCGACGCGGTTGCCGCGCTGAGAAAGACCGCCATTGCCGCCACGAGCCAGAAGATGAAGGTGGCGTTCATGATGGCAACTCCGAAGAGTACGTCCATCGGAACAGTATATCCGGCAGACTTTCTTCGTTGTCACCGTCTGTTCTTCTCACCTCCGTGAACATTTCGCGCCTGTAGAACTGTTGCGCTCCCCTGTTTTCTACGAACGTCCAGAGGTCCAGCCGTTCAGGAAAGATTGCCTTTGCGGTGTCGATCAGTTTTTTTCCAAAACCTGCCCGGCGATGATCACGATCGGCATAAAGTGCTGTGATGCAAGCGTCACCGGAGAGCGCCAGGAAGGCGCATACCCTGCCGTCGAGATCGGCGACCTTGACTTGACGCTCCTGAAATACGACGTCGCGATAATAACGCTCGACATTCTCATGGTCGTGAACGCGTGGCATCCAGGACGTATCGTCAATCCAGCCGTTGAGAATTGCCGCACAGGCGGGCATATCGGAGATATGAGCGTCCCGGATGATGTCTCTACTCGTCATAGCTATGCCCCGCCCTCAGGCCCTCGCGCACGCGGCTGGCGATTTCAAGGAATTCGGGGCTTTCGCGGATGTCGAGCGGGCGCTCCTTCGGCAATGTCGATTCGATGATGTCTGTGACTCGCCCGGGGCGCGGGCTCATGACCACGATGCGGGTCGAGAGATAGACGGCCTCCGGGATCGAATGGGTGACGAAGCAGATGGTCTTGTTGGTCCGTTCCCACAATTTCAGCAGTTGTTCGTTCAGATGGTCGCGGACGATCTCGTCCAGCGCGCCGAAGGGTTCGTCCATCAACAGCAGGTCGGCATCGAAGGCGAGCGCGCGGGCGATCGAGGCGCGCTGCTGCATGCCGCCGGACAATTGCCATGGGAATTTCTTGCCGAAACCGGTGAGATTGACGAGGTCGAGCGTGCGCGCGATGCGTTCCTTCCGCTCGTCGCCCGAAATTCCCATGATCTCGAGCGGCAAGGCGATGTTCTTCTCGATCGTGCGCCAGGGATAGAGCGCGGCTGCCTGGAAGACATAGCCATAGGAGCGGTTCCTGCGCGCGTCTTCCGGCGTCGTGCCGTTGACGGTGATCGAGCCGGAGGTCGGCTTTTCCAGGTCGGCGATGACGCGCAGAAACGTCGTCTTGCCGCAGCCGGAGGGGCCGATAAAGGAGACGAAATCGCCCTTGCGAACATCGAGATCGACGCCGGTGAGCGCATTGACCGGGCCATCATTGGTCTCGAAGGTCAGGCCGAGATCGCGAGCCGAGACGACGGATGCTGGTGAGAGTGTCATTGTATCCGGTTCGCTCCGTCCTGAATGCCATTGCCTGGAAGATTGCTGTGACGTCATTCGGCTCTCTGTCTCCGATAGTCGTACTTCATATTTTTCGAATGAGGTATGCTGCCGGCGATATTGCTGCCGGGGAGCTGTGGAAATGTCGCAATCGTCGAAACCGACCTGCCGGATCGTCCGTCCCGGCCAGACCTATGACGGCAAGCAGGGGTTCAGCTATTTCGAGGGTATTTCGGCGGAAGCGGTCGGCTCGACCGGCATCTGCATGCATCTCCTGACGATCCCGCCGGGTGGCCGGGCGAAGGCGCATAAGCACGCGACCCATGAAACGGCGATCTACATGCTGGCGGGTGAGGCGCATACCTGGTACGGCGACCGGCTGGAATATCACGTCATCGTCAGGGCCGGGGAGATGTTCTACATCCCGGCCGGCGTTCCGCATCTGCCGGCCAATCTTTCCGACCAGCCGGCTTCGGCGGTTATCGCGAGGACGGATCCCAACGAGCAGGAGAGCGTCGTGCTTCTGCCGGAGCTGGAGAGGCTGGTGCCCATTTGAAACGGGGAGGCTGACGGGGTTGTTGCGATACCCCCCTCTGTCACTCCGTGACATCTCCCCCTCAAGGGGGGAGATTGTCCGCGCACGCAGTGCCAGCCTCACATGGAGTATGTTCAGGGCCGAAGGCGATTTTCCCGACGATTGGAAAATTGGCGCGCAGCAATC
>NZ_DATJDJ010000098.1:0-3591 GCF_035497515.1 Pararhizobium sp. | reverse complement strand
GATGCGAGGTCAAGGCCTTCAAAGAGCTTCGAGCGCGCCAAAAGGGACGTCTCTATGGGCATCATCGCATCTCCAGTGACTGACAGGGTGCGAATTTAGCCCGTAGGGCGCCAATCCTGTTTGATCTCGATCAAGCTCGTCGGACTGAATGCCCAATATTCTAGCGATCCCGCCCATTCTCCCAATGGAGCAGCATCAGGATTGCCAGGAAGATCACGATGCCGCCTATGATGACCGCCAGCTGGATCGGCTCCCCGAACAGCGTAAGACCGAAGGCCAGGGCCAGCGGCAGGCGGATGAAATCGACGACGACGAGAAGGGATGCGTCCGCGAGTTTCATTGCCTTGGCAAAGGCGAGCTGCGCCATCAGGCCGCCGACGCCCTGCAGCGCCATGAGGCCCAGCGCGTAAAGCGAAGGTGTCTGCCAGACCGGCAGCCCGAACAGGAAGGCGACTGGAACGGTGATGATGAGATTGAGCCAGGCGATGCGCAGCGGATCCTCGCGGCCCGCCGAGACCTTCATCAAAAGCGCGACCGCCGCCAGCCCGATCGCTCCGGCGAGAGCCCAGGCAGCACCGGCATTCAGCGTGGCGGCGCCCGGCTGCAGCACGATCATCACCCCGGCAAAACCAAGCACCAGCGCCGCGATGCGGGCGGCATAGAATTTTTCGCCCAGGAAAATCACGGATCCCAGCATCACGAAAAGGGGCATGGTGAAAGCGATGGCCGTCGCTGACGAGAGCGGCATCTGCGTGACCGCCATGAAGCCTGCCACCAGGGCCAGAAGCTTGATGACCGCGCGGACCGCATGAACCCAGAAGAAGGTATTGGTGTCGCTGTAAAGCTTGCTGCGCGGGAAGATCGCAAAGATGGCGATCAGGCTGAACAGGTTGCGAAAGAAGACGATGCCGAGCGGATGTATTTCGCCGGCAATCAACCGGACGATGACACCATCCATGGCCGCGACGACGGAATTTCCGGCCATGAACAATGCGCCCGCGACGATCGCGGGCATGGCGTAGGATTTCATGCCGGCAGCGGCACGATGGAAGGCGCCGCCTCCCATTTCGGGCGCGGTGTCGCGTTCATGAGCTGGCGCGTATAGGCATGCTGCGGATTGCGGAAGATCTCCTCTGTCCTTGCATGTTCGACGATCGCGCCATTCTTCATGACGATGATGCGATCCGCGAAATGACGCACGATCGGCAGGTCATGGGTAATGAAGATATAGGCAAGGCCAAGCCGGTCGCGCAGCTGCGCCAGGAGATCGATGACCTGCACCTGCACCGACACATCGAGCGCGGAGACGGCTTCGTCGCAGACGATCAGTTCCGGGTCGCAGGCAAGCGCCCGGGCAATCGCGATGCGTTGGCGCTGGCCGCCGGAAAACTGGTGCGGATACCGGTCCGCATGCTCGGGCTTCAGGCCGACGAGGCCAAGCAGTTCGACGACGCGGTCGCGCCAGCGCGGCTTGTCGAGAATGTCCTTGTGGATGCGCCAGGGTTCGGAGACGATATCGAAAATGGTCATGCGCGGATTCATGGAACTGTAGGGGTCCTGGAACACCATTTGCACCTTGCGGCGAAAGGCTAGCAGTTCCTTTGCGTCCATCTTGAAGATGTCGCGTCCGTGAAACAGAGCTTCGCCGTTCGAGACGTCATTGAGACGCAGGAGAACGCGTGCGACGGTGGACTTGCCGGAACCGCTTTCGCCGACAATGCCGATGGTTTCGCCCTTCGCCACCGTGAAGCTCAAATCCTTCACCGCATGCAACTGGGTGGATTTGGTAAAAATACCGGACGAAATTCCGTAATATTTGTCGAGGTTCCTGACTTCGAGGATAGGCGCGCCGATAACGGCCGTCGAACGACGATCGGAACCATCGACGCCATCCGCATGCGGCAGGGCGTTGATCAGGGTCCTGGTATAGCTGTGCTGCGGGTTTTCGAAAACCGCCCGCGCCTGACCTTCCTCGACGATGCGGCCGGAATTCATGACGATCACCCGGTCGGCCATCGACGCGGCCACCTCGAGATCATGGGTGATCATGATGATCGCCAGCCCGTCCTCGGCCTGCAGTTTTTTCAGAAGATCGAGAATCTGTGCCTGTACGCTGACATCGAGCGCCGTCGTCGGCTCGTCGGCAATCAGGATTTCGGGGCGCAGCGCGATCGCCATGCCGATCATGATGCGCTGGCGCTGCCCGCCGGAGAACTGGTGCGGATATTGGTCGATGCGTTTTTCCGGTTCGGGAATGCCGACACGGCCGAGAATCTCGATTGCCTTGGCACGCGCCTCCGCCCCGGTTGCCACCCCATGCGCGGAAAAGACTTCTGCCAGTTGCCAGCCGATCGGATAGACCGGATTGAGATGCGAAAGCGGGTCCTGGAAGATCATGGCGATCTTCTTGCCGTTCAGGTCGCGTCGCTCCTCAATGCCGCAATCGTCGAGATTCTTGCCGCGATAGGTGATGGTGCCGGAACAGATGTCGCCCGGCGGCGTGTCGATCAGGCCCATGATGGCGCTGGCGCTGACGGATTTTCCGGAACCGGATTCGCCCAGGATGACCAGCGTTTCGCTGGCATCCACATGGAAGCTGACGCCGTTGGTAGCGCGGAACGCGCCGCCGAGAGACAGGAAATCGACGGTCAGGTCCTGGACTTCGAGAAGGTGGGGAGCGGTCATGAGCGTTTCTCCGGAATGCCCTTTTTCGAACGGGCAAGCTCGATGCGCCAGCGCTGCTGCGGATCGGCATAGGTGCGCCACCAGTTGGAGAGAATGTTGAGCGACAAGGTAGTGAGCAGGATGGCGAGACCCGGCCAGAAGGCGATCCACCAGGCATTGGACAGATAGCCGCGGCCCGTGGCCACCATGGCTCCCCAGGTGAATTCCGGCGCCTGGATGCCGAGGCCAAGGAAGCTCAGCGAGGATTCAGCCAGAACGACAGTGGCAAAATCGATGGCACCGATGGTGACGAGCGTCGGAAGGACGACCGGCGCGATATGGCGGAAAACGATCCGCATATGGCCAGCCCCAAGCGCCATGGCCGCGCTGACGAACATGCGCTCGCGCACTTCGAGCACTTCCGCGCGGGTCGTGCGCAGATAAATCGGAATACGCGTGACGGCCAATACGATGATGAGGTTGATGACCGAGGGGCCGAGACTGAAGAGGACGATCAATGCCAGAAGCAGCGAGGGGAAACTCATGACGATATCGGCGACGCGCATGATGACATTGCTGAGCGGCCCGCGCGAATAGCCGGCGATCAGGCCGAGAAAGCCGCCGATCAGCATGGAAAAGAACACGGCGAAAAGTGCGATGCCGAGCGTGTTCTGGGCTCCGACGATCAGGCGGGCCAGCAGGCTGCGGCCGAGCGTGTCGGCGCCCAGCACATAGATCCAGCCCTGGGAGAGACTGAAGGGCGCCATGTTGCGGGCGCGGAAATTCGGCTTGTCGATCAGATCGCCCATCAGCCACGGGCCGACGACGGCACAGATGACCACAAGTGCCAGGAAGATCACCGCGGCCAGCGCCAGCCTGTTGCGGGCAACCAGCCGAAGAACCTGGAAGCGTCCGGCGTTTTTCTGC
>NZ_DATJDJ010000097.1:0-3777 GCF_035497515.1 Pararhizobium sp. | reverse complement strand
TAGCTGAACTTCGGGAACAGGAAGCCGCTCTTGCGCTTCACCGTATGATCGGGAAGTTCAAGAACCGGCAGGAAGAGGATGGGCTTACCGAACAGCTCGAAACGGGCATTTTCCATCCGCACCGTATGGGTCCGGCCGTTCTGGACGATGCGCTGCGCCTTGAGGTGCCAGAGGGAACGATGGTTCGGGTTGGTGGCGCAGGGCGTGCAGGCGGTATAGACGGCATTGTTGAGGATCATCTCCTCGCCATTGCGGCGCTCGGCGGTCACGGCCGCCAGCTTGGTGAGATCCGTCGTCTCCAGCCGCATCGTCTCGATGAAGCCGTCGGAGAATGTGTCGGTAACGTCCATCTGGTCGGCATAGATGCGATTGCCGCCGGGCTCGATCAGCTCGATTTCGCCGGTCGCGATGATGCGCCCCGTCTTCTGGCTGTATTCGACCTGCTGGGCGACCATCTGGTAGCCGCCGTAGTTGATCTGCACGGCGCCGCGCACGATGACGCGCTCCGCATCCTGATTGTAGACGAGTTCGTTCGCCGACAGAAGCATCTTGGCGTCGTCGGGAAGGGTCGGTTGGAGCGAATCGATATCCGCCGGCTGCGCCCATGCGGGCGCGATCGGGTTCGACGCCAGGAATGCAACACCGGAAAGCAGAATGGCCGTCAGCAGCCTTGTATGTTTGCGGGCGCCTGCCGCCACTAGCCATCCTCCTCATGCAATAGAATCGTCGAGCCCAGCGCCATCGCTACAACAACTGGCAACCAGGCTGCAACGAACGGAGGCATAATGCCGCTGCTCCCGAATGCTTTGACAAGCACGGTGACGACATAAAGCACGAAGCCCGAGAGGATTCCACCGAGAATTACCGGTCGCGACTGGTTGAACCGGCTAAATTTCAGGGAGACGCTGGCGGCGATCAGCGTCATCGCCACGAGAAGCAGTGGAAGCGAAAGCAGGGAGTGGAACTGGGTTTCCATGGCATTGGTCGGGAAACCGAAGGATTTTGCCACCTCGATCTTGTGCGGGAGATCGAAAAACTGAATGGAATCAGCCTTTCCAAGGCTTTCCTGAACGAATTCCGGCTTGAGATGGGTCGGCAGCCGTACCGTTTCGAGACGGCGCGGCAATTGTCCGTTGCGCGTTTCCGTCACCTCGTTAAGTAGCCAGTAACCATCTTCCAGTTTTGCCGTGGCCGCATCCTGTCTCGAAACGATCGTCCCGAGCGGATCGAAATGGATCACGCTGACATTGACCAGCGTCTTGCCCTCGTCGCGAACCGAGCGGGCGCCGATGATCGTATCGTCGTTTCCGTAGATCTGGCGAAGCCAGGGAACGGCGATCGTCGACTTGGATGCCGAAGAACTGCCCCATTCGGTTTCCAGCATTTCCGCCTGTTTGGTGCCCCAGGAAGCGAGCGGGTTGAGCGCCACGACCGTCAGCACGCCGAACAGGAAGGCGCCGACCACGAAAGGCTGCAGGAACTGCCAGACGGAAATGCCGGCGGCGCGCGTCACCACCAGCTCATAGCGGCGATTGAGCGAGATCAGCGCCGCCATGCCGGAAAACAGTGCCACGAAAGGAACCGTCTGCTGCAGGATCATCGGTATGCGGAACGTGGTCATCAACAGCGCGCCGGCGACGGAATAGCGCGGCAACTGCGACATTCGGTTGGACAATTCGCTGAAATCGATGATGAAGATCAGCGCGAAGATGCCGGCGAGGAACCAGAAGGTGGTCATCGCATAGCGCCTGAAGAAATAGCGGCCGAGTGTCGTGAAGATCATGACGGCTGATTCCCGTCGGAGGCCGGCTTGGCAAGGCGCAGCCGCACCAGGAGGTCGTTGACCCTCTGCTCCCAGCTGACGGGAATTTCAAGCCGCCTGTTTCCGGTCAGCTGGCGTATCGCAAGCGCGCCGGTGCCGATCGGGATGAGGTACATGATCGGAATGAAGAGGCGCGATTCCTCGGCGCTGTTGGCGGCATAGAAGGTTGTCCAGCGAATGAACAGGCAGGTCAGCAGCGCCGTGATCATCGGATGCATCCGGGCCTCGCGATGGGACCGCGCATCGCTGCTGACGACCAGCGCGACCAGGGCGAAAACAAGGGGGAAAGTCCATTCGGTGAACCGGCGATGAAGCTCGGCCGAGAAGGAGAGCGGCTTCTTCTCATAGACCGGATCCTTCGGATCGGGATTGAAAAGATAGGGCAGGTCCCGGTCCTTGGCGCGAATGTTCACCTCGCCGGCCATCCGGGTCATGTCCGTGAGGTCGAAGGCATAGCTGTCGAACTTGATGATCGACACATTGCCGTCGGGCAGCTTGCGGTGCACCTCGCCATCCTTCATCACCAGCGCCGTGCCATTGTCATCGACCGCACCCTCGCGGGCGTAATAGACGAGCTCATAGGCCGGATTGCGCGAATCGGCGACGAAAATACCACCAAGCACGCCGCCGCTGCGCCGCGAGGCGACCTGGACATAGAGACCGTCGGCGATCTTGCGGAAGGTGTTTTCCTGCACGACCGACGACAGGAGATCGGCATTTGCCGTGGCGATCATCTTGCGCACGGCCATGCGCGAATACGGTTCGACGAAATTGTCGACCGTAAAGGAAAGCGCGCTGAGGGCGAGGCTCAGATAGATGATCGGCCGGATGATCGTCATGCGCGAACTTCCGGCCGCATTCAGCACCGTCAGTTCCGAATCGGCATTCATCGCCGTCAGCGTCTGCGCCACGCCGATGACCAGCGCGAAGGGAAGGATGAGCGGCACGATGGACGGCAGGACGAGCGTCGCAAGCCGCATGAAGGCGAGGATCGACTGGCCGCTGTCGGTGACCAGATTGATGCTGGCCAGCGCCTGTGTCGTCCACACGATCGCCAGAAGCGGCAGAAGCGTGGCGAGGAACATGCCCGTTGCCCGCTTCAGGATATAGCGCTCGATCAGTTTCATGCATTGTCCTGGCCGCTGTGGCCGTGCGACGGGTTCGGGAATGCCGGCATATAGCTGGCCGGAACCTGTATCAATGCCGTGTCGAATAAGCCGGTTTGCAAGATTTTCACAATGACGAAAGACTAAAGGATCAAGGCTAATCGACGGCAAAGAATGCTGGTTAACGGCATGTAAACATACGCTCGCGTCTTGCCAAGGCCATTAAAACCAAGAAAGGGTATGCCAACGTGCCGCGGGGGTGGCGGAAGGTGACGAATGTCCGCCACTGTAGCCCCCATGTAACAGCACCGCGCCCGCATCGCCATCCTGGAGTTTCTCATGTCCTTGAAATTCGAAATCGGTTTCAGCAAATCGGCCCGCCCCACCGGCGGCCTCGCCATCCTGCTCAAGACAGTTGACGCAAAAGAAGCCGCAGGCGTCCAGCAGGTCGATCCGCAGGACATTATCGCCAGGGCCGCGCGGATCGCGAAATTCAAGGGCAAGACGCTCGCCGCGCTCGATATCGTGGCGCCGCATGGTTCGCCGGCCGAGCGCATTCTCGTTCTCGGCATGGGCGACGGAACGGGCCTCACCGCCCATGACTGGCTGAAGGCCGGCGGCGCGGCTGCAGCGAAAATCCGTTCCGCCGAGAAGGTCACCGTCTTCCTCGATGCACCCGGGCTCGTCGTGTCCGGCAAGCAGGCGGCCGATTTCGCGCTCGGCATGGAAATGAACGCCTATCGCTTCGATTGCTACAAGACGAAGAAGGACGAGGACGACCAGAAGGCGCCTGTGAAGCCGGTGAAGATAACGATCGTCACCGATGCGGCGGTGGCGGCGAAGAAACTG
>NZ_DATJDJ010000096.1:0-5784 GCF_035497515.1 Pararhizobium sp. | reverse complement strand
ACCCTTGGTGACGTAGCCTTCGGCAAGATCCTGCGTGGCAAAGGATTCCTGCAGCAGCGCGGCAAAATCGTCGCGGGTGGGGTTAGCTTCAGACATGAATACTCCTGATGCGTCCCTCATGGGGACACGGCGCCGGGGGTTAGCGTTGACACGTCCGAAAACCATCCGCTCTCTCTGCGAGAGCAAATCCGGCGCGGGGATGGTTGCTCGGACTATTTGTTCAGGGCAGCGTCGATGATGCTCTTCGCCGCCTGGAAAGCGGCCTCTATACTCATTTCGGACGTATCTAGCAAGTGCGCATCCGCAGCCGGCCGCAGCGGGCTATCGGCCCGGCCCATGTCGCGCTCGTCGCGCCTGGCGATGTCGGCCAGAATCTCCAGAAAATCGGCGGGAACGCCATTGCCGACGATCTCGTCGAAGCGGCGGCGCGCCCGGACCTCGGCCGAAGCTGTCACATAGAGCTTTACCGGCGCATCCGGGCAAACGACCGTGCCGATATCGCGCCCGTCGAGCACGGTTCCGGGCTCGCGCACGGAAAAGGCGCGCTGCGCCTCGACCAGTGCCTGGCGCACCAGCGGCATGACCGCGATCTTCGAGGCCGCCTCACCGATCGCATGGGCCGAGAGAACCGAACGATCGAGCCCGGCAAGCTCGACATCCCGTGCCATCTGCTCGGCCAACGCCTCGTCATCGAGCGGCAGGCCGGCATCGAGGAGCGCTTTGGCGGTGGCGCGGTAGGTCAGCCCTGTATCGAGATGATGAAAGCCATAGACGTCGGCGATCCGACGCGAAAGGGTCCCCTTGCCGGCAGCGGCCGGTCCGTCGATGGCGATGGTGAAAGTCATGGAACTACCTGAAATGGATATGATCATCGTGACGGGCGGCCCGACAGCCCTGAAATCTCACACTATCACGCGTGACGGCAAGCCTTTTCGCGAGATTATAAGAACTGATCTCAACGCCTCTTATCAAGGATGGTGCTGCTCCATGGCTTGCCGGAGCCGCCGGCTGCCTCGCTCGCAAACAAAGCCCGCCCGGTACCTGCAGAAGTTAATCTTTGACAGAACAGGCCAAGACCATTATGGGGACCGGCTAATTCATTTCATGTGCAACGCCGGCTTTCCGGCTAAAGCCGGTGACCCCGGCCATTCAAGAGGCTTTGACTGTGGCAAAAGCGGAACTTGGAACAAAGCGCATCGATCCGGAGACAGGCCGTAAGTTCTACGACCTGAACAAGGATCCGATCGTTTCTCCCTACACCGGCAAATCCTATCCGTTGTCCTTCTTCGAAGAGACATCGGTCGCCAAGGTGATGGAGAAGGCTGCCGAGGAAGACGAAATCAAGGAAGTCGATGCCGAGAACACGGAAGTCGAACTGGTCTCGTTGGAGGATGCCGACAGCGAGGCCGCCGGCGGCGACGACATTCCGGACATGGGCGACGACGATGTCGAAATCGAAGGCGATGACGACGACACCTTCCTGGAAGCCGACGACGAAGACGAAGACGGCCTTTCCGACCTGATCGGCGTCTCCGACGACGACGACGAGGTCTAAACCTCTCATTTCTCTGCGAAATGCGTCCGCGCGGGGTTGTGACCGACACGCGGACGCCAGGGCACCGGGCTCATTTCAGAAAATCTCGGTCCTTTGTGTTTTTCGGCTTGCCATCTTCAAGAAGCGGAAGTATGAAGCCGCCACCCCACCGAACAATCGGTTCGACGGGGTTCCCGGAACCGGCATTGCCGGACCCATAATGGGGCTATAGCTCAGCTGGGAGAGCGCTTGCATGGCATGCAAGAGGTCAGCGGTTCGATCCCGCTTAGCTCCACCAAATCTTTCTCTGAAGATGTAGCATTACGAAACAACCGTTTTTCCTGATCCTGGTTTTTCGTGACGATAGTTGTGAAATAACCCGGCTTCCCATGATGCCCAATCCGGTGTGCGATTATCACATATTTGCTATAAAGCCGATGCGGAGTTCCGGCTTATCGAAACCCTCGTCTCTGCCAGAACGAAGGCAAAGCTTTCCCAAGCCGAGATTGCGAAGCGCATTGGCACGACACAATCAGCCATTGCCCGGCTTGAAGGAGGCGGTGTTTCCCCTTCCCTCTCCACGTTGCGCCGATATGCAGAGGCCACGGGTGCCAGGCTCGAAATCAACCTGATAACGCCTTGAACCAACCGGCCAGCGGCTGATAGTCGTTGACGATTGAACGGGATTTGCCCTTTTGCTGGGAGCATCCGAGGTTTGGCGCAATCCATGCTCGTAACAGAAAGAACTCCCGGCCGCGCTTTCGCTGGCCGGGCCGCGTGTCGCAGCCATCGGTTTCAAACGCCTACCGCTCGATCGTATATTACAACAGCCGTCAAACAGGTATGAATGGGAAGACCATGGATTTTGGCATCAAGGACAAGAGGGCGCTCGTGCTCGGGGGCAGCAAGGGGCTTGGGCGGGGGATTGCCGAAGCCCTCGCCGGTGAAGGTGTCGCGGTGGCGCTGACCGGTCGCGATGCGGGAAAGGCAGCGAGCGTGGCGGCGGAGATCGGCGAATCGGCACGCGGGTTCGGGCTCGATCTTTCCGATCCGGATGCGATCAATCCGTTCCTTGACCGGCTTGCGGCCGATTTCGATGCCATCGATATCCTCGTGCTGAATGGCGGCGGGCCGCCGCCGAGTGTCGCGGCCGAGATTGATCCGGCCTTCTGGCGCAGGCAGTTCGACACGATGGTGCTTTCGGGCATGCGAATCACCGACCGGCTGCTGCCATCCATGCGGCAGCGCGGCTGGGGCCGGATCATGGCGGTGGCTTCCACCAGCATTCGCGAGCCCATTCCGGGCCTCACCGCCTCCAATGCCCTGCGCAGCGCCGTTGCCGGCTGGATGAAGACACTTGCCGGCGAAGTGGCGGCGGACGGCGTCACCGTCAACATGCTGCTGCCTGGCCGGCTGGCGACGGACCGGACGTTGAGCTTCGATCGCATGGACGCCGAAGCGGAAGGGCTGAGCATCGAGACGGTGGCGGAGCGCAGCCAGTCGGACATTCCGCTCAAGCGCTACGGCACGCCGGCCGAATTCGGCGCAGCAGCGACGTTCCTGGCGAGCCGCCAGGCCGGCTATATCACCGGCGTGGCGCTGCCGATCGACGGCGGCCTGAGCAAATCGATGCTGTAGCGATCGCCATCCTTTTGGCCGCCCGCCACGAAGGACGGCGGCCTATCTTGGCGCAACGTCGTCAAGCCATAGATTGCTGAAGGTCAGTTCGGCGACCTGGACGGCCTTGCCATTGATGTCCCTGACGACAATGGCGGCGGTTCCGCGTGCCTGTTCGAGGGTTTCGTCCCGTGCTATTTCCAGAAGGATATGACCCACCTCCCGCACGATGTCGGCCCGCGCAGCAAGTTCCAGTCCTTCATTGTCGCGAACCGGCCCGTCTCCATTCTGCAAAGCGAAAAAATATCGGCTCATATGCGTTGATCCCGTTGAATGTTCAGGGGATTCGCCGCCTTGAAAATAGTGACTGAAAACAAGGAGATTCGTCACTCATGTGTCAATGTTAAATGAGCCCCGGCCATTTGTGGGATAGTTGGAAGCCAACTAAACTTCTGATGGCATGCTATACATTGATCGATTCCCTGCTCCTCAATCTCCAAAGTCATGATGTGGTGACGCCACACGAGGTGGCACTGCTCAGAGACCTGATCTGGCGCGACCGCCGATTCAAGGTAGACGAGGAGATCGTGGCCGAGGGATCGCGCCCGGGTTACAGCACCCTGTTGATCGACGGGTTCGCGGCGCGTTACAAATTCCTGGCGGATGGCACAAGGCAGATCACCGCCCTGCACATCGCCGGCGATTTCGTAGACCTGCATGCCTTTCTGCTGAAAACCATGGATCACGGCATTGTCGCCATGTCTTCCTGCCATGTTGCTTTCGTGGAGCACAGCGATCTCAAGGCGATCACCGAAACCCAGCCGCATCTCAGCCGTCTGTTCTGGCTGGACACGCTGGTAGACGGCGCCATTCATCGCGAGTGGATCGTCGCCATGGGCCGGCGGTCGAAGAAATCGCATCTCGCCCATCTCGTCTGCGAACTGTTCATGCGGCTGCAGGTCGTCGGCCGCACGACCGGCTACAATTTTCATTTCCCGCTGACACAGGTGGAGCTTGCCGATGTGCTCGGCATATCGCTGGTCCACCTCAACAAGACCTTGCAGATCCTGCGCAAGGCGGAACTCCTGACCTGGATCGGGCAGATGATCACCATCCTCGACTGGCCCCGCCTGCAGGAACTGGCGCAGTTCGACCCGACCTATCTCAGCCAGACCGTCGAGCCCCGCTAGAATCAATCGATAGTTGGCCCGGACCGGCCCGAACTGATTATCGATTGATCTGGACAGTCTCAGCCGGCATTGCATCTGGCGGCCAAAGGCGGCCTGTCTTGGCCTGTGTTTTTGAGGTCGAGACACAGCGTCTCATACCGCCCGATGATCGTCGTCGAGGCGGTGAAATCGCCCGACACCCTGCGCAGACAGGCGTGGCCGCTGTCGCGGATGAAGCCGTAAAAGGTCTTGCGCAAAAAATCCGTCCGGGCATCCGTCTTCAGCGTCAGCGACGCCGCGCCATTCGGACGGTTCGTTATGCCAGCGAAATGCTTCGTCGACGCGTGATCGCTTCCCGCCATCCGCTTCAAATCCGGCTGAACGGTGAGCCATGGCCGACCGGTGGCAAGCCCTCGATAGAGACGCACGTTGACATGCGCCATTGGCAAGGCGCGTCTGTTTGACTATGGATGCCGCCACGCGTGCCTGAGTACCACTTTCGAAACAGGATCGCGTGTCCGCGAAGCCATTCTGGAGTCTGCCATGAAAATCACGATGATCGGTGCCGGATATGTCGGGCTTGTTTCCGGTGTCTGCTTTGCCGATTTCGGCCACGAGGTCACGTGCCTTGACAAGGATGCGGCCAAGATCGAGGCGCTTCTGGCCGGACGCATCCCGATCTTCGAGCCGGGGCTGGAGCAACTGGTCGCCGACAATGTCAAGGACGGTCGCCTGAGCTTTACGACCGATCTCGCGACGAGCGTCGCGCAGAGCGACGTGATCTTCATTGCCGTGGGCACACCGTCGCGGCGCGGCGATGGCCACGCCGACCTCTCCTATGTCTACGATGCAGCCCGCGAGATTGCCGCCCATGTCACTGGTTTCACCGTCATCGTCACAAAGTCGACCGTGCCGGTCGGTACCGGCGACGAGGTCGAGCGGATCATGCGCGAGACCAATCCGGACGCCGATATCGCCGTCGTTTCCAACCCGGAATTTTTGCGCGAAGGCGCCGCCATCGACGACTTCAAGCGGCCCGACCGCATCGTCATCGGTCTCGACGACGAGCGCGCCCGCGCCGTGATGACCGAGGTCTATCGGCCGCTCTACCTCAACCAGTCGCCGTTGCTGTTTACCACCCGGCGCACGTCTGAACTGATCAAATACGCCGGCAATGCCTTCCTGGCGATGAAGATCACCTTCATCAACGAAATGGCGGATCTGTGCGAAAAGGTTGGCGCCGATGTGCAGGAAGTGGCGCGCGGCATCGGGCTCGACGGCCGCATCGGCGCGAAATTCCTGCATGCCGGGCCGGGCTATGGCGGCTCCTGTTTTCCCAAGGATACGCTGGCGCTGGTCAAGACCGGGCAGGATTATGGGAGCCCGCTGCGGCTGGTCGAGACGACGGTGGCGGTCAACGACCAGCGCAAGCGCGCCATGTCGCGCAAGGTGATCGCTGCCTGT
>NZ_DATJDJ010000095.1:0-10639 GCF_035497515.1 Pararhizobium sp. | reverse complement strand
GGGGTTAGTTCCAGGTACCTTACCGATGACCTCACCTTAGGGATATTTCCCAGTTCGAGGGTCGGCGGACACCCATGGGCACGTGCGACTTTGGGCTGAATGGGAGATAAGAAAAAACCTTGTCGTAATCAAGACTTTTTTCAAAATCCCCGTTGAATTTTTCCATATCGACGAACCAATTAAGATGTCGCATTTCTCGAACAATTCGACTTGAGCTGTCGCGGAAAGCAACATCTTGTTTTAAGGTCGTTTTTGGCGGCGATTAGCGATATCCGTCAGCAGGCCAAACGTTAACGCCGCACAACGACCATTTCGCATCCATAGCCTGCGCATGGACGTTTCAGGGCTAGAGCGACGAATCAGAATGTGGGCAGCAGCCCGAGAAGCGAGGGACGACTTGGACACCTTGACCCGCATCCGCGCCTTTATCGATGTTGTCGATGCCGAGGGGTTTTCCGCCGCTGCCCGTCGCGTCGGACGCTCCAAGGCGCTGCTGTCCAAATATGTGCGCGAACTGGAGGACGACCTGGGTGCCCTGCTGCTCAATCGCACCACGCGTCAATTTTCACTGACCGAGGCCGGCCACACCTACTACCGGACCGCATCCGAAATCCTGAAAGAGATCGACAATCTTGCCGACCTCGTCCGGGCCAGCAATTCCGACCTCAAGGGCCGTCTGCGCATTTCGGCGCCGCGCACTTTCGTCGATGCCGAGATCGGGCAATCGCTGATCGATTTCGGCAAGGCCCATCCGGAACTGTCGCTGGAAATCGTTTCCGATGACCGTTTCGTCGATCTGGTCGAGGAAGGATTCGACGTCGCGATCCGCATCACCAAGCTGGAGGATTCGACGCTGATCGCCCGCAAGCTCGACGATTTCCAGATCAAGATCTGTGCATCGCCGGAATTCCTTAAAAAGAACGGGCCGATCAGCCATCCCTCCGAACTGTCGCGGCACGCCTGCATCATCGACACCAATGGCCGCTCCTACAGCAACTGGCGTTTCGTCGAGGCCGACGGCACCGGCTTCAGCGTTCCCGTCGGCGGGCCGATGGAGGTCAACAGCCCACTGGCCGCCATCCGCGCGGCGGAATCCGGCATCGGCATTTCCGGCGTGCCGGAATTCATCGCCCGGCCCAAGATCGCCTCCGGCGCGCTCATCTCCATCCTCGAGGACTTCCTGCCGAAGGATCGTGGCATCTACGCGATCTATCCGCACCGGCGCTATCTGCCGACGAAGGTCAGAACACTGGTCGACTTCCTGCACAACTGGTTTCGCAAGAACTCGGGAAATTGACCTCTCCGCGCAAGGGCTGCAGTCCCAATTCCGTCCCAATTGCCCTACATTGCATATGAGCCGGTCATGCGCCGCAACATTCACGGGAATCACGACAGCATGAAACCAACGTCCCTGATCCTGGCGGCAGCGGCAGTGCTAATGCCTTCCGCCGCCTTTGCTCACCCGCATATCTATGCCGAGGCGCGGCTGGAGATCGTAGCCGACGCCAGCAACCAGATCACCGAATTGCGCAATGTCTGGCGCTTCGACGAGCTATTTTCCGCCAGCGTGGTGATGGATTTCGACAAGAATTCGAATGCCCAGCTCGACCCCGACGAGTTGCAGGAGGTCGGCCAGACCGTTCTCGATTCACTCGCCGAGTACAATTACTATACAAGCATCACCGACAACGGCAAAAGCGTGAAGGTCAACAAGCCGGACGCGATAACCGCCGACTACAAGGACGGACAGTTGCTGCTGATGTTCGCCGTCAAGCCGGCCGTGCCCATCCCGCTGAAAGGCAGGATGTCGTTCGGGGTCTATGATCCGACCATGTACACGGCGATGGATTTCCCGACCGATGGCGATCTGGCGCCGATCGGCGACCAGTTGAATGCGTGCCGGCACAAGGTGGTGCGTCCGGACCCGGATGAAGTGCTGGCTCAAAATCAGGCCAGCCTGACCGACGCCTTCTTCAACGACCCGACGGGGACCGACATGTCGAAGATGTTTGCAACCCGGATCGAATTCACATGCTGACGCCGCGCCATCCCACGCAGCTTATCGGCCTTGCCGTTGCAGCACTGGTAGTTTGCGCGACGGTTGCCCACGCGCAGTCGCCGCTCGGCATCGGCACCGCGGAGCCGGCCTTCCAGACCGGCGGCCTGTTCGGCGGCCTCTTCGCTTTCGTGAACATGGAGCAGCAGCGCTTCTATCACACGCTCACCGAAGCCATCAAAGGCATGCGGGAAAACCCCTGGCAGCTCTGGTCGCTGATCGGCCTGTCCTTTGCCTATGGCGTCTTCCACGCCGCCGGCCCCGGCCATGGCAAGGCGGTGATCTCCTCCTACATGATCGCCAACGAGACGGAACTCAAGCGCGGCGTGCTCCTGTCGTTCATGTCCTCGATGATGCAGGGCGGCGTCGCCATCCTGCTGGTCGGCGCCGCCTATCTCGTCCTGCGCGGCTCATCGATCTCGATGACGCAGGCGACACATTTCCTCGAAGTGGTGAGCTACGCCCTGATCGCGGCTTTCGGCGGCTGGCTATTGTTTCGCAAGCTGAAGGGCATGCGCGAACGCCGTCTCGCCATTGCATCGGCCCACGATCATGGCCTCCATGACCACGGTCATCACCATCACGCACCTCACGCCCATGATCACGGCCATTCGCATGCCCATAGTCACGGACCGGGCGAGGTCTGCGACACCTGCGGCCATGCCCATGCGCCGGATCCATCGATGCTGAAGGGCGATCGGTTCGCGCTCCGGGAAGCCTGGTCAGCGATCATCGCCGTCGGTCTGCGCCCCTGTTCCGGCGCGCTGATCGTGCTGAGCTTCGCGCTGCTGAACGGACTTTATCTCGGTGGCGTTCTCTCGGTTTTCGCCATGTCGATCGGCACCGCCATCACCGTGTCAGTTCTGGCAACCCTTGCCGTCACCGCCAAGGATCTGGCCGTGCGCTACGCCTCCAGCGGAACAGCGGCCATGCGCATCAGCAACGGCATCGAGATTTCCGGCGCCCTGCTGGTTCTGGTGCTGGGTCTCGTTCTGCTCGGCGCCTCATTGCAAGGCTGAGAAAGAGGAGCTGTCTGAAGCGCCTTAAAGTCCGCGCCGGCGCTGATAGCGGGCGCGGAGCCAGAAGATCAGGAAGAAGGCGAGCACGAAAACCGTGCCGAAGGCGCCAGCCAGCCAGGGCGAGAAATCGCCCAGCCAGAGCATGATCCTCGGCAGGATGAAGAACCCCAGCCCGACCACAAGCAGGATGATCGCAGCGGCAATTGCCGGCGAGCGTTCCTTTTTCTGCGGTTCGGTCATGTCGTTTCCTTTCATGCAAGTTCCGCGCGAATAGCTTCAAGCTTGCGCTTCTGCGTGCCATCGGCGGTGAAATTGTCTGGCGACAACCAGGCTTCAAAGGCCGCATTCAACAGCGGCCATTCCTTGTCGATCATCGAGAACCAGGCAGTATCACGGTTCTCGCGCTTCGACAGCATGTGTTGGCGAAAAACGCCTTCGAATGTGAAGCCGAGCCGGACGGCCGTCTTCCTGCTCGCCTCGTTGCGATTGTCGCATTTCCATTCGTAGCGTCGATAGCCCAGCTCCTCGAAAGCGTGCTTGGCCATCAGGTAATGCACTTCGGTCGAGAGCGGCGAGCGCGCCATGGCGAAGGCGTGGGCCACGCCACCCACCTCGACCACGCCATTGGCCGGATCCGGGCGCATGTAGTTGGCGATGCCGACGACGTCGCCGCTGGCCTTGTCGACGAAAACTTCGGTGATCCAGCCGGACTTCTGCACGGCGGTCAGCCACGTGTCGAAATCCTCGATGCCGCCAAAATCATCCTGCGCGAAATATTGCAGCCGGGCATTGATATCCAGGCCGCCAAAGGCATTCCAGAGCGCCGCCAGATGCGCCTCGCGGTCATAGGGCCGGACCGATACGAACCGACCTTCGAGCGTCACCGGCTGGGGCGCCGGGCGGGCTTTCCAATTCGCGAGATCGGACATCGTTTGCTCCTGAAATTCCCTGAATGGCTGAAGAGACAACCGATCCGAACGAACGTCGAACCGGCTTCTCACCTCACCTCAGGCATAGGACAGGCCCGAACGCCGCACAAATGCAAAGTCGTGATGGATCGATCACCAGGGCGACTTGATCGGCGGCTCGCCGACCTGCGGAACGGATGTCTGCGGCGCATTGGCCTGCGTTTCGATTACCGGCGTCTTGGCCGCCGACACCGTCGCCTCGATATGATCGATCAGCGCATCGGCAAGGCCGAGACGACCGGCCATAAGATCGAGATAGCCGCGTTCGGCGCGGGTGTCGGCATCGATCGCCAGCCGTGACGCCGTATAGAGCTCGACGCGCTCTTCCTCGGTCCGTGCAGCCGAAACGATGCTGTCGAGATCGACGGGATTGTTCAGTTCGTCGTTCAGGAAACTTTCGGCCTCCGAATCGAGCCCCGAGATTTTGACCTTGTCCATGATACGGGACCGCTCGGCATCGTCGATATGGCCATCGGCGCGAGCCGCGGCGATCATCGCGCGGATCAGGACGAGGACAAAATCATTGCGGACAGCGGAAGGTTCGGTGCTGAAGCCGGAATCGGCCGGCGGTGGCAGGAGTTCCGGCTGTTCCTGGACGGCATCCGGCTGCGCCGCGGCAGGCTCCTTGCCCGCCTGGTAATTCTTGTAGGCCTGATAACCCAGGCCGGCAATGGCGGCGAGGCCGCCGAGCTTGAGGGCGGAGCCCGTCACGGCGCGGCCGGTACCGGTGCCGAGCAGCACGGCGGCAAGCGCCCCGGCGGCAAGCGGATTATCCTTGGCCATCTGCGTCGCCTGTCCGGCCCGCTCCCGCACGGTGCCACCCGCACCGGGGATCTGCGAGCCCAGGAACTGGTCCAGCAATTTCTTCGCGTCAAACATTCGGTCGCACTCCCTTGGCCGGTTGAACTGGTCGAACTGAGACATAGGAATGCGACGAAAAGAATACAAATAAAAGAAGACGGACGCGAAAAAGGCCGAAGCAAACGCTCCGGCCTTCGAAAAGAATGGGCTGCCTGTTTCAGTTCCTGAGAGCGAAGGCCTCGGCGGCGAGCCTGGTGATCCCGGCCCAATCGCCCCTGGCGACGAGATCCTTCGGTGCAACCCAGGAGCCGCCGACGCAGACGACGTTGGGTAGCGACAGATAGTCCTTCGCGTTCGACAGCGAGATGCCGCCGGTCGGGCAGAAGAACGTGCCGGCAAGCGGCGAGGACAGCGACTTGAGGTAGGCGGCGCCACCGGCCTGCTCGGCGGGGAAGAACTTCATCACCTTGTAGCCTTCCTCGCGCAGGCCCATGACTTCGCTGGCAGTGGCGGCACCCGGAAGCAGCGGGATTTCCGAATCATTGGCCGCGTCGATCAGTTCCTGCGTTGTACCAGGGCTGACGATGAACTGCGAACCGGCCTCGACGGCTGCCGCGTACTGGGCGGCATTGAGGATGGTGCCGGCACCGGCGACAGCACCTTCCACCTCGTTGGCCACGGCGCGGATCGCTTCCAGTGCTGCCGTCGTGCGCAGGGTGATTTCGATCGCCTTCAGGCCGCCTGCGACCAATGCACGCGCCAGCGGCACCGCCGTTGCCAGATCGTCGATGATCAGGACCGGAACGACCGGCTGCAGTTTCAGGACGGAAAGAAGCTTCTCGGTTTTCTCGCTCATGCCGGCAACCTTTTTAAAACGATTGAATGGAGGCTCGAATACTCTCCTCCCCTTCTAATGTCGAGACCCAAGAGAGGCAATCGGGTCTTGGATATTGTCATTGAACTCTCAAGAATTCGGGTTTACGCGCGAGCACTGGTCCTTATAGTCTCCGCGAAACGGTGCAATCAGAGTCCATCGGGGACGGAATGGCAAAGGAAATCGAACGGAAATTCCTCGTCGCCTCCGATGCCTGGCGCTGGGGCAGCGATGGCGGGGTTTTGCTCAGGCAGGCCTATGTCGTCGCGATGGAGGACCGCTCCGTACGTGTCCGAACGGCGGGTGGCGAACGCGCCCAGCTGACCATCAAGATCGGCAAGAGCGCGCTTGTGCGCGACGAATTCGAATACGAGATGCCTGTCACCGATGCGGACGAACTGTTTTCCCAGGCGATTGGCTTCATCATCGAGAAAACGCGATACCGCGTGCCGGTGGCTGGCTTCATCTGGGAAGTCGATGTCTATGCCGGCGCGCTCGCGGGCCTCGTCGTCGCTGAGGTCGAGATGGAGTCAGAAGACGACAATCCGAGCCTTCCAGCCTGGCTCGGGCGTGAGGTCACCGGCGAACAGCGCTATTCCAACCAGTTCCTCGCACAGGATGGCAGACCGCAGGAATAGCTGGCAACGCGCGGCTGTTGATCCTGCCAGATTACGGCAGTAAGCTCGGGCATGTCCCGCTCAACCCGCCTGCTCGATCTCATCCAGCTCCTGCGCACCTATCGCCGGCCCGTGAGCGGCAACACGCTGGCGCAACGGCTCGGCGTCAGCATCCGGACACTTTACCGCGACATTGCCACGCTGCAGGCGCAGGGTGCCGATATCCAGGGCGCACCGGGCTTCGGTTATGTGCTCAAGCCCGGCTTCCTGATGCCGCCGATGATGCTGAGCGAGGAGGAGATCGAAGCGCTTGTCCTCGGCGCGCGCTGGGTGGCGGCACGAACGGACGACGGTTTGCGCGAGGCGGCAGGCAATGCGCTATCGAAGATCGCGGCGGTGCTGCCCCCTGATCTGCGACACGAGCTTGAAACCAATTCTCTTCTGGTACCGTCGGTCCGCAGGCCCGATGTCGGGACGATGGATCTCGCCGTCATCCGCGACGCGATCCGGCAAGGCCTGAAACTCGATCTCGACTACGCCGACAAGGATGCACAGACGACAACCCGGCGCGTCTGGCCGTTTGCGCTCGGCTATCTCGAAGAAGCCCGCATTCTCATCGCATGGTGCGAATTGCGCAACGATTTCCGCCATTTCCGCGCTGATCGCATCAATTCCCTGGTGGTGACGGAGCTGCGCTCGCCGCGCAAACGCCAGCATCTTTTGGCCGCATGGCGCAAGACGGTCAAGCTTGCGCACGACATGTGATCCTGCTGCCATAAACTGACAGGATATCGGTCTACAACAGCCTCTGTAAACATGAAGAGGAGACTGCCGTGAAAACCGACTTTATCTTGCCTGTCGAAAGCCCGGCCGAGAGCGCTGTTTTCTACATGGCCATGTTCGGCGCCCTGCCGCTGGAACTGTCGCCGAGCTATGCGGTGGTTCTGATGAACGATGCGCTGAAATTGGGCCTCGCACGGAGAAGCAAGGCACACGCCATCGCGAACACGCGCGACGTGGAGCTTCCTATCATCGTTGCGGGGCGCGAAGGCGTCGATGCCCTCCATGATGAATGGCGCAGGAAAGGTGTCACCATCCTGCAGGAGCCCGCGCCGTCGGACACCGACTATACTTTCACCTGCGCCGACCCGGACGGGCATCGCCTGCGTGTCTCCACCCAGGCGGCCGCCTGACCATACGCCAGGCCGGGCCGAGCCACCGGGCCGCAGACCTGCCATGCGGCAATGGGAATTGCGCGAAAGGGCTGAAAGCTGTATTTCACGCCGCATGACAGACACGTTCAACATTTCCCGCCTCGGGGCCGTTCCTCAGGAAGACAGCGGCCAGTTTCTGGTTGCGGCGCTTTATCATTTCGCTGCGTTCGAGCGGTTCGCCGATTTCCGGCAGCCGCTGCAGCGGATGTGCGAGGACAATGGGGTCAAGGGAACGCTGCTTCTCGCCCACGAAGGCATCAATGGCACGATTGCCGGCCCTGAAGACGGTATTCGCGCGGTCCTCGCCTTCCTGCGCAGCCAGCCGGAATTCTCGGCACTCGAGCACAAGGAAAGCTGGGCCTCGGCCATGCCGTTCCTGCGCATGAAAGTGCGGTTGAAGAAGGAAATCGTCACCATGGGCGTCGAGGATATCGACCCCAACAAGATCGTCGGCACCTATGTCGCGCCGCAGGACTGGAATTCGCTGATTTCCGATCCCGACACGATCGTGATCGATACCCGCAACGACTATGAAACCGCGATCGGCATGTTCCGCGGCGCGGTCGATCCGAACACCAAGAGTTTTCGCGAGTTTCCCGACTGGGTGAAGAACAATACCGATCTCGTTTCGAAGCCGAAGATCGCCATGTATTGCACCGGCGGTATCCGCTGCGAAAAGGCGACGGCCTTCATGAAGGAACAGGGCTTCGACGAGGTCTACCACCTCAAGGGCGGCATCCTCAAATATCTGGAGGAGATGCCGGAGGAAGAAAGCCTGTGGGACGGCGCCTGCTTCGTCTTCGACGAGCGCGTATCGGTGACGCACGGCCTGAAGGAAGGCGAACACACGCTCTGCCATGCCTGCCGCCAACCGCTGACTCCGCAGGATCTCTTGTCTCCCCACCACGAAAACGGCGTCTCCTGCATTCATTGCCACGAGACCCGGACGGAAGAGGACCGCTTGCGCTATCGCCAGCGGCAGCACCAGATCGACCTGGCAAAACGCCGCGGCGAACGGCATCTGGGAAGCTGAGGGCAACCTGCGATCTCGGCAGGTTTAACGCCGTCATGCCGACAGCGTCACCATTCCCGGCGGTGCCTTTTCAGCGAGGAGGGCCGGCAGCGCCGCCTCTTCGACCGGGCGTGAGAAGTAATAGCCTTGCAGGTGATCGCAGCCGCAGAGTCGCAGGATGACAGCCTCTTCCTCGGTCTCGATGCCTTCGGCCGTGACGGGGATATCGAGGGCGGCGGCGAGCGCCAGTGTTGCCTGCAGCATGTCACGGCCGCGCGGACCGTCTTCCAGCGCCCGGATCATCGAACGGTCGAGCTTCAACCGGTCGAACCCGAACTGGCGCAGATACCCTATGCTGGAAAAGCCGGCGCCGAAATCGTCAAGCGCCATGCGAACCCCAAGCCCGTTCAGCGCGCCGATCATGCGGCGGGCCTGTTCCGGATTGTGGATGAAATAGCCCTCGGTGACTTCGAGTGTCACCGATGACGGGCGCACGCCGCTTTCCTCCAGGAGATACGATACTTTCGGAATGAAGAACGGATTGCGGAACTGCGCGGGCGACACGTTGATCGAAATGCCGATCTGTGGCCAGGTGCGTACGACGCGCAGGGCCTCTTCCATCACGAACAGGCCGAGCTTGTCGATCAGCCCGGTCGTCTCGGCGAGCGGAATGAAGATGTCAGGCGACACCATGCCCATCACCGGCGACTTCCACCGCAGCAACGCTTCGAGGCCGACGATCGCATGGGAGGCGGCATCGACCACGGGCTGGTAGACGACATAAAATTCGCTGGAATGGATGCCCGAACGCAAGGCAGTTTCCAGTGCCTTGCGTTCTGCGAGAGCTGCGTCCATCTCGGCATCATAGGCGATGGCGCGACCTCGCCCGTCGGCCTTGGCCTTGTACATGGCGATATCGGCCCGCCGCAGCAATTCTTCCGCGTCGATCGAGCCGAGCGGCGAAATCGCGGTGCCGACGCTGACGCCGGCCACCACGACCAGGTCGCCGATCACGAACGGTTCTGAGAAGAAATCGAGAATATGCGCTTCGAGTGGCGGCGGCCCGTCGTCACCACGTTTGATCGGCAACGCAATCGCAAACTCATCACCACCGAGGCGGGCGAGAATACCGCCCTCGGGAACCAGATGCGTGAGGCCGGCCGCGACGCTCTTGATCAGGCGGTCGCCCGTCGCGTGGCCGTAGACATCGTTGACCTCCTTGAAGCCATCCATGTCGAGATAGAACAGCATGACATCATCGCTGCGATCCTTGGCCTGGTCGATCATCGTCTGCAGTCCGTCGAACAGTCCTGTCCGATTCCGCAAACCGCTCAGCCGGTCCTTCAGGGCCGCCCGGCGCGCCGCGATCTCGTCACCGCGCAACCGGCCGATCACGGCCCCGCCGGCAATGACGAGAAGAACGATGAAAATGCCGACGATTGACATGGCGGCGAAAATATAGGGCCGCACCTTGTGATAGCTGATGTCTCCCGGCGCCTGCGCGATCCAGGCAAGCCCGGCAATCACCTTGCCGGCCGGATCCTTGATGGGGGCCGCACTGGGATGAAGATCAGCGACATCAACGAGACGCAGATCTCGGATCAGATAGGTCTTGGCGATCTCGCCGACCTTGTCCCGATCGAGATGGCGGATGAAGACCAGTTGCTGCAGCCGGTCGATCGGTACGGCCACGTCGAGAGACGCAGAGCGAATGGTCGAGACACCGACGACCGCGACACCCTCTTTCGTCTGCACGAAACCGGACGTCTCCGCTTCATCGGACGTGCCGGCATCGCGCACCGTCTTCATCATCACGTCGAAAGCCGGCGACAGAAATTCGGACGGCGGCACGCTGAACCGCGCACCGCGCTGATACGCGGTCACGACGGTGTTGCCGGGGCCAAGCAGATAGGCGGTGTCGAAGATATCCGAGGCGGCGCTGGCAAGGCCGAAATTCTCGACGATCCACTCTTGCGAATCCGGCGCATAGACCGCGCGCGCCGCATCGTCCCAGACGGCATAATCATGCATCGTCGTCGCCATCTGGTTGCGCATCATGGCAAGCGCTCCGGACATCG
>NZ_DATJDJ010000094.1:0-4252 GCF_035497515.1 Pararhizobium sp. | reverse complement strand
AAGCGATTGGCCGCTTTGATTTCGATCTGGTAAAACATCAAAGCGTCATCGAGCCGGATTCGGTCGTGCTCGAGGTCAAAAATCTATCGCATCGCGTTAAAACGGCGGAATAGCAATGGCAGGCGAGAAGAACCGCATCATCACGATCGCCAACCAGAAGGGTGGCGTCGGAAAAACAACGACAGCGATTAATCTTGCCACCGCGCTGGCGGCGATCGGCGAGCAAGTGTTGATCGTCGATCTCGATCCACAGGGCAATGCCAGCACCGGTCTCGGCATACAACGCCGGGATCGTAAGCTCTCTTCCTATGAACTGATGATCGGGACCCATTCCGTTGCCGATGTGGTCCAGAATACGGTCGTCCCCAATCTCTCGATCATTCCTTCAACCATGGATCTGCTTGGGTTGGAGATGGAGATTTCCCGCGAGAGCGACCGCGTCTTCCGCCTGCGCAAGGCCCTGTCGGCGCCGGAAGCGCTTACCTATTCCTATGTTCTCGTCGATTGCCCTCCCTCTTTCAACCTGTTGACGATGAATGCCATGGCGGCCGCGCACTCCGTTCTGGTGCCCTTGCAGTGCGAATTTTTTGCGCTGGAAGGCCTTAGCCAGCTGCTCGAAACGGTCGATCAAGTGCGACGATCCGTGAATCCGACATTGGATATCCAGGGGATCGTGTTGACCATGTTCGATTCCCGCAACAACCTGGCGCAGCAGGTCGTCAACGATGTTCGGACACATTTGGGTGAAAAGGTCTATCATACACTGATCCCGCGCAATGTGCGGGTCTCGGAGGCCCCATCCTATGGCAAGCCGGCCATTCTTTACGATCTTAAATGCGCGGGCAGCCAGGCCTATCTTCAACTGGCATCGGAAGTTATCCAGCGTGAACGAGTACGACGGGCGGCATAGAACCGATTCGACATCGTAACGATTTAGCGTGAGTAGAGATTATGAATGACGATAATTCGAGACGACGCCTCGGCCGCGGTCTGGCAGCGCTGATCGGCGAGATGGATCAGCCCCTACCGGCAAGCGCACCCGCTTCGTCAGTCAGTGCCGATCGCCGGGTGCCTATCGAGTTCATCACGCGCAATCCGCGCAATCCGCGCCGCAGCTTCGATGAGGCAGAGCTTCAGGATCTGGCAAGCTCCGTTCGCCAGCACGGCATCGTTCAGCCCGTAGTGGTGCGCACTCTTGCTGAGGACCGCTTCGAGATCATCGCCGGTGAGCGGCGCTGGCGGGCGGCTCAACTGGCCGGTTTTACCGATATCCCGGTTATCGTTCGTGATGTGGACGATCGCACGGCGCTGGAAATCGCCATTGTCGAGAACGTCCAGAGGTCGGACCTCAACCCACTCGAAGAAGCGCTTGGCTATGATCAGCTGATCGCCGAGCATGGTTATACGCAAAATGACCTGGGAGAAATTATCGGCAAGAGCCGCAGCCATGTCGCCAATAGCCTTCGGCTGTTGAAATTGCCTGATCCGGTTCGTGACATGCTCTCTTCCGGCACTCTCTCGGCCGGCCACGCCCGCGCCCTGATCCCGACGTCCGATCCGGTCGCACTGGCGAAAGCTATCGTAGCCAAGGGGCTTTCAGTGCGTGATACCGAGCGCCTGGCCCAGAACGATATCCGCGCGCAGAACGACCCCTCCTATGGCAAGCCGTCAGCCAGGGAAGAGAAGGACGCCGATACGCTGGCACTTGAGCGCACGCTCACCGACAGTCTCGGCCTCGACGTCACCGTCAATCACAAGGCAAGCGGCGGCCAGTTGCGGATTTCCTACAAGACCCTGGATCAACTTGAGGAAATCTGCCGGCTGCTTGAGCGCCGCTGATCGATTCGGATACGTTACGTCCGTAAATCATATTAATTTCAATTACTTACGGGCGGACTGAAGCGTTATCGCCAGCAAAGCATGCATGGCAATACTGTCTTCCAGGCTCTGTCGCGAGCGGCTCTGGAAGATGGCGGTCTGCAGACGGCTCGATTCGCGCCGGATCGCCTGCGACGTCCAGGTCCGAAGAGCGGATTCGATCAGGGGCTTGCGGCGGAAATGCAGATGGCGGCCCAGCGACGCCACGACCTGCGAAGGCTGTTGCCGCTTGTCATCCATTTCGGAGCGCATCACATCCAGCAGCTGGAACTGCTTCAAACAGGCCTGGAGGACGAGGAAGATCGCCGTTTTTGACGCGACGATCTTGGCGATCGCGTGCTGGAGCCCGTCCGGGTCACCCTTCAGAACGGCATCGACCGCATCATCCACCGAAACCGCGCTGGCATCACCGACGATATCCATCACGTGTTCCTCCTCGATCACCTCCATCCCGGCGCAATAGAGGACGAGCTTGCGGATCTCGTTGCGCGAAGCGATCCTGTCGCCGCCCAGCGCCTCGTTGAGCCTTTCCCGCGCCGCCGGCGAGATGCGCATGCCCGCTTGCCCCAGTTCCTGGTCGATCAAGCCGCTGATTGCGCGCGCATCGTCGCTGTAGCAGGCGACGGAGATGACCGAGCGGGCTTCGCCGGTCTTGCGCAGGGCCGCACTCTTCTTCAGATCGCCCGTCTCAACGATGACGAAGCTCGCGACCGAAGGCTGCTGCGCCAGAAGGGAGAAAGCATCCACAAGCGGTTTTTCACTGCCGCCTGCCCGGACCCAGATGAGCTTCTCGCCACCGAACAGGCCGATCGTATTGACCTCGTCCAGCAGGCGACCCGGATTTTGCTGGAGATCGGAACCGTCGAGCCTGATCAGCGAAAAGGGATCGGTAAGATCGACGCCGCTTCTGGCCGCGATCTGGCCGGCGCGCTCGGAGACGAGCCCACGGTCGGGCCCATAGACCAGGAAGAGACGATTGTCCCCGAGCGAACGCTGCAGAAAGGCGTCGAATTCGTGAGATTTGATGTCGCCCATTCGGCTATCCCGGCGCGATACCGCTCAGCGACCGAGCGCTGCGGCGATATCGGCCCGGATGATCTCGGCAAGCTCCTTCGCCGCGCGCTTCTCGGCGTCGCGGAGCGCGCGCAGTTTGGCGAATTCCTGCTTGGAGAAATCGACCAGGGCGACGGCGCTGCGGTTGCCGGAACGGACGGTTTCACCGGTTGCTGTTTGCGTCAGATTGTAGTCGGCCCGGACTACGACGCGCGCCGCGCCGGCCGTGTCGGATTCCTGGTCATAGAGCACGCCATTGGCCGTCGAGGTGACGTTCAGCGCCATGTGATAGACGGGATTTGTCGGCTCGCCGGCGCCGCCCGAGGTTAAAAAGATCAGTGCATTGCGCACATCCTGCTCGACGCGATCGTCCGCATCGGAAATCTCGATCGATGCCAGCGCCAGCGCCGGCTTTCCCGTCGAACCCTCCGAATAAAGCGGGCGGACCTGGCATCCGGCGATTGCCACGCCGGTGCCGAGGATCGCGAGGCATGCCAATTTCCGTGCGTTCTCAGACAACGACATTCACGATCCTCTGCGGCACGACGATGATCTTCTTCGGGCTCGATCCGTTCAAGGCGGCTTTGACGGGCTCAAGCGCCAGGACGGCACTCTCGATCGCAGTCTGGTCCGCATCGCGTGCGATTGTCAAATCGGCGCGCTTCTTGCCGTTGATCTGCACCGGCATGGTCACCTCGTTCTCGGCCACCAGCGCGTCCTGGTAGGCCGGCCATGCCGATTGGGCGACCAGCCCCTGGCCGCCGATCTCCTGCCAGCACTGTTCGGCCAGATGTGGCATCATTGGCGCCACAAGGCTGATCAGGATCGATGTGGCCTCCTTGAGGGCCGCCGTCGTCGCCGCATCGGCCGTGCCGGCCGCGACCTGGCCCAGCGGACCGGCAAGCATGTTGACCAGTTCGTAAATCCGCGCCACGGCCTTGTTGAAGGCAAGCTTGTCATAGTCCGCCTGCACGGCCTTCAGCGTCCTGTGGGCCGCCTGCGAGATCGCCAGTGCGGGGCCTTCCGCCGCCGGACGCGCATCGGACGCCTTCAATATCGCGGAGGCCTCGGAAATCAGCCGCCACAGCCGCTGGACGAAGCGGTGGGCGCCTTCGACGCCGGATTCCGACCAGATGACGTCCCGATCGGGCGGCGAGTACGACAGCACGAAGAAGCGGGCCGTATCAGCGCCATAGGAGGCGATGATGTCGTCGGGATCGACGACGTTCTTCTTCGATTTCGACATTTTCTCGATCGAGCCGATGGCAACCGTCTCGCCGGTCTCGATCAGCGTTGCCTGCCGCTTGCCATCCAGTTCCTC
>NZ_DATJDJ010000093.1:0-2519 GCF_035497515.1 Pararhizobium sp. | reverse complement strand
ATCCGGCAAGGCCTTCTCGATCGTTCTGCGCAAGAATAGTGAGCCGTCGTGGTTCCCGTGCGCGGCCGAAACCCGGCTGCATCTCGAAGCGCTCGAGCGGAAATCAACGGTGATCTGCCTCAACAGCGACGGCTTGCCCTGGAAAGACGAGAAGGCAATGCAGAGCGCGGTGAGCGACTATCTGACGACATTGAAGGATGCTGGGCTGATACGGGAAGGATGCACCCTGCATGGGCTGCGGGTGACTTACGCGGCTGCCATCAGGCGTCAAGGCTTTGACACCGGCATCGTCGCGGATGCGCTCGGAGACCGCTCACGGCGCATGGGTGAGCATTACACCCGGCATGTCGAAAAGGAATTGGGCCGGATGAAAATCTTCAACGGCCAGAACGATAAATGAACATGGATTGCACAACAAAAAAACCGTTGTGCAGAGCTTCCAAAATCGAAATGTCTAAGATACTGAAATCCCTACTGGCGGACGTGGCGAAACTGGTAGACGCAAGGGACTTAAAATCCCTCGGAGAGATCCGTACGGGTTCGACCCCCGTCGTCCGCACCATTTCACGAAATATTCCGACGGCGATCAACTGGAGCTTCGCAGATGTCACTTCCCGAAAAAGCCTTTCCCGTTTCCTGGGATCAGTTTCACCGCGATGCGCGCGCGCTTGCCTGGCGGCTGGCCGACAATGGCGGAACCTGGAAGGCGATCGTCTGCATTACGCGCGGCGGGCTGGTGCCGGCGGCGATCG
Organism: Pararhizobium sp.; assembly: GCF_035497515.1. Lineage (GTDB taxonomy): Bacteria > Pseudomonadota > Alphaproteobacteria > Rhizobiales > Rhizobiaceae > Pararhizobium. Next base: position 1,767 of record NZ_DATJDJ010000093.1, on the reverse strand, counting down.
TCTGCCGCGAGTTGAACATCCGGATGATCGAGACGGTCTGCGTCGCCTCCTACCACGACTATGATTCGCAAGGGCAGATGCAGGTCCTCAAGGGCATTGCCCCGGAACTGACGGCCGATGGCGGCGAAGGCGTGCTCATCATCGACGACCTCACCGACACCGGCAAGACGGCCGCCGTGGTACGCGCCATGCTGCCGAAGGCGCATTTCGCCGCCGTCTACGCCAAGCCGCAGGGGCGGCCGCAGGTCGATACCTTCGTTACCGAGGTCAGCCAGGACACCTGGATCTATTTCCCCTGGGACATGGGCTTTACCTACCAGGAGCCGATCGCCAAGGGGGCCCGCGGCTGACTGCGCCGACGGGTCGCCGCTGGCCGGTTGCATGACGACCGGCTTTCCCGCGCCTTTCCTTGCTGATATGCCTGTGCCTCTATCGTCGGCGCGCTCCCCAGGGGGCCGTCGCCAAGGCAGGAGGAACCGGACGTGATGAGAGGCAAGGCCCTGGTTCCGATGATCGCCGCGGGCCTCTGCATCCTGGCAGCCCTGCCCTCGGTTGCAAGCGATGTGCATATCGGCCCGGTCACGGCCTATGTCGAGACGAATATCCGGCCGTGGATGAATGATTCGCGTATCGTCGAGGAACTGAGGCGCCAGAACAGGCTGAACGCCTATCTGTCGCCGACCGATATCGAGCGCCTGGATGCCACCTGGCGCCAGGAGCGCGCCGGCACGGCCCAGCCTTTGATCGAGACCGTGGCCAAAAGCCCCCTGTCGATATTTCTGAAGGAAAAGCAGGCCGCCTCGAACGGCGCCATCACCGAAATCATGATCATGGACGCAAAGGGGCTCAGCATCGCGCAAAGCGAGGTCAGTTCCGATTACTGGCAGGGCGACGAGCCCAAATGGCAGAAAACCTACCGTGCCGGAAGCGCCAGCCTGTTCGTCGATCGGGCGGAGCGGGATGAATCGACCCAGATGCTGCAATCCCAGGCCAGCATGACGATCACCGATCCCGATACCGGCACGGCGCTGGGGGCGATCACGATCGGCATCAATCTCGGCGCGCTATAGCCTTTTCGCTGGCCGGGGCACAGAATCAGAGCAGCAACACATTTCCACGATCTTGGCTATCGCCGAGGATCGCGATGATGAACGACCTGTGGATTTTTACCCGTAAAATTTTGAAAACCGGCCCGCATCGTCGGGCCAAGCTTCAGGCAAGCCGGCGAAGCGCCTGATTTTGCTGAATTTGGTGTCTGTCCCCGTTTTCCACAGGCGCGGCACACAACATCTGGTGTTCATCAATACGACATGAACCACCCCTTGACGGAATCGGGTTCAATACCGTTAATGGATTTCACGTTGCGGCGGCGGCGGGACCGGAAAGTTACGAGGCCGGTTTGTTTCAGGAAAAATCGTCTGTGTTTCAGGCGCCCCGGTGGATGGTCCGCCGGTCGCGACGGTTATTTTTTGTGATCTCATCGCCCGCCGGATACGTCACATAAAGCTGGCGTAAGGAAGCTGTTGATACTATATTTAGTGTTTGCAGCGAAAATCAGCACAAGATACAGGGAAGCGGAACGCCGTTTCCACAGTTGAACGGACATTAAGAACGGACTGCGCGACCCTCCCCCGCGCGGCTCGGCGGGATAATTTTGGCCGACGCTTTCATGCGGTCGGGCATGTGGCACACAAAGGACACGAGGACGATGCAGATCGAACGCCGCTTCACCAAAGCCGGGCAATCAGCCTATGCCGAGATAGAATT
>NZ_DATJDJ010000092.1:0-3743 GCF_035497515.1 Pararhizobium sp. | reverse complement strand
AGGCGGCGAAATTCGGTGTTATGCAAGGATGTAAACCTTTACATGGTCTATGTAAAGGTTTACATAGGGCTCAAGCGGATGGGAGCCGCATGGGAGGAATTATGAATTCGAAGACCGGCGACGTCGGCAGCGTGGTGCTGTCCGCGAAGCGAATAAGCAAGTCGTTCAACGGCGTGCAGGTGCTCTTCAGTGTCGATTTCGATCTCCGTGCCGGCGAAATTCATGCGCTGATGGGCGAGAATGGCGCCGGCAAATCCACTCTCGTCAAGATCCTTTCCGGTTTCGAGCAGCCGACCTCGGGTGAAATTCTCCTCGATGGCCGCCCCGTCAAGCTGCCGCCGAACGGCGCAGCCGAAGCGCTTGGAATTGTCATCATTCACCAGGAATTCAATCTGGCCGAACACCTCACCGTGACCGAGAGCCTGTTTCTCGGCCGCGAAGTGACCCGTTTCGGCGTGCTTGACCGCAGGCATATGCGCTCCGAAACGCGCCGCGTCCTTGATCTCCTCGGTTCGCATATCGACGAAAATGCGATGATCAGTTCGCTTTCCATCGCCGACAAGCAGATGGTGGAGATCGCCAAGGCGATCAGCCGCGATGCCCGTATCGTTTTCATGGACGAACCCACCGCCGTCCTGTCGCGTGAAGAGACCAATTATCTGTTCAAGCAGGTACGCAAGCTGCGCGATCTGGGCACGGCCTTCGTCTTCGTATCCCACAAGCTCGATGAAGTGATGGAATTGACCGACCGGGTGACGGTCCTGCGCGACGGGCAATGGATCAAGACCTCGCCGACCGCGATCCTCGACGGGGAGTCGATCGCGCAGCTGATGGTCGGGCGCGAACTGTCCAAGCTTTTCCCGGCCAAGAGCGAGCCGAATGTCGATGAGGAGATCATGCTCAGCGTCAGCGGGCTTTCGACCGGCTATGTCCGCGATGCGAGCTTCGATGTGCGCAAGGGCGAAATTCTCGGCTTTTCCGGCATGATCGGATCGGGGCGCACGGAGCTGATGGAGGCGATCGCCGGATTGCGGTCGCGCGCCTCCGGTGAGGTGACGATCAACGGCGTGCCCGTGTCCTCCGGCGATGTCCATGCGGCAAACCGATCCGGCCTTGCCTATATGACCAAGGACCGCAAGGCCAAGGGCCTGCTTCTCGGTTCGCGGATGACCGCCAATCTGACGCTGCAATCGCTCGATAAGCATGGCCAGCTCGGTTATCTCAGTCCTGCAAGCGAGGCCGCCGCCCTGGAGCGGGCGCGCCGCCGCTTCGATATCCGGGTCCGCGACGGCAATGTCGTTGCCGGCCGCATGTCCGGTGGCAACCAGCAGAAGCTGCTGCTTGCCAAGGTGATGGAGACCGAGCCGGACATCATCATCATCGACGAGCCGACGCGCGGCATCGATGTCGGCACCAAGCAGCAAATCTATCATTTCATCTCGGCGCTTGCCCGTGATGGCCGTGCGATCATCGTCGTCTCGTCGGAGATGCCCGAGGTCATCGGCCTTTGTACGCGTGTCGCGGTCATGCGCGAGGGCCGGATCGTCGGCATGCTCGAGGGGGATGAAATCTCCGAGCAGGAGATCATGCGCTACGCGGCGGGCTTGAAGAAAAAGACGGCAGCGTGACCGCGAGAGGTTGCGGGCCGGGCACTGTCGGTAATTCCCAGGGACAATGGGACGGGAGATTGGGTTGGATATGAGCGTCAACGAGGAAACCAGGGAAATCCGTCGCCGAAGCTGGCGTGATGTCGATCTTCGGGCTGTCGCGCCGTTTGTGGCGCTCGTGCTGCTGCTCATTCTCGGCGCGCTCGTCAATCCGAATTTCATCGGCATCAACAACCTCGCCAATGTCGCGACCCGCAGCGCCTTCATCGCCATCATCGCCATTGGTGCCACCTTCGTGATTTCTTCGGGCGATCTCGATCTCTCTGTGGGGTCCATGGTCGCCTTCGTTGCCAGTCTGATGATCCTGTTCATGAATTCGGGCGTGATTGCCGATCCGGCGCTGATGTTGACGGCGGCGATGGTCCTTGCCGTCGTCGCGGGCTGCGCTTGCGGCCTTGCCAACGGCCTGGTGACGACGGTCGGCCGGATCGAGCCTTTCATCGCGACCCTCGGCACGATGGGCATCTATCGCGGCCTGACGACCTGGCTGTCGCAGGGCGGTGCAATCACGCTGCGTGATCCCGCGCTGCAGGAAATGTATCGGCCGGCCTATTTCGGTTCCATTCTCGGCTTGCCGGTTCCCATCGCCGTCATTCTCGCGGTGACCTGCGTGGCGGCTTTCGTGCTCTATCGCACCCGCTATGGCCGGCATGTCGTCGCCGTCGGGTCGAACAGCGACGTTGCGCGTTATTCCGGCATTCCCGTCAATCGCGTCCGCACCATCGCCTTCGTCATCCAGGGCCTCTGCGTGGCCATCGCCGTCCTTCTCTATGTGCCGCGTCTCGGCTCGACGTCGGCCACCACCGGCATCCTGTGGGAATTGCAGGCGATCACGGCCGTTGTGGTCGGCGGAACCGCGCTCAAGGGCGGGGCCGGCCGGGTATGGGGCACGATATGCGGCGCCTTTATCCTCGAGCTGGTCGGCAATATCATGCTGCTTTCCAACTTCATCAGCGAATATCTGATCGGGGCCATCCAGGGCGCGATCATCATCATTGCGATGCTCGTTCAGCGCTCGCTGGTGCGGAAATCGTGAATAACCGGGTTCATGGGTCGCCCGGTCTTGAGACTGCAAGGACCCGAATTCACTAGGGAGAGAGAAACATGCGTAAAGCACTATTGAGCGTTGCGGCCATCGCCATCATGGCGTTTGCCGGCGCTTCCCACGCGCAGGAAGAAAAGAAGGTCACTATCGGCGTCTCGATCCCGGCCGCCGACCATGGCTGGACCGCGGGCGTCGTGTTCCACGCGGAGCGTGTCGCCAAGCTTTTGATGGAACAGCATCCGGGCCTCAACGTGATCGTCAAGACGTCGCCGGATCCGGCAAGCCAGGCGAATGCCGTGCAGGACCTCGAGACCCAGGGCATCGACGCGCTCGTCATCCTGCCGTCCGACCCGGATCCGCTGGTCAACGCCATCAAGGAAGTCAAGGGCAAGGGCACGTTCGTCGCCATCGTCGACCGCGCGCCGAGCGTCAACGACAATACGGTCCGCGACCTCTACGTGGCCGGCAACAACCCGGCGCTCGGCCAGACGGCCGGCGAATACATCAAGGCAACCACGCCGGACGCTGAAGTCGTCATCATCCGCGGCCTGCCGATCCCGATCGACCAGGCGCGCCAGGACGGCTTCGACAAGGGCATCGAAGGCTCCAATGTCAAGGTTCTCGACCGCCAGTTCGGCAACTGGAACCGTGACGATGCCTTCAAGGTCATGCAGGATTACCTGACCAAATACCCGAAGATCGACGTGGTCTGGTGCCAGGACGATGACATGGCCGTCGGCGTTCTCCAGGCCATCGAGCAGGCCGGCCGCACGGACATCCAGTATGTCGTCGCCGGCGCCGGCTCGAAGGACATGATCAAGAAGGTCATGGACGGCGACAAGATGATCCCGGTGGACGTGCTCTATCCGCCGGCAATGATCGGCACGGCGATGGAACTCACCGCCAGCAACTTCTACGATCAGGTCCCGGTTCGCGGCACGTTCATCCTAGACGCCACGCTGGTGACCAAGGACAATGCGGCAAGCTTCTACTTCCCGGATTCTCCGTTCTGATCTTTTCGCCTCGAAAAT
>NZ_DATJDJ010000091.1:0-19068 GCF_035497515.1 Pararhizobium sp. | reverse complement strand
CATATTGGCGAACCACTCGAGCGGAACAAGGCTGCCTATTCCGCTTTCGCCGGAAAAAAGCGTTCGCTGCCTGCCGGGCAATACCAGGTCGATGTTTCCGTGACTTTGGACGGCACGATCGTCAGGAACGCTGTTTCGGACATCTCCGTTCGCTGAGATTGCCGGCAATGCATGCGTGCGCCATCATTCCGGCCTGCCGCTGAACCCTCGACTTCAAACATGGAAGGCACGTGATCCGCGCACGGCCGGGACGGCCTCGCCGGCATCCTGGATATAATCGCCTACCGCAACTGGATCTCCCCGTGCCCGCCTGATGGATCACCGAGAATTTCTCTCCCAATACCAGGCGACATACATTTTCTTTCGGTCATGCTGCCGTTCCTTGAGGAACGATCGGAGGGCGCGGATGTCCTGTTTTTCGCAGGCGGCCCAGACGAACGTCTCCCGATCGACGCTGTCGATCACGGCTTTGGCCTCGGCCAGAAGATGCCCGGTGGCGTGCTCAGGATAGCTGCTCCGGTGCAGCCAGCGCATGTCGAGCATACCGGCCGTGGGAAGCGACTGCTCTTCCGCCTCGTCCTCAATTTCAATGATGGCCCGCATCCGCGTCCCGGCAGGGACCTCGGCCGCGATCCGCGCAATGGCCGGCAAGGCGCTCTCGTCGCCGATCAGAAGCATGGTTTCCGCCACGGGAAGACTGCCGCCACCTGGCCCGATGATGGCCGCCACGTCTCCGGGCCGTGCGTCACGCGCGAAATCGGCACCGGGCGTCGAAATCCCGGGGGCCGGATGCTGCAGGAAGTCGATCGACAATTCGCCGCGCGCGGTATCGACCGCTCGGATCGTGTAGACGCGAACCACAAGTTCGTCCTCGCCTTCAGGCCAGGCGAGGCGGCCATCGTCACGAAAACCGGGCCAGACAGGCGCTCTGCCTTTCGGCGGCACCAGCAGGCGAACATGCATGTCACCCCCGACAAATGGCGTGATGTCGGCGCAGGAGAAGACGACACGACGCATATGCGGGGTGACGTCTTCCGTCGACACGACCGTTACCTCCTGCAGATTCGGCGGCCTCGACAAGGACGCGGCTTGCGTCCATGTGAGCTCGAACGGCTGGTCCTCGGCAAAATAGAAAAGGTGTTCCGCAAGGATCGTGCGGCTCATGTGCAAGGTTTCGGCAGTCGGACAGTCGAGATCGATCAGAAGGCGGCCGGCATCGATCTCGATACGCGCGACACCGACGTCGCTTTTCAGCACGACCAGATCGCCCGCTCGCTCCACGTCGGCATGTTCGACGAAATGTTCGCAGATCTCATCCAGCATATCCGCGGCATTGCTGGGGACGGCCACGCCGGACAGTTTGAAGGACGGTAGCTCGTTCATGCGGTTTTCTCCTTTTGTGACGCGTTGCGGGCATCCTCATCGATCGGCGCAGCCATCCGGTGTCGTCCGATCGGCAGCATGATCGGCCGCCCGGATGTCGGATCCTTGATGACCCGGCTGTCGAGACCGAAGACATCCCGCACGGTCTCTTCGGTCAGCACCTCTTCCGGCGCGCCCGATATGTGCACGCGACCGTCCGCCAGAGCGACGAGGTGATCGGCATAACGGGCGGCAAGGTTGAGGTCGTGCAGAACCATGACCACGGTGGTGCCGCGCGTGCCGTTCAGATCCAGCAGGAGATCGAGCACCTCGATCTGGTGGTTGATATCGAGAAAGGTCGTCGGCTCGTCGAGCAACAGGATATCGGTCTGCTGCGCCAGTGCCATGGCGATCCAGACCCGCTGCCGCTGGCCGCCGGAGAGTTCGTCGACCGGCCGCTCGGCGAGGTCGAAGGTCTTGGTGACCGCAAGCGCGCTATCGACCGCTTCGTCGTCCTGCCGGGTCCAGCGGGAAAACAGGCTCTGGTGCGGATGCCGCCCGCGGCTGACCAGATCGGCGACTGTGATGCCCTCCGGCGCGATCGGCGACTGTGGCAAAAGGCCCAATATCCGTGCGAGGTCTCGCGAAGGCATGCGATGGATGGACTTGCCGTCCAGAAGAACCTGCCCCTGGCTGGGCGCGATCAGCCGCGACAGAGTCCGCAGGAACGTGGACTTGCCGCAGGCATTGGCGCCGACGATCACGGTGATCTTGCCCGGAGGAATCGTCAGGTCCAACCCATGCAGGATTTCGGTTTTGTCATAGCCGGCCGACAGGCCGCTGGCGACGAGCAGATGATCGGTCATAGCGAGCCTCCGATCCGGTTGACGCGAATGATGAGGTAGATCAGGTACGGTGCCCCCAATGCGCCGGTGACGACCCCGACAGGGTATCGGCCTGGCAGAAAGTGTTGCCCGACATAATCGGCAGCAAGAACGAGAACGGCGCCCGTCAGCGCCGACGGGATCAGCAGCGATCCGGCGTTCCGAACGATCCGGCCGGCAATCGGACCCGACAGGAAGGCGGCGAAGGCGATCGGCCCCGTTGCAGCGGTCGCCGATGCGATCAGACCGACGGCTGCGATCATCACCAGCATCCGGGTTTGCGAGACGCGGGTACCAAGGGCGGCCGCCATGTCGTCTCCGAGGCGCAAGGCATCCAGATCGCGGCTGCGGCTGACGAGAAGACCGCCGAAGAACAGAAGAGCGAGCAGCAGCGGCAGGGCCTGGTCGAGTTGCGCGCCGTTGACGCTGCCCGTCAGCCAGCGCATCGCTTCCTGAAGGCTCCATGCGGGTGCGGACTGCAGGATATAGGCGATGACGCTTTGCAGCATGGCCGATACGCCGATGCCGACGAGGATAAGACGTGTTCCGGCGACACCGTTGCGAAAGGAAAGGCCGTAGACGAGGAGCGCCACGACAAGACCGGCAACGATGGCGAAAACCGACACCATCGGTCCGCTCATCGACAGGACGACAATGGCGAAGACGGCGGCGGCTCCAGCACCGGAGGTAATTCCGATGATATCCGGGCTTGCAAGCGGATTGCGGAGCATCACCTGAAACGCCACCCCGCCCAGCCCGAAGCAAAGCCCGGCGAGAACGGACAGCACGGCGCGTGGCAGCCTGAGTTGCCCGACACTGAAGGCCGCACCCGGAACGGGTTCGCCGAACAGCACCCGCAGGACATCACCAGGCGGCGTCATGGTTTGCCCCACCGACAGCGTGACCGCGAAGATCGACACGACGAGGGCCAACAACACCGCAAGGACAACAAAATACCGGCGCGCGCGGCGGCGGCGGTTCGCGATGACGACATCGATGGTGAAGGTCTGCATGGTCACAGGTCCCTCACCCGCTGGCGCCGGACAATCCAGATGAAGAATGGCGCACCAACCAGCGCAGTGACGATGCCGACATCGATTTCGGCGGGGCGCGCGACGATGCGCCCGAGAACATCCGCCGCAAGCAGCAGGCAGGCGCCACCGAGTGCCGAAAACGGCAGCAGCCAGCGGTGATCGACGCCGATCAACAACCGGCAGACATGCGGCACGACCAACCCAAGGAAACCGATCGGCCCGCAGACGGCCGTTATCGCCCCGCAGAGCAGGATGGCGCCAAGAAACGCAACAGCCCGGGCCACCGCGACGTTTTCGCCAAGGCCAGCCGCCAGATCATCACCGAGCGCAAGGGAATTCAGCTTTCTGGCGGAGAGCAGGCTGACGACGAAACCGACAGCGAGAAACGGCAGGACCGGCAGAATACGCTGATAGGTCGCCCCACCGACGCCACCGATCTGCCAGGACTGGATGCCGCCGGCGATATCGCCCCGCGGCAAGACGATGGCGATCACCAGCGATGAAAATGCGACCGACGTCGCGGCACCGGCGAGCGCCAGTTTCAGAGGCGTCGCGCCGCCTCTCCCCATCGAGCCGATGGCATAGACGAAGATCGCGGCGCCTGCCGCGCCGAGAATCGCGGTCCATATATACGCATAGGCGGACGACATGCCGAACCAGGCGACCCCGACGACGACCGCGAGCGACGCCCCCATGTTGATGCCGAGAATGCCGGGATCGGCCAGCGGATTGCGCGTCACGCCCTGCATGACGGCACCGGACAGCCCCAGCGCTCCTCCTGCGAGCAACGCCAGCAGCGTTCGTGGAATGCGCAGGGCGACCGATGCCCGGCCGATATTGTCCTGCGCGCCGCCAATGGCCGCAATGATATCGGCCCAGGCGACATGACGCGTTCCAACCGTCACTGAGAGGACGATGAACATGGCCAGAAGCGCGACCAGGCCGAAAAGCCAAAGGCTTCGTGTCCGGTTGGAGCCGGATGCGGCCAACCAGCGCCCATTGGATGTCTTCAGGATACCTGCGGTCATTTCGACTTCTTGGCCGCCTCACTCAGCAGCGTCACATAGTCCTTCAAAATCCACCGGATCGACAGCGGCGTCGGATTGGCCGCGGTGCCGACCGCATTGTTTCCCAGCATCACAATCGATTCCTGTGACACCGCCGGCATATGCATCATCAAAGCGTTGGCCTTCAGCGCGTCGAAAAGCATGCTGTCGCCATAGGTGACGAGGATATCGACATCATCGAAAGCATCGATCTGCTCGGCGCTGACGGAGCCGGAGAACTTGCCTGGCAGAGACGCATCGTTCACGCTCTTCGGCGACGCAAGCCCAAGGTCGGCGAAGAACTTCACCCGCGTATCATTGGTCGTGTAGAAGTTGACGGTGCTGAGATCCCACGCACTCAAATGCGTGATGAACATCGCCGATTTGCCCTTGAGTTCAGGATGCGCCGCGAGCGTGGCGGCGATATCGGTCTCGATATCGGCGATCAGCGCGTCGCCTTCGCCAGCCATACCGAGACCCGCGCTGTCCAGCCGGATCGTTTCCCGCCAGTCCGTCGACCATGGCGCCTCCGGATAGGCGATAACGGGCGCGATCTGGCTCAGCGTATCGTAATCCGACTGACTGAGGCCGGAATAGGCGGCGAGAATGACGTCGGGACGGGTGGCGGCGACCGCCTCGAAGTCGATCCCGTCACCCTCGTCGAACAGAACAGGCTTTTCGGCCTTGAGTTCGTCCAGCCGTGCGGCGACCCAAGGCAGGATGCCGTCGCCGTCGTCATCGCCGAAATTGGCGCGCGCCATGCCGACCGGCACGATGCCCAGCGCCAGCGGCACTTCATGATTCGCCCAGGCGACGGTTGCGACCCGCTCCGGCTTCCTGTCGATGACGGTGGTGCCGAACGCATGCTCGATGCTGATGGGATAGGAAACGCTCTCTGCCGCACGCGCGCTGTCTTTTGCGCCAATCCATAACGAAACCATCGTTGCCAGTACGGCGAAACGGAACAGCTTCATCGCCACACTCCATTCAATATTATAAGTTGACCCCAATTCTCAGCTTAATTGCGTGGCGTCAACGGCAAAGCGGCGGATACCCAGAAAGTGCGTGGAGATTGCCATCGAATCGTACAAAACCGGGGAAATGTACAATACTATACAAATCCACTCCAGTTAATAGCAGGTCATTGGGGACGACGACTTCAGGCCGGGGGCGAATCCAGCGCGGGGACCATGCGCTGTGAGCCGGACGCGGGATTGCTCGACGGCCTCACATGGCTTCAGCGATGGAGCCGACCGCTTTTCAGTCTTTAGGTCAATTGGAATATGAAGATGGACATCGATCAAACCGGCCGCTGCTCGACGCGGGCGCCTATGCGTTACCGAAACGCATTTCTTCTGGGTTGCACGGCACTCATCGCCTTGACGCCTGCCCTCTCGTTTGCGCAGGAAGCCAACTCTACAGACGCAACCGCTCTAGAGACGCTTGTGGTCGAGGGTGGGAGCAGCGGAAGCATGCTCAACACGGACAACGATTCCAAGTCCATTGTCGCAACAGAAACGACCGGCGTCGGCAAGATGCCGGCCGAAATCCTGACCACTCCAGCCTCCGTTTCCGTCATCACCGCCAGGGAAATCGAACAGCGCGGCGCGAACACCATCGAGCAGGTCGTGCAGTATACGGCTGGCGTCGTGACCGACTACTACGGTTCGGACGACCGCTACGATTACTTCAAGATTCGCGGCTTCAGCCCCTTCACTTATCGCGATGGACTGGCAATCGGCCGAAGCTGGGGCGGGCTTCTGGAAGAACCCTATGCCTTCGAGCGCGTGGAAGTGCTGAAAGGTGCCAACTCCACCGGCTTCGGCGTTTCCGATCCGGGAGGCTCGGTGAACTACGTGACCAAGCTGCCGAGGAGCGAACGTTTCGGCGAGGTCTACGGCACCGGCGGCTCGTTCTCCCACAAGGAAGCAGGGTTCGACTTCGGGGATAACCTGACCGAGGACAACACGCTCTCCTATCGCCTGACCGGCAAGTTCCAGCGGTCGGATGCCGAATACGATTATTCGCAGGACGATGAAAACTTCATCATGGGCGGCATCACCTGGCGTCCCACCGATGCAACCAGCCTGTCCTTCGTCTTCGATCATCTGGACAAGGACGGCACACCGAGCGGCGGCGGCCAGCCGAGGTTCACGGATCTCGACCGGAGCCGGTTCTTTGGCGAGCCGGACTACAATTACAACGATATGAACCGCAACACCTACAGCATCATTCTCGATCATGATTTCGAAAACGGCTTGAGCTTCAACGCCAGTGCCCGATCCAGCTCGTCCGATGCCGGATTTGGCTACGCCTATATCTGGGATGCACTGGGCGCCAGCGACCCGGCGGACAATATGATTGATCGCTCGTATTTCGGCAGCGACAAGTCCACCGACCAGTTCATCATCGATGCTCACATCCTCTACGAAGCGAACGTCAACGACAATGTCGAAAGTCGCACGCTCTTCGGCGTCGAATATAACAAGCTCGATTCCGACAATGACACTTACTACGCTGCCGCACCGCAGATCGACTGGCAGAACCCGGTCTATTCCGGCGGACCGGGCGCGTTTGCGCCCTACGAAGTCAAGACGGCCAGCCAAAGGACCAAGGCGGTCTATCTGCAGGAGGATATGACCTTTTTCGATAAGCTGACTGTCAGCGTCGGCCTGCGCAATGACTGGTTCGACCTCAAGGAAGAAGGTGACAATCTCTATACCGGCCCGTTCAGCGGCGCATCGGACGTCAGCGAATTCAGCAAGCGTGTTGGCGTGAGCTACAAGATCACCGATGAGCTGGCGACCTATGTCAGCTATGCCGAATCCGTCGCGCCGCCGAGTGCCGGGGTCGAGCCGACGGTCGGCACCCAGTATGAAATGGGCGTCAAGTATCAGCCGGACGCGTTTCCCGGACTGTTCAGTGCCTCCGTCTACGATCTGACGATGGAAAACATCACGACCTACGAAGCACCGACATACCTGCCGGCGACAATCGACAAGGTTCGCCATCGCGGCCTCGATCTGGAGGCTAAGGTTGAGGTGACGAACAATATCAACGTGATCGCCGCCTATGGCTATATCGACAGCACGATCGAGGAACCTGGCAATGTCAGCGGCTACAATGGCAAGAGCTTCGCGCAGGTGCCGGAGCACATGGCTTCGATCTGGGCCGACTATACGCTGGAGGGCAACGGAAAGCGTGGCGACATGACCTTCGGGCTTGGCGCTCGTTATATCGGATCCTACTATTTCGACAACGACAATACCCGCAAGTCGGATGGCGCCGTGGTCTTCGACGCCGCCTATACGTACAAGATCCAGGAAAACACCACGTTCCAGGTGAATGCCACCAACCTGTTCGATGAGAAGCACATCGCGAACGATGATGGCGGCGCGTACTACTACAACCCCGGCCGTACGGTCATGGCGACACTGCGCCAAACCTGGTAATGAAAAATCGTCCCGTCCGCATCATCGCGGACGGGACTTTATGCCTGTCGCACTTGCCGCATGCGCCGCCAGGCGGCCGGTGTCTCGCCAACGATCTGGCGAAACACCTTTGTCAGGTGTGCCTGATCGGAAAACCCGAGCTGCGCCGCGATGCTGGCCACGGTGAGATCGCTTTCGCCGAGCAGTTGCTTCGAAAGCTCGACGCGTTTGGTCAGTTGCCATTGCAGCGGGGTCTTGCCGGTGGTCTGCTTGAAAACACTGGCAAACCAGCTCTCGGAAAGCCCGACGATCGCTGCCATTTCGGCAACGGACATCCGGTAGTCGCCGAGGCCGTCGATATGCGCCAGCAGCTTGTTCATCTGAGCCTGCGTCAGCCTTCCGCCAGTGCTCTCTTCCCGTTCCGGGGGAATATCGAGGAGCCCCGCGACGATGCTGCCGACAAGGCTTTCCGCATAGACTGCATGCCTGGACGGGTTCTTGATCTCGTCGGCCAGCAGTTTCGCCAAGGCGTCGAGCGCCGGCACGTCCTGAAGTTCCACCGAACGGCGCAAGGCTGTCTGTGCGGCGGAAGAACCAATCGATGGAGCGAGATATCTCAGCACCCGGTCACGATGGAGGTGCAGATTGAGATGACTGAAGCTGTGCGTCTTGCGACTGCCGGTCCACAACGGAACGCCGGCCGGAACATAGACCGCCCGCGCCATCGGACGCGAATTCCTCGCAAAATTATCGTTTTCGTTCGAGATGCGGACGTTGGACGAAACATCGTTGAAAAAGAACATGATACGAGGATCGTCGGAGAGATAATAACCACTGGCGCCAGCCTGGCTCTCCGCCTCCCAAAGCACACTGACGAACCCGTCATATTGCCGCCATTGAACCGGAGCCGTGACCCGGATGCCTTCGGTTTTCCAGGACATGGAATGCCAGAAGCTCATGTGCCGTCACTTCTTCCTTTGAGAGGTCAGATTGCCGTTGGAACCAGCGCAACGGACGGGATTAGACGGCAAAGCCTCCAAAATAATTGAGCACTACTATCATATTTCCCTAGCCTGGCAAGGTATCCGTTGGGGCCATCGGAATCCACGGTCGACGATCTCGACCAAGCCCTTCCCGCCGGAACCAAATGCCGTTTCGCTGATTGTCATCCGTTCACTTCCAGACGGGGACCCCATCATGGCGAAGAAATCCACACCGACGGCGACCGCCAATATCGCCACCATTCACGACCAGAAACTGCATCGAGGAGACGGCGGAGAGCTTCACCAGTTTGCCGAGGACGGGGCGCCGGTGCTCACCACGGCGCAGGGCGGCCCGGTCTCCGATGACCAGAACTCCCTGCGTGTCGGCCCGCGCGGCCCGCTTCTCATGGACGATTTCCATTTCCGCGAAAAGATCTTCCATTTTGACCATGAGCGCATTCCCGAACGGGTCGTGCACGCGCGGGGCTATGGTGCCCACGGATTTTTCGAAACCTACGATTCGCTGGCCGCTTACACTCGCGCCGATCTTTTCCAGCGCGCCGGCGAACGCACGCCTGTCTTCGTGCGCTTCTCGACGGTTGCCGGCAGCAAGGGCTCTGCCGATCTTGCGCGCGATGTGCGCGGCTTTGCCGTGAAGATGTACACGAAGGAAGGCAACTGGGACCTTGTCGGCAACAACATTCCTGTCTTCTTCATCCAGGATGCCATCAAGTTTCCCGACGTCGTGCATGCCGCGAAGCCGGAGCCTGACCGCGCGTTTCCGCAGGCGCAGACGGCGCACGACACGTTCTGGGACTTCATCAGCCTGACGCCGGAAAGCATGAACATGGTCATGTGGATCATGTCGGACCGCACCATTCCGCGCTCGTTCCGGTTCATGGAAGGCTTTGGTGTCCACACGTTCCGCTTGGTCAACGCGAAGGACGAGTCCACCTTCGTGAAGTTTCACTGGAAACCGAAACTTGGCCTGCAGTCGGTTGCCTGGAACGAGGCGGTCAAGATCAACGGGGCGGATCCGGATTTTCACCGGCGCGATCTCTGGCAGGCGATCCAGTCCGGCAATTTCCCGGAATGGGAACTGCAGGTGCAACTCTTCGACCAGGAATTCGCCGACAATTTCGACTTCGACGTGCTCGATCCGACCAAGATCATTCCGGAAGAAGTTCTGAAACCCCAGCCGATCGGCCGCCTGGTCCTCGACCGGATGCCGGACAATTTCTTCGCCGAGACCGAGCAGGTGGCGTTCATGACCCAGAACGTGCCGCCGGGCATCGACTTTTCCAATGACCCGCTGCTGCAGGGCCGTAACTTTTCCTATCTCGACACGCAGTTGAAGCGTCTCGGCAGTCCGAACTTCACCCACCTGCCGATCAACGCGCCGAAGTGTCCCTTCGCCCATTTCCAGCAGGACGGGCACATGGCCATGCGCAATCCTCAAGGCCGCGTCAACTACCAGCCGAACTCGTTTGGCGAGGGGCCGCGAGAGACGCCGGTACAAGGCTACCACCATTTCCCGGCGGAAGAACGCGGCCAAAAAATCCGGCTGCGGCCGGAAAGCTTTGCCGATCATTACAGCCAGGCTCGGCAGTTCTTCCTGAGCCAGACACCACCGGAACAGCGCCACATCGCCGCCGCGCTGATCTTCGAACTGTCGAAGGTCGAGACGCCTGCGATCCGCGAACGCATGGTATCCCACCTGATGAACATCGACGAGACGCTTGCGGCAAAAGTCGCACATGGGCTTGCGTTGAAGGTCATGCCAAAGCCCGCCGACGCCGCCGTCCCGACGCGGCAGGACCTGGAACCTTCGCCGGCGCTCAGCATCGTCGAGCGCGGTCCCAAGCGTTTCGAAGGCCGCAAGCTCGGCATTCTTCTGACAGACGGTGCCGATGTTCAGGTTTTCCAGGCTCTGCTCGATCATCTCAAAATGCAGAAGGCTGTCTACGAGATCATCGCGCCAAAGGTCGGCGGTGTCACCATGTCGGATGGAAGCTGGATCGACGCGCATCAGATGATCGATGGCGGTCCGTCTGTGCTCTATGATGCCGTGGTGCTCGTCGTATCGGCGGATGACGTGGCGGATCTCGTCCAGGAGGCAACGGCGCGCGATTTCGTCGCCGACGCGTTCGCGCATTGCAAATATATCGGCTATGTCGGCGATGCCCTGCCGCTTCTGGAGAGAGCCGGGATCGCCGGCGATCTCGATGAGGGAACGATCGAACTCACGGACAAGAACATTATTGCCACCTTCTTCGAGGAGATCGGCAAACTCCGGGTCTGGGCGCGTGAACCCTCGGTGAAGCTGAATTGATCTGAAAGGGCGGGATGATGCATCCCGCCCTTTCGCGCTACCCGGGAGTTTGGACTGAACATCCATGACGGCACGGAAGCCTGTCCTCGACCGTTGCAAGACGGCGCCGAAGGCTTTTGCCAGGCTTGGCTTACATCTCAATTTTTGCAGTTCGAAGGAACCGCCGGAACGTCCACTGCATAATTCCTTACATCGGAATCGATTTAAGGAGAAAATTATGGAGCACATTTAAAGTGTTACAGCGACCTTTGCGCGTCATATCTGACGCGCGGCGCTGTAGTCGTTCAGAGCGACAGCTTTGTGATCGTCGGCTACGAACCCTCGGCAGTCGTTCCAGGGACGATTGTCCCTCGCGCAATTTTGCAATTGTGTGCAAGACGTTATCTGACAGCCACCACAATATTTTAAAGCGAAAGAGTTTGACACACCGAGTCATCTGATGCAGCATTTGCACACGATTGCAAAGGAGAAATGGGGTGGAGGCCCCTTTCCAGGGGGGCGCGGGGGCAGGCGTTGCGACAAGATCTTCAAATCCTCGACAAATGCCACTTCGCTTCTATGTGAATTTTGAGATTGCGTGATGGCGGCGGTGCCAGCCTGAAACCAAGGGTTTCCGTGTCGGTCGAGGAGGACTGCCACGGAAATTGCAGAGACAACTGCATTCTGTTTCATCGTTAGTGGAGGAAAATCATGTTCAAACGTTCGTTGGCTGCCTCGACGGCCCTTTTCGCATTCACTCTGGCGCTGCCTGTCGACGCCGACGCTGCCACCGATCTGCAATGGTGGCACGCGATGACCGGCGCCAACAACGAGGTTGTCAATCAACTGGCCAAGGAATTCAACGAGAGCCAGAGCGATTATACGATCACTCCCGTTTTCAAGGGGACCTATCCCGAAACCCTGAATGCCGGCATCGCAGCGTTTCGCGCCAATCAGTCCCCTGCCATCATCCAGGTATTCGACGCAGGCAGCGGTGTCATGATGGGAGCCGAAGGTGCCATCATGCCTGCGGCGGACGTGCTGCAGAAGGGCGGCTACACGTTCGACAAGTCGCAGTATCTCGCAGGTATCGTAGCCTACTATTCCAAGCCTGACGGCACCATGCTGTCATTCCCGTATAATTCATCCTCGCCGATCATGTATTACAACAAGGATATCTTTGCGAAGGCCGGCCTCGACGCGGAGAACCCACCGAAGACATGGCCCGAAGTGTTCGAGGCTGCAAAGAAGATCAAGACCAGCGGCGCGGCATCCTGCGGTTTCACGTCGACATGGCTGACCTGGATCCAGACGGAGAATCTCGCCGCCTGGAACAATGTCGCCTATGGTACGAACGAGAACGGCCTTGGCGGCAACGACGTCACGCTGGAATTCAATTCGCCGCTGTTCGTCGAGCATTTCCAGGCAATCGCCGATCTGGCCAAGGACGGCACGTTCCGCTACGGCGGACGCACGTCCGAAGCCAAGCAGTTGTTCATGTCCGGCGAATGCGCGATCCTGACGGAATCGTCCGGTGGTCTCGGCGACATCATCAAGTCGGGGGTCAAATACGGTATTGGCCAGTTGCCCTATTATGAAGGACATGGCCCGCAGAATACCATTCCGGGCGGAGCCAGCCTCTGGGTGTTCGGCGGCAAGAGCGACGAGGAATACAAGGGCGTTGCGCAGTTCTTCAACTTCCTCTCGCAGACCAAGATTCAGGCGCGCCTGCATCAGGTGTCGGGCTATATGCCGGTGACGAACGCTGCCTATGAAGAGACCAAGAAATCCGGCTTCTACGACAAGAATCCGGGCCGGGAGACGCCGATCCTGCAGATGATGGGCAAGGCCCCGACGGAAAATTCCAAGGGTGTGCGCCTCGTCAACCTGCCGCAGGTCCGCGACATCATGAACGAGGAGTTCGAGGCGATGCTGGCCGGAAAGCAGGATGCCAAGGCAGCCCTCGACAAGGCCGTCGAACGTGGCAATGCGGCAATCGCCGAAGCCATCGGCAACTAAGGCACGACATTCGATCCCAAGCCGCCCGGGTAACCCACGGGCGGCAATTCGGTCCGCTGTTCATCGCCCCGTTGCCCGAGGATGAAGCCGTGCATACTGTCGCGTTTCCCAACAAGATCCTGCCCTACCTGCTGGTGGCGCCGCAGATCGTGCTGACACTCATTTTCTTCTTCTGGCCAGCCAGTCAGGCGCTCTACCAGTCCATGGTGCGCCAGGATCCGTTTGGCCTGAAGAGCGGCTTCGTCGGTCTTGCCAACTTCAAAAACGTGCTGTCCGATCCGAACTATATCCATGCGGTACAGGTCACAGTCGTTTTCACCCTGTTGACCGCGGTGGTCTCGATGGGCGTCGCTCTGCTTCTGGCGACCGCGGCCGACAAGGTTATTCGCGGCCAGGGCTTTTATCGCACGCTTCTGATCTGGCCTTATGCGGTCGCGCCCGCCGTAGCCGGCATGCTCTGGCTTTTCATGTTCAACCCAGCCATGGGAACGCTCGCCTACCTGCTTCGACGCAACGGCATTGCCTGGGACCCGCTCCTGAACGGCAATCAGGCAATGGCGCTCGTTGTCGTTGCGGCCGCCTGGAAACAGATCAGCTACAATTTCCTGTTTTTCGTGGCGGGACTTCAGGCCATTCCGAAATCGCTCCTCGAAGCCGCCGCAATCGATGGCGCCCGCGGCAGCCGGCGTTTCTGGACCATCGTCTTTCCCCTGCTCGCGCCGACGACGTTTTTTCTGCTGGTGGTCAACACCGTCTATGCGTTCTTCGACACGTTCGGCATCATCCATTCGGTCACGGGCGGCGGGCCGGCCAAGGCAACGGAGACCCTGGTCTACAAGGTCTACAACGATGGTTTCGTCAATCTCAACCTGGGATCGTCTGCCGCGCAGTCCGTCATCCTGATGATCATCGTGATCGTCCTGACTGCCTTCCAGTTCCGCTTCGTCGAAAAACGGGTCCATTATGGTTGAGGGCAAGACATGATCGAAAAACGTCCTATCGCCAGCCTGTTCGGCCATTTCATCCTGATCGTCGGCATCATCATCGTCGCGTTCCCGATCTATTACACCTTCATCGCCTCGACGACGACTTCCGAGGTGATCATCCGCCCTCCGATGTCACTGCTTCCGGGTGGCCACCTGGTCGAGAACTATACGGAAGCGATGACCGGGGGCGTCGAGCGTGTCGTTGGCGTCAGTCTCGAACGGCTGCTCTTCAACTCCTTTGTCGTCGCGATCGCGATCGCCCTTGGCAAGATCATCATCTCGTTCCTGTCCGCGTTTGCCATCGTGTTCTTCCGCTTTCCCTTTCGTATGGCCTTCTTCTGGATGATCTTCGTCACGCTGATGCTGCCCGTCGAAGTTCGCATTCTGCCGACCTACAAGGTTATCGTTGATCTCGGTCTGATCGATACCTATGCCGGATTGACCCTTCCCCTGATGGCGTCCGCAACGGCGACCTTCCTGTTCCGGCAGTTCTTCCTCACCATTCCCGGCGAACTGGTGGAGGCCGCGCGCATCGACAATGCGGGGCCATTCCGCTTCATGCGCGACATCCTGCTGCCGCTGTCCAGCACCAATATTGCCGCCTTGTTCGTCATCCTGTTCATCTATGGGTGGACCCAGTATCTGTGGCCCCTGCTCGTCACGAACGACGCGAAGATGAACACGATCATCATCGGGCTCCGCCGTATGGTGGACTTCACAGACGCGTCGACGCCCTGGAATTACGTGATGGTCACGGCGATCCTCGCCATCATTCCGCCCATCCTCGTCGTGGTGCTGATGCAGCACTGGTTTGTCAAAGGTCTCGTGGAGACGGAGAAATAATGGCCGATATTGCTCTTCATGACGTTCGCAAGAAATATGGCAGCGTCGATGCGATCAAGGGTGTTTCGCTGGATATCGCGGATGGCGAGTTCGTGGTGCTGGTTGGCCCGTCAGGATGTGGAAAATCGACGCTGCTGCGCATGATCGCAGGGCTGGAGAGCATCACCGGTGGCGAAATCTCGATTGGTGGCCGCATCGTCAACGATCTGGAGCCGTCGGAGCGCGATATCGCCATGGTGTTCCAGAACTATGCGCTCTATCCCCACATGACCGTGCGGCAGAACCTCGCCTACGGCCTGAAAAACCGCAACACGCCCAAGGACGAGATCGATCGGCGAATTGTTGCTGCCGCGAAGGCGCTGGAGATCGAGCCCTTTCTCGAACGCAAACCGCGCCAGCTCTCCGGCGGCCAGCGCCAGCGCGTCGCCATGGGTCGCGCCATCGTGCGCGAACCGGCTGCCTTTCTGTTCGATGAACCCCTTTCCAATCTCGATGCGAAACTGCGCGTGCAGATGCGTGTCGAGATCAAGCGGCTGCAGCGCTCGCTGGCGACAACCAGCGTCTACGTCACCCATGACCAGATGGAGGCCATGACCCTGGCCGACAGACTTGTGGTGCTGAATGCCGGCCGCATCGAGCAGGTCGGGACACCGATCGAACTGTACGAGAAACCGGAAACGACGTTCGTCGCGACATTCATCGGGTCGCCTTCGATGAATCTCCTGCCAATGGAAGCCTCTGCATCCTGGTCGCTTGCGGAAAGCGCGGTGGCTCCTTCGAGGGCCGTAACGCTGGGCGTGCGCCCGGAGGACCTGTATCTGCCGGAGCCGAATTCCCTTGGCAACGGTTTCCAAATACGCGCCACTGTCGCAGCCGTCGAACTGGTGGGCGCCGAAAGCTATGTACACGGCATCCTGCCAAACCAGCAATCAATCGTGTTTCGCGTTCCGGGACGAACAAGGATCGCGGTGGACGAGCAGCTAACGGTTCATGCAAACCATGGCAGTCTGCACTTCTTCGACGAGGCAGGCAAACGGTTGAACTGAAGATCACCCCGACCCTGCCCGATCCATCGTTACAGCGCCGCGCGTCAAATATGACGCGCGGCGCTGTAACACTTTAAATATGCTGCATAATTTTCTCATTAAATCGATTCCGATGTAAGGAATTATGCAGTCGGGATTCAGGCATTGATGATTGTGATGCCGCGTCCCTTGAAGCCGATGGCGACCGGGGTTGCCGGCATGGTGACGTCCTTGCCGCCGATCAGGATCCTGCCGCCGGTCGGATGTTCGAGACCGGCCAGCATGCGCAAGGTCGTCGTGTCCATACCGGCGACTGAACGTCAAGCTGATCGGTGCCTGCACCGGCTCCTTCGTCTTCACCGAAATCCGCTGATGAAGGAACATCAGACCTGCGTCAGCGGGCTGCACTATAATACGTTTCGCGGGCGTCTCCCCGACCGTCAGGTTCGATCCGACCGGATCTTCAACCTCGACCGGACGAGAGAATCCCGAACCGCGCTTGCCATCCGCTCAGCCAGCGCGATCCTGTTTGGTGGACTGACGGGGAACCGGACATCAACCGGCACCTCGTCAGGAAGATGCCCTATGCCGCCTGGTTTCAACCGCTGGAAACATAGCAGAGTCTCGGCCCGATCAGATCCGGGCGCCACCCGTCGCATCAATCATCTGGCCCGTCGTCCAACGCGCATCGTTCGATGCGAGGAAGGCGATAACGTCGGCTACGTCTTCCGGCTTTCCCACACGTGAGAACACCGAAAGTGCTTCGGCACCCGCGCGCGCGTCCGGCGATGCCAGCCACTCGGCATTCATATCCGTCTCCGTCACACCCGGCAGCACGGCATTGACCGTAATCCCGCGCGCCGCAAATTCGGGTGCCAGCGCCAGTGTCAGCGTCTCCAGCGCCCCCTTTGAGGCCGCATAGGCCGGATGCGTCGGCGCCGCGATCCGCGTAAACCCAGTCGAGACATTGATGATGCGACCGTTGTCGCGAATGTGGTCGGCAACTGTCTGGATCAGGAAGAACGGTGCCTTGTAGTTAATCGTCATCACCTCATCGAAGGCGGCTTCGCTCGTCTGCTTCAATGGCAATGCGGGCGCAATGCCGGCATTGTTCACCAGAATGTCCAGAGCGAACGAGCCCGTCTGCGCACGCGCCGCTTCGCCGAACTGCGCCCAGAGGCTGTCGGCCGCCTCCTTGCCGTGCCTGAGATCGGCCTTCACGGCGACGGCCTTGACGCCGAGCGCCTCGATGTCGCGTACCGTGGCATTGGCCGCATCCGCGTTGGCCGTGTAATGCACGCCGATCAGCACGGCACCCTCCTTTGCAAACGAAAGGGCAGCCGCCCTGCCGATACCGCGCGAACTTCCGGTGATGAGGGCTACCTTGTCAGCTAGTCTTTGGGACATAAATCGCTCCGTTGCTAAATTAAATAGTGACCGCTATAATAAGAGCCGGAAAGCACCTGTCAACACTTTAATAGGGATCGCTATTTTAATGGAGAAATCAGCCCGCAAACGAGGCAGACCGCGCGTGCTCGATCGCGACGTCGGGCTCGACATCGCGGCACGATTGTTTTGGGCACGCGGCTACGAGGGCACCTCGACCGCCGACCTCACGAAGGCCATGGGGATCAATCCCCCCACGCTCTATTCGACCTTCGGCTCAAAGGAAGAGTTGTATCGTCAGGCCCTCGACTTCAGCATTGCCCGTGAAAACACCCGCCGGTCGGAAGTTCTGCAATCGAGTCTTTCGGTTTATGAAGCCCTGAGCCTCTACCTCTACGATATCGCTGACGGTGATACCCAGCCGGACAAGCCACCAGGTTGCATGGTCTCGACGGCCGTCCTGCAGCATGCGGAAGAAAATGCGTCCGTCGCACGGATGACGGCGGCATTGCGGGAGAGGTCGATGCAGACTCTTAAAGTCCGCTTTGACCGTGCCGTCGAGGAGGGCGAATTACCGGCGCAGACCGATACCGATACGCTCGCACGCTTCTACGGTGCGATCATCCAGGGCATGTCCGCCCAGGCCTGCGATGGCGCCTGCAATGTGCGGCTGAAGCGGCTGGTCGACATCGCACTCACGGCTTGGCCCGGAAAGCGCCCGACCTCGACCGGGAAATAGATTTGAGGATATGTCAACCACCCGCCCGCAAAGGTTTCTGTGAAACGAACGAACTGGCGTCGATTGCCACAGCGCTCAGCCGATCGCGGCGATGATAGACGGCAGCTTTCATGGCCTCAGACCTCCATTCCGTAGCGATGATCCTTGTGGGGTCGGGTAGAGCGCGATGGTCGGGATGGTCGGGATGGTCGGGATGGTGACGTCGGGTGTGCCATCGGCAGCGCAAGCGTGCTGATTGCGGCCCATCGCATGCTGGCAAGGATCGGTGTTCATCCCAAGGCTTGGCTCGCCAATGTCGTTGCTCGCATCGCCGACCTGCCGGCCTCGCGTCTGCCGGAACGGCTCGGTCAGGGATCGAAACCCGGCACCAGCACTGGCAATCCGAGCATCAGATGCAGGACGTCCTTCAGCGAAGATGACAGCCGATCGAGCTTCCAGACAACGACGGTGTCACCATTGCGCAGTTGATCGAGCATGCGGCGCAATTCAGGCCGGTCCAACGCCCAAACCGCTTACCGCATATCTGCGTCCCAATAATGTACCGGCGCCTTCATGAGAGGCGGGCCACCGTCTCATGGGATAGGCAAAGGGGCGGCCGACGCGGGGTGAATCACCGCGCCGCCCAGTTGGCGCCGCGGCGGAAGATCGTGCGCATCTGCGGCACGTCGAATTCCTTGGCCACGTGGCCGAGCGACGAGTAGAAAACGCGGCCCTTGCCGTAGTTGCGCTTCCAGACCACCGGCATCACCACGCCATCGATCCAGTAGGCGTGGTCGCCGGTGAACGTGGTCGTCGCCAGCACCTCGCTGGAAGGATCGACATGCATGTAATACTGCTCGGACGTGTAGGGGAAATCGGCGATGCCCTTCATCACCGCGTCGTCGGGACGTGTGACATTGACTGTGTAGTCGATGATATTGCCCGGATGGGCGACCCATTGTCCGCCGATGATGAACTGGTATTCGACGCATTCGCGGAAGGCGTCACCGGCGCCGCCGTGATAGCCGGCGATGCCGACG
>NZ_DATJDJ010000090.1:0-25564 GCF_035497515.1 Pararhizobium sp. | reverse complement strand
TCACGGCCGTCGGCGTCAGCTACCGGTTGTTCTCGATGTTCATGCTGGCGCCGGAAACCGGTTTTTCGACCCGGCGGCTGATTTCCAGTGTGGTTCTGGCGCTCGCCATCCTCTGGTCCGGTCTGCTCGTTTCCTTCCTCCATCCGAACCTCGCACGTTTGATGGAGACGATTGCGATCCTGCTCTTCGGCATCGCGCTTGCCTTCTACCTCGCCGATATCGCCCGGATGGTCCGGTCGCGCCGCCGTAAGACGCTGGAGCTCAATACGATCGCCGGAGTAGGAGCGCTGATCTATCTCGTCGTCGCCTTTGTCATGCTCGCGGTCGAGCAGATCGCGCCGGACACCGTGCCACTCGGGCAGGCGACCGTCTATGCGCTGGTCATGGGCTGGCTTTCCGGACTGGGGCTGGCGCAGCTCTACAAGATCGTTCCATTCCTGACCTGGCTTGAAGCCTATGGTCCGGTGATGGGGCGGGCGCCGGTGCCGCGCGTGCAGGACCTCGTCAAGGAGGCCCGCGGCCGAATCTGGTTTATTCTCTACCATGTTGGCGTTTCGATCGGAGTTGTCGCGCTGCTTCTCGGCGTCGGCATGCTTTTCCGGCTCGCGGCCCTGGCCGAATGCGCCGCCGTGGCCGGTCTCGTGGTGGAATTCGTTCGCGCGCGCCGATTGGAATATGCGCCTACCGACATCCGGCTGCCTCAAGGTGCGGTGCGTCCGCATCTGCTGTACGCCAATCAGAACTGAAGGAGAAAGCCAATGGATATCGAATACAAGGAACTGGACGTGCGCCCACTGCTGGCCGCAGGCATAGAGCCCCTCGTCGCGATCATGACCGCAGTGGACGGGTTGAGGCCGAAGGAAGGGCTGCGCCTGCTGGCGCCGTTCAAGCCACAGCCGCTGTTTTCCGTCATGGAGCGCAAAGGCTTCCTCTATGAGCTTTCCGAACTCGCCGATGGTGACTATGAAGTGCGCTTCTTCCCTAAGAATGCCGAGATCCGGTCCTCGGGCGATGCCGGGAGCGCGGACAATTGGGCAGACCCGATTGTCGAACTCGACCTGACCGACCTCGACCCGCCGCAGCCGATGGTTAAAATCCTGCATGCGCTGGAGACGATGCCGGTCGGAAGCGTGCTTTTCGCAGTCGTGGGACGCGAGCCGATTTTCCTGTTTCCGGAATTGATCAAGCGCGGCCACCAGTGGGTCGGAAATTTCGATGAGGCGGGAACGGCCTTTCGCATGATGATCAAGCGTGGGGAACCGCAGCAATGATCGCGCCCCAAGCCATCCCCGATCGGATCGCGATTGCCCTGTCCGGTGTCATCGACCCCGAAATCGGCCGGAGTGTGGTCGATATCGGCCTGATCTATTCGGCGGACCTGACGGAAGACGATCATCTGCTGATCCGCATGACCACGACGACGCGCGGCTGCCCGGCGACGGGCTTCCTCGTCGATGCCGTTCGCGAACGGGCGGCGGCGGAAGGCCTGGCGCGGACCGTCGATGTGGAACTGACCTACGACCCGCCGTGGTCGCCGGACATGATGCGGGGTGAGACATGATCGCGTCCTGCCAGCCAACATCGGTTCGTGGCGATTTTGCCGGGGCGATCCTGATGGCAGGCCGGGAGAACACGGCCGTCGGGCCTGATGGCCCGGCGCGGGTTTTCAACGCGGTCAGTGGACCGAAAACATTCGGTCCCTCCGGCTGTCCGAATGCCGCCCACGGATGTCATCTCGGGCAATAACTGCCCGGATGGTCCCGTCGCCGGCGGATCAGTCGTTGGTATAGTCCGACATCGTGCCTTCGAGATAGGCCGTCAGCTTGGCGCTGTCATGCCATCCACTGTCGGCGGTCTTGCCGATGAGTTCGGCCGGAACCTTCCAGCCGGGATCGACACCTTCCATGTTCGGCAGTTCATGCGCGATCCCCTTGTGGCAATCGATGCAGGTTGCCTTGCGGGAGAGAAGATAGCGCGTATGGATTTCCGCCGCGCGCTCCGTCTGCTTCGTCAGGTCCATGGCCGACATCGAGTGGCAATTGCGGCATTCCAGGCTGTCATTGGCCTTCAGGCGCGCCCATTCGTGCTGGGCCAGTTCCAGGCGATGAGCCAGAAATTTCTCGCGCGTGTTGATCGTGCCGAAAATCTTGCCCCAGACCTCTTTGGAGGCCTGCATCTTGCGGGCGATCTTGTCCGTCCACTGGTGTGGAACATGGCAATCCGGACAGCTGGCGCGGACGCCCGAGCGGTTGGAGAAATGTACCGTCCGCGTCAGCTCCTCGTAGACATTGGCCTTCATCTCGTGGCAGCTGGTGCAGAAGGCCTCGGTATTGGTGATTTCCAGCGCGGTGTTGAATGCACCCCAGAACATGACGCCGCCGATGAAGCCGCCCAGTGTCAGAAAGCCGAGGCTGAGCGTCACCGCCGGCGTCGTAAGCAGCGTCCATACCCGCAGAACAAGAATTTTCACGCGCGCGATCATTGTTCAGAACCCGCCGGCTGGAACCCGAGTTCGCTCATGTCCTTGAACATGTTCGGCACCAGCGGCTTCACGTCGGCCTGCGGAACATGGCAGGCGGTGCAGAAATAGCGGCGCGGCGAGACGTCTGCGAGCATCTGGCCTTCGCGGTTCATGTAGTGGGTGACGCTGATCATCGGCGCTCCCGAGCCTTCCGTCAGCTCGCGCTTGTGGCAGGAAAGGCAACGGTTGGTGTTGACCGACAGCTGGTAGCCGTCGATCGAATGCGGGATGATCGGCGGCTGGTCCGGATAGTTCCGCATCTTGCGCAGGTCGTCGATCACCCATTTCGGCAGGGGACGGGTATCCTGGCTCTGCATCGGATCCTGGCTTCCGGTCAGCGGCGGCACGACCTGCGCCAGGGTGACACCGCCGGTAAAGAGACACAGGGCGACGGCCGTAATCGCCCAGACGCGCCTTCTGATCAGGCGACGGGAAGAATCTTGACTGCGCATTTTTTGAAATCCGTCTGCTTGGAGATTGGATCTGTGGCGTCGAGCGTCACCTTGTTGATCAGCTGGCTGGCATCGAACCACGGCACGAAGATCACGCCGTGCGGCATGCGGTTTCGCCCGCGCGTATCGACACGGCTGAGGATTTCCCCGCGTCGCGACTGAATGCGGATTTCGGCACCCTGGTTGATGCCCATCCTCCGGGCATCGTCGCCGTTCATGAAGCAACGGGCGCCGGGGAAGGCCTTGTACAGTTCGGGCACGCGCATCGTCATCGAGCCGGAATGCCAGTGTTCGAGCACGCGGCCGGTGACCAGCCAGAAATTGAATTCCTCGTCGGGGGATTCGGCCGGCGGCTCGTAGGGTACGCCGAGGATGACCGCGCGGCCATCCTTCTGACCGTAGAACTTGAGGCCTTCGCCCGGTTTGACATAGGGATCGTAGCCCTCGCGGTACCGCCACCTTGTTTCCTTGCCGTCGACGACGGGCCAGCGCAGGCCGCGCACCTGATGATAGGTATCATAGGGCGCCAGATCATGGCCGTGCCCTCTGCCGAAACGGGCGTATTCCTCGAACAGGCCCTTCTGCAGGTAGAAGCCGAATGCCTTGGCTTCCCGGTTTTCATATTCGGCCGGGGTTTCCGTAAGGGGAAACTCATCGACCTGGCCGTTCTGGAACAACACGTCGTAAAGGGTCTTGCCCTTGTATTCCGGATTTTTGGCGAGCATTTCCTCCGGCCAAACCTCATCCGTGGTGAACCGTTTGGAAAACTCCACCATCTGCCAGAGGTCGGAGCGCGCTTCGCCCGGCGCCGTTACCAACTGGTGCCAGACATGGGTGCGCCGTTCGGCGTTCCCGTAAGCACCTTCTTTCTCCACCCACATGGCGGCGGGCAGGATGAGGTCGGCACTCATTGTCGTGACGGTCGGATAGGCGTCGGAAACGACGATGAAGTTGTCGGGGTTGCGGTAACCCTGGTAGGTCTCGTTGCTGGTGTTGGGCGCTGCCTGGACGTTATTGTTGACCTGCACCCAATAGAAGTTCAGCTTGCCATCCTTCAGCATCCGGTCCTGCTCGACTGCATGGTACCCGACTTTGTCAGGCAGCAGGCCGGCCGGCAGTTTCCAGATTTCCTCGGCGTGCTTGCGGTGTTCCGGATTGGTGACGACCATGTCGGCGGGCAGGCGATGGGCGAAGGTGCCGACCTCGCGCGCCGTTCCACAGGCCGAAGGCTGGCCGGTGAGCGAGAAGGGACTGTTTCCGGGCTCGGAGATTTTCCCCGTCAGCAGGTGGAGATTATAGACCATCTGGTTGGCCCAGACGCCGCGTACATGCTGGTTGAAGCCCATGGTCCAGAGCGACATGACCTTTGTCTTCGGATCGGCATAGAGCTCGGCGAGCTGCACCAGGAATGCACTGTCGCAGCCTGTAAGTTCCGTTGTCTTTTCGAGCGTGTATTCCGAGACGATCTGCTTGAATGCTTCGAAGTCGATGGCATCCATCTTGGCCGCATCGGCGACACCCTTGGCTTTCAGTTCCAGCGGATTGTCGGGGCGCAGGCCGTAGCCGATATCGGTGGTGCCCTTCATGAATTTCGTATGCTTGTCGACGAAATCCTGGTTCACTCGTCCGGTCTGGATGATGTGGTTGGCAATATAGTTGAGGATCGCCAGATCCGTGCCGGGCTTGAAGATCAGCGGGATGTCGGCGAGGTCCATGCTGCGATGGGTGAAGGTTGACAGCACCGCGACCTTCACATGCTCATGCCCGAGCCGCCGATCGGCCAGGCGCGTCCACAGGATCGGATGCATCTCGGCCATGTTCGAGCCCCAGAGCACGAAGGCGTCGGCATTCTCGAAATCGTCATAGCAGCCCATCGGCTCGTCCATGCCGAAAGTGCGCATGAAGGCGACGGCGGCGGACGCCATGCAGTGGCGCGCATTGGGATCGAGATTGTTGGAACGGAAGCCGGCGCGCATCAGCTTGGTCGCGGCATACCCTTCGAAAATGGTCCACTGGCCGGAACCGAACATGCCGACGGCGGTCGGGCCTTTTTCCTTCAGCACCCGCTTGGCCTGCGCGGCCATCACGTCAAAGGCCTCTTCCCAGGTGATCGGTTCGAATTCACCGTCCTTGGCATAGGCGCCGTCGCGTTTGCGCAACAGCGGCGTCGTCAGGCGATCCTTGCCGTACATGATCTTGGAGAGGAAATAGCCCTTGACGCAGTTGAGGCCGCGATTGACCTCCGCCTCCATGTCGCCATGGGTGGCGACGACATGGTTGTCCTTGACGCCGACCATCACGCCGCAGCCGGTGCCGCAGAAGCGACAGGGCGCCTTGGACCATTTGATTTCCAGCGTATCGACACCGCCGGGCACGGACTGGGCCGCTGCCGGCATGGCGATGCCTGCGGTTGAAGCCGCAATCGCCGCCGCCTGCGCCTTCAGGAGATTACGCCGCGTCAGTTCGCTCGTCATCCCTCATCTCCTTTTTCTGCATAATCTGTTCAAAAACCATATGGGCGGCAAGCACGTCGTCCATCGCGGAAATGCGGATGAGCGTCTCGCCGAGTACGCCTGAATGCGGTCCCTCGATGACGACCACGATCTTGCCGGGTTTGGCGGCGTGAACCTCGACCCCCTCCAGCATGACGAGCCGGGACGCGACCTTGTCCGTCAGTTCCGGCCGCGTGACGACGACCGCGCTCGAAATGTGATGATCGTCAGACATGGGCTACCTCCCGGGACACGGGTCGCATGGAGATGGAGGCCGTGGGACAGAGCCCGATGCAGGCGCCGCAGCCGGTGCAGGCATCCGCGTCAAGGCTTGGCAGGAACGGACCGCCACGCCGGGGTCGGAAGCGGATGGCATCGGCCGGACAGCCGTCCCTGCAGGCCTGGCAGTCCACATAGTTCACCGCGAGGCAGCTATCCTCGATGACGGCATGATGGGGGAAACGGGTAGCGGTTGCAGGCGGGAAAACCCGCTCGGGACATCGCTCCGCGCACGTGCCGCAGAAGGTGCATTCGCCACGATCGAAATCGATGGTCGGGAGACCCGACCGCATGACGATAATCTTGCTCGGACAGGCTTCGGAACACTTGCCGCAGCCGGAACAGTCGAGGACCGACTGCTCGGTGACACCCGGCGGATAAACGACGGCGGTCTCGACCATCGGTCGACCGGTCAGAAATGCGCGCCTGGTGGAAATGGATGCCGGCATCGGATCACTCCGCCGATCCGGGGGGGGCCGGATGGATATCGTGCGGACCGGGCGGGCCGTAGACGATCTGGTACATCCAGACGAGAAAACCATAACCACCGACCGCGCCAACGGCGACAATCGGCCATATGCCAAAGGCCAAGACGGCAAATGTCAGAAGTTCCTTGCGACGCTTGGCACGGAATCCTGGAACGTCATCCGATCGAGTCGCCTCCAAAACAATACCTCCCAAGGTTGCGCAACATGTCGAGTCAGTATTTTACTTTAGGCCAAATTCGGCATTTGTCTATCCGGTAAATATCGCGGCAGCGCGTCAAAAGTGAAACAAAATTGCACGCTTACCGGCCAGGCACCTGCCGGCGCTTGCGTATCAGCATGGGTGCATATTCCGACAAAAACAACAGGAACGCCGCCAGCCAGCTCAGCCCCGCGATCGCGTGGAGCGAATCGGTGTGATCCGGAAACACGGAGGTGAGGGGACGCGCCACCGCGCAGATCATTATCGCGGCATAGGAGAGATTGGTCGACACGGACGAGGTCAGGATGCGGCCGGTATGGCCACGGGTCGCGCGTATCATCACGGCCAGCATCATCGAGGTGACGGTTCCGATCGTCAGCACATGCATGGCGGCCGGTCCATCCATTTTGCCAACGGCGGCGGCGGCGATCGCCAGGAAGCCGAGCGGTACGAACAGATAGGCGATGTGCAGGATGACGATGAGCGGCTCGGCAAACGTTCTCCATCCCCGCCAGCGATAGAGCCGGATGGCTTGCAGCAGGGCAACGGTGATCGCGGCAAGGGCGACGACCGGTCCTTCCGGATGAAGTGACCAGAAGAGCAGGACGGCGACGGATGCGAGGATCGTGACCGTATCATACCGGCCATAGGGGACGGGAAAGCCGATCGCTCCCTGCTTTGCCAGCCAGTTGCGCGTGAAGCTCGGCAGGATGCGGCCACCGACGACGATCACCATGCCGATATAGGCGGATATGGCGAGCCTCGGGCTGATGTCGGGTGCGCCGTTCACGATGGTTTCGATATGAAAGCAGATATTGGCGAGCGACAGCACGGCGAGCCCGGCAATCACCTTCAGGTCAGCCCATTTCTTGCCCGCGACGACTTCCCGCACACAGATGATCAGGAGCGTTGGCAGGAAGACGGCGTCGATCGCGGCGGCAACGGCACTGCCCGCCAGATCCGGTACGAGCATGCTGATGCGTCCCGCGACCCAGAGCAGGAACAGGAAGAACAGAGGCTTGCCGGAAACCGGCAGCCTTCCGGTCCAGTTGGGCACGGCGGTCAGCAGGAACCCGGCGAGGACGGCGCTGGCAAAGCCAAACAGCATTTCATGCGCGTGCCAGGCGTGGGCGCCATAGTCTCCGGCAAGATCGATTCGTCCCGTCAGCGCCAGGATCCAGAGCGTCATCGCGCAACAGGCCCAGATCGCAGCCCCGAGAAAGAACGGTCGGAAGCCATAGGAAAACAGGATCGGCCCGGTCGTCAATAGGCCGCGCGGGACCGCGGCTCTCCGTGGCGGGGCAAGTTGCTCGGCATCATTCATGTCTTGTCTCCAGTCTGTAAACGGACAATGGGACAGGAAATGTGCGCTCTCTTTGCGCAAGCACAAAAAGCGCGTCAATTTTGGATTTCTAATGTTGTTCCAGCACAAAGAGAGTTGTCGGGACCCGGGCTAACGTCTCATCGAAAGGACGAAACAAGTTCGTTCCCAACAGGAGAAGTCCCATGAGCAGCCAATTCATGATTACAAGGCGTACTATTCTTGCCGGGGCCGCGTTTGCAGGAGCGGCGGCACCGATCGTGGCTGCTACGACCGCGAGGGCGACTTCCGAGGTCGGCACCGTCAAGCCGGCACCGACCGACCTTGCCGGTATCGAGCGCGTCAAGCTCGATCCGGTGAAGCCGCCCTTCATCCACCCGCATACGCAGAAGGCCGTTGGCGGACCGAAGATCTATGAAGTCACGCTGACCATCGAGGAAAAGAAGATCGTCATCGACGAGGCCGGTACGGAAGTTCACGCGATGACCTTCAACGGCTCGGTGCCCGGTCCGATGATCGTCGTTCACCAGGACGATTATGTCGAGGTCACCCTCGTCAATCCCGAGACCAACGAGCTTCAGCACAATATCGACTTCCATTCGGCGACCGGCGCGCTTGGCGGCGGCGGGCTGACCCTGGTCAATCCCGGAGAGACGGCGGTCATGCGCTTCAAGGCCACCAAGGCCGGCGTGTTCGTCTACCACTGCGCACCTCCCGGAATGGTGCCCTGGCACGTCACTTCGGGCATGAACGGCGCGATCATGGTGCTGCCGCGTGACGGCCTCAAAGATCATCAGGGCAACGATCTCGTCTACGATCGCGCCTACTGTGTCGGCGAGCAGGACTTCTACGTGCCGCGCGACGCGGACGGAAACTACAAGAAGTACGACAGCTCCGGCGAGGCCTATGCCGACGTGTTGGAGGTGATGAAGACCCTGACCCCGAGCCATATCGTCTTCAACGGTGCGGTCGGAGCTCTGACTGGCGACAATGCACTCCAGGCGAAGGTGGGCGAAAAGGTCCTGATCCTGCATTCGCAGGCAAACCGGGATACCCGCCCGCACCTGATCGGCGGCCACGGTGACTATGTCTGGGCGACTGGCAAGTTCGCCAACCCGCCGGAACTCGACCAGGAAACCTGGTTCATTCCGGGAGGTGCCGCCGGTGCGGCCTTCTACACCTTCCAACAGCCGGGCATCTACGCCTATGTCAACCACAACCTGATCGAAGCTTTCGAGAAGGGCGCGGCCGGCCACTTCAAGGTCGAGGGCGAATGGAACAACGACCTGATGACCGCGATCAGCACCCCCAACAGCCACTAGGCTCCGACAGAGCCCGCGTCGCTCGGCGACGCGGGCATCCTCCTCAAGAACCTGCCGTATGAAGCGGGATATCCCCATGGCAAAGCGTACGAAAACGCAAACCGTCTCATTTCTCTCGATCGCCCTGCCGATCAGCCTTCTCATTGGATCTTCTGCCGGTCTTGCCGGCCAGCTCGGCTACTTCGAGCAGGCCGCCACAATGACGAAGGCGGCCGATCTCGCCGAGATCCTGCAGGTTCCCGCCGGCAGTTTCACCTATCGCAGTGATGGCGAGTTCTATCACAACGGCTTTGCCGTCGATGGCCCGATGATCGAAAAGCGCATCCCGATTGGCCTGTCGCTGATGAAGTATCAGGTCAGCGAGGGCGAATATGCCCGCTGTGTCGATGACGGCCGGTGCGCGGCAATCGCGCCGGCCCATATGCGCGGCGCGGAGTTCCCCGCAACCGGCGTGAGCCACGATGACGCGACGGCCTATGCGCACTGGTTCAGCGACAAGACCGGGGAGACCTGGCTTGTCCCGACCTATGAACAGATTGCCTTTGCGGCCGGCAGCAAATTCGCCGACGACGCGCTCGGTGTCGATTCCGACAGCCGCAACCCGGCGCTTCGCTGGCTGGCCGATTATGAGCGGGAAAGCCGGCGGAAGGCCGACAGCGAACCGGAACCGAAGGAAAGGGGGCATTTCGGCGAAAACGAATACGGCCTCGCCGACTTTGCCAGCAATGTCTGGGAATGGACATCGACCTGCCACCGCCGGGTCGATCTGGCTGGCGCGGCTTCAGCGAAAACGAACGCGGCCTGCGGCATCTACGTGACCGTCGGCCGGCACAATTCGCCGATGAGTGCCTTCGTGCGTGACCCGAAGACCGGCGGATGCTCGGTCGGCGCCCCGCCGTCCAATCTGGGTTTCCGGCTGATCCGTGACGACCGCTGGTATGCAAGCCTGTTGAAGCGATTGCGCGACCGCGGCATTATTTCCTAGTGCTTGTTTGGGAAACTGCAGTTAGTAAAGTACCGACCGCCGATCGATATTTGCCGAGCTGGAGTTTCCGTTGAAGATAGACAAGAGCGTCGTCAAATCCTTTCCGATGTTTGACAGAATGCCGGACTCCGACGTGGAGGCGCTGCTGTCGCAGGCCGTGTCCAAGCGGATCGGGCACGGGGAAGCCTTCTTCGAGCAGGGCGCCGCGGCGACGCATTTCTTCCTTCTTCTCAATGGCCGCCTCAAGGTGACGCAGGTGACGGCAGACGGACAGCAGATCATCGTCCGGGTCGTTCATCCGGGTGATCTCTTCGGTTTTGCCAAGGCCCTGCGCCGCAGCGACTATCCCGGCACGGCGTTTGCAGTCATCGAGAGCCTTGCGCTTTGCTGGGCGACCGAGCTTTGGCCCCAGTTTATCGATCGCAGCCCGCATCTTGCCGTCAGTGCCCTGAACACGATCGGCCAGCGGCTGGAAGAAGCCCATACCCGCATACGTGAAATCTCCACCGAGGAAGTCGAGCGCCGTGTGGCCCACACCGTTCTGCGGCTGACGCAGCAGGCGGGCAGGGCCGAGGATAACGGCATCCGCATCGACTTTCCGATCACCCGCCAGGACATCGCCGAGATGACCGGCACGACGCTGCACACCGTTTCCCGTATCCTCAGCGCCTGGGAAAGCAAGGGCCTCGTCGAGGGGGGCCGGCAGAAGCTGCTGGTGCGTGACATTGCCGGCCTGCAGGCGCTCGCCGACAGCAGTGATCGTTGACCGCAAATCTCCTGATTGTTTGAGCGAAAGCAAAGAATGAAAGCGCAGCCTTGGCTATGGTTCTTTCAGTAGAGCCAATCGGGCTTTGCGCAAGGAGCAAGACGATGAAAAGCAAGATGACCGCCGTAGTGGCCGCCGCGATCCTGACCGCAGCAGCCTTCGGCGCAGCAGCCAACGCCGCCGATTTCGAAATCCACATGCTGAACAAGGGCAAGGCAGGCGTGATGGTCTTCGAGCCCGCCGCCATCAAGGTCGCAAAGGGCGATACCGTGACCTTCGTGCCGACCGACAAGAGCCACAATGCCGAGACCGTCAAGGATCTGATCCCGGCCGGCGCCGAGGCCTTCAAGGGCAAGATGAACGAAACGGTCAAGGTGACTTTTGCGACGTCCGGCGCCTATGTCGTCAAGTGCGCGCCGCATTTCGGCATGGGCATGGCCGCCGTCGTGATCGTTGATGACAATCCGGCCAACCTGGCTGACGTCAAGGCAGCGAAGTTGCCCAAGAAGGCACGCGAACGCGTTGACGCGGAATTGCAGGCGCTCGGCCTGTAACGCTCGGCAAGAAGCAAAACAGGGATTTGCGCGGTTCACTTTCGGGTGGCCGCGCTTTTTTTGGCCAACGCCTTTAGGACGGCCCGTGGGAATCCCGCGGAAGAGGAAGAGATTGGTCGCCCTGGCGGCGGATTTCCGCGAGATCGGGCCGAGCTACCGAAACGAATCCGAGGCAAATAAAAACGCCGCCCGTGGAGACGAGCGGCGTTGCCATATGTTCGTGAGACCGGAGGCTTTGGTTTAGTTGACGTCAAGCGTCCGGGTCAGGGTCAGCGCAGCAATGGTGCAGATGGCACCCGAAATCAGGTAGCCGCCGATGAAGATGATGCCGAAGCTGCTGGCAAGGCCAAGCGCGACCAGCGGCGCAAAGCCGGCGCCGAGCAGCCAGGCAAGATCGGAGGTGAGGGCCGCGCCGGTATAACGATAATATTGGGTGAAGCGCGACGACACCGCGCCGGAGGACTGGCCAAAGGTGAGGCCGAGAATGGCAAAGCCGATCAGGATATAGGCATCCTGGCCCCTGCGGCCGGAATCCAGCAGGAACGGCGCGGAAAAGCTGAAGATCGCGATGAGGATGGCGCCGAGCATCAACTCGTTGCGCCGGCCGATGCGGTCGGCGATGAAGCCCGACAGTACGATGCCGACCGCGCCCACCGCCGCGCCCGCGACCTGCACCCAGAGGAACTGCGCCGCCGACTGGCCACCGAACAGCGTGATCCAGCTCAAGGGGAAGATGGTGACGAGATGGAACATCGCGAAGCTCGCGAGCGGCACGAAGGCGCCGAGCACCACGTCCATGCTGTGTTTGCTGAGCATCTCGAAGATCGGCCGGGCCTGCAATTCCTGTGCTTCCATCGCGGCGCCGAATTCCTTGCTGGCGACGATGCGCAGGCGGGCGAACAGCGCCACGACATTGATTGCGAAGGCGACGAAGAACGGATAGCGCCAGCCCCAGGCGAGGAAATCGGCCTCGGACAGGCTGGTGACCATGTAGCCGAAGAGGATGCTCGCCAACGCAAAGCCGATGGGCGCGCCGAGTTGCGGGATCATGGCATACCAGCCGCGGCGATTTTCAGGGGCGCTGAGGTTCAGGAGGGAGGCAAGGCCATCCCAGGCGCCACCGAGCGCGAATCCCTGTCCGAGCCGGAACAGCGCCAGGAGCGCCACGGCCCAATAACCGATGGTCTCATAGCCGGGCAGGAACGCGATCGACGCCGTCGAGCCTCCGAGAATGAACAGGGCGACCGTCAGTTTCGTGCCGCGACCGTAATTTCGGTCGATCCACATGAAGACGAAGGAACCGATCGGGCGGGCGATGAAGGCCAGTGGAAACAGCGCGAAGGCCATCAGCGTGGCAGCAACCGCGCTCGGCGCGAACGGGAAGATCAGCTTCGGAAAGACGAGGATCGAGCCGAGGCCGTAGACGAAGAAGTCGAAGAATTCCGATGTCCGACCGATCACCACGCCGATGGCGATATTGCCGGGCGACAGGGGTTTGCCGTCATCGTGAATGCGACGGGCGTCCTGTTCGAGACCGGTGGATGTGGGATTGACGGCCGAACTCATGAATTTCTCCGAGCGATGTGCGCCATGTCCTTCGAGTGTTGACTAATTGACTTCAGATATCAAGAATTAGATCAGCACTCGAATTTCGGGGCAGATGTCGATAACCTGTCGGCATGCTTCAACGGTAGTGCAGCAAAACCGACACGTCTATTGCGCTATTACAGAACTGCGGCAACGTGAAATGAAAAGCTTCTATTGCGCTGCGACAGAATGCTGCGGTGCGACGAACCACCTCATTCCCAAGTGCGACCGTGCCTGATTATTGGCAACGAAACATAACGCAAGTTGAGCCGGAAATGCCGATGCAAATCGCCCAACGATCGATCATCCTGACGCTGATGCTCCTGGCCCTGACGGGGTGCAATATGGTCGTCATGTCGCCGTCCGGCGACATCGCGACACAGCAGCGGGATCTCATCGTCATCTCGACGATCCTGATGCTGATCATCATCGTGCCCGTCATCTGCCTGACGCTCTGGTTCGCCTGGCACTATCGCCAGTCGAACACATCGGCCAAGTACGACCCGGAATGGCATCACTCCACCGGGCTCGAAGTCGTCATCTGGTCGGCGCCGCTCGCCATCATCATCGCGCTCGGCGCCATCACCTGGGTCAGCACCCACAAGCTCGATCCCTACCGGCCGCTCGACCGGATCGATGCGGCACGTCCCGTGACCGCGGAGGTCAAGCCGCTGAATGTCGAGGTCGTGGCGCTCGACTGGAAATGGCTGTTCTTCTATCCCGATTATGGGATTGCGACGGTCAACGAAATGGCGGCACCTCTCGATGTTCCGATCAATTTCAAGCTCACCGCCTCCTCGGTGATGAACTCCTTCTATGTCCCGGCCCTTGCCGGCATGATCTACACCATGCCCGGCATGCAGACCAAACTGCATGCCGTGATCAACAAGGCCGGCGAATATGAAGGTCTGTCGTCGAACTACAGTGGTGACGGCTTCTCTCATATGCGCTTCAAATTCCACGGGTTGGACCAGGCGGGTTTCGATGACTGGATCGCCCGGGTGAAGCAGAACGGCACCATGCTCAACCGCGACGCCTACCTGAAGCTTGAGAAGCCGAGCATCAGGGAGCCCGTCCGCTATTTCGCATCCTTCGAAAACGGGCTTTTCGATGCCGTGCTCAATATGTGCGTCCGTCCCGGCCAGATGTGCATGAAGGACATGATGCATATCGACCTGATGGGCGGCGCGGGCCTTGAGAGCCATGAGAACAAGGCGAAGCTCGAACATGACAACCGGCACGCGGAAGGGACCGGAGGACACGGAGAAGAGGCGGCGCCGGGCGCCACGTTCCCGGAGACCGGCAATCCCGCACCCGGCGAAGATCCGGCTGAGGGCATCAAGGGCGGGCAGGACATGCCGGCCGAAATGAACCACGATATGCACACGAAATAAATGCGACGCCCGCGCCCGCCGGACACGGCGTGCGCGCAACACCGCCATGAGCCCGTCGGGCCCGCATTCGAAACGATATTGGATACCCCATGTTCGGCGATATCAGCCTCACGAAATTCCTCTTCGGTCGGCTTTCCCTGGAAGCGATCCCCTATCACGAGCCGATCCTCGTCGTGACCTTCGCGGCCGTGGCGCTCGGTGGCATCGCCGTTCTCGGCCTGATCACGAAATTCAAGCTCTGGGGCTATCTCTGGACCGAGTGGTTCACATCCGTCGATCACAAGAAGATCGGCATCATGTACATCATCCTGGCGATCATCATGCTGTTGCGCGGCTTTGCCGATGCGATCATGATGCGTATCCAGCAGGCGATTGCCTTCAACGGCAACGAGGGCTACCTCAATCCGCATCATTACGACCAGATCTTTACCGCCCATGGCGTGATCATGATCTTCTTCGTGGCGATGCCCTTCGTCACCGGATTCATGAACTATATCGTGCCGCTGCAGATCGGCGCGCGCGACGTCTCCTTCCCGTTCCTCAACAATTTCTCCTTCTGGATGACGACGGCCGGCGCCATCATCATCATGATGTCGCTCTTCGTCGGCGAGTTCGCGCGCACCGGCTGGCTGGCCTACCCCCCGCTGTCGGGATCGGACTACAGTCCGGGCGTCGGCGTTGACTATTACATCTGGGGACTGCAGGTGGCGGGCGTCGGGACGACGCTGTCGGGCATCAACCTGATCGCGACCATCGTCAAGATGCGCGCGCCGGGCATGACCTTCATGAAGATGCCGGTCTTCACCTGGACATCGCTCTGCACCAACATCCTGATCGTCGCGACCTTCCCGATCCTGACGGCAACTCTGGCGCTCCTGTCGCTCGACCGCTACGTCGATACGAACTTCTTCACCAATGATCTTGGCGGCAACCCGATGATGTATATCAACCTCATCTGGATCTGGGGCCATCCGGAAGTCTACATCCTTGTGCTGCCGGCCTTCGGCATCTTCTCGGAAGTGGTCGCCACGTTCTCGGGCAAGCGCCTGTTCGGCTATGCCTCGATGGTCTACGCCACCTGCGTCATCATGATCCTGTCTTACCTCGTCTGGCTGCATCACTTCTTCACGATGGGCTCCGGCGCTTCGGTCAATGCCTTCTTCGGCATCACCACGATGATCATCTCGATCCCGACCGGGGCGAAGATGTTCAACTGGCTCTTCACCATGTATCGCGGCCGTATTCGCTATGAGCTGCCGATGCTGTGGACCATCGGTTTCATGGTGACCTTCGTCATCGGCGGCATGACCGGCGTGATGCTGGCCATCCCGCCCGCCGACTTCGTGCTGCACAATTCGCTGTTCCTCATCGCCCACTTCCATAACGTCATCATCGGCGGTGTGCTGTTCGGGTTGATGGCGGGTCTCGTCTACTGGTGGCCCAAGGCCTTCGGCTACAAGCTCGATGTGTTCTGGGGCACACTGAGCTTCTGGTTCTGGCAGATCGGCTTCTTCGTCGCCTTCATGCCGCTCTATGTCCTTGGCCTGATGGGGGTCACGCGCCGCGTCAGCCAGTTCGAGGACCCGTCGCTGCAGATCTGGTTCATCATCGCCGCCTTCGGTGCGGTGCTGATCGCCTGCGGCATCGGTTCCTTCATCATCCAGCTCGTCGTCAGCTTCCTGAAGCGCGACCAGTTGCGTTGCGACAGCGGCGATCCGTGGGATGGCCGTACCCTGGAATGGTCAACTTCTGCGCCGCCGCCGGAGTACAACTTCGCCTTCACGCCGGTCGTCCACGATCACGACAGCTGGTACGACATGAAGAGCCGTGGTTACGAGCGTCCGCTCACCGGCTTTCGCCCGATCCATATGCCGAAGAGCACCGGCACCGGCGTCATCCTCGCAGGCATCAGCATCGTGCTCGCCTTCGCGATGATCTGGTACATCTGGTGGTTGGCGGCCGTGTCCTTCATTGCCATTATCGCCGTCTCGATCGCCCACACTTTCAACTATGATCGCGATTTCTTCATCCCCGCCGAAACCGTTTCGGCGACGGAAGACGCGCGCTCCAAGCTGCTTGCAGAACGGACCTGAGCCCATGAGCGCGACCCACGTCCAGGAAACCGAAAAGCCGCAGTTCTACCTGACGGAAGATCATCATCCGGAAAACAGCACCATGCTGGGTTTCTGGCTCTACCTGATGAGCGACTGCCTGATCTTCGCCGTGCTGTTTGCAACGCATGGCGTGCTCGGGCGCAACTATGCGGCAGGCCCGTCGCCAGCCGATCTGTTCGATCTCAACATCGTCGCCGTCAATACGGCCATGCTGTTGTTCTCGTCGATCACCTATGGCTTCGCCATGCTCCAGATGGAGCGCAATGCCAAGATGGAAACGCTGTTCTGGCTCGGCGTCACCGGGGTGTTCGGCGCGATCTTCCTCGGATTGGAGCTTTACGAGTTCCATCACCTGATCCAGGAAGGGGCAGGGCCGACGCGGTCCGCCTTCCTGTCCTCGTTCTTCACGCTGGTCGGCACTCACGGCCTGCACGTGACCTTCGGCATGATCTGGCTGATCACGCTGATGGTTCAGGTCGGCAAGCGTGACCTGATCCCGGAAAACCGCCGCCGGCTGATGTGCCTGTCGATGTTCTGGCACTTCCTCGACGTGATCTGGATCGGTGTCTTTTCCTTCGTCTATCTGCTGGGAGTTCTCGTATGAGCGCGTCACCGCATCCATCGTCCCACGGACACGGCGCGGACGCGCATCATGGCCATGGTCACGAGGCCAGCCATGGAACCCTGAAGAGCTACATGATCGGCTTCATCCTGTCGGTGATCCTGACGGCGATCCCGTTCGGACTGGTGATGGGCGGCGTGCTCGACAGCAAGCTGCTGACCGCCGTCATCGTCATGGGCATCGGCGCGGTGCAGATCGTCGTTCACATGGTGTATTTCCTGCACATGAACCCGCGCTCGGAAGGCGGCTGGACGATGATGGCGCTGATCTTCACGCTGGTGATCGTCGGCATCGCGCTCGCCGGCTCTTTGTGGGTCATGCATCACCTGAACGCCAACATGATGCCGATGACCCACGAGATGATGAAGAACATGCCGTAACGGCTTGAGAAAAGAGCCGGCACGATCATGACGAAGGATCGATCTGCAGAGGAGACGAGGACCAGCGTTTCGTCTTCCCGTTCCCGTCTGGTGTTTGCCGGGCTGATGATGTTCCTCGTTGTCGTTTTCATCAGCCTCGGAACATGGCAGGTCCAGCGGCTGTTCTGGAAACTCGATCTGTTGGAGCGCGTGGAAACGCGCGTCCATGCCCAGGCTGTGCCGGCGCCGTCCCGTTCCGAGTGGGCAGGGGTCGGTGCCGCGAATGATGAATACCGGCATGTCACCGTCAAGGGGTTCTTCGAACACGACAAATCGGTTCTGGTGCAGGCGGTGACGGAACGTGGCGCGGGCTTCTGGGTGCTGACGCCAATGCGTCTCGATGACGCGACGACGATCCTGATCAATCGCGGTTTCGTGCCGGCAGATCGGAGCGCGCGGGATGCACGCCTCGGCAGCGAGCTGGCCGCAGGGCCGGTATCGGCGACAGGTCTTCTCAGGATCAGTGAACCGGCCGGCGGTTTTCTCCGCTCAAACGATCCCGCAAATGACCGCTG
Source organism: Pararhizobium sp. (assembly GCF_035497515.1). Lineage (GTDB taxonomy): Bacteria > Pseudomonadota > Alphaproteobacteria > Rhizobiales > Rhizobiaceae > Pararhizobium. The sequence goes on along the minus strand of NZ_DATJDJ010000090.1, from coordinate 7,534 downwards.
GTTTTCCCGCGACGTCGCAGCGATTGCCGCGTCGAAGGGGCTCACGGACGTCGCGCCCTATTTCGTCGATGCGGATGCGACGCCCAATCCGGGTGGTCTCCCGATCGGCGGCCTGACGGTCATTGCCTTCCGCAACAGCCATCTCGTCTATGCGCTGACCTGGTATTCCCTGGCGATCATGAGCGCCGTGGCCGTCTGGTTCATTCTCCGCCGGCGGGCTGGTTAGCGCGCAAAATGCGCCCGGGGCGCTCTTGCAAACGCCGCGGCAGAATAGTCTCAACCCATCGTTCCGTTATTCTCCAGTGCCGCGCGTCAAATATGACGCGCAAAGGCTGCTGTAATACGTTAAATATGCCGCATAATTTATCCTTAAACCGATCCCGGTTCAAGGAATTATGCCGTAGCTTATGAGCCCTTGTGCCCATCATAGGCTGCGACGACGGCGGCCATCTGTTCCGGCGACAGGGCCTGCATCTGCGAGGACGTCAGTCCTCCCAACTGGGCGAGGCTGAAGTTCCTCGCCTGTGCCGGCGTCAGGCCGGGCAGGGCGGTCAGGCTGATCGCGCCGATATCCGCGCCGGAGAAGGTGGCCAGCGCCGACGTGCTGATCGCGGTGATCTGCGATGCGCTTAATTTTGCGATCTGCGCTGGTGTCAACGCTTCGGCCTGCGCCGCCGTCAGGCCGGAAACGGTGGTGGCCGCCAGTCCACCGATGGCACCGGGAGCGATGGCTGCGACTTGCGCAGGGGTCAGGCCAGCGATCTTGTCGGGGCTCAGCGCCGCGATCTGCAGGGCGCTGAAATTGCCGATCTGGGTCGGGGTCACGGCGGCAAGCTGCGCTGCGGTCAGGCCGTTGACCTGATAGTAGCTCAGATTGCCGATCTGGGCGGCGGTGAGGCCGGCGATCTGCTCCGGATGAAGCGCCGAGACGAAGGATTCCGGCAGGCCGGCGATTGCCGAGGCATTGATCGCAGCGATATCCGTCGCGGAGAACGTCGAGATCACCGTATCGCCGAGGGCGCCGATCTGCGTGCCGGTCAGGGCGCCGATCTGTGCGCTGGTCAGGCTGTCGACCTGTCCGGCCGTGAACCCGGCAAGCTGGGCTTCCGTCAGGCCCGGGATTGCCGCGACGCTGATCGCCTCGATCTGGGTCGAGGACAACACGGCGACGCTGGCCGGCGAAAGCGCGGCGATCTGGGTGGCGCTCAGTGCCTTGATCTGCGTGGCCGTCAACCCGCTCACCTGGCTCGTGCCGAGGCTGCCGATCTGCTCCGCAGTCAATCCGGCCATCTGGGCTGCCGACAGGGCGCCGAGTTGATCGGCGCTCAGGTTGGCGATCTGCGGTGCGCTCAGGCCCGAAAGAGCGCTGGCGCTGATGGCGGCAATGTCGGCTGGTGAGAAGGTCGCGAGCGCCGCTGCGCCCAGATTGCTCATCTGGGTCGCGGTCAGCGCACCGATCTGTGTCGTCGAAAGGCTATCGACCTGGGAGACCGAGAGCGCGCTGACCTGAGCCTCTGTCAGTCCGGCGATGGCCTTGGTGCTGAGTGCCGCGATCTGCTCCGGCGAAAAGGCCGTGATCTTGTCCGTCGAGAGCCCGGCGATCTGCGTTGCACCGAAGGCCCCGAGCTGGGCGGTGGTGAGCCCGTTGATCTGCGCGGCCGTCAGGTTTCCCGCCTGGCTGCCGGTGAGCGCGCCGATCTGGCTCGTCGTCAGCGCGCCGATCTGGTCGAGGCTGAGGCCGGCAATGCCGTCACTCGTCAGGCCCGGAATCGCGGAGATGCTGATCGCGGCGATCTGCGCGGTCGTGAAGCTCGATAGCATGCTGACTGGCAGGGCTGCGACCTGCGTCGAGGTCAGCGCGGCGATCTGGGTGGTGGACAGGCTGGCGATCTGGACGGTGCTGAGGGCTGCGACCTGCGCAGGCGTCATGCCGGCGACGGCCTTTGATGACAACGCCGAGATCTGGTCGGTGGAAAAGGCTGCGAGGCGATCGGTCGGCAGCGCGGCGACCTGGGCGGCGGTCAGGGCGGTGACCTGCGCGGTCGTCAGGCCATCGATCTGCGATGCCGTCAGCGCGGCGATCTGTTCCGGCTTCAGCGCGGCGATCTGGGCAGGCGTCAGCGCGCCCATCTGCTGCGGGTTGAGGGAGGCCAGTGCCGCATTCGTCAGGCCGGTGATCGCCGCGGTGCTGATCGCTGCGATCTCTTCTTCGGTGAAGGTGGCAAGGCCCTGCGGGGTGAGCGAGGCCAGTTGCGTGGCGGTCAGGCCGCCGATCTGGGCCGATGTCAGCGCCTCGGTCTGGGCATCCGTCAGGCCGCCGACCTGGGTCGGGGTAAGGCCGCCGACGGTTTTTGTCGCAAGGGCGGCGATCTGGTCGGTCGACAGGGCGGCAACGCTGTCCGCCGTCAGGGCCGCGACCTGTGTCGGGGTCAGGGCGCGAATCTGCGATGTGCTCAGCGCTCCGACCTGCCCGGGCTGAAGACTGGCGATCTGGCTGGGCTTCAGCGCCGCGATCTGGCTCGATGTCAGGGCGGCGATCTGTTCAGGCCCGAAGGCGGCCAACTGCTCGTTGGACAGGCCGGGGATGGCGGCGGCCTTGATGGCGGCGATATCAGCGGCCGAGAATGTGGCGAGATCATCGACGGAAAGGGCGGTCACCTGCGTAACGCTGAGTCCACCCACCTGCGAGGACGTGAACGCTTCCGCCTGCGTGGTGCTGAGTGCCGCGAGCTGCGCCGTCGTCAGGCCACCGACGGCGGCCGTGCTGAGTGCCGCGATCTGATCGCTGGAAAACGCCCTGATCGCCTCGACGCTGAGGGCCGAGATATGACCGGCGTTGAGGCCCTTGATCTGGGCCGTCGACATCGCTTCGATATGGGCCGGAGTGAGTGCACCAACCTGGGGATTTCTCATGGCGCCGATCTGGCCGGCAGTCAGCGCCGCAGCCTGCTCGAGATCGAGGCCGGCCACGTTTTCAGCCGACAGGCCGGAGACAGCCCTTGTGCTGATCGCCTGGATTTTCGCAGGCGTGAATGTTTCGAGCGCTGCCGGCGTCAGGGCCGCGATCTGGGCCGTGCTGAGGCCGGCGACCTGCGAGGTCGTCAGCGCCTCGGCTTGCGCAGGCGACAATGCGGCGATCTGGGCAGTCGTCATTCCGGCGACGGACTTGGCATTCAGCGCACCGATGTGCTCGGGAGACAGAACGGCGAGCTTTTCCGTTCCCAGTGCCGCGACCTGCGTCGCGCTCAGGACGCGAATCTGCGTCGTCGACCAGGAATCGACCTGTTGCGGGGACATTGCCGTGATCTGGATGGCCTGGAAGGCGCTGATCTGGGTGGGCGTCAGGCCGGCGAACTGCTCGAGGCTGAGTGCTGCGATCTGGGTTGCGGCAAAGCCCGGGATCGCGGCGGGCTTGAGGGACGCGATGTCGTCGGGCGAGAAGGCGGCCAGCGCTTCGGGGCTGAGCGCCGCCACCTGCTTGGCGCTGAGGCTGCCGATCTGCGTCGGTGACAAAGCATCGATCTGCGTGGCGGTCAGGACCGCCACCTGGGCCGCTGATAGGCCGGGGATCGCCCTGGTGTTGAGAGCGGCGATCTGCGTGGTGGAAAGCGAGGCGATCGTGTCGGTGCTGAAGGCAGCGACCTGCAAGGATGTCAGCGCGCGCATCTGCGTATCGGTCAGCGCGCCGACCTGCGCCGTGGAAAGGGCTGCGATATGAGCGGGTTTCAGCGCCGTGACCTGGGCCGGAGTGAGCGCCGCGATCTGGTCTGTCGAGAGTGCGCCGATCTGATCAACCGATAGCCCCGACATCGCGGATGGCGTCATGGCCGCTATTTCATCGACGGTGAAGCTTGCCAATGCATCCGGCGTCAGGGCCGTGAACTGCCTCGCGCTCATTTGCCTGACCTGGCTCGCAGTCAGCGCCTCGACCTGTGTACCTGAAAGCGCCGCCAACTGATCGTAACGCAAGCCGGTTATTGCCCTGCCGCTGACGGCGCCGATCTGGTCGGCGGAGAACGCTGCGATGCTTGCCGGCGGCAGGCCGGAGAGCTGCGTCGCGCTCAATGCACCGATCTGCTGCGTCGTCAACGCCCCGATCTGCGAGATGGAAAAGGCGCCGATCTGCGTATCCCGCATGGCGGCGACCTGTCCGGGGGTAAGTGCTGCGACCTGGCTGTTGCTCAGCGCGGCGATCTGCTCGGCCGTCAGCCCGCGGATCGCCTTCGTGTTGATGGCGGCAATATCGGCGGTCGAGAAGGACGCGAGATCTTCCGCGCTCAGGGCCGCAATCTGGGCCGAGCTCATGCCGGCGATTTGCGATGGATTGAAGGCTTCGGCCTGCGCGGTGCTGAGGCCTGCAATCTGCGTCGTCGTCAGCGCCGCAACCTGCGCCGCGCCGAGGCTGGAGATGGCGTCTGTGGAAATTGCCGCAAGCTGGTCCAGCGTCAGGCCGACCATCGCCTTGGGCGCGATCGAGGAAAGCTGCAAATTGTTGAGGCCGCTGATGCTGCTTTCCTTCAGCGCCGCGACTTGAATCGACGACAGCGCGGCGAGCTGCGAGCTCGACAAGGCGGCAATGTCATCGGCATTCCATGCGGCGACCACCGACGGCGCAAGGGCCTTGATTTGAAGAGGCGTAAACGAAGGAATTGTTGTCATATCGCAGACTTTCAGGTCTTTATAATTCTACTGGTGTCGTCGACCGCTGGATTTGAGCCACGCCTTCGACACGCACAGTGACGCCATTCCCATGCTAGGTACGAACGCTTGTGTCAGGCTGGCCAATTCTCGCAACCGTTGCGATCTCGAGCATAAGAACTCGAAGTTTTGAAACGCCCGGTTATTCACCGTCGCGTCGCAGAACAGCTTGCCGATCTCGGTTTGATGGACAATCCAGCGGCTCGTATCAAGGGCTTGGGCGTTGACGTGGACATAAACGGCCCTTGAAAAAAGTTCCAAAGAGTGCGGTTTCGGCATTGAAGCTGGGTGAGTGAGTGATCGAGAAGCCTCATAATGTAGAGGCTTTCGACGCCCCGAGTTCAAAAGGGGTGTTGCACACTTGTTTTCTATGCGTTTGTCGCTTTTCGTACTGAATGGAATCGCAACATCTCATATCATTGTTGCAGGTGACAAAGAGTGCCCTTGTTGCTTAACGCCCGCGTATAAAACGTCATTGACCCAGAAGTCCTGAACGGCGACCATCAGCACAAAGACAACTCGACGCGGGATCGGCAGATCAATGGAGAATACCCGAGAGAAAGTCGCCGCCGTTGTAGCCAAGCTGCGAAGTTCAGGGATTATCTGCGATCTCTTTGGCGGTTGGGCGGAGGAAGTTTTGGGGCTCCGCGAGCCCTCCGCTCACGGTGATATCGACATGCTCTATCGCAACGAGACCTTTAAAGAACTGGATTCCAAGCTTCCAGACATTCCTGAGTTCGAAGAGGTTCCGCTGAAGCGCTTCCGGCACAAACGAGCTTTTCGCTTTTATGGCACGCTGTGCGAGATAACCTTGGTTCAAGAGCGAGACGGGCCTTTTACGCTCTTCTGGGGCGACGTTCCCTTCCGGTGGGATACTCCGCTGCTGCATGGGTTTTTAGTGGAGGTTGGTAGGGAACCGATCTCAGTCGTATCTGCCAACAACCTCAAGCAATACCGCGATCTCCATAAAGACAGGCAGCCGCATCGCTGGCGTGACCCGCAAGCGTTGGAACCGTCCGCATGAGTCCGGAACTCCTGCATGCTTCATGCGCTACCCCTTGATGGTTCGATGTGGGCTTCTCAACTTGATCTCCTCCCAGGGGCAACGTATGCGCCGACTCTTTATGGGGTCGGTGGCCGCGTCGAGGATTGGGCTGCCGAAGCCCTAAAGCTTCCTGCGGGCAATAAAGTCATTGTTGTCGGTTGTTCGGTTGGTGGCTCATGTGCCTTGGAGGTTGCAGCACTCGCGCCGGATCGTATCGCAGGCTGGAAACCGCTCTCCAGTTCCATAAGATAGATTACGCGATTGCCTTTTGTAGCCGGGTGGGTTCAAGGATGAAGCGCGACTTGCAATAGATAACAACGGTTTATCCCTGCAAGGAGCGAAACATGAAGCGCACCTACTCCCAGATCGATCTGGACGAACGTCGCATCATCGCACGCGTGCAGCGTCTCCTTCGCCTCTCCGCTCCCACCTGCCTCAGGAGATTCAAGGTTCACTCATCTGTTCCGCGGTGCGCAGCTGGAGTTTTTCCACCGCATCCGATGTCGCGACGAAATTCAGCGCCCTAGCATCCCAATTGTAGAGCGTCCCGGCGCTGATCGCGAGGGCCGGCGCCAGACTTTCGTCGTCGCAGACCTCGTCGGTCGGCGTCGTGCTCTCCCGGATCGTCGCCAGAATGCCGGAATAGCCCGTCCCGCCTGGCCGCTCCTCGAATGTCAGGGCCTGTCGGGTCGCCGCGCCGCAGGTTCGTGCGCCATAGGTGGAAAAGGTATCGACCAGTTTCAGCTTGCTGTCCTGCAGAAGGATCAGGGTCGTCGTCTCGAAACTTTCACTGGAATTGAAATGGCTGCTGCGCGTGACCAGCGCCTGGCTCTTCTTGCCGATATTCACGAGCGCCGGTTCGCCAAAGGAGGTGTCGCGATCCATGCCCACATCGACGGCGTCGAGCAGTTTTACAACCTTGCCATCGTCGAACACGGCGAGCAGCGTCGGCTGCTCCACCGTCGCCTGCACGCTTCCGATGCCGGTCAGGATAGCAATGTGCGACCGGCCGTCCACCATGAAGGTCAGAACTTCCAGCATGCCGATATCGAGGGAGCCCAGCGGCTCTCCGCCGTAACCTTCAGCGATATGGCGCGGGGGTACCGCGAAGCGACCGCTTGCGCTCGTCCCGTCGGCGCTGAGATCGGGCACGACCTGTTTCAGAAGATCGAAATAGGTCGTGCCGGGATGGCCGGGCACCTCCGCCGTGATGTCCTGCAACCGAGAACCGGCCGCCTGGGCAAGGCCGCCCGTCGCGCCGGACAGCACCATGCCAAGGCCAAGAACGATGTGTTTCGACCATCGGCTCCGTTGCCGCGTCCAGTTCATCACGTTCCCCTCCCGAGCGCCTGCCCGTCCGGGCGGCGATGGGTGTCATCGTAAGTCCGATGGAGACGCGCAAGAAGGGGAAAATATTCGCCGTCTTGCTTCATCGATGAGCGGGACTGGTGGTCTTTCCCGGCCAGGTCCGATAGGACGCTTCAGGGCATGTATTGCCCCTGAAATCGGCGGGAGGCTCGCCTCCGTCCGCTCCGGCAAACACTCGACCCGTATGTCGCCGCAGGACAGCGTGGCGATCATGGCAACGCTGGATACCGCAAGCAGATCGCTTCACCTACCCGACGGAGCGCGCGGCCGCCTGATGCCGCATCGGCCGATAGACGTTATTCGCTCTGCCGGAAATTGCGGATGCGGTCGAAGAGGACCGCGAGGATGATCGCGCCACCGATGAAGGCGCCCTGCCAGAAGGCGTTGATGCCGAGCAGACCGAGGCTGTTGCGGATGACCTCG
>NZ_DATJDJ010000089.1:0-2170 GCF_035497515.1 Pararhizobium sp. | reverse complement strand
GAGCAGGTCGCCTTTCCGGCGGAACTCACTGCGCGGTCGGATGACCCGGCTTTGCGGAAAATCCTGTCCGGCGAGCAGACTTTGTTCACCTTGCGAAATGCCGAACGGGTTGGTCAAAGGCGGCTTTTGCGGGAGCGTATTGCCCAGCTCGGGCAACAGGTCGAAGGGCTCACCGCGCAGGCGGAGGCCAAGGGGCGTGAAATTGCGCTGGTCGCCAAGGAACTGGCCGGCACACAGAAACTCTACGAACAGGGGTTGATGACGCTCCCCCGTTTGACGGACATCGAGCGCACCGCGGTCCGTCTCGATGGCGAACGCGCGCAGCTTGTCGCCAGCACCGCTGAAGCCAAGGGCAGGATCGCCGAGATAGAATTGGAGATTCTTCAGATCGATCAAAAATTGCGTGCCGAGGTCGGTTCTCAGCTGGCCGACCTGCGGACCAAATTCTCCGAGCTCGCGGAACGCAGGACCGCCGCCCAGGACCAGTTGGACAGGCTGGCGATCACGGCGCCGCAGTCAGGAACCGTTCATGAGCTCTCGGTGCACACGATCGGCGGCGTCGTGCGGGCAGCCGAATCCCTGATGCTGATCATTCCCTCCGCGACGGCGTTGGCGGTGGACGCAAGAATTGCACCGAAGGAAGTTGATCGCCTTCGTGCCGGACAGAAGGTTGCCTTGCGCTTCTCGACCTTCAACCAGCAGACGACGCCTGAAATCGATGGCCGGCTGGTGCGCGTTTCGGCCGATGTGTTGCAAGACGAGAGGACCGGCTTCAGCTATTACACGGCCCGCATCGATATTTCGGCCGATCAGCTCGACAGATTGGGTGTGGTCAAGCTCTTGCCCGGCATGCCGGTCGAGACCTTTATTGCGACAGAAGAGCGGACTGTGCTCTCCTATCTGCTCAAACCTCTGTCGGACCAAGTGATGCACGCCTTCCGCCAGCAGTAAGTTTCGATTATCGACGAGCAGGCCGGAATTCGGCTAGGATCTGATTCTGGCACGGCCCATGCCTCCCCCCTCCACTGGGAAAGCGCTTTTCACGCGGGGCTGACTGATCTCTTTGAACCGACTGTTCGAGCCCGCAGCATGAGGAGGAATTGCGACAACGGCTCGCAATAGGAGGTTTGCGATGAAACTGTCTGCTCCCGTCTATCATTTGAAGCGCAAGGCGAAACGCCTGTCGCGCGAGAACGGCGTTCCCCTTCACCAGGCGCTCGATCATGTCGCCACCCAGGAAGGCTTCGGCCGCTGGAGCCTGCTGGCCGCCAGGTGCGTGGCAGCGATATCGCCGCGTGAACTGTTCGACCGGCTGACTCCCGGCGACCTCGTGCTGATCGGCGCGCGTCCGGGCCACGGCAAGACCTTGCTGAGCCTCGATCTCACCGTCGAAGCCATGAAAGCCGGCCGCCGCGGCGCCTTCTTCACGCTGGAGAGCACGCTTGGCGACATAGTGAACAGTTTCCGCGCCATCGGCGCGGACTGGAGGAAATTCAACGCGCTGTTCGACTTCGACAATTCCGATGCCATCAGCGCCGGCTACATCATCGAAAAATTGGCATCGGCGCCGCGCGGCACTTTCGTGGTCGTGGATTATCTGCAGATTCTCGACCAGAAGCGCGACAAGCCGGAATTGGCGGTCCAAATCCGCGCGCTGCGTGCATTCGCGCGCGAACGCGGCCTGATCATTTGCGTTCATTTCACAGATCGACCGGTCATTCGATCCTGTGAAGAAATCCTGTCCCGGCCTCGAAGATGTCCGGATGTCGAACCCGCTGGATCTGTCGGTTTTCGACAAGGCCTGCTTTCTCCACAATGGGAATGTCCAGTTTCGCCAATCAGCGCCGCAATCATTCAGCGCGTAGCGATTTCGCGAGGAAGATAAGGACCATCTCCACCGTCTCGCGATGGATGGCGTCACGGTCGCGATTGCCGCCATCCGTGCAGACGATGCCTTCGCCGGGGCTTTCCGCTTCGATGAGCTGGACAGCGCCTTCCTTGCAGATTTGCAGGAAGCTGAAATGCAACGCATCGGGAATCATGTGCAAGGATGTTGTCGCCTTGGGGAGGTGCGCGGCAAGATAGAGTGAGTCCTTGTTGGTCGCGGCGACCTCGGCCTTTGTCGCCGTCTCCTTGGCGAAATCGGCGCCGGCCGCGATGACGAGCATGG
>NZ_DATJDJ010000088.1:0-13824 GCF_035497515.1 Pararhizobium sp. | reverse complement strand
CACGCGCGCGGCGAAACGCCGACGCGCATCATCGCTGGTGGCGAAGGCGTCTACATCACCGATACCAACGGCCGCACCAGCCTCGACGCCTTTGCTGGGCTCTACTGCGTCAATGTCGGCTATGGGCGCCAGAAGATTTCCGATGCGATCGCCGAGCAGGCCAAGAACCTTGCCTACTACCATGCCTATGTCGGCCATGGCACCGAGGCCTCGATCACGCTTTCGAAGATGATCATCGATCGCGCACCGGAAGGCATGTCCAGGGTCTATTTCGGCCTCTCCGGCTCGGATGCCAACGAGACCAACATCAAGCTGATCTGGTACTACAACAATATCCTCGGCCGCCCGGAAAAGAAGAAGATCATTTCGCGCTGGCGCGGCTACCACGGCTCCGGCGTCATGACGGGCTCACTGACCGGCCTAGACCTCTTTCACAACCTGTTCGACCTGCCGCGCGCGCCGATCCTTCATACGGAAGCACCCTATTACTACCGCCGCGCCGATCGCGGGCAGAGCGAGGAACAGTTCTCCCAGCATTGCGCCGACAAGTTGGAAGAGATGATCCTTGCCGAAGGACCCGATACGATCGCCGCCTTCATCGGTGAGCCGATCCTTGGCACCGGCGGCATCATTCCGCCGCCGCAGGGCTACTGGCAGAAGATTCAAGCCGTTCTCGATAAATACGACATCCTGCTGGTCGCCGACGAAGTCGTCACCGGCTTCGGGCGCCTGGGTTCGATGTTCGGCTCCGATCATTACGGCATGAAGCCGGACCTGATCACCATCGCCAAGGGCCTGACATCGGCCTATGCGCCGCTTTCCGGCTCGATCGTTTCCGACAAAATGTGGCGGGTGCTGGTGGAAGGATCCGACCAGATGGGCGCCATCGGCCATGGCTGGACCTATTCCGCCCACCCGATCTGCGCGGCCGCCGGCGTGGCGAACCTTGAACTGGTGGATGAACTCGGGCTTGTCGAGAATGCCGGCTCCACCGGCGCCTATTTCCGTTCCGAACTGGCAAAGGCCGTGGCGGACCACAAAAACGTTGGCGACGTGCGCGGCGACGGGCTGATGGCGGCGGTGGAATTCATCGAGGACAAGGATGACCGCGTCTTCTTCGATCCTTCCCGCAAGATCGGCCCGCAGGTTTCCGCCGCCCTCCTCGAACGCGGCGTCATCGGCCGCGCCATGCCGCAGGGCGACATTCTCGGTTTCGCCCCGCCGCTCTGCCTGACCCGCGAAGAGGCCGATACGGTCGTCAATGCGGCCGCAGATGCCATCAAAGCGGTACTTGGCAGATAAGTGCTACTTCGAAGACGATGGCGGCCGGGCATCGTAAACTTAACAGCAAACGAGGGCGGACCATGGCGCCGGCGCCGTAAACTTAACGGACACCTGTCAAAAATCTCGCCCGTCGGTTTTGCTTATGCAGCTCGCAGGCGTGCGATCTCATTCCACATCTGCATGGCGGCGGCTCGCATTTCGCGGTGATGGTCTGATGAGATCTCGTGGCGTGGAATGTGAAAAAGGTTGGAAACAGGGTCATGAATTGAAACGAAACGCTGGAGATGTCGGGCTGACTTGAAGCCCTTCATGATCCGTTCTCGTCGCCGGGTCGGTTGATGGGAGTTCTCCGCCCGGTTGTTCAGGCCTTTGTGCGAACGATGTTCGACGCGGGGATGACGTCGCGCTTTGCGGCGCCGTAGGATCTCAACTTATCTGTGATCATGGCGCGCGGCGCATGCCTTTGTCCTTTGAGAAGCTCTCGCATTATGCCGAGCGGACTATCCAATACTACCCGAAATCTCGGGCTTCAGGGAATGGACTCGGCATAGTATCGGGCTCGGGATAAACTCCCGATCTTCATGTTAATACGCTGTGGGTCAGGAGCCGGACTTTTCAGTGATTGGCTGCTCGCTGATTTTTTGCAATCACGGGGTCGTTGGTTCGATTCCGCTCAAGAGCTTCGCTTACCATCAATTTGGTATTGCGCGCACGCCTCCACAATCCACGCTGAGAATCGCGCCACAACGTCTGTGTCTCTTCGGCCTCGCGGCGTCACGACGTAGTGCGCAGAGGAACTGGTCATGACGGTCTCGGAGATGGGCACGAGGGCGCCGCTTGCGAGATATTTCTCGATGATTGCTTTCCAGCCGAGCACGACCCCCTGGCCCTCTACGGCCGCCGTCACGGCGTCCATGTAATAACTGTAATAGGTATCGACGCGCACCTCGGCCGCAGAGCCGAAGGAAAACTGTGTCCAGTCTTCCCAGCCTTGCCAGGCGCGGCCGCCGCGGCTGTAATCGATGATGCGATGACGCTTGAGGTCGTCGGCCTGTGTCAGCCTTGGCAGGTCGTGAAGGTAGGCGGGACTGCACACCGGGACGATCTCGTCGCGGAAGAGGAAGGTCGCCTCGCCATCCGGCCATTGCCCGGCGCCGAAGCGCAGGGCTAGGTCGAAATCAGTCCGGCGCAGGTCCGGATCGTGATCCTGTGTGTCGACGAAGATACTGAGCTCAGGATTGTCGGCGCGAAAGAGCGGGAGACGCGGCGCAAGCCACAGGTTCGAAAAGGCGACATAGGCGGAGACATGCAACTGCGAGAGCCCCGTATTGCCCTGGATATCCTGCCATGTCCCGACGATATGCTCGATCGATTGCGTTAGCGCCGTTGCCATCTGACGGCCCTTGGACGTCAGGTTAAGCGCGCGGTGGTGGCGCACGAAAAGCGGAAAGCCGAGGCTCTTCTCCAGATACCGGATCTGTCGGCTGACGGCGGGCTGCGTGACGTTCAGCTCCTTTGCGGCTTCGGTGAAACTCAGATGGCGGGCAGCCGATTCCAGCGTCACGAGGGCGGAAAGCGACGGGATGTTTCGTCTGAATGTGCTCACGGCGGGGTTGCTCCTGATGACAAATCCTAGACGCATAACGAAGTGTTATGCAAGGCGGCAAATTTACTGCCGTTGACCTGCGCGCGCGCCAACCCCCTCATTCACAGGACAACAACTGGAGACGAGCGCATGACCGATATCTTCATGGCGGCAATGAAGGATGGTGACGTAGCCACCTTCCACACCGTCGAGACATCCAAACAGGAGTGGGAATATGGCGGCAGCGAAGGCTTCTGGTTGAAGCGCCTTTACGACCGTCTGGAAGCGCGCGAGCAGACCTTTCTGATGAAGGTGGATGCCGGCGCCCATGCCGAGAGCCACGCCCACGACCAGACCGAACAGATCTTCGTCTTGGACGGCACCTTTTACGATCAGACGCGCACCTACAATGCGGGCGATTACGTCCTGCGCGAAGCTGGCACCAATCACACCGCCGGCAGCACGACCGGGGCAACGGTGCTCGTCGTCTACACGCCCTGACCGGGGCACTTGGATACATTGTTCATAAAAAGGGGAACGAACCGATGAAACGCATTATGATGACACTGCCATTTCTCTTCGCAGCCGCCGGCGTTCAGGCCGCCGACTGCGGTAACGTCTCCATCGCCGACATGAACTGGCAGTCGGCGACACTTCTGGCCAATATCGACAAGATCATTCTGGAGGCGGGTTATGGCTGTAACGCCACGCTGGTCGCCGGCGATCTCGTGCCGAGCATGACATCCATGGCCGAAAAGGGTGAGCCCGACATTGCGCCTGAAAACTGGGTGGCGCTGTTGCCCGAGATCCTGAAGCGCGGCAAGGATGAGGGCAAGATCGTTTCGCTCGGCAATTCCTTGCCGGACGGCGGCCAACTCGGTTGGTGGATACCGCAATATATGGTCGACAAATATCCCAACCTGACCTCGATCCCCGAAGTGCTGAAGCATCCCGAACTCTTCCCCGCGCCGGAAGATGCCTCAAAGGGCGCGATCTACAATGGTCCGGAAGGTTGGGCGGCAACGCTGATCACCGCGCAATATTACAAGGCCTATAGGGCTGAAGCCGCCGGATTCGAGCTGGTCTCGTCGGGCACGGCCGCGTCGCTCGATGCCGCTCTCGTGCGCGCCTATGAGAAGCAGCAGGGCTGGGTGGGCTTCTATTGGTCGCCGACGCCGCTGCTAGGCAAGTACAAGATGGTGAAGCTCGGTCATGGCGCACCGTTCAACCAAGAGGAATGGACGCGCTGCAATACGGTCGGGGATTGTCCTGATCCTGTGCCGAACGATTGGCCGTCGGATACGATCGAGACGGCCGTCTCCGGAGAGTTCTTCAGGAAGGGCGGTCCGCCGATCGACTATCTGCGTAAGCGGGCGATCCACAATAACGTGGTCAGCAAAATGCTGAGCTGGATGACGGACAACCAGGCGACGGGGGCCGACGGCGCGCTGGAGTTCCTCCGTCAGCACGAGGCGATCTGGAACGGATGGGTGACCCCGGAGGCCGCTGGGAAAATCAAGGCCTCAATATAGTCAAGCGCGAAAGGCGGCGGAGCGATCAACTCCGTTGCCCTACTTTTTGTCGTTTCTACATAACTTGAGGTTTGGCCGCGCTGCATTTTTTTCTCTCTGCTCAGCGAGCGGCGGAATGCTAACATTCCCGGAATAACAACGGGAACGCGGCCGATACCGGAAACTCCGGCGGCCCACTCACACGAAAGCGACTAAAGCGAACGACCGCCCGCAACGGCGGCGTGCGGACCGCTGTTGCATGGGGATCATGATGATATGGATGGTGCCATCCTTTATGTCGGAGGCGACGATCGGTTGCGTATCGGATCACGCGGGACGCAAACCGTGATGGCCGCATCCGACAATGTGCTCATTCGTCTTTCGTCCCTGAGCAAACACTACGGAAGTCACACGGTCCTCGATGGCATCGACCTCGAAGTGCGTTCGGGCGAAGTCCTCGCCATCATAGGTCCAAGCGGTTCCGGCAAGAGCACGCTACTGCGTTGCATAAATTATCTCGAGCCGCCGGATGGCGGCACGGTCACCATTGGCGCGACGACGATCGATGCGGCTCGCCCCGTCGCACGAGCGGAGCTATCCGGCCTTCGCCGGCGTGTCGGCATGGTTTTCCAGTCCTTCAATCTGTTTCCGCACATGTCGGTGCTGCGCAATGTTTCCCTGGCGCAGGAACGGGTGCTGGGCCGCAGCCGCAGGCAGGCGGACGAACGTTCCATGCAGCTTCTGCAGCGTGTCGGCCTCGCAGACAAAGCACACCAGTTTCCGGTCCGATGCTCAGGCGGTCAGCAGCAGCGCATCGCCATCGCCCGATCACTGGCGCTTGATCCGGAGATCATGCTGTTTGACGAGCCCACATCTGCTCTCGATCCCGAACTCGGTCTCGAAGTGCTCGCGGTCATGCGCGAACTGGCCGAAAGCGGCATGACGATGATCGTCGTCACTCATGAAATGGGCTTTGCCGAGAATGTCTCCGACACGGTGATGATCATGGCGGAAGGCCACATCATCGAACAGGGACCGTCGAGGGATATCATGCGCAATCCGCAACAGGAGCGGACGAAGCGCTTTCTGCGGGCGGTACACGATCGATGAGCGGGACCGACCTTTTGCCCTTGCTGCGCGGCCTGACATGGACGATCGCCCTGACGGCCGGCGCGTTTCTCATCGGCGCAGTCCTTGGCGTGCCACTGCTTGCGGCGCGTCAGAGCAAGCTGTGGCCGGTGCGTATTGTCGCCATGGTCATCATTCAGATCGTGCGTGCCATTCCGCCCATCCTCTGGCTTTTCATCATTTTCTTCGGTCTCGGCATGGGTGTCATGCCGATCAGTCCCTTCAACGCGGCATTGATGGGGCTCGGCTTGATTGCGGCCGCGAACATGGCGGAGATCTATCGTGGCGCCGTCGCATCCATTCATCATGGCCAGTGGGAGGCGTCGATAGCCCTTGATCTCGGCCGATGGTCGACCTTTCGCGATATCGTTGCGCCGCAGGCCCTCCGCGTGGCGCTACCTTCGGCGGCAAGCTACCTCATCGGTCTCATGAAGGAGACGGCGGTCGCCTCCGCCATCGGCGTTTCTGAACTCGCCTATCAGGGCAACCAGCTTTCGCAACTGACCTATCGCGGCCTTGAAGTGTTTGCGCTGGTCGGCCTGTTCTATGTGCTGCTGAGCCTGCCGATCGCCTGGCTCTCGCGCGTTGCAGACGGCCATCTCCAGGCAAGGGTGGCGCGCTGATGTTCCCGACCGTGGAGGAAATTATCACCTGGCTTCCCGACTTGCTGAGTGGGCTGTCTATCAGTCTGCAGGTGACGGCGCTGAGCCTTATGATCGGCATTCCCTTCGGTCTCGTCCTGGCGCTCGGCGTGCTGGCGAGGAACCGCGCGCTGAAAGGCCTCAGTCTCCTTCTTGTCGAGATCGGCCGCGGTGCACCTGCACTGGTGCTGTTGCAGTTCATCTATTTCGGCCTGCCGACGACAGGGCTGACGCTCGGTTCCTATGCGGCCGCGGTCATCGCGCTCGCATGGAACACCGGCGCCTACACCAGCGAGATCATCCGCGCCAGCCTTCAATCGGTCGCTCACGGCCAGCGCGAGGCAGCGGTCGCCCTTGGTCTCAACCGGTTCGACGAGTTGCGTTATGTGCTGCTGCCGCAGGGGTTGCGTGTCGCTCTTCCCGCGCTGCTCGGCTTCTCCATCCTCATTTTCCAGGGAACGTCACTCTGCTTCACGATTGCGCTGCCGGAACTGGTGAGCCGCGCCTACGAGATCGGCTCTACGACCTTCCGGTATTTCCCGGCCCTGCTGTCGGCAGGGGCGCTTTACGCCTCCATTTCTATCCCCGCGGCCCTCCTCGTCAATCACGTCGAGAAGCGTGCGGGCCTATACGCCCATCGTTGAACCTCTCTTGAAAGGATTCTTGCATGACCATGACGACCGACACCAAGCAAATTCTTTTTGCCGGCATTGCCACTTTGTTCCTCTCGGCGCCGCTTGCCGCCGCGCAGGATTGCACGCCGCGGCACCAGTTCGCCACGGTCGAAACCGGGACACTGACGATCGCCGTGACAACCTACGCGCCGCATTCGTTCATCGACGAGAGCGGCAATATGAAGGGGATCGACGGCGACATCGCTGCCGAATTCGCCAGGCGTGAATGCTTGAAGGTCAAGGCAGTTGCCGTCGATCCAGCTGCGGCCATCCAGTATGTGCTCTCCGGCCAGGCCGATATCACGACCGGCGACTGGTATCGCACGGCCGAGCGCGCGAAGGTCATGAACCTTTCTGCTCCTCTCTATACCGACCAGATGGGCATCTATTCGAAGGAAGATTTCAAGAACGTCACCGATCTCGAAGGCAAGCAGGTCGGAACGGTACAGGGCTATCTTTGGGTTGCCGATCTCAAGACATTGCTGGGCGGCTCCCTGAAACTCTATCCGAATTCAGTCAACATGCAGCAAGACCTGAAGGCGGGCCGCATCGACGTGGCCGTCGATGGTTATTCGACTGGTGTCGTTGCCGCGCAGAAGGGCGCACTCGGTGACATTAAGGTCAATGTCGCGGTAGCCGATGATCGCGTGAAGGCGACAAAGGAAGCAGCGCAGGCCGCCTTCCCTTATTCGCTCAACGTCAAGGAACTTGGTGTCGCTCTGGATGCCGTGATCGCGGAGATGCACGCCGACGGCACGATCGTCACGATCCTCAAGTCCTACGGCCTTGACGGCACGGCAGCCGAAACCGGCGCACCGCGCCTCGTCGAGTAATCGGCTATCGCGGGGGATCATCTCCCCCGCACACTCCCAGACATCGAAATCGGAGAGAACAACGATGACTGTCTACACGGTCACGCGCAAAACCCAGTCCTGGTACGGCGAGCAGATCGGTATCCTGATCCTCGACGCGGCCTATCCATGTGTGCCGGGCAATGTCGGCAATGCGACGACCTATAACTATCCCGTACGCTTTCAGGAGGTGCGTGGGGCCTCGATCGACCGGTTGCTCAACCAGCGCGATCCTGCCCTCAAAGAGGTCTTTATCGAGGCGGCCGTGGAATTGCAGAACCGGGGTGTTAAGGCGATCACCGGCGCCTGCGGCTTCATGGCATATTTTCAGGAGGAGGTTGCTGCCGCGGTCGATATTCCGGTCTTTCTCTCCAGCCTGATGCAGATCCCCTTCATGCACGCCCTTTGCGGCGGCCGGGTGGGCGTAATCACCGCCAATGCCTCGCGGCTGACCGCGCGCCATTTCGCCGCCTGCAATGTCGGTGATCAGGTGCCGCTGGCGGTGGCCGGCATGGAAGGACAAAGGGAGTTTCGCGAAGCCATCCTCGAAGAGCGCGGCACGCTGAATTCCGCCGCGATCGAGAGGGAGGTAACGGAAGTGGCTCGAAAGCTGGTTGCCGATCATCCCGACGTCAAGTCGATCCTGCTCGAATGCAGCGACCTGCCGCCCTATGCCCATGCCGTACAGGCGGCCACCGGTCGCCCGGTGTTCGATTTCATAACGATGATCAACTACGTGCAGCAGAGCACGGCACGTCGGCCCTACATTGGCAACATGTAATCTGCCGCCGCAGGGGGCAGGCGTGCTGAAAGGAATGCGGGAATGCTCAACGATCCACGCTCCCACGGGCTTTGGGAAAAGACGGCGCCATCAGCACCGGTGACGGGTGCGCTGTCGGGGGATTGTCGCGCTGATGTGGTGATCGTCGGCGGTGGGTTCACGGGTATTTCCGCAGCGCTCCATCTCGCGGAAAAGGGAAGGCACGTCATCGTTCTCGAGGGCGCAGAGATCGGCTTCGGTGGCGCCGGTCGCAATGTCGGGCTGATCAATGCCGGCATGTGGGTGATGCCGGATGATCTGCCCGGCGAGCTTGGCGAGGTCCATGGCGAACGCTTGCTCGACATGCTGGGCAACGCACCAAGGCTAGTCATGGAGCTAATTGAAAAGCACGGCATCGCCTGCGAACTCGAACGCAACGGTACATTGCACTGCGCCGTCGGCGAGGCCGGCCTTAAGGAAATCACCGATCGCGCGGTCCAGTGGCGTCGGCGCGGCGCACCGGTGACGCTGCTTGATGCGACCGAGACGGCAAAGCGGGTGGGAACCCGTGCTTATGCCGGATCGCTTCTGGACATGCGGGCAGGCACCCTCCAGCCGCTCGCCTATGTCCGTGGACTTGCGCGGGCGGCACTCGCAACAGGCGCGATCCTCCATACCGGATCTCGGGTGACGGGCTATGCGCGTTCAGGCGCGGACTGGACCGTACGGACCGCTTCCGGCTCCGTAACGGCACCTTGGATCATCGTATCGACCGATGCCTACAGCACAGGACCTTGGGAAAGTGTTCGGCAGGAACAGGTTCATCTGCCTTACTTCAATCTTGCGACGCATCCTCTGCCGCCAGACATGCGCGCGGTGATCCTGCCGGGACGCGAGGGCGTGTGGGATACGAAGGAAATCCTCTCTTCCTTCCGCATGGATCAGGCCGGTCGCCTGGTCTTCGGCAGCGTCGGTGCGCTGCGCAACAGCGGGCGGGCCGTGCATGTATCCTGGGCGAAGCGGGCGTTGAAGCGCCTTTTCCCGATGCTCGGGCCTGTCGAGTTCGAGTGCGAATGGTTCGGCAAGATCGGTATGACGGACAATGCCTTGCCGCGCTTTCATCGTTTCGCCGAAAATGTCGTCGGCTTTTCCGGTTACAACGGTCGCGGCATCGCACCCGGCACGGTTTTCGGGCGAACCCTGGCGCAATTGGTGCTCGGCGATATCGGTGAGACGGAGCTGCCGCTTCCGCTGACTGATCCGAAGGCTCCCGCCTTGCGACCGCTCAAGGAGCTCTATTACGAAGCTGGTGCGCAGATTGCGCACGTTGTCGGCGAGCGTTTTTGACTGTGGTCAGGCCGGGATGTGAGCATCCGCGTTCTGCTCCATCAGCCAGTCGCGAAACAGCTCGGTGCCTCTTTTCGGCGGGCGCTGTGCCGGCATGATGAGATGGACTGATTGGCCGGATTGATAGGTTTCCGTGAACGGAGCGACCAGCCGTCCGGCTTGCAGGTGCTCGTGCACCAGATGCTTCCAACCAAGTGCGATGCCCTGGCCCCGTACCGCCGCCTCGATGGAGCCGAGTGCGTCGGTGAAGACAAAATCCTGTTTCAGCTTCGCGACGGGGACGGCCTGGCGATCAAGCCATTCGCGCCAGCCCAAGCGCGTACGGTGCCGCTCCTCGAAATTCAGAAGCGTATGCCGAAGCAGATCGACGGGCTCATGGATTGGCCCGTGTCGCTTGAGGTAGTCCGGACTGCAGACCGGGAGCACCTCTTCTGTCACGAAATGCCAGGAATGGATGCCCGGCCACTTGCCGTTGCCGAGACGGGCGGAAAGGTCGATGTCCTCCTCGACCAGATCTTGATCGTCGCGGCTGCTTTCCTCGATGCGCAACGAGACATCCGGATGTTTGGCCTTGAAATCGCCGAGCCGTGGAAGAAGCCAGAGCTGCACGAACGATGCGGAGAAGGACACCCGCACCACATCGCTCGAATGCTTTTTCTGCAGGGACGAGATGACCATGTGCAGATGGTCGAATGTCTCTTGGACCTCGTTGTAAAGCCGCTGGCCATCTGCCGTCAGTTCCAGTCGCGTGTGATCGCGGCGGAAAAGCTTCAAACCCGTAGCCTCCTCCAACAGCCGAATCGTCTTGCTGACCGCAGGTTGGCTGACGTTAAGTTCCTGCGCCGCTGCCGTGAAGCTGCGCCTGCGGGCAGCAGCCTCGAAGCAGAAGAGGTAGTTGGCGGAGGGGATGAGTGAACGAAGCCGGTGCATAATCTGAAGTTATGCCGTTCTGGAATTTTTAGCAAGATTACAACAGCCTTCGGCGTTTGTAGTGTTGGGACAAACCAATTCGAGGGAACTTTTCATGCAAACTCATGCTCGCGCCGTTGTCATCGGCGGTGGTTGTGTCGGCGCCGCCATATTGTACGGTCTCGCCAAACGCGGCTGGACCGATGTCGCCCTTTTGGAACGCACGCAACTCACGGCCGGCTCGACATGGCATGCCGCCGGTCTCATCCCGTCCTATGCGCGCAGCATCAATATTGGCCGGATGATCTCAAAGACCATCGAGATCTACGAGGGGCTGGAAGCAGAAACCGGGCAGCATGTCGGTTGGCACAAATGCGGCCAGTTGCGCATCGCAAACACCCGCGACCGGCTGGATGAATACAAGAGCTATATGAGCGTTGCTGCCGTGCAGGGCATCCGCGCGGAACTGGTGACGCCGCAGGAAGCACGCGCGCTCTGGCCGCTGCTTGAAAACAACAAGGATATGCTGGCTGCGCTCTATCATCCTGACGACGGCCATATTGCGCCCGCCGACGTAACCCAGGCTATGGCAAAAGGCGCGCGTGATCGTGGCGCGAAGATTTACCTGAACACCGAGGTCAAGGGTTTCGAGCGTCTGCCCGGTGGCGAATGGAAGATCATCACCAATAACGGCGACATCATCTGCGAGCACATCATCTCGGCTACCGGCAATTATGCCCGCCAGACCGGTGCGATGCTCGGTCTCGAAATCCCGGCGATCCCCATTCTTCATCAATACTGGATCACCGATGCCGTGCCGGAGATCGTGGAGCGAAAGCGCCAGGGCTTGCCGGAAATGCCGATCCTGCGCGACGAAGGTTTCGAAGGCTACCTGCGCGAGGAAGGCGACGGGCTGATGTTCGGCCCCTATGAAAAGACCGAGCACCTGAAGCTATTCGCCGAGAACGGCGTGCCGGAGTGGTTCGGCGCCGATCTGGTCGAGGAGGATTTCGACGCGGTTGCCTGGAACTGGGAAGCCGCCATGGAGATGGTTCCGGCGCTAGGCCGCGTCGGCATCAAGGCCAACGTACGGGGCCCCTTCCAGATGACGGCCGATGAACTCCCGCTGGTCGGCCCCGCATGGGGTCTGGAGAATGTCTGGATCGCGGAAGGCGTTCCGGGCGGTATCCTCTGGGGTGGCGCGATCGGCTATTATCTCTCCGAGCGCATCGTCGAGGGTGCCAACAGCCTGGATACGTCGGAACTCGATCCACGCCGCTTTGGCGACTATGCCAACAAGGAATGGACGCGCCGTAAGGTCAAGGAAAGCTGGGGCACCCACGCCGAGCTTCACTATCCGGGCCAGTACATGCCGGCCGCCCGCCCGCAGAAAACAGCACCCTCTTATGATATCCTCACCAAGCGTGGCGCCGTCTGGGGCGTTCTCAACGGCTGGGAAATGCCGAACTGGTTTGCGCCGGAAGGTATCGAGGCGAAGGACCAGTATAGCTGGCGCTGGACCCAGAAGGGCCATTACGTGGCCGATGAAGTGCGGGCGGTGCGCAATGCCGTCGGCCTCGTCGAAATGACGCCGATGACAAAGTTCGAAGTCTCGGGTGAGGGCGCGCAAGCCTGGCTCGACGGGATCCTCGCCAATCGTCTACCGAAGGCCGGCCGCGTCAACCTCAGCCATCACCTGACGAAGAACGGTGGCGTCCAAGCGGAATATGTCGTCTCGCGTCTGGAAAATGGCATGTTCTACCTCATCTCGACGCCGCGGGCGGAGCGCTGGAACTTTGACGACCTATCAAAGCTGTTACCCAAGGATGGTAGCGTGCACTTACGCAATGTCACCAACGAGCGCGGTTGCTTCACACTCGTCGGCCCCAAGGCGCGCGAGGTGCTGCAGCAGCTTACCGAGGTCGATCTGTCCAACGAGGCTTTCCCGTGGTTCGGCGTCAAATCCGGAACTGTCGGCCTTGCCACCGATGTTCGCCTGCTGCGCGTCAATTATGAAGGCGAACTGGGCTGGGAACTCTACCATCCGCTTCCCTACCAGCGGCACCTGTTGGAAGCATTGCTCGCGGCCGGTGAGGCGCATGGTCTGAAACTGATCGGTCTGCATGCGCTGGAATCGCTGCGGCTCGAAAAATCCTATCGCGCCATGTACCGCGACATGAACCCGGAACTCACGGCCTGGGAAAGCAATCTCGATCGCTTCATCCGGCTGGACAAGGGTGAGTTCATCGGCAAGGACGCGCTCGTCCGCCAAAAGGAAGAGGGCATCAAACAGCGTTCCGTCACGATCGCGATTGATGTCGACGGTGCAAGCTCGCTGATCTATGAGGGCGTCTATCACGAGGGCAAGCTGGTAGGGCGCATAACCTCGGGCAGCTATGCCTATACGCTCGGCCATGATGTCGCCTTTGCGCTCCTGCCTCCCGAACTCGGCTTGCCAGGAACGGAACTGGAGGTTCCGATCCTCGGCGAGATGCGCAAGGCGCGCGTGCTGGAAGAATCTCCCTACGACCCGCAGGCGCTGCGCGGACGCATGTGACCGGGAAAGCCAAAAAGAGGAAGCCTGAACAATGAAAATCCTGGTCACCGTCAAGCGTGTCGTCGACTACAACGTGAAGATCCGTGTGAAGTCGGATGGGTCCGGTGTCGAGCTTGCCAATGTGAAGATGTCGATGAACCCGTTCGACGAGATTTCGGTCGAGGAGGCGTTGCGGCTGAGGGAAGCGGGCAAGGCGGACGAGGTCGTGGTGGTTTCGGTCGGTCCGGCCAAGGCCGAGGAGACGCTGCGCACGGCGCTGGCCATGGGCGCCGACCGGGCGATCCTGGTGGAAACCGAGGATCAGGTCGAGCCCCTGGCGGTCGCCAAGATCATCAAGGGCGTGGCGGACGCCGAGCAACCGGGCCTGATCATCGTCGGCAAGCAGGCGATCGATGACGATTCGAACCAGACCGGACAGATGCTGTCGGCACTGCTCGGCTGGGCGCAGGGCACGTTTGCCTCCAAGGTCGAGCTTGGCGCCGACAAGGCGACGGTGACGCGCGAAGTCGATGGCGGGTTGCAGACGATCGAGATCAAGCTGCCGGCGGTGGTGACGACGGATCTGCGTCTGAACGAG
>NZ_DATJDJ010000087.1:0-41350 GCF_035497515.1 Pararhizobium sp. | reverse complement strand
AAGGCTGCGTTCTTGCGTGTTGCACTGAATGAAACCGGGGCACGCGGCTCCGTGCATCCGATTCGTATCGAATCCGCGCCTGCTTCTATCCCCTCCTGCGACGCGATCTCTGCGCGGGCGCTCGCGGATCTCCCCCTATTGCTGGAATATTGCGCGCCGTGGATGACGATGGCTGGGAAACCGCCCGCATTCTTCCACAAAGGCCGGGATTATCAGCAGGAAGTCGACAAAGCCGTTGGCCGCTTTCAGTTTGATCTGATAAAACATACCAGCGTCATCGAGCCGGATTCCGTTGTTCTCGAAATCGCAAATCTTTCGCGGAAAATTCAATAGCGGCGGGCTGTGGCATGACAGGCGAAAAGAAGAACCGGATTATTACCGTCGCCAACCAGAAGGGTGGCGTTGGCAAAACGACGACAGCGATCAACCTTGCAACCGCTTTGGCCGCGATCGGTGAGAAGGTTCTGATCATTGATCTCGATCCCCAGGGCAATGCCAGCACGGGTCTTGGGATCCAGCGCCGGGATCGAAAATTGTCCTCCTATGAATTGATGATCGGCTCTCATACGGTGGCCGATATCGTCCAGGATACCGTCGTACCCAACCTCGCCATCATTCCCTCGACGATGGACTTGCTGGGGGTGGAGATGGAAATGTCGCGAGACGCCGATCGGGTCTTCCGGTTGCGCAAGGCGCTGGCATCGAATGAAGCTCTCGCCTATTCTTATGTGCTGGTCGATTGCCCGCCTTCCTTCAACCTG
Source organism: Pararhizobium sp. (assembly GCF_035497515.1). GTDB lineage: Bacteria > Pseudomonadota > Alphaproteobacteria > Rhizobiales > Rhizobiaceae > Pararhizobium. Next base: position 40,589 of record NZ_DATJDJ010000087.1, on the reverse strand, counting down.
TTGACCATGAACGCAATGGCGGCCGCCCATTCGGTGCTGGTGCCGCTCCAGTGCGAGTTTTTCGCACTGGAAGGCTTGAGCCAGCTTCTGGAGACGGTCGATCAGGTACGCCGGTCAGTGAACCCGACTCTTGACATCCAGGGCATCGTGCTGACCATGTTCGATTCCCGGAACAATCTTGCCCAGCAGGTTGTCAACGACGTTCGGACACATCTGGGGGAAAAGGTCTATCATACGCTGATCCCGCGCAATGTGCGGGTCTCCGAAGCGCCATCCTATGGTAAACCGGCGATCCTCTATGATCTGAAATGCGCCGGTAGTCAGGCCTATCTGCAACTGGCTTCGGAAGTAATCCAGCGTGAAAGGCAGCGAAAGGCTGCCTGACTGCGATCGATTCGACATCGTAACGACAAGTGTGAGTACAGCCGATGAATGACGACAATTCAAGACGCAGACTGGGCCGCGGCCTGGCAGCTCTGATCGGTGAAATGGATCAGCCGCCGCAGGCCTCCGGGCCGGTTGCTCCGGTCAATGCCGACCGGCGGATTCCAATCGAATTCGTCACCCGCAACCCGCGCAACCCGCGTCGATCCTTCGATGAGGCGGAACTGCAGGATCTGGCAAGTTCCATCCGTCAACATGGCATCGTCCAACCCGTCGTCGTGCGCACCATCGCCGACGAGCGTTACGAGATTATCGCCGGCGAACGCCGCTGGCGCGCAGCGCAATTGGCTGGGTTTACCGATATCCCGGTGATCGTTCGCGATGTTGACGACCGAACCGCTTTGGAAATCGCGATCGTTGAAAACGTGCAGCGTTCGGACCTCAATCCGCTTGAAGAGGCGCTCGGTTACGACCAGCTCATCGCGGAACACGGCTATACCCAGAACGACCTCGGCGAAATCATCGGCAAGAGCCGCAGCCATGTCGCAAACAGTCTGCGGCTCTTGAAGCTGCCGGAACCTGTTCGCGACATGCTGTCTTCCGGAACGCTGTCGGCCGGCCATGCGCGTGCCCTGATCCCGACATCGGATCCGGTCGGCCTTGCCCGCTCGATTGTCAGCAAGGGCCTGTCCGTGCGTGATACCGAGCGCCTGGCGCAAAATGATATTCGTTCCCAGAACGATCCGAACTATGGCAAGCCGGTTCCCAAGGAAGAGAAGGATGCTGATACGCTGGCGCTGGAGCGCACGCTGTCGGACAGTCTTGGCCTGGACGTTACCGTCAACCACAAGGCGTCCGGCGGTCAATTGCGGATTTCGTACAAGACGCTCGACCAGCTGGAGGAGATTTGCCGCCTGCTGGAGCGCCGATAAATCGTTTCGGCTGCGTAACGATTCGATTATCGATGACAAATCAAGGACTTATTTTCGTGCCGATTGCAGTGTGATCGCCAGTAAAATCTGCATGGCGATACTGTCTTCCAGGCTTTGTCGCGCGCGGCTCTGGAAGATGGCGGTTTGAAGCCGGCCAAGTTCGCGTCGGATTGCCGGCAGGGTCCATGTTTTCAGGGCTGACTCGATCAGCGGCTTTCGGCGGAAATGCAGATGGCGTCCAAGCGTCGCCACCACCTGTGCCGGCTGCTGGCGTTTGTCGTCCATCTCCGCTCGCATCAGGTCCATCAGCTGAAATTGTTTCAGGCAGGCCTGGAGAACAAGAAAGATGGCGGTCTTCGACGCCGTAATCTTGCGGATCGCATGCTGCAGACCGTCGGCATCGCCCTTCAACACGGCGTCGATCGCATCATCGACGGAGACGGCGCTGGCATCGCCGACGATCTCCATCACATGCTCTTCCTCGATCACGCCCATGCCGCGACAATAGAGCGCCAGCTTGCGGATCTCGTTGCGGGAGGCGATGCGGTCGCCGCCCAGGGCTTCGTTCAGCCGCTCGCGGGCAGCCGGTGAGATTCTGAGATTCTCTTGGCTCAGTTCTTGATCGATCAACGCGTTCACGGCACGCGCATCGTCGCTGTAGCAGGCAACGGCGATCACGGAACGTGCGGTTTCAGCGAGCTTGCGCAGCCCCGTCCCCTTTTTCAGATCTCCGGCTTCGATGATCACATAGCTTGCTTCGGGCGGCTGCTGGGAAAGAACCGTGAAACTATCGATCAGCGTTTTTTCCGTGCCAGAGGCGCGCAACCAGACAAGCTTTTCACCCCCGAACAGGCCGATCGTGTTGACCTCATCGAGAAGCCGTCCCGGGCTCTGCTGCAGGTCTGAGCCATCCAGCTTGATCAACGAAAACGGGTCGTCCAGACTGACACCGCTCTTGGCGGCGATCTGGCCGGCACGCTCGGAGACAAGGCCCCGATCCGGCCCATAGATCAGGTAGAGGCGATGATCGCGCAATGGGCGCTGCAGGAAGCCTTCAAATTCATGCGACTTGATCTCTGTCATGAAGAGCCCTTTCGATGAAGATGCCCTGTTTCGCACCGGCAGGAGGAATAGCGGAGGCGAGGAAACACTGCCAAGACTCCAATAGCCGGCCAGATAAACTCTGCCCGGCTTTCCGACGGACGACGATCCCGGCTGTGGTGCCGCGGGAGCCGGGACCGACCTAATCCTTTTTAACGGCCCACAGCCGCCGCGAGGTCGGCGCGGATGATTTCGGCAAGTTCCTTCGCGGCCCGTTTTTCGGCGTCGCGGGTGGCGCGGACCTTGGCGAACTCCTGTTCCGGGAAATCGGCCAGCGCTACTGCGCTGCGATTGCCGGAGCGTACGGTTTCGCCGGTATCGGACCGTGTCAGGTTATAGTCGGCCATGACGACAAGGCGTCCGGCGCCAGCCGTATCCGATTCCTGGTCGTAGAGCACGCCCTTGACGTCGCTGGTTACGTTGAGCGCCAGCTTGTACTGGGCATTGGCCGGTTCACCGGCCCCGCCAGAAGTCAAAAAGATCAGATCGTTGCGTACGAGTTGCTCGACGCGGTCACCAGCCTCGGAAATCTCGATCGACGCCAGCGCCGTCCCGGCCTTTCCCTGCGGGCCATCGGAATAAAGCGGCTTGACCTGGCAGCCGGCGAGCAGCGCGACCGTGCCGAGCGCCAGAAGCCATGCGGATCTTTGAGCTTTTTCAGACAACGACATTCACGATCCTCTGCGGCACGACGATGATTTTCTTCGGGCTTTGGCCGCCCAGCGCAGCCTTGACGGGGTCGAGGGCGAGAACAGCTGCCTCGATTGCAGTCTGATCCGCATCGCGCGCAATTGTCAAATCAGCGCGCTTCTTGCCGTTGATCTGGACCGGCATGGTGACTTCGTTTTCGGCCACCAGCGCTTCGCCATAGACCGGCCACGCGCTCTGGGCGACGAGACCGGTTCCGCCGATTTCCTGCCAGCACTGTTCGGCCAGATGCGGCATCATCGGAGCGACGAGGCTGATCAGGATCGCCGTCGCGTCCTTCACGGCCGCGACGGTCGCCTGGTCGGCGGCTCCGCCGGCAACCTGGCTCAACGGGCCGGCAAGGGCGTTCACCAGTTCATAGAGCCGTGCCACGGCCTTGTTGAAGGCGAGCTTGTCATAGTCAGCCTGAACCGCCTTCAGCGTCTTGTGGGCGAACTGGGAGATCGGGAGGGCCGCTCCGCTCGAGGCGGGTGCCGCTTCCGCGCCCTTCAGCACCGGGGAGGCTTCCGAGATCAGCCGCCACAGGCGCTGGACGAAACGATGCGCGCCTTCGACGCCGGCCTCCGACCAGATGACGTCGCGGTCCGGCGGTGAGTCCGACAGGACGAAGAAGCGGGCCGTATCAGCGCCGTAGGAGGCGATGATGTCATCGGGATCTACGACGTTCTTCTTCGACTTCGACATTTTCTCGATCGAGCCGATGGCGATCGGTTCGCCGGTTTCGATCAGGGTGGCCTGACGTTTGCCGTCGGTCTCGACGATGGTGATCTCCGCCGGCGTCACCCATTCGCGCTGGGCGCCTTCGCCGCGGCTATAGGTTTCGTGCACCACCATGCCCTGCGTGAACAGACCCTTGAAGGGTTCGTCCAGACCGGCATGGCCGGTGGCCTTCATTGCCCGGGTAAAGAAACGCGAATACAGCAGATGCAGGATCGCGTGCTCGATGCCGCCGATATACTGGTCGACGGGCAACCAGCGATCGACAGCCGTCCGGTCGGTCGGCGTCTTTTCCCAGGGCGCGGTGAAGCGCGCGAAATACCACGACGAATCCACGAATGTGTCCATCGTGTCGGTTTCGCGCCGCGCATCCTTGCCGCAATGCGGGCAGGAAACGTTGCGCCAGGTCGGATGACGGTCGAGTGGATTGCCCGGTTTGTCGAAGGTGACATCGTCGGGCAGCTTGACCGGAAGGTCGGCCTTCGGCACGGGAACGACGCCGCAATCATCGCAATGGATGACAGGGATCGGGCAGCCCCAGTAGCGCTGGCGGGAAATGCCCCAGTCGCGCAGGCGGTAATTCACCTTGCGCTCCGCTTGCGGCGCATTGCCGAGCGTGGTCTGCTCCAGTGTCGAGGCGACCTTCGCGAAGGCCTCGTCGATCGTCAGGCCGTCAAGATCGCGGGAATTGATCATCACGCCGTCGCCGACATAGGCTTCGTTGCCGATCGTGAAGCTCGCCGCGTCGCCATCCTTCGGCATCACCACGGCAACGACCGGCAGGCCGTACTTACGGGCGAAGTCGAGGTCGCGCTGGTCGCCGGACGGGCAGCCGAAGATGGCGCCGGTGCCATAGTCCATCAGCACGAAGTTGGCGACGTAGACCGGCAGTTCCCAGTTGGGGTCGAGCGGATGTTTCACGCGGATGCCGGTGTCGATGCCCTTCTTTTCGGCGGTTTCCAGCGCGGCCAGCGAAGTGCCGGCGCGGCGGGTTTCCTCGCAGAAGGCTTCGATCCCGGCATTGCCGGCAGCGGCCTGCCGCGCCAGCGGATGGTCGGCGGCGATGGCCAGGAACGAGGCGCCAAACAGAGTGTCGGGGCGTGTCGTATAGACGGCGACCTCGGTCGCGTCGGCTGCGCCCGTTCCGGGAACGATTTCCCAGCGGATCGTCAGCCCCTCGGAGCGGCCGATCCAGTTCTTCTGCATCAGCCGGACCTTTTCCGGCCACTGGTCCAGCCTGTCCAGCGAATCGAGCAGATCCTGGTTGAAATCGGTGATGCGGAAGAACCACTGCGTCAGCTCGCGCTGTTCGACCAGCGCGCCGGAACGCCAGCCGCGACCGTCGATCACCTGTTCATTGGCCAGAACGGTATTGTCGACCGGGTCCCAGTTGACCTTCGATTGCTTGCGGTAGACCAGACCCTTTTCCAGGAAGTCCAGGAACAGATGCTGCTGGTGCTGGTAATAGTCGACATCGCAGGTGGCGAATTCGCGCGACCAGTCGAGCGACAGGCCCATCACCTTCAATTGCGCTTTCATCGAGGCGATGTTCTGGTAGGTCCAGGTGGCCGGGTGTACGCCGCGCTCCATGGCGGCATTTTCCGCCGGCATGCCGAAGGCATCCCAGCCCATCGGATGCAGGACGTTGTAGCCGCGCGCGCGCTTGTAGCGGGCAACGACGTCACCCATGGCATAGTTGCGGACATGGCCCATATGGATCCGGCCCGACGGATAGGGGAACATTTCGAGCACGTAATATTTTTCACGCGGATCGCTATTGTCTGTCGTGAAGACGTGCTTCTGGTCCCATTCCTGTTGCCAGCGGGGTTCAGCATCGCGCGGATTGTAACGTTCGGTAGCCATATGATCGATGTTCCGGAAAGTGTGTGCGAGGGGAAATCAACCCCTCCGATATTTGGCGTGACCTTCACCATGAAACAAGCGTAGCGTCAAGTTTTGGAAGGCTTTGCGGCAAAAACTTTGGGCATTTGAAGGTGGTTTGGCGGATTGCCGGTTGGCAGTCGGGGCTTGTTTGGGTATTGCGCCTGAGAAGCGGCAATGGACGGAGAAGACGGCGATGAGCGTTGAAGAGCAGTTGAACGATGTCCTGAGCCGGATTCGCGGCGCCGAAACTTATCATCGGCGCGATGCCGCCAGCGTTTCGCTCGTAGCGGTTTCCAAAACCTTCGATGCCGAAGAAATTCGCCCGGCCATTGAGGCCGGTCAGCGCATCTTCGGCGAAAACCGCGTCCAGGAAGCGCAGGGCAAGTGGCCGGAGCTGAAGGCGGAGACGCCTGATCTCGAGCTTCACCTGATCGGTCCGCTGCAGTCCAACAAGGCGGCGGATGCCGTGGCCCTGTTCGATGTCATCGAAACGATCGACCGGGAAAAGATCGCCCGGGCGGTGGCCACCGAAATCATCCGCCAGGGAAAGCCCGTCCGCCTCTATGTCCAGGTCAATACCGGCCTCGAGCCGCAAAAGGCCGGCATTGCCCCGGACGAGACGGTGGCTTTCGTGACGCTCTGCCGCAACGAGATCGGCATTCCGGTGGCAGGCCTGATGTGCATTCCGCCGGCGGATGAGAACCCTGGTCCGCATTTCGCGTTGCTGGCCAAGCTTGCCGAACGTTGTGGGCTCGACAAGCTGTCCATGGGGATGTCCGGCGATTTCGAAACGGCCGTCCAGTTCGGCGCGACGAGCGTGCGCGTGGGTTCCGCGATTTTCGGAACACGCTGAGCCTTTTGTCTTACTTCTCTGTTTCCGCGTAATCCCCTATGGTCCGTACCGGAGGCCGGCCCGTCCGGTGTGGGAATGGAGGAGGCGGTTATGGCAGGCAGCTATTCCGACGTTTATGGCGCGTGGAAAATCGATCCCGAGGCCTTCTGGGCCGAGGCGTCCCGGGAAATCCAATGGTTCAAGCCGTTTGATCGGGTGTTCGATCCGGCACTGGGGGTTTATGGCCACTGGTTTTCCGGCGGCGAGACCAATACGTGTTACAATTGTCTCGACCATCAGGTCGCCATCGGCCGCGCCGACCAGACGGCGCTCATTTATGACAGCCCGGTCGCCGATACCGTCGAGCACTGGACCTATCGTGCTATCCTCGATGAAGTGGTCGCTGTCGCCGCCGTCTACCGCGAACTCGGGATCGGCAAGGGCGACCGGATCATCATCTACATGCCGATGATCCCGCAGGCCGTGTTCGCCATGCTGGCCGCGGCCCGCATCGGCGCTGTCCATTCCGTCGTCTTCGGCGGTTTCGCGGCCACCGAACTTGCGACACGCATCACCGACAGCGAGGCGAAACTGATCGTATCTGCAAGCTGCGGTATCGAGGGTGGCCGCAATATCGCCTATAAGCCGCTGCTCGATGCGGCGATTGATCTCAGTACGCACAAGCCAGCGCACTGTCTGCTGTTTCAGCGGGAGATGCTGCAGGCGGAGATGCGCTCCGGTCGGGATATCGATTTCGCCTCAGCCGTCCAGTCGGCCAAGCAGCGTGGCGAGGACGTTCCCTGCACGCCGGTGCTGGCGACCGATCCGCTTTATATCCTTTATACGTCCGGTACGACCGGCCAGCCCAAGGGCGTGGTGCGCGACAATGGCGGCCATATGGTCGCGCTGAAATGGTCGATGCAGCACTTCTTCGGCATCCAGCCAGCCGACGTTTTCTGGGCGGCGTCCGATATCGGCTGGGTCGTCGGTCATTGCTATATCGTCTATGGACCGCTCCTCAATGGCAGCACGACCATTCTCTACGAAGGAAAACCGATCGGAACGCCGGATGCCGGCGCCTATTGGCGTGTCATCGAACAGCATCGCGTCGTCACGCTGTTCACCGCGCCCACGGCCTTCCGCGCCATCCGCAAGGAGGATCCCGAAGGCGCGCTGATGGGGAAATACGACCTGTCGAAACTCCGCGCCCTGTTCCTTGCAGGCGAACGGGCCGATCCCGACACGCTCGCCTGGGCGGAACACAAACTTGGTGTTCCCGTCATCGACAACTGGTGGCAGACCGAAACAGGCTGGCCGGTGGCTGGAAATCCGATCGGGCTGGAACTGCTGCCGGTGAAACACGGCTCGGCCGCGGTGCCGCTGCCGGGATATGACGTGCAGGTGCTCGACGACGCCGGCCACCCTGTCGGACCGGGCACGCTTGGCAATGTCGTCATCAAGTTGCCCTTGCCGCCGGGCTGCCTGCCGACCTTCTGGAATGCCGACGAGCGCTTCCGCCAGGCCTGCCTCGCCGAGTTTCCGGGCTATTACCGCACCGCCGACGCCGGCTATATCGATCAGGATGGCTATATCTTCATCATGTCGCGCACCGACGATATCATCAATGTCGCCGGCCACCGCCTGTCGACAGGTTCCATGGAGGAGGTCTGCGCCAGTCACGCGGATGTCGCCGAATGCGCGGTCATTGGTATCGCCGACCCGATCAAAGGCCAGATTCCCGCCGGCTTCCTGGTCATTAATGCCAATGTTTCCCGTGAAACAACCGAGATCGAACGCGAGGTCGTGGCACTGGTGCGCGAGAGGATCGGTCCCGTCGCCGCCTTCAAGACCGTGATCTGCGTCAAACGACTGCCCAAGACCCGCTCCGGCAAGATCCTGCGCGGCACGATGCAGAAGATCGCCGACAAGGAAAGCTGGAAGATGCCGGCGACGATCGATGATCCCGTGGTCCTCGATGAAATCACCGCTGCCTTGCACGGACGCGGCATCGGCATCTGATCTCCTTAGCCGGATTCGGCGTTGCGTCGGAAGACGGCGGAAAACCAGTCGCGAAATTGCCGTGCTGGTTGGTTTGCTGGTCTCCCCGTGATCATGGAATAGCCCTTCGTCGCTCGGTGTCTCGATGTCGGAGAGGATCACAAGGTCGCCTCGATCGTCCCCGGCGATATCAACGTGCTCGACAGGAACGACAAACACTACCTGCGGGGCGGCAAGGACGACGACCTGATCCTTGTCGGCATCTTCAATCCGCCGCTCAAGGGTACGGAGCGGCACAGGCTCGATGCAGGCGAAGGCTCCGCTTGCTGATTCAGCTTTTCAGGCATAAAAAAACCGGATCAGCCGATCCGGTTTTTGCGCGGGAACAATGCGTCCCAATCAGTAGGCGTCGTCTTCGTCCTCATCCTTGCGGTCGGACTTGAGCGCCTTGAGCTTGGAGAATACGGCGTCGGCGTCGATTTCCTTTTCCTCTTCGCGTTCGTAGGAGAAAGGCAGCTTCTCGGTCTCGCGCGAGGCTTCGAGCGTTGCGCCGAGTTCGTCGGCGGTCGGCAGCGGGCGGCCCTTGTTGGCGCGTTCGACTTCGAGGTCGAGGTCGATCTGCGTGCAGAGGCCAAGCGTGACCGGGTCCATCGCCGTCAGATTGGTCGAATTCCAATGGGTGCGGTCGCGGATCTGCTCGATCGTCGATTTGGTGGTGCCGACGAGACGCGAGATCTGGGCATCCTTCAGTTCGGCATGATTGCGAACCAGCCAGAGAATGGCATTCGGACGATCCTGGCGCTTGGAAACCGGTGTATAGCGCGGGCCCTTACGCTTACTGTCGGGAACGCGCACTTTCGGCTCGGAAAGCTTCAGCTTGTGGTTCGGGTTGCCTTCGGCGCGAGCGATTTCGTCGCGCGACAGCTGGCCGGTGCCGATCGGATCGAGGCCCTTGATGCCCTGCGCGGATTCACCGTCGGCGATAGCCTTCACTTCAAGCGGATGAAGCTTGCAGAACGTGGCAATCTGCTCGAACGACAGGGCAGTGTTGTCAACAAGCCATACGGCCGTCGCTTTGGGCATAAGCAGTTGTTGAGCCATGGATATAGTCCTTTTGTCCGTCCGCGCCGGTGTCGCGGGCCGTGGGGTGTAACCACTCATTTCCGGGAAATTAGCGCCTCTATACCCTTGTCGTCTCAGAAATGCAATTCTTCTCGGTGAAATGACCTTTTGTCTAATGGACGCGGTGCCTTGACCTGATATGAATGCGCCCGAAGAGGGGCGTGCACGGGGAGATGTGCCGCTCGAGACTGCCTGAACAGGGAGGAAACAGCATGTCCGCCAAGGTATATCCTGTCTTGAAATCGGCGCGGGATCGCGCGCTCATCGACAACCAGAAATACAAGAACTGGTATCGCGACAGTATCGAGGATCCGGAAAAGTTCTGGGGCAAGCACGGCAAGCGGATCGACTGGTTCAAGCCCTATACCAAGGTCAAGAACACCTCGTTCAAGGGCAAGGTATCGATCAAGTGGTTCGAGGATGGCCAGACCAACATTTCCTACAATTGCATCGACCGGCACCTGAAGAAGCACGGCGAGCAGGTCGCGATCATCTGGGAAGGCGACAATCCCTATATCGACAAGAAGATCACCTATAACGAGCTTTACGAGCATGTCTGCCGGCTGGCTAACGTTCTGAAGAAGCGTGGCGTCAAGAAGGGCGATCGCGTCACCATCTACATGCCGATGATCCCGGAAACGGCCTATGCGATGCTGGCCTGTTCGCGCATCGGCGCGGTCCACTCCGTCGTGTTCGGCGGCTTCTCGCCGGAAGCGCTCGCCGGCCGCATCATCGATTGCGAATCGACCTTCGTGATTACCTGCGACGAGGGCCTGCGCGGCGGCAAGCCGGTGCCGCTCAAGGAAAACACCGATGCGGCGATCGATATCGCCGCGCGCAATCACGTGCATGTCAAGAATGTCCTGGTGGTACGCCGCACCGGCGGCAAGACGCGTTGGGCCGCCGGTCGCGATCTGTGGTATCATCAGGAAGTCGTCACGGTGAAGGCCGACTGCCCTCCAGTAAAGATGAAGGCCGAGGATCCACTGTTCATCCTCTATACGTCCGGCTCGACCGGCAAGCCGAAGGGCGTGCTGCACACGACGGGCGGTTATCTCGTGTGGACCGCGATGACGCACGAATATGTCTTCGATTATCATGACGGTGACATCTACTGGTGCACCGCCGATGTCGGCTGGGTCACCGGCCATTCCTATATCGTCTACGGGCCGCTCGCCAATTGCGCCACCACGGTCATGTTCGAGGGCATTCCGACCTTCCCCGATGCGGGCCGCTTCTGGGAGGTCATCGACAAGCACAAGGTCAACATCTTCTACACCGCGCCGACGGCGCTCCGCTCGCTGATGGGCGCCGGCGACGACTATGTGAAGCGCTCCTCGCGCTCCTCGCTGCGGCTGCTCGGCACGGTCGGTGAGCCGATCAATCCGGAAGCTTGGGAATGGTATTACCATGTCGTCGGCGATGCCCGCAGCCCGATCGTCGATACTTGGTGGCAGACGGAAACCGGCGGCCATATGATCACGCCGCTGCCGGGCGCCATCGATCTCAAGCCGGGTTCGGCAACCGTGCCGTTCTTCGGTGTCAAGCCGGAACTGGTGGATGCGGAAGGCAACATCCTGGAAGGGGTGGCTGACGGCAATCTCTGCATCGCCGACAGCTGGCCCGGACAGATGCGCACCGTCTATGGCGATCACGAGCGCTTCATCCAGACTTATTTCTCGACCTACAAGGGCAAGTACTTCACCGGCGACGGCTGCCGCCGCGACGAGGACGGCTATTACTGGATCACCGGCCGCGTCGATGACGTGCTGAACGTGTCCGGCCACCGGCTCGGAACGGCGGAAGTGGAATCGGCGCTGGTGTCGCACCATGATGTCTCGGAAGCAGCCGTGGTCGGCTATCCCCATGACATCAAGGGTCAGGGCATCTACTCCTATGTCACGCTGATGAGCGGCGTCGAGCCGACAGACGACCTGCGCAAGGACCTGATCACCCATGTCCGCAAGGAAATCGGGCCGATCGCCTCTCCCGACAAGATCCAGTTTGCCCCCGGCCTGCCGAAGACCCGCTCCGGCAAGATCATGCGCCGCATCCTGCGCAAGATCGCCGAGGACGATTTTGGCGCGCTCGGTGACACCTCGACGCTTGCCGACCCCGCCGTCGTCGACGATCTGATCGCCAACCGGCAGAACAAGAAATAAGGCGGCTTCCCCTTCTCCTCACCGGGGAGAAGGGGACCCGCAGGCCGGATGGGCCGACGGGCCACCATTGGAGTGTGTCGCGCGCGCCGGCTTCCGCCGTCACCCCCATCGTTTCACGTCACCAGATCGACGACGCACATCCTTTTGACTTGCGACCACCGTCATAGGGCGTGACATAGCCCGCCAAAAGCATTTCCTGAGCCGGATTCCGACCGTCGGAAAAACTGATATCGGCGAGGACCCGGCCGAAATACTTGTCGCCGGAAATATGGGAGAGATGGATTTCCGTCTGGTCCCGCGTCAGGTCCGTCAAGGCGTCCCACGCCTGCTTCCCGGCGTCGCGCGTTGCCGCGCAGGAGGATTTCAGTTCCGGGGCGTCGATGCCACGCAGGCGCACATAGACTTCCATCGTCTGCTGCGGCCAGGGGCGGGCAGCAACGAGGATCGTGTCGCCGTCGATCACACGGATAATCTCGGCCCTTACCGGACCCGAGATTTCAAATCGCGCGTCGGATTCGGAGGCAAGCGCCCGTCCGGCGAGCAAAAACGCCGTCAGGATGAAAAGGATGGCGGGGCCGGTGCGGAACATCATGGATAGGAAAATATACCGGCCATGACGGAATTACAACAGGAATTATTTCCTTAAAAATCGATGGCGCGACCATTGATCTCCCAATCGCCAAAACGGGAGGGCTCGGCGCCGCCGCGTCCGCCGCGTTCCTCGGCAAGTTCCACCGGTTTCTGCGTCCGGCGACGTTCTTCCGCTTCGGCAAGGGCGCGTCTGGCGGCCGGCGTCAGCGGCTTGCGCGGTTCGACCTGTTGGTTGTCATTGTCGTTCTGCATGCGAATTTCCACGAAAATGTTGAAGAATACGCTCTCTCGCACCATCATATAGGGAAACTCGCGTGCCGGCGAAACCATGATTCACGTGAAACGCCGGCAGATTATGGGAGACCGATCGATGAACCTGATACGCACCGCAATGCTCCTGGCCTTCATGACCGCATTGTTCATGGCGGTCGGATTCCTGATCGGCGGCAGAGGTGGCATGATGATCGCGCTGGTGATCGCCGCCGGCATGAATTTCTTCTCATACTGGAACTCCGACAGCATGGTGCTGCGCATGTACCGCGCCCAGGAGGTCGACGAGCGATCGGCGCCGGAATATTACGGCATTGTCCGCGATCTCGCCCGCAACGCCGGCCTGCCGATGCCGAAGGTGTACGTCATCGACAATCCGCAGCCGAACGCCTTTGCCACTGGCCGCAATCCGGAAAACGCCGCCGTCGCCGCCTCCACGGGCCTTCTGCATGCCCTGAACCATGACGAGGTGGCCGGCGTCATGGCCCATGAACTGGCGCATGTGCAGAACCGCGATACGTTGACCATGACGCTGACGGCGACGCTGGCCGGTGCCATTTCCATGCTCGGCAATTTCGCGTTCTTCTTCGGGGGAAATCGTGAAAACAACAACCCGCTCGGCTTCATCGGCGTTCTCGTCGCGATGATCGTCGCGCCGCTTGCCGCAGCCATCGTGCAGATGGCGATCAGCCGGACACGCGAATATTCCGCCGACCGGCGTGGCGCCGAGATCTGCGGCAAGCCGCTGGCGCTTGCTTCGGCGCTGGCCAAGATCTCGAACTTTTCCCACCAGGTGCCGAACGAGGATGCCGAGCGCAATCCGGCAACGGCCCATATGTTCATCATCAATCCGCTGTCGGGCGAGCGCATGGACAACCTGTTTTCCACCCATCCGGCCACCGAAAACCGCATCGCTGCGCTCGAACAGATGGCGCGCGAGGTGCAGTCGGTCTCGACGCCGCCGGTCAGGGCTGATAATGCGGTGCGCAAATCGCGCTCCGTGCCGCCGACAGGCTGGGGTCGCGGTGGTTCCGAACCACCAAAAGGTCCCTGGTCTTGACATCCGACGAAAACTCGAACGCTTCGCATCCGAAACGAAACCGCCGCGTACCCCGCCGAGGGGAACAAGGTGGAGAAAATCCGGCTAGTGAGCGCAGCGACAAGCCCGGAATCCGGGCTCGCCAGGCAGCCGCAAAGATGCTGGCGGCGGTGATTGATCGCAAGACGTCGCTGGATGGCATGCTCGATGCAACCAACGGCAACCCGGTCTACCGCGAACTGAACGAGGCGGACCGCGCGCTTGTGCGGGCCATTCTGAACTCGGCGCTGCGCCAGTTGCCGCGCATCGACGCAATGATCGGCTCGCTGCTGCAAAATCCGTTGCCGGAAGGCGCGCGTGCGCTGGATCACGTCTTAACGGTCGCCGCCGCGCAGATCCTCTATCTTGATATTCCCGATCATTCGGCCGTCGATCTCGCGGTCGAGCAGGCACAGATCGATCCGCGCAACCGGCGCTTCGCCAGCCTCGTCAATGCCGTTCTGCGGCGCATGTCCCGCGAGAAACAGGAGCTGATCGAGACTGTCGGCGCCAAAATCCCGGCCATTCCCGCCTGGTTCCACAAGCGGCTGGTCGCCTATTACGGGGCCGAGGAAGCCGCGCGTATCGCCGAGGCCCTGCTGACCCCAGCGGCGATCGACCTGACCGTAAAGTCGAATGCCGAAGACTGGGCGCGAAAGCTGAATGGCCGCCTTCTGCCGACCGGTTCCGTGCGTCTCGCTGCGTTTTCCGGCGCCGTGCCGACGCTCGAAGGTTTCGAGGATGGCGAGTGGTGGGTACAGGATGCCGCCGCCGCCCTTCCTGCGCAGCTGTTCGGTTCCCTGGAGGGCAAGCGCGTCGTCGATCTTTGTGCCGCTCCCGGCGGCAAGACGGCGCAGTTGATTCAGGCTGGCGCCGATGTCACGGCGCTCGACCAGTCGGCAAGCCGGTTGAAGCGCCTGCAGGGCAACCTCACCCGTCTCGGATTGAGTGCGGTGACGCAGGAAATCAATATGGCCGATTTTCAAACCGACGAGCTGTTCGATGCGGCCCTGCTCGATGCGCCCTGCTCGTCGACCGGCACGATCCGCCGCCATCCGGACGTGCTCTGGACCAAGGGTCCGGAGGATATCGAGAAGCTGGCCGTGCTGCAGGAAAAGCTGCTGCGCCATGCACTGACTTTGGTAAAGCCGGGCGGTGTCGTGGTCTTTTCAAATTGCTCGCTCGACAGGCGTGAGGGTGAAGAGGTGGTGGAGCGGGTCCTTGCCAATGGCGGCTGTGAACGCGTGGCAATCGATCCGGCCGATTGGCCAGGCCTCGAAACGGCCGTCACGCCGCTCGGTGAATTCCGCACGACGCCGGCCATGATCGAGCCCCAGGACGGTTATGCCGGCGGTCTCGACGGCTTCTATGCCGTCATCCTGCGCCGTGGCGCTACTGCATAATTCCTTCAATCGGAATCGATGTAAGGATAAAATCATGCAGCAGATTTAAAGTGTTACAGCGACCTTTGCGTCATATTTGACGCGCCGCGCTGTAGATTTTGTTCATCAACAGGCAGGTTCGGGCCGTCAATTGACGGGTTCCCCGCGTTTGCCTAACAATGGTGCGACGATCCATAAAAGTTTAATGACTTTTCAGGCAGGATCGGCGTCCTGATTGTATCTGGTACGGACAGCCGTCATTCCCGCTCATCTGCGGCATGGCCCCGTCCGGGAAATGAGGGAAGACGCAGGCGTCAACGATGCAGATTTCGGACCGGCAAAGGCTTTTCTATCTGTATCTGCGTGAGGGTTGGCGCCGCTTCTCGCGACGGCTTGCCTTGGGCCGGAATTCCGCGCTGCGTTTTGCCGGTACCGCGCCGGACCGCCTGATCGTTGCGCCGACCGACCTGCGCGCCGTCGATCCCTTCGTTGCCCAGGAAATTCTGCAGGGTCGTTTTCCGCTTGCTGGCCGCGTGCTGGATACGGAAGGCGAGTCTCCCTTCGAAATCGACCTTCCCTCGCGCGAATTCGGTGTCCGGCTACATTCCTTCAGCTGGGTTCGCCATATGCGTTCGGTGAAGGACGAGGAAGCATTCGGCCAGTTGCGCGGTATCGTCAACGACTGGATTGACACCCATGGCCGTTATTTCGGCGGCATCGCCTGGGAAGCGGATATTCTGGCCCAGCGAATCGTCTCCTGGCTGTCGCATTCGCCGATCATCCTGCGCAATGCCGAACATCCGTTTTATCGCCGCTTCCTGAAGAGCCTCGCCTTTCAGGTGCGCTATCTCAAGCATATCACCGATACGACGGCGGATGGCGAAGCCCGGTTGAGGGCGCGCATCGCGCTCGCCATGGCCTCCGTCGCCATGCCGGCCTCGGCAAATACGATCCGCAAGGCGGCGCGCAATCTCGATCAGGAACTGGACCGGCAGATCCTTGCCGATGGCGGCCACAGTTCGCGCAATCCGCGGGCCGGCCTCGAGCTGCTGTTCGACCTGCTGCCGCTGCGCCAGACCTATGTCAATCTTGGCCATGACGTGCCGCAACGGCTGATTTCCTGTATCGACCGCATGTATCCGGCCCTACGCTTCTTCCGGCATCAGGGTGGTGAGCTGGCTCTGTTCAACGGCGCGACCTCGACGCTCGGCAATGAGTTGATGTCGGTCCTGCGTTACGACGAGACCGCTGGCGCGGTGTTCAAGGCGCTGCCGCTGATCCAGTATGAGCGCCTGGCGACCGGCAATGTCGTCATCATCATGGATACCGGAATGCCGCTGTCGGCGGAATTGTCGCGCACGGCCCATGCCGGCTGCCTGTCGTTCGAAATGTCTTCGGGCCGCTATCGCTTCGTGATCAATTCCGGATCGCCAAAGTTTGCCGGCGAACGGTTTCGCCAGCTGGCGCGTTTGACGGCGGCGCATTCGACCGTGACGATCAACGATCGTTCGTCCTCACGCCTGTCGGAATCGCGGTTTCTCGGCCCGATCGTCACCGGCGGCATCTCGAAGGTCGCGGCGCGCCGCGAGGAGCGTCAGGGCCAGCCAGATGCGATCATCGCCAGCCATGATGGTTACGTCCGCGCCTTCGGCCTGGTGCATGAGCGCGATCTAAGCATCAATGCCCAGGGCAATATGGTGCGGGGCCGTGATCGGCTGCACCAGCCGGATGGTTCGGAGCCGGCCGATACCAACACCGCCATCGCCGTTGCCCGCTTTCATATCCATCCGTCGATCACCCTGCGCCAGCACAGCCCGCACGAGATCTACCTGACGGCGCCCGATGGAGAGACCTGGCTGTTCACCTGTCGCGACAGCGAAGTGGTCATCGAGGAGGACATTTTCTTCGCCGACCCCTCCGGTGTGCGCAAGAGTTCACAGATCACGGTGACCTTCGCGGCCGCTTCGCAGCCCGAAATCCAGTGGATTTTCACCCGCGAGGGCTGACAATCGTGCCCGCGACGCGGTCTTGGGTGCCGAGCCCGGTTTCTTCACGGGAAAAGCTGTGTTAACGGCAGGCGGGTATCTGCCGGCCCCGATATCCGGCGCCGCCCCAAGGAGCTTGATGATGGCTGTCGCCTCCAAGAAAATTCCCGCCCCCGATCAGGTCACCATCCGCACTGCGCTGTTGTCCGTCTCGGACAAGACCGGCATCGTCGATCTCGCCCGCGCGCTGCACGACAAGGGCATCCGCCTCGTTTCGACCGGGGGCACCCACAAGGCGCTGTCCGATGCCGGCCTGCCGGTCACCGACGTTTCCGACATCACGGGTTTTCCGGAAGTCATGGATGGCCGGGTCAAGACCCTGCATCCGGGCGTCCATGGCGGCCTCCTTGCCATTCGCGATGATGAAGACCATGTCCAGGCAATGACGACGCATGGCATCACCGGCATCGATCTCGCCGTTATCAATCTCTATCCGTTCGAGGATGTGCGCGCCAAGGGCGGCGACTATCCGACCACCGTCGAAAACATCGATATCGGCGGCCCGGCGATGATCCGCGCCTCGGCCAAGAACCACGCCTATGTCACCATCATCACCGATGCTTCCGATTATGCCCGGCTTTTGACGGAGCTCGGCGAGGGTGCCGCCACTCGCTTCTCCTTCCGTCAGAAGATGGCCGCCAAGGCCTATGCCCGCACTGCCGCCTATGACACAGCCATTTCCGGCTGGTTCGCCGAGGTGCTGGACACGCCAATGCCGCTCCACCGTACGATCGGGGGCACGCTGAAGGAAGACATGCGCTACGGCGAAAATCCGCACCAGAAAGCCGGATTCTATCTTACCGGCGAAAACCGTCCGGGCGTGGCCACGGCGACGCTGCTGCAGGGCAAGCAGCTTTCCTATAACAACATCAACGATACCGACGCGGCCTTCGAACTCGTCGCCGAGTTCCTGCCCGAAAAGGCGCCGGCCGTTGCCATTATCAAGCATGCCAACCCTTGCGGCGTCGCCACCGGCGCGACCCTGCTCGAGGCCTATGAACGGGCGCTCGCCTGCGATTCGACCTCCGCCTTCGGCGGCATCATCGCGCTCAACCAGGAGCTGGATGGCGCGACGGCACAAGAAATCGTCAAGCTGTTCACCGAAGTGATCATCGCGCCTTCGGTCAGCGAAGCCGCCCGCATCGCCATCGCCGCCAAGCCGAATCTGCGCCTGCTGGTGACCGGCGCCCTGCCCGATCCGCGCATTCCCGGCCTGTCGGCCAAGACCGTCGCTGGCGGGCTGCTGGTCCAGACGCGCGACAACGGCATGGTTGAGGATCTTGAGCTGAAGGTCGTCACAAAGCGCGCGCCGACGGCGCAGGAACTGGAGGACATGAAGTTCGCCTTCAAGGTCGCCAAGCATGTGAAGTCGAATGCCGTCGTCTACGCCAAGGATGGCCGGACCGTCGGCATCGGCGCCGGCCAGATGAGCCGTGTCGATTCCGCCCGTATCGCCGGCCTGAAAGCCGAGGAATCCGCCAGGGCGCTCGGTCTTCCTGCACCGCTGACCCGCGGCTCCGCCGTCGCCTCAGAAGCCTTCCTGCCGTTTGCCGATGGCCTGCTCTCGATGATTGCCGCCGGCGCAACCGCCGTCATCCAGCCCGGCGGCTCGATGCGCGACCCCGAAGTCATCGCCGCCGCCGATGAGGCCGGCGTCGCCATGGTCTTCACCGGGATGCGTCATTTCCGGCACTGAGTGCTGGCCTTCTCCCTCGGTTATGGTCGGGCTTGACCCGACCCATCCATAGCTCAGGAAATGGATCCTCGGGTCAAGCCCGAGGATGACCCCTATAGGGTTTTCTCACACCGGCCTGTTCGCCGGATAAGGAGTCCTGACCAGGATGATCAGGCCGACGCCCAGAAAAGCCACCAGCGTCAGCATGCCCATATGCGCCGATCCGGTGATCAGCGTGACGGTGGAGACGGAAGCGGGCGCGAGGAAGGTCGTTGCCCGGCCGGACAGGGCGTAAATCCCGAAATAGCGGCCCGCCTCTGCGGGGCTGACGCTACGGGCAAGATAGGATCGCGCCGAGGCCTGCACGGGACCGAACGCGATGCCGATCAGCAGGCCGTAGAGGATATAGGCCTTTTCCGCCGTCGTCGCGAACAGCCCGCCCGCATCCTCGGTCGACAATTGCAGCAGACCGAACAGTGTGTAGCCCGGACCGGTCGACACGATGCCGATCGTGGCGATGGTCAGGCAGATAAGGCTGGCGGTCACGATCACCTTCGAACCGAGCTTTGCGTCAAGGCTGCTGGCATAGAGGCAGCCGCCGATCGCCACGACATTGAGGATGATTCCATAGACGCCAAGCTCCATCGTCTGCCAGGCAAACATGCCGGCCGCGAAGGTGCCGCCAAGCGCCAGAAGCCCGTTGACGCCGTCCTGAAAGATCATCCGGGCGACGAGAAATCGCAGAATGCCGGGCCGGTGCTTCAATTCGCCAATCGTCTGGCGAAGTTCCGCCATGCCGTTGCGAACCGCCGTGCTCGCCGGCATCCGCGACCGCGGCGCATCCGGCGTAAACAGAAACATCGGCAGGATGAAGACCAGATACCAGAGTGCCGAGATCGGCCCGGTGATGCGGGCATCCGCGCCGCTTGCGGCATCGAGCCCGAACAGCGGGTCCACGCCCAGAACTGTTTTGCCGGATTCCGGGCTGCCTGCCACGAACAGGACGACGGCGATCAGCACGATCATGCCGCCGAGATATCCAAGCCCCCAGGCGAGGTTGGATATGCGGCCGACTTCCTTTTCGCTGACCAGCCGCGGCATCATGGAATCATTGAAGACGATCGAAAATTCCGCCGCGATCGAAGCGAGGATGATGAGGAGGAAGGGATAGACCATCGGCGATCCGGGAACGGCAAACCATAGAAGCGCCAGCGTCACGATCTTGATGACGGCGAAAAAGCCGATCCAGGGTTTGCGCGCGCCTGTCTGGTCGGCGATCGAGCCGAGAACCGGCGAGAGCATGGCGATGACAATGCCGGAAATGGTCAGCGTATAGCCCCACATCGCCTGCCCGTAGACCGGATCGTCGGTGAGCCGGGAAACGAAATAAGGCCCGAAGATGAAGGTGATGATGACAGTGAAGAACGGCTGGGCCGCCCAGTCGAACAGCATCCAGCCGGCGAGGCCGGTGCGCGATACATTTGGCTCGTCGCCGGCCCCTGCCGTGGTGTTGCTCACCCGATTCTCCGCTGCCACCCCATCCCGGCGCCGACAGTGTCACCTCGTCCGGTTCTGTGCAAGATCGCTGAGCAGGCCGGCCGCGACGGTGATCTTCGCCAGCGTCGTTTCCCCCTTTTCGGTCAATTGCGTCAGCTGGCCGGTGACGCGGGAGATGCGGATCCGGTCGCCATCCTGCCAGGCGCCGACAGGATTGCGCTCGTCCTTCTTGTCGGTCAGCACGGCAATGGTGATGTCCTTGCGCGCCGTGGCGATGTCGTTGATGCTGCGCGACAGGGCCATGGCCTCGTACTGTTCGGTGGCCGAAACCCGCTCCGCCGCGGCCAAAAGCTTGGCGATCCGCAGGTTCTGCGTCACGCCGAAATAGCTCTGCGCCGTGCGGGCAAGCGTCACGCCGGTATCGGCGGAAATCTGGATGATTTCCGGCACGAAGGTCATGACCGCAAGTGAGGCGATCTCGTCGGCCAGGGCGGCAGGCACGCCACGTTCGGCGAAATAGGCAGCCCGCTGGCTGACTTCCACCGTGGCATCTTCGGGAATGGCGCTCTTCAGCGTCGATTTCAGCTTCTGCAGGGCGTCCCGCAACTCCTGGATCGCTTCGCCGAGCGGCGCCTGCATCGCCCTCGTCCGCAGCGTGCGCTCCGTCACGATCGAGAAGATATGCGCCACTTCGAGGTAGAGTTCGTTCTGGACCACGCCGCTGATGACATTGTCGAGCGCGTCGATCTCGCTGTTGATGCGTTTCAGGTCGTAGCCGTCGCGGGTCAGGATGGCGGCCTTCACCACATTGGCGGGCATGAAGCCGGTCTGGTCGATCAGCGTGCTGACGAAGGGCGGTCCGCCCCGGTTGATGACGTCGTTGGCAAGAACCGTTGCGATGATCTCGCGGCGCAACCGGTGCTCGTTGATGTCGCCGGCATGCGCCTTGTGCATCTTCGCCGGGAAATAATCCCGCAGCGTGGTGAGCAGATAGGGATCATCCGGCAGTTCGCTCGCCACGATCTCGTCGAACAGCACGATCTTGGCATAGGACAGAAGCACGCCGATTTCCGGTCGCGTCAGCGCCTTGCCGTTCTGGTAGCGTTCGGAAAGCGCCTGGTCGTTCGGCAGCACCTCCACCTTGCGGTTAAGGTGTCCGTCCGATTCCAGCCGGGTCATGAGCCGGGCAAGGCCTGTCCGGTTGCCGGCACCGAGCATTTCCGTCAGCGAGATCGACAACGATTGTTCGTAGTTGTTGCGCAGCACGAGTGCGGCCACTTCATCGGTCATCGATGCCAGCAGCGTGTTGCGCTTGGCCCGCGTCAGGCGATCGTCGCGCATGGCCGAGGCGAGCGCGATCTTGATATTGACCTCGAAGTCGGAGGAGTTGACCCCGGCCGAGTTGTCGATGGCGTCGGAGTTGCAGCGGCCGCCCTTGAGACCGAAGCCGATACGGCCGCGCTGCGTGACGCCGAGATTGGCGCCCTCGCCGATGACCTTGGCGCCCACTTCGTCCGCGGTGATGCGGATCGGATCGTTGGCGCGGTCGCCGACATCCGCGTCCGTCTCGCTTGGTCCGCGCACATAGGTGCCGATGCCGCCGAACCAGAGCAGGTCGACCGGGCTTTTCAGGATTGCCGTCATGATTTCGAACGGCGTTGCCTGGCTCTTGTCGATGCCGATCGCCGCCATCGCCTGCGGCGTCAGCGTCACGGATTTTTCCGTGCGCGGAATGATCATTCCACCCTTTGACAGGGCTGCCCGGTCATAATCCTGCCAGCTGGAGCGTGGCAGGTTGAACATGCGCTTGCGCTCAGCGAAGGATTTTTCGATATCCGGATCAGGATCGATGAAGATGTCGCGGTGGTCGAAGGCGGCCAGCAGGCGGATCTTCTCCGACAGCAACATGCCGTTGCCGAAAACATCGCCCGACATGTCGCCGACACCGGCAACAGTGAAAGGCGTCGTCTGGATGTCGATATCCATCTCGCGGAAATGCCGCTTGACGGTTTCCCAGGCACCCCGCGCGGTGATGCCCATCTTCTTGTGGTCGTAACCGGCCGAACCGCCCGAGGCAAAAGCGTCATCGAGCCAGAAGCCGGCTTCCTGCGCCAGGCCGTTGGCCGTGTCGGAGAAAGTCGCCGTGCCCTTGTCGGCGGCAACAACGAAATAGGGGTCGTCGCCATCGAGCCGCAGCGTGTCTGCTGGCGGCACGATATCCTGCCCGACGATATTGTCGGTGATGGAAAGCATCGTGCGGATATAGGTCTTGTAGGCTTCGGTGCCGGTCCTGAAGATCTCGTCGCGCGTGCCGCCTAGCGGCAATTGCTTCGGATAGAAGCCGCCTTTGGCACCGACCGGCACGATGACGGCATTCTTGACCTGCTGCGCCTTGACGAGGCCAAGCACTTCCGTGCGGTAGTCCTGGGCGCGATCCGACCAGCGCAGTCCGCCACGCGCCACCTTGCCGAAGCGCAGGTGCACGCCCTCGACCTCGGTGCCGTAGACGAAGATTTCACGGAAAGGCCGCGGTTCCGGCAGGCCATCGAGGATCTTCGGATCGAGCTTGAAGGCCAGCATCGGCTTCGGGTTGCCGTCCGTGTCGCGCTGGAAATAGTTGGTGCGCAGCGTGGCGGTGACGGCATTGACGTAGCGTCGCAGGATCTGGTCCTCGTCGAGGCTCGGCACATTGTTCAGCGCCTGTTCGATCCCCGCCTGCAGGGCGGCCACCCGTTTGGCGCGCGGCTTGTCTTCCAGCGTCGGGTCCATCCGGGTGACGAACAGCTTGAAGATATCAGAGGCGATCGCCGGATATTTGTTCAGCGTGTCGGCGAGATAGCCCTGCGAATAGGTGATGCCGGTCTGTCGCAGGTAGCGGGCATAGGCGCGCAGCACCGTCACTTCGCGCGCGGTCAATCCGGAAAGCAGGATCAGCCGGTTGAAGCTGTCATCCTCGATCAGCCCGTTCCAGGCGGCGAGGTAGGCCTCTTCCAGCATCGGGCCGGTCTTGTCGAGATTCAGCACATGGCCGTCGCGGTAGATCAGCTCCATGTCGTGCAGCACGACCAGCCGGTCGCCGCCCTCAGCGCTCGAAACGCCGATGTCATGCGTCTGCTCGCTGATGACGCGGAAGCCGAGATTTTCCAGCAGCGGAACGCGATGTGAGAGCGAGACTGGCTCGCCGGCATGGAATATCTTCAGTTCCATCGATTCCGGACCCTTGCCGCGCTTCTGGTAGAAGGCGATGCGGATCGGGTCACCCGGCGAGCAGGCGGCGATATCTGCGAGATCGGCATGGGCGTCCGCCGGCGTGAACGCCGCCTGGTAGGCCTCGTTGACGGAAATCGTCACGTCGTCGTGGCGGGCCAGCAGGTTGAACCGGTCGATCCAGCGGGTGACGATGTCACGCACGGCATTTTCAAGCTTGGCTTGCGGCATGCGCGGCGTCTTGCCGCCGGAGCGGCCGATGATGAAATGCACGCGCGCCAGGCCACCTTCCGGAAAAGCCGGATAATAGGCGGAGACACGGCCGTCATAGACCGTCTTCAGATAGAGCCCGATCTTTTCGCGCACGTCGGAATCGTACTGCTCGCGCGGCACGTAGACGATGACGGAAACGAAACGATCGAAATGGTCGATGCGCGGCAGAACGCGGATGCGCGGTCGGTCGGCCAGTTCGTTGATCTGCTCGCAGAAGGTCGCAAGCAGTCCGATGTCGATCTGGAAGAGATCGTCGCGCGGATAGGATTCGAGCGTGTTTGCCAGCATCTTGCCGGAATGGCTCTGCGGGTCGTAACCGAAATGATCGACGATCTTCTCGATCTTGTGCCTCAGCAGCGGAATTTCCGCTGCCTGGCGGGTATAGGCGGTCGAGGTGAACAGGCCGACGATGCGCAGCTCGCCGGTCACATCGCCGTTCGCGTCGAAGCGCTTGACGCCGATATAGTCCATATAGGCGCGGCGATGAACGACCGACTTCACGTTGGCCTTGGTGACAATCAGGAAATCGGGGCCATTGAGAAAGGCGAGGATTTCCGGCGTGGTCAGCACCGCGTCTTTGCCCTGGCGCAGCACGCGCACATCGGGATTGGAGAGGATGCCGAGCCCGCGTCCCTCGCCGCGCTCCACCACGGCATTTTCGCCCTTGCCGGAATAGGTGTATTCGCGCATGCCGAGGAAAGTGAAATTGTTGGCGCGCAGCCAGCGCAAGAAGGCCAGCGCCTCGTCACGGTCGCCCTTTTTCCTGGCTGGCGCGTGGTTTTCCAGCTCGCCCATCGCCTGGTCGAGCAGCGCCGTCATCTGTTTCCAGTCGCCGACAGCCTGATGCACCTGCGACAGGACGTTTCCGACCCGTTCCTTCAGGTCCTGGGCCTCACTATCCGTCAGTTTCGACAGGTGGATCTGGATATGGCTGAAGCGCGTCTCCGGATCACTCTTCTCTTCGGGCACGAAGACCTTAGCCGGCTTGCCGGGCGCGAGCACCAGGATGGGGTGAACGGCCAGATGAATGTCGCGGTGCGTGCTGGTCACCTCGCCCATGATCGAGTCGTAGAGAAACGGCATGTTGCGGTCGGTGACGGACAGGATCGAGACCTCGGTTCCGTTCGGCGTGACGCCGTCGACGGTCGCGACGGAGACCACGGGTTCGCCGTTTTCGCCACGGCTGACGTCCTTCAGCGCATGGGCCGCGGTCAGCGCCAGCATGTCCGGCGTGTATGCGTCGAGATCGTCATGGCTGGCGCGGCGGAACAGGATCTCCGGCGCCAGCATCTTCAATCCGAGTGCCTTGCCGGCCTCACCGACCACACCGAAATGCCGGTCTTTCTTCGGGTTGTATTTGGTGCCCATGACAGTCTCTCCCCGCAATCACCATTTGGCCGAACCTAACAGAAGAATGGCCGTTGGCGATTGTTTTTGTAGCCGTTTTTGCTCCGGATTGATCAAATTCGGAATGGAATCATGAAAATTTCGACGAAAACGGACCGGTTTGCGGATTAAATCGGTTGTATTGCGTCTATTCGATCCTGCTTATCCACCCCTAATTCCATCACCCCTCTGCCTTTTGGCAGGCGCGGTTGACAGCGGCATGACTGTCGGGCGATCAGATGATGTCGCAACAACGGAATTCCTGAAATGTCCGAGACCTCAACCGGTGCCGTCATCGTCATTTCCAGTCATGTGATTCGCGGCTCCGTCGGCAACCGGGCGGCGGTTTTCGCGCTCGAGACCTTGGGCTATCCCGTCTGGGCGCTCCCCACCGTCATCCTTCCCTGGCACCCTGGCCACGGTCCTTCGACGCGGGTGACGATTGGCGAGGACGAGTTCAACCGGCTGATCGACGACCTGATCCGCGCGCCCTGGATCGGCGAGATCCGCGCCGTTCTCTCCGGCTATCTCGGCGGCCCGCATCAGGCGGAAGGCGTCGCCCGGTTGGTTGAGGCCCTGAGACAGAAAAATCCCGACCTGTTCTATGCCTGCGATCCGGTCATGGGCGATGTTGGTGGGCTCTATGTGCCGGAGGCGACGGCGATCGCCATGCGCGACAGGCTGCTGCCGCTGGCCTCGCTCGCCACACCCAACCGGTTCGAGCTGTCCTGGCTGTGCGGCGCGGCGCTGGAAACCAACGCGGCCATCCTGGAGGCGGCCCTGTCCTTGGGCCCTGCCCGCATGCTCGTCACCTCGGCGATCCCGATGATGCAGGGCAGCACCGGCAATCTCTATCTTTCAGGCAACTCGGCCCTGCTTGCCGAACACAGGCTGATCGACAATCCGCCGAACGGCACGGGTGACCTGCTCGCCGCCCTGTTCGTCGCGCGCCTCTTGGAAGGGATGAACGAGGAGCGTGCCCTGCAGCTTTCGACCGCCAGCGTCTTCGAGGTCATCGCCCGCACGCGAAAGCGTGGCGAGGACGAACTGACGCTGGAGCGTGACGCCGCCAGCCTGTCGACGCCGATGGCCATGGTGCAGATGCGGCGGCTGATGCATCCGGGGCAGAAACGCCGGTCTTGATGCCTGGCGGCTCAGGTTCCGCTTGCCACCCCCTGCCCTGACGAATAAACCGGATCGATCCTGAAGGAGCGACATAAATCTTGCGGGCATTACCGGCGACTTCGTTTGCCGGAAATTTGACCCCGTTTGCCTGAAATTTGCTGTGTGCGGCGCACAAACGGTATTCCCCGGACCGCAGGCATGCGATGTACATCGTAACTGTCTTATATATAAGTCGGAGTGATCGAGCACCATGCAGCGTTTTCCAAAACAATTGCTGAACGGCTACAACAACTTCATGAGCGGCCGCTTCAACGAGCAACAGCAGCGTTACAAGGCCTTGGCCGAAACCGGACAGCAGCCCAAAGCCCTCGTCATTGCCTGTTGTGACAGCCGCGCCGCGCCGGAAACCATTTTCGACAGCGGTCCTGGCGAACTGTTCGTCGTCCGCAACGTCGCCAACTTGATGCCGCCCTATGAGCCGGATGGTCATTATCACTCCACCTCGGCTGCCCTCGAATTCGCGGTTCAGGTGCTGAAGGTCAGCGATATCGTCGTGATGGGCCACGGCCGCTGTGGCGGCATCAAGGCAGCGCTCGATATCAATGCCGAGCCTCTGTCTCCGGGCGATTTCATCGGTCGCTGGATGCACCTCCTGAAGCCTGCCGCCGAACAGATCCAGAGCAACGAGATCATGACTGCGGGTGAACGCCAGCGGGCGCTCGAGCGCGTCTCCATCCGCAACTCGCTTGCCAATCTGCGTACCTTTCCTTGCGTCCAGATCCTCGAGCAGCGTGGCAAGCTGCAACTGCACGGCGCCTGGTTCGACATTTCCACCGGCGAACTCTGGGTCATGGACGCCAAGACCGGGGACTTCGGCCGTCCGGGCATGTGATTTTTGGGTCTCGAGGCTTGTGGCCTCGAATCTCCCAACACTTCGTCATCCTCGGGCTCGACCCGAGGATCTGCCGGT
The DNA here is from genome assembly GCF_035497515.1 of Pararhizobium sp. GTDB lineage: Bacteria > Pseudomonadota > Alphaproteobacteria > Rhizobiales > Rhizobiaceae > Pararhizobium. The sequence goes on along the minus strand of NZ_DATJDJ010000087.1, from coordinate 13,250 downwards.
ATCGCACCTTGCTCGCAGGCGCGATTTCCAAAATCCCGTCACCAGCCGATACGCTGATGGATCCTCGGGTCGAGCCCGAGGATGACGGAGTGTTGGGTTGCGCGCCTTCATCGGCCGCCGCCCCTTTCTTACGGGAGCGAGAGTCTCCTGCTCGAACCTTTGCATACCTCCAGACACAAAAAATCCGCAGCCGGATTCTCCCAACTGCGGATCGTTTCATCCCGATAGGCGGCAATCTCAGCCGCCGTCGATTTCCCGACCGATGATGGCGATTGCCTGCTGGTAGACGCTGGCGGCGTTCCAGCCCTGGATGGCACCGAAATTGCCCGAACCCGGCTGGTAGCCGCCGCCCGCGCTCCAGCCGTGGCCGCGCAGGAAGTTGGCGGTCGAGGACAGTGCGTCGGCCTTGGAGCGGACCATGTCGATATGGCCGTTGCCGTCACCATCGACGCCGAATTTCAGGACGTTGGCCGGCAGGAATTGCGTCTGGCCGATTTCGCCATGGGCCGCACCCCGTGCATTCGGGCTCAAGTCGCCGCGCTGAACGAGGGTGAGCGCCGCATAGAGCTGGTTGGTGAAATAGTCCGAGCGGCGGCAATCGAAGGCCAGCGTCGCGACGGCCGACAGAGTATGTTCCTTGCCCAGGAACCCGCCGAAGCCGGTTTCCATTCCCCAGATGGCGATGATCGGGCCAGGGGGGACGCCGTAGCGGCTCTCGATCGAGTTGAACAGGGCAGCGTTCTGCGCCTTCATCTTCTTGCCGCGCGAAATGATCGTCTGGCCGCCACGTTTCTGCATGAACTGGTCGAGCGACAGCTTGAAGCTCTTCTGCCCACGGTCGGCGCGGATCGTCGCCTTGTTGTAGTTGACGTTGGCGAAGGCCTTGTTCAGCACGGCGGGGCTGATGCCGCGGCCGGCTGCTTCAGCCTTGAAGTCCTGCACCCAGGCATCGAAGCCTGCCGAGGTGTTGCTGCATTGCGCGGCCGATGCCGCCGTTGGCAGGATTGCCGCCGCAATCATTGCCGTGAAACCTGCCAGTACGCACGTCAGCTTGTGCATGGAAAACCCCGTAATCGCCCGAATCCAAAATTGTGTCCGCAAAATGCCAGTCTTTGCGGGTTCTGTCACGATGATCTCACAGCATCCGGTGGGGTGTTTCACGTGAATCCTCCCGAAATGAAGTATCGTCGCAGACCGTTCTTATGAAAGAAGCCCCGCATATCCATTGACGGATCATGCGAGGCTTTTAATCGAACCTCGATGATAAAACCCTTGGGGTTGGTATCATCGAGTTCGGTATAATTGGTTAAAACTTCCTGATCAGGCGGCCTTCTTCTTCGCCTTGATCAGACCGCGATTGACGAGAAGTTCGGCAATCTGGATAGCGTTGAGGGCAGCACCCTTGCGCAGGTTGTCGGAGACGACCCAGATGTTGAGACCATTCTCGACGGTCGCGTCTTCACGAATACGTGAAATATAGGTCGCGTCCTCACCGGCACTTTCATAGGGCGTGATGTAGCCGCCATTCTCATGCTTGTCGATGACGAGGCAACCTGGGGCTTCGCGCAGGATGTCGCGTGCCTGGTCGGCGGTGATTTCGTTCTCAAATTCGATGTTGATCGCTTCCGAATGACCGATGAAGACCGGAACGCGCACGGCCGTGCAGGTCAGCTTGATCTTCGGATCGAGGATCTTCTTGGTTTCGGCCATCACCTTCCATTCTTCCTTCGTATAGCCGTCTTCCATGAACGCATCGATATGCGGGATGACGTTGAAGGCTATGCGCTTGGTGAATTTCTTGCTCTCCATCGGATCGGCAACGAAGACGGCGCGGGTCTGGTTGAACAATTCGTCCATCCCGTCCTTGCCGGCGCCGGAAACCGATTGATAGGTGGAGACGACGACGCGCTTGATCCTGGCGAAGTCATGCAGCGGCTTCAGCGCAACGACGAGTTGGGCTGTCGAGCAATTCGGATTGGCGATGATGTTGCGCTTGGTGAATTGGGTGATGGCGTCGGGGTTCACTTCCGGAACCACCAGCGGCACGTCCTGATCGTAGCGCCAGGCCGAGGAATTGTCGATGACGACGCAGCCCTGCGCGCCGATCTTCGGCGACCATTTCAGCGACACGGCGCCGCCGGCCGACATCAGGCAGATGTCGGTGTCGGAAAAATCGTAGTTTTCGAGGTTCTTCACCTTCAGCGTCTTGTCGCCAAAGGAGACTTCCGTGCCCTGGCTGCGCGCCGAGGCGAGCGCCACCACCTCGTCGGCCGGGAAGCCGCGTTCGGAAAGGATGTTCAGCATTTCGCGGCCGACATTTCCGGTCGCGCCGGCGATGGCAATCTTGAAACCCATTGTCTTGCTCTCTTTCTGTCTCTCCGCGGGGCTGGGATGAGAAGCTGGTCGGCCAAGATGCCAAGCTTCAGGTCCCCGGCCGTGCCGGGGAGAGAGCGGTGGCCAGAGACGTCAGACGGTTTTCGTCGTCGTTTTGGCCGTTGTTTTGGAAAAAATCGGGAAAGAGCGAACCCGCCCGGCAGAGAATGCCGGGGCAATCAGTGCAGCGATGGCAAAACCAAAACGGTGCATGGAGCGGTTCCTTTTCCGCTGTTGCTCATACGCGCTTTCGGCGTGGAGTCAACAAGAAGTTGAACAGGATTGCTTGCCGATGCGAGAACGACCTGTCTGCGCATGCCGTCGCATCGACTAAAGTCATAATCCCAAAGCAGCGCTTATATGCGCAACGCTTTTCTGTCATTTTGTTCCCTGGCGCATTCCGCTTCGGAATCAGGGAGGGTTCGGAGGCAGAAAGAGGGTGCGCACAAGCCGTTTTTGAGTGGAGGACAAACGAAATGGCAAATGTCGCAGCTGTGGGGGCTATAAAATCCGGCCCCATGACCGCGGAGCAGAAGAAGGTGATCTTCGCCTCTTCGCTCGGCACCGTTTTCGAGTGGTACGATTTCTATCTCTATGGTTCGCTGGCCGTCTATATCGGCGCGACCTTCTTCTCGCAATATCCTGAAACCACGCGTAACATTTTCGCGCTGCTCGCTTTTGCAGCAGGCTTCCTCGTGCGGCCGTTCGGCGCCCTGGTGTTCGGCCGTCTCGGCGATCTCGTCGGACGCAAATATACTTTTCTCGTCACCATCGTCATCATGGGTCTGTCGACCTTTCTCGTCGGCATCCTGCCGGGCGCCGCCTCGATCGGTATCGCCGCGCCCATCCTTCTGATCGCGCTGCGCATGTTGCAGGGCCTGGCGCTCGGTGGCGAGTATGGCGGCGCCGCGACCTATGTCGCCGAACATGCGCCACAGGGCAAACGCGGTTATTTCACTTCGTGGATCCAGACGACGGCAACGCTCGGCCTGTTCTTGTCGCTGGTGGTCATTCTTCTCGTCCAGTTCGCGGTCGGCAAGGATGCCTTCGCCGCCTGGGGCTGGCGCGTGCCGTTCCTGCTTTCCTTCATCCTGCTTGGTGTTTCTGTCTGGATTCGCATGAAGATGAACGAATCGCCGGCCTTCAAGAAGATGAAAGAAGAGGGCAAGGGCTCGAAGGCGCCACTGACCGAAGCCTTCGGCCAGTGGAAAAATGCCAAGATCGCGCTTCTCGCCTTGTTCGGCGCCGTCGTCGGCCAGGCCGTCGTCTGGTATTGCGGGCAATTCTATGCACTGTTCTTCCTGCAAAACATCCTCAAAATCGACGGGCAGTCGGTCAATATCATGGTGGCTGCCTCGCTTCTGATCGGCACCGGCTTCTTCCTCTTTTTCGGCTGGCTGTCCGACAAGATCGGCCGCAAGCCGGTCATCATGGCAGGCCTGGCACTCGCCATGCTCACCTATTTCCCGCTGTTCAAGGCGCTGACCTGGGCGGGTAATCCGGCGCTGGCCGAAGCACAGTCCACGGTGCGGGCCACCGTTACCGCCGATCCGGCCGACTGTAAGTTCCAGTTCAACCCGACCGGCACGGCGAAGTTCACGACATCCTGCGATATCGCGACCTCGTTCCTGACCCGCAATTCGGTGCCCTATGACGTCGTTCCCGGCCCGGCCGGCACGCCTGCGACAGTCAAGATCGGCGAAGAAACGGTCACCAGCTATGACGCGGTTGCTGCCGGCGACCAAGCCAAGGCCATGGGCAGCGCCTTCGAAAAGCAGGTCAATATCGCACTGCACGACAGCGGTTATCCGCTCGTCCGCGGCGCCGCCAAGGTTTCGGAAGCCAAACTTGACGGCTTCGTGGCCGCCAATCCCGAGCTGGCGCTCGATGTCGCGGCCGTCCGTGGCGGCGAAAAGGCAACGATGACGGGCGAACAGCTGGTTGCGGCCAAGCTTTTGACCGCGGAAGAAGCTGCCGGCGTGACCGACATGCCGGTCTACACGATCGACAAGGGCGGCGCCTTTGCCATGGTCGCCGATCCGGCCCGGGTCAACTGGGTCGTCATCATCGCGATCCTGACTGTGCTGGTCATCTACGTGACAATGGTCTACGGCCCGATCGCGGCGCTTCTGGTCGAGCTTTTCCCGACCCGCATCCGCTATACCGGCATGTCCCTGCCCTATCATATCGGCAACGGCTGGTTCGGCGGCCTCTTGCCGGCAACGGCCTTCGCCATGAGTGCGGCCAGGGGCGATATCTATTATGGCCTCTGGTACCCGATCGTGTTTGCCGGCATCACGCTGGTGATCGGCCTCTTGTTCCTGCCGGAAACAAAGGACCGCGACATTCACACGATGGACTGATTCCCCTGTCCTGAGCCAAGGATGATGAACCCGGCGCAGCCCCTGCGCCGGGTTCTTTCGTTTCATGGACCGGGTTCAGAGCTGGCTTGCATCGATATTGCTCTTCGGCCGTGGCCACGCCTTGTCGTCCAGCCGGAACAACCAGTTCTTTCGGGCAAACAGGAAGGCCGCCATCAGCGCTGTCCAAAGCCCGACGAGCAGCCCCGCCGCCACGTCGCTCGGATAATGGGCGCCGACCACGACACGGCTGATGCCGATCGAAAGCGCGCCCAGCGCGAACAGGAAACGCAGGCGCGGCGCCAGCATCGAGAAAGCGCCGAAGAAGGCGCCGACCGCCGCCGAATGGCCTGAGGGAAAACTCTGGAAGACCCAGTCGTGGCCGGACAGGAAGGAAATGCTGCGGGACCCGTATTCGGAAAACAGTTCCGGCCGCGCCCGGCCGATCACCAGCTTAGCCAGATGCACGACGATGCTGGCGCTGCCGATCGTCAAGAGAAAGTAGAGCCCAAGCCGCCACGCAGTCCTGGTCTTCGACGAGAAGGTGGCGGTCCGCCCCACCTGGTTGAGAATATAGGCGATGATGACGATCGAGCCGGATCCGTAGATCATCCAGGCGAATGTGCCGAAATCGGTGATTCTCTCGTTGAAGGTCACGACCCCGCCCGGCAATCCCTGCGCCCATTGCGAAATCGTCCCGTCGAACGGCAGCAGCGCCGCCACGAGGAGCGCGGTTGCGACGAGCAGCCAGAGGGAAGAGGATAGGGGGCGGTTCATGGCGCGATCTTTTCGGACTGAATTCTCTGCATGTTCGGCATACCCAGTTCCCGGTCATCCTCGTCCTTGTGGCGGGGACCCAGTTCGCTCACGTCGGTGAGCGAGGACTCTTCCATGCGACGGAAGTGCATGGCTGGATTCCTGTGACGAGGACAGGAATGACGGAAGTGGAAAGGACCGTACATGGAAATCAGGTGTGAGCTTGCCGCGTTTATTCAACCCCACCAAACAAAAACGGCACCCGACGCACTTGGCCGGATGCCTCGGTTAAACCCCTGCCCTCGTGGGAAGGGGTTTAACCGACCGCGTCAACCTCAGGCCGAAAGAGCCTTGAACTCAGCGAGGATCGCGTCGCCCATTTCGGTCGTGCCGACCTGGCGGGCTCCCTCGGCCATGATGTCGCCGGTGCGGATGCCCTTGTCGAGAACGTTGGCGATCGCCTTTTCCAGCGTATCGGCTTCCTTCACGAGATTGAAAGAGTAACGCAGGCACATGGCGAAGGAGGCGATCATGGCGATCGGGTTGGCGATGCCCCTGCCGGCAATGTCGGGGGCCGAGCCATGCACCGGCTCGTAGAGCGCCTTGCGCTTGCCGGTCTTGGCATCGGGCGCACCGAGCGAGGCCGACGGCAGCATGCCGAGCGAACCGGTCAGCATCGCGGCGACGTCGGATAGCATGTCGCCGAACAGGTTGTCGGTGACGATGACGTCGAACTGTTTTGGCGCACGCACGAGCTGCATGCCGCCGGCATCGGCCAGCATGTGGTCGAGTGCGACGTCGGAATATTTCGCCTTGTGCGTCGCCGTCACCACCTGGTTCCAGAGCACGCCGGATTTCATCACATTGCGCTTTTCCATCGAGCAGACCCGGTTGCCGCGGGTGCGCGCCAGTTCGAGGGCAACGCCGGCGATGCGCTCGATCTCGTAGGTGTCATAGACCTGCGTGTCGATGCCGCGCTTCTGGCCGTTGCCGAGATCGATGATTTCCTTCGGCGAGCCGAAATAGACGCCGCCGGTCAGTTCGCGTACGATCAGGATGTCGAGGCCTTCGACCAGTTCGGCTTTAAGCGAGGATGCGTCGGAGAGCGCCGGATAGCAGATCGCCGGGCGCAGGTTGGCAAACAGCTCCATATCCTTGCGCAGCCGCAGCAGGCCCGCTTCCGGGCGGACTTCATAGGCCACATCATCCCATTTCGGGCCGCCGACGGCGCCGAACAGCACCGCATCCGCGGCCATCGCTTTCGCCATGTCGGCGTCGGAAATCGCCGCGCCATGCGCGTCATAGGCCGAACCGCCGACAAGGCCCTCGTCCGTCGTGAACCCGCCCGCCATCTCGGCGTTCATGTAGGCGATGATTTTGCGGACTTCCGCCATGGCTTCCGGGCCGATGCCGTCGCCGGGCAGGAGGAAAAGATTGCGCACTGTCATGGGGCATTCCTTTTAAGTCGAAGGTGGTTGTCTCATCGAAGGACGGGGAATTGTTGGCGCGTTCTTAGCGCAACTTCCGTTCAAGGAAAATGCGGTTGCGGAAAGAATTGTACGTGTGAGCCAATCATCGGCCTGACCGCGACGGTATCGCTTGCCGCAACGCCGGACATGGTTCCTTCACGGGAAAATGGGGGGATTTTGAACTTCAGACCTTCCTGTTCCATCCGAAACAGCGCGCAGCGCGGTCTCGGGGGATAGTCGGGTCATAAGAGGGAGGGAGGCTCATCCAGCGGGGCATTCCCAAGGGGCATTCCCAAGAGACATCAAGGAGAGACCACATGCGCAGCTTCATCCTGACCACGGCCGCCGCCCTCATCGCCACCGTTTCCTTCGTCGCTCCCTCGCAGGCCGGCTCCGACGACTGCGGGCCCACCTGCTACATCAAGAAGGTCCGCGCCTACGACTATTACGGCAATCTGGTCATCAAGAAGGTCCGCATCTGCGACTAAGCTTTCTGCTGACTTCCTCCACGAACACACCCGGCTGTCCCTGCGGCCGGCTTTTCGGCCACCTTTTCTCGATCACGATGGGGAGAGAAGGGACAAGCGGCAAGCCCGTCGTCCCCCTCCCCCCGCATGCGGGGAGAGGGTTGGGTGAGGGGCAAAACAGCGCTCCCGTTACCCCTTGAAAAACGCCAGCATGTCCGGGTTCAGAATATCCGGGTGCGTCGAGAGCATGCCATGGGGCAGGCCGTCGTAGCTCTTCAACGTACCGTTCTTCAAAAGCTTCACCGCCAGCACGGCCGAATCCTCGTAAGGCACGATCTGGTCGTCGGTGCCGTGCATGACGAGAACGGGAACGTCGATCGCCTTCAAATCCTCGGTGAAATCGGTCTCGGAGAACGCCTTGATGCATTCGTAATGGGCGTTCGCACCGCCCATCATGCCCTGTCGCCACCAGTTGTCGATCAGCCCTTGCGAAATTTCGGCGCCGGGGCGGTTGAAGCCGAAGAAGGGGCCGGTCGGCACGTCGATGAAGAACTGGGCGCGGTTGGCGACCAGCGCCTTGCGAAGTCCGTCGAACACGTCGATCGGCAGGCCGCCGGGGTTGGTGGGGGATTTCACCATGACCGGCGGCACGGCGCCGACGATGACGGCCTTGCCGACGCGACCGGGCTTGGCGCGGGCGACGTAATGAACAACTTCGCCACCGCCCGTCGAATGGCCGACATGGAAGGCATTCCTGAGGTCGAGCGCATCAGTCAGTTCCGCCACGTCGGCGGCATAGCTATCCATTTCATGGCCGCCCGATGTCTGGCTGGACCGGCCGTGGCCACGGCGGTCATGGGCGATGACGCGGTAACCTTGCGACAGGAAATAGAGCATCTGGGCGTCCCAGTCGTCGGCGCTCAGCGGCCAGCCGTGATGAAAGACGATCGGTTGCGCATCGCGCGAACCCCAGTCCTTGTAGAAAATGTCCGTTCCGTCCTTGGTGGTGATCGTGCTCATCTGCGGGTTCCTTTTCGAGAGCGGGATGAAAAGCGAGTGCACAATGCCTGTCGTCCATGTCAGCCGCAATACGCCGAAAGCTCATCCTTGGAAAAGTCATACTTATTTATGGATCAGCTCCAGTCGCGCCCGCCACGTCGCCATTTGTGCAGGTCGTACCAAGCCACCAGCAGGAAACCGCCGGCCAGCCCCATATGCTCGAAAAATACGTTCATTGCCGTAAATCGCTCGGCTCCCATGGGCATTTCCCAGAAACGAAAGGCAATGAAGGTCGCCAGGACCGTGAAGGCGCAGAGCGAAAGTGAGCCGATCCAGCGGCAAAACCCGCTGACGATCATCGCCGCCGCACTCAGTTGCAAAAGGATCACCACGGCGGCGATCGGCCGCCCCGGCAACAATCCGTATCCTTCCATTTCCCGGGCAGCCGCACTGAAATCCAGAAGCCGGTTCACGCCGGTGATGATATGCGGAGAACACAATGCCAGAAGCCCGGCCCAGCGGGCGGGATGGCTGGTAAAAACCGGCGTGCAGGCGCCGGCAAGCTTCGCTTCCATTCTCAGCAGCATCGTGTTTCCCCTGAATGTAATCCAACTTGCCCGGATGCTACATCGCCATGTCTTGAGGTCCAGATGGTGAGGGTAAGTTTTTTGGGCTTGGAGTGGCCGCTCCTCTTTTCTCCATCGGAAGAAGGTGGCGCAGAGCGTCGGATGAGGGGCCGAAGGCTACAACCACATGCCCGGTTCACTACCGCGAATTCCACAAATCTCATCCCCGTCCATCCCCGCCCCTCCGATCCCGTGCCATGATCATCCCGTCCTGCCGCGGATACACCGCAAGACGTTTGCGGCGAGGCAGGGCTGGCGCTCCACGGAAAGTCTCGGGGTCTTCGATGGGAAGACCGCGAACGTCAGGCGGAACGGAAGGAGAGCCCCCGGAACATGGACCCCCTCCGTCCTTATGGGGTGGGCGCATCTGTGTGATGCACATGTCGGGAGAAGATGCGTGACGTACCGGGCTGTGTTGCTGAATGCCGGTCCCGGAGAACGACGGAACGCAATCATCCCGAGGCAGAGGGTTCGAAGTCGGGGTCTGTAGGGAGGAAAGCTCCCGAGAGAACGCCAAACGGGGCGCTGGAAGGCGTCAGTCATATTTCATTCGTTAGAGGCGATTTCCAGTGCCCCCGTCCGAATGATGCAGAGATTCAAAACCACGGCGGTCACCGCGCGGGGCGGATTGGCCGTATTCAGTTCACTGCGGTGATCGTAAACCCGTCCTTGCGCAGGAGTTCGATCAGCCCGTCCTTGCCCGGCAGGTGCAGCGCGCCGACGGCCATGAAGACGGCGCCCTGGTCCAGGATCGGCCTGGCGCGGGTCGCCATCGTCCTGTTGCGATCGGTGACGATGCGCTGCTCGAAATCCGCATAGCCATCATCGGCGCTCTGGGACTTTTCCTCGGAAACCGATTTCATCAATGGCATGATCATGCCGATCTCCTGGGCGAGATAGAGGTCGGTGGTCGTTTTCATGACGTCGGCCACGATATCGCCGAGTTCGAGCGTTTCGATCAGGGCCTGCAGGTGGAACTGGATCGGCAGCGAATCCATCGCCTGCAACTGCTCGACCATGGTTTCCAGACCCTTCAGGGTCTTGCCCTGCTTGATGGCGTCCTCGGCCAGTTTCTTGTCGAGGAAAGAGGCGCCGGCGGCCTTGCGGCTCATCTCGCAAGCGGGCAGGGCAACGAAGCTGGAGATCATCCAGGGTTTCATCCTGGAGACGGCGGCCAGCGGAATGCCGCGCTCCTTCAGGCCTTCGGCGAGCTTCTGCTCTTCCTCGGGCTTGAGGAAATCCTTGATCGACTTGCCATCGGTCAGCATCATCAGTTGCGGCTGCATCATCATGGTCGCCGCCGCCTTGCGGTCGTCGACCACTTCGTCGGATTCAACGATGACGGTTTTCGAAGTCTCATAGGCCGCCGCTGCGCCCTTCGGCATGGCCAGAACACGCGGATCGGTCACATGCATGGTGCCGAGCAGGTAGGACGTCGGGACGCCGGCTTTCTCGATCTTCCAGAACGTGCCCTTGCCGTTCGGAATGGCAGCCGCCTCCTTCTGCAATCCGGCATAGCGCACGGGATCGGAGGTCTGCATTTCCGCAATCAGATCCTTACCGCCACAGGAACCATCGCTCGCCGCATGGGCCGGCGAGATCGACAGCAGCGTCGCGATCAGGCTGACGGCAAACAGCACATGCAGGGTGGCGATCAGGGCAAGGATGTTGTCGCCCAGTCGCTCCGCGATCTCACGCGCCGGTTTTGTAAACTGCTGGAACATGATCCGTCCTGTCCGCGCTATTTCGGTGATTGCGAGAACCCTAGCGGCGCAAGGTTCACGACCGGCTTAACGAAAATGGTTAACAGTGGTTCGTGGCTGAAATTCAAGCGCGCGGATGGGCGCGGTCGTAGATTTCCAGCAGCCGGGCCGAATCGACGCCGGTATAGACCTGGGTGGTCGACAGGCTGGCATGGCCGAGCAGTTCCTGGATGGTCCTGAGATCGCCGCCGCCGGCGAGAAGATGGGTGGCGAAGGAGTGGCGCAGCGCATGTGGGGTCGCGGTGTCGGGAAGGCCGAGGGCGCCGCGCATCTTCTGCATCTCGCGCTGGATGATCGCTGCCTGCAGCTTGCCACCCTTGGCGCCGCGAAACAGCGGGCCGTCTTCGCCGAGATGGTAAGGGCAGAGTGTCTGATAGGCACGGACGGCGTCCACCGCCACGGTGATCAGCGGCACGACGCGGGTCTTGCCGCCCTTGCCGTGGATGCGCAGCGCGGTCGGCGTGCCGGCGAAATCTCCGGGCGTCAGGTCGAGCGCTTCCGAGATGCGCAGGCCGCAGCCGTAGAGCAGCGTCAACACGGCGGCATTGCGGGCGGCGATCCAGGGCTCCTCGGCCAGTTGGGCGTCATTGGTCACAACCGTCAGCGCATCCGCGGCGGTCAGTGGCTTCGGCAGGGATTTCGGCTGCTTCGGCGAACGCACGGCGCTGGCGCCGGCAGCGTTGGCCAAACCCTTCCTTTCCAGGTGCCGCAGGAAAGAGCGAAGACCGGCAAGGCCGCGTCCAAGGGTGCGCGCACCGGCACCATCGCGGCGGCGGGCGGCGAGAAAACCGCGCAGGTCGCCCGGCCGCAGCGCGCTGATGTCGCTGAGTTTTGCCGGACCGGCGAGGTGCCCGGTGAGGAAGTGCAGGAACTGCCGCGTATCCCGCTCATAGGCCTCGACGGTCTTGCTGGACAGGCGACGCTCGTTGTCGAGGCTCGCCAGCCATTTCTGGCGCTCGGCCATCAGTTCGGGATGGCCAATGATCAGGAGTTCGTTCACTCACTTGCTCCGCGATAGGTAATCGGCCGACTTTGCGCGCCGGGCCGTTATGTTTTTCCTAACGCCCTTGGAATTTGTCATGGTGGGATCATATTCACCTGCGATAGCTCAGCCGAACACAGCGGATAACACCATGGCAAGACGGGATTTGGCAGGCGGTTTCACGCATTTCGCAGAGACGGTCGCGCTGGTCTCGCAAGGACAGCCCGGGCATATAGTCGATACGTTGATCGCCGAGCGCGGCCAGCGCATCGTCAAGCACCCGCTGTGGCCGGTCATGCGGCCGTTTCTCTACACGCTTCTGAATTATCGCAAGGCGATCGAGTTCGCCGATGGTGTTGCCAACCTGCCGGGTTTCCAGGCCTTCCAGTATCTGAGCGAAACATTGGCGCTCGATATCCGCGTCCGCCATGGTGACCGTATCCCCCGGAGCGGTGGCTTCCTGATGGTCAGCAATCATCCGACCGGCATTGCCGACGGGATTGCCGTCTTCGATCTCCTGAAGAGCCGCCGCCCGGACATGATGTTCTTTGCCAATCGTGACGCCATCCGGGTCAATCCGCGTTTCGTCGAGATGGTCATCCCGGTCGAATGGCGCGATGACTACAAGAGCAAGCTGAAGGCGCGCGAGACGCTGCAGGTGACCAACCGGGCGATCTCGGACGGTAAGGCGACCGTGCTGTTTCCTTCCGGCCGCATTGCCTATTGGGCAGAGGGGCGGCTGAACGAACGTCCGTGGAAGACATCGGCCGTCAGCTTTGCCCGCAAGTACAACCTGCCGATCCTTCCGGTTCACATGGCGGCGCGCAATTCCGGCCTGTTCTACTGGCTGGCCAAATGGTCGACCGAGCTGCGCGACATGACCGTCTTTCACGAGCTCCTGAACAAGAAGGGCAACCGGTTCGACTTCACCATCGGCAACCTCATTTCGCCCGATGCCCTCGACGGCGATCCGGGGGAGGTGACACGGGCCCTGGAGCGGCACACGGTATTCGATCTGGCGCGGGATGGGGATGCGGTGTTCGGCAATCCGGTTCCGCCTGTCGAGACGATCAGGTAATCTGCGTCATGCAGATTCGCTCCATGTTCGCCGCCAATTATCGTTCCCTGAAATCCATCCGAATGGACATGGCGGGTGTCAACCTGTTCATCGGTGAAAACGGTGTCGGCAAGTCCAATCTCTATCGTGCCTTGCAGCTTGTCCAGGCCTCGGTGCGCGGCAGGCTTGCCCACGAGATTGCCCGCGAAGGCGGTATGGCCTCGACCCTGTGGAGCGGCAGGCGTCGCAGCGGCGACCCGGTCCGCATCAAGCTCGAGGCGGAGCTTCTGGATGAGGAACGGGCTCTGAGCTTTCACTACCGGGTGGAGGCCGGGTTGAGACCACCGATAGACGCGGCCGGTTTCGCCTTCGAGCCACAGGTGAAGGAGGAGGAGTTG
>NZ_DATJDJ010000086.1:0-9818 GCF_035497515.1 Pararhizobium sp. | reverse complement strand
CGACGCCCGCTTGAACCATCATGTAAACCGTATTCCCTGTCCGTCGCGCGAATTCCGCCATGCCTGGCCGGAACTTCAGAATCAGCGGTTCCAGCCGTTCCTGGCGGCGCGCAAGCATCGGTATTGCTGGCCCCAGCCTGTAGTGGCCATGACGCGGAGCTGGTTCCGCAAAACCCTTCTGCAACAGGGAAGACAGGCTGCGATGAACCGCCGGCTTTGCCTCGCCGATCTGTTCGGAAATATCCGCCAGCGAGAACCCGTCGGAGCCGCCCTCCCCAAGAAATAGCAGGATGTCGAGCGCACGTACGGCGTTGGATGAAGCGTTCACGGACATTTCAAGATCCAAATTCTAATAATTAGAACGTAGCATAAAATCCATTCTAATAAAAGGAATTCGTTGACTTGCGCAAGTTTTTCCGCTGATATTCGTTTCAAGTGATGCGGTTTCGAAATGTGGGAGGACGTTCGAAGCCGCGGCGCGCACGCCCCTCTTTCGATATGGGCGTTGAGCGCCTGTCCGTTTGCTTCTCCCCTTTTTGTGACCAGCGAGGACGGCCGAATGGTGTCATTCCTGATCAAGCGAATGGGATTTGCGGTCTTGACGCTTTTCAGCGTCTTGACGCTCGTATTCCTGATCGTACGAATTCTGCCCGGCGATCCGGCACTGGTCATTCTGGGTGACCAGGCCAGCATCGAGAGCATCGCGGCGCTGCATCACAGGCTTGGCCTGGATAAGCCGGTACTCGTTCAATACGGGCAGTTCATGCTCGGCGTCCTGCAGGGCGATCTGGGAACTTCGATGATCACCGGACGCTCGATCACGGCCGAGATAGCGAGCGTGCTGCCCTATACGCTGGAATTGACGATCGCGTCGCTGTTTCTGGGCGTCCTGCTCGGCGTTCCGGCAGGGGTCTGGGCGGCGGTCAAGCGCAACCGGCCGGCGGATTTCATCCTGCGGTTCGTCTCGCTGCTTGGATTGTCGCTGCCAGCCTTCGTCGCCTCGATCATCCTGTTGATGATCTTTGCGATCAACCTGCGCTGGTTTCCCGTCATCAGTTCCGGTGGCGGCGATGGTCTTCTGGATCGTCTCAGGCAGATGGCGCTGCCGACAATCTCGCTGGCCCTGATCATGATGGCCTACATTACCCGCGTCACCCGCTCCGCAATGCTCGAAGTGCTCAACCAGGACTTCGTGCGGACCGCCCGCGCCAAGGGTGCCTCGCATCATGCCGTCATCTGGCGCCATGCGCTGGGCAATTGCATGATACCGATCACCACTGTCGTCGGCCTTTATCTGGGCATTCTGATCGGCAATTCGGTGCTGACGGAGATCGTCTTCTCGCGGCCGGGTCTCGGCAAGCTCATCCTCAACGCCTTGACGCAACGCGACTATACGCTGCTGCAGGGCATGATCGTCATCTACACCATGATGGTCGTGGTGGTGAACCTTGTGACCGACCTCACCTATGGTTTCCTCGATCCGAGGGTTCAGTACAAATGACAAGCCTCTCCACACTTCCGACCCCGACGGCAGGTCGACCGCAACCGAGATGGGCGCTTCTGAAGCGGCTGAATTTTTCCACATGGCTCGGCATGGTCATTGTAACAGTGCTCGTCCTTTGCGCGATTTTTGCGCCGCTGATCACGTCCTACAATCCGAACGACCAGAACATCATCCTCTACCTGTCGCCGCCAAGCGCTGAAAACCTGCTTGGCACGGATCAGTTCGGGCGGGACGTGCTTTCGCGTCTGCTCTACGGCGCCAGATACTCGCTGACCATCGGCTTTCTCGCCATCGTGGTGGCGCTGATCATCGGTTCGCTGATCGGCATGATCGCCGGCTATGTCGGCAACAGGACCGACATCATCCTGATGCAGATCATGGATGTCGTGCTGGCCTTCCCGTCGCTGATCCTCGGCCTGGCGCTTGTGGCCCTGATGGGGGCGACGCTGACGAACATCGTCATAGCGATCGCATTCACCGCCATACCGGCCTTCGCCCGCATTGCCCGCGCCGGCGTCATTACCCAGCGCGACCGTGAATATGTGCAGGCCTGCCACGCCATGGGGTTCTCGGACACCCGCATCCTGCTCCGGCACATCCTGCCGGCCATCCTGCCGGAAATCATGGTGATGGCCTCGCTTTGGATGGCGACCGCCGTGCGTACCGAAGCCTCGCTCGCCTTCATCGGTCTCGGCCTTGCGCCGCCGACGCCGACCTGGGGCGGCATGGTTCGCGAAGGCTTCGACAATATTCTGAGTTCCTTTCACCTCGCGCTTTATCCAAGCTTTGCGATCCTGCTCCTGGTTCTCGCACTCAACCTGATCGGCGACGGCCTGCGCGACGCGATCGATCCACGCCTGAAGGACGCAAGCTGATGACCGACCGTCCCGTTATCGAAGTCAGAGATCTGAGTGTTTCCTTTGCCAAGAAGCAGGTCGTTCATGGCATGAATTTTGATATCAGCCCGGGAAAGACGCTGGCCCTTGTCGGCGAATCCGGCTCGGGCAAGAGCGTGACGTCGCTGGCGATCATGCGGCTTCTGCCCGAGAATATCGCAACGGCGCAAGGCTCGATAAAGCTCGGCGGGCGCGACCTTTTGAAACTGTCGGAAGCGGAAATGCGACGGGTACGCGGCGGCCAGGTCAGCATGATCTTCCAGGAGCCGATGACCTCGCTCAATCCGGTGCAGACCGTCGGAACCCAGCTGGCGGAAGTGATCCGCATCCATCGCGGACTGAGAGGCGAGGAACTGCGCGAGGCGGTGCTCGAAATGCTGCGCAAGGTGCGCATTCCGGACCCCGAGGAGCGCATCAAGCAATTTCCGCACACATTTTCGGGCGGCATGCGGCAACGCGTGATGATCGCCATGGCGCTGGCATGCAATCCGCAGGTGATCATTGCCGACGAGCCGACCACCGCGCTCGACGTTACCGTGCAGGCGCAGACCCTGGACCTCCTGAAGGAACTGCAGCGCGAGACCGGAACGGCTGTCCTCTTCATCACGCATGACATGGGCGTGGTGGCGGAGATTGCCGACGATGTCCTGGTCATGCGGCATGGTCGGGTGCTCGAGCAGGGCAGCGTTCACGAGGTCTTCGGCAATCCAAAGGATCCCTATACCCGCAGCCTCATCGCTGCCGCGCCGAGCCTTGCCGGAAAATTGCAGATCAATACCGTTCCCGCCGAGCCGGTCGGCGACCTGCCGATCCAGATTGCCGATGAGCCGATTCTGGAAGTGCGCAATCTCGCGGTCCGGTTTCCGGTCCA
Source organism: Pararhizobium sp. (assembly GCF_035497515.1). Classification (GTDB taxonomy): domain Bacteria; phylum Pseudomonadota; class Alphaproteobacteria; order Rhizobiales; family Rhizobiaceae; genus Pararhizobium. Next base: position 6,547 of record NZ_DATJDJ010000086.1, on the reverse strand, counting down.
TGGCGGACTTCTCGGCCGCGTCAAAGGTGCGGTCCACGCCGTGGAGGACGTCTCCTTTTCCATCGGGAAGGGCGAAACGCTGGGGCTGGTGGGTGAATCCGGCTCGGGGAAATCGACGATCGGCAAGGCGATCATAAACCTTGCCCCCGTCCATGGCGGCGAGATCAAGGTTTGCGGCCAGACCATAGATTACAAGGACCCGAGAAGCCTCGCCCAGATGCGCCGGCAGGCGCAGATGATTTTCCAGGATCCCTTCGGGTCCCTGGATGCGCGGCAAACGATCGGATCCGCGATCATCGAGCCGATGCAGGTCCATGGGATCGAAACAGGGCGCGCCGCCATCCAGCGGATGGAATGGCTGATGGAACGCGTCGGGCTGGATCCGAACCGGGCGACAAGTCTGCCGCACGAATTCTCCGGTGGACAGCGGCAGCGCATCTGCATCGCCCGCGCTCTTGCCATGGCGCCGAAGCTGATCATCGCCGACGAGGCCGTGTCGGCGCTCGACGTGGCGATCAAGGGTCAGATCATCGAGTTGATGATCGACCTGCAGAAGGAGTTCGGCGTCTCCTATCTTTTCATCAGTCACGACATGGCTGCGGTGGAGCGCATCTGCGACCGGGTCGCCGTCATGTATTTCGGCGAGATCGTCGAGATCGGCCCGCGCGATGAAGTGATCGGCCGCCCCGGCCACGCCTATACGCAGCGTCTTCTGTCAGCCATTCCCATCACGCATCCGAACATGCGTGAGACGCGGCAGCGCCGGGCCGCCGATACGGCCCCGCCGCGAAGCCCGATGAAGCCCGTGGGATATGCCGCCCCTGCTGCCAGTTGGGGCAGGGCTTCAGAGGGCCATTTTATCCGCCAGACAAATTGATCCGCAGGAGCGCCTAAATGCATGCCTTGACCCAACTTGCCGCATTCGTCAGCGGCCAACCAAAGGGAGCGCTTCCGCAGGAGGCGCGAGAAGCCATTTCGCTGCTGCTTCTCGATCTCGTGGGGGCAACCGCAGCCGGTCTGCGTTCTCCGCTTGCGGCAGCGGCGCGACAGGCCGCATCCGACGTCTACGGAGATGGAGACGCCCAGGTCTGGCTGACCAACAGGCGCCTGAGCGTTGCCGGCGCCGCCATGGCAAACAGCGCCGCTGCCAGCGCGCTCGACATTGACGATGGTCACCGCGGCGCTGCCGGCCATGCCGGTGCCGGCGTCATCCCGGCGGCTCTTGCGGTCGGACAAGCCATAAAGGCGTCTGACGCCGATATTCTCGACGCCATCGCCCTGGGTTACGATGTGGCCTTGCGTGTCGCGGCCTCGCGCCCGACCGCCACGATCGAAACCTATGCGAGCGGCAGATGGGTGGGGTACGGCGCTGCCGCAAGCGCCGGTCGTCTGCTTGGGCTCGACGCCATTCAGATGGCTCATGCATTGGCAATCGCCGGCAGCGAAGGCCCCATTGTCTTTCCAACCGGTTCCTCGAAATTCCAGGGCAGCACGGTGAAGGAAGGAATTCCGCCGGCCGTGGTTGCAGGCGTGACTGCTGCCTATCGTGCGCGCGCCGGGGCAACCGGCCCGCTCGACTTGCTCGACCGGGAAGATCGCTACGACCGCTCCATCCTTCTCGGAAGCCTCGGCACGACATGGGAGCTGCAGAAATGTTACCTGAAGCCCTATGCGTGCTGCCGCTACATGCATGCCGCCATCGATGCGATCCTGACGCTCCGGCAGAACGGCCGCGATATCAAGCATCTGCGGATCGAAACCTTTCCTCAGGGGCTGCGTCTTGCCAATGAGAGAGCGCCCAGTTCCCTGGAGGGCGGTCAGTACAGCTTCTATTTCAGCTGCGCGCTCGCTGCCCTGCGCGGTCGCGAGGCGTTGCAGCCCGTCGATGTGAGCAGCCTGAACGACCCAGAGGTCATCAGGCTCGCCAGCCGGATCGAGCTGGAAGCTTCCCACGATTTCGCAACCTCGTTTCCTGTTCGCACGCCCGCCCGCATCCTGATGGACCAGGGCGACGGCGTCGAGGAGATGGTCGTGGACTATCCGCTCGGCGACGTGGCGAACCCGATGAACTGGGACCAGGTCGCAAACAAATTCATCAATATCGGCAAGGTCAGCCTGACCTCGCAACATCAGCAAGGCATCGTCTCGGCGATCAGCGGTCTCGGTGAAAACGGGTTCGGCCCGTTGCTCGCAGCTTTAGCAGTGTCAGAAACGTATAATTGAAAATGAGGAGGAACTCTTAAATGACATACAACAAGCACATCTTCTCCGGGGCGCTCGCCGTCCTGATGGCCTGCACAGGGTTGGCATCGCTGCCGGCCAACGCCGCGCAGACAGAGCTCAGGGTCGGTGCCGCCTCGGCGGATATCGGCAACCTCGATCCGCATTTTGCATCCAGCACATCGGATCGCACGCTGGTGGCCTGGATTTACGGCGCACTTGTGCGTTTTGCCCCCGGCTCTACCGATCCGGCGACCATCGAGCCGGATCTCGCCGAGAGCTGGGAAGCGACCGACAACAATCTGGTCTGGACCTTCAAGCTGCGTGAAGGTGTGCAGTGGCAGCACGGTTACGGTGAAGTAACCGCTGACGATGTCGTTTTTAGCCTGCAGAAATCCGCCGATCCGAAGCGTTCGGCCTTTGCCACCGATTATTCGGCGATCAAGAGCGTCGAGGCGGTCGATCCGCATACGGTCAAGATCACGCTCGCCAATCAGGTGCCGAGCCTGTTGGGGCTGCTGACCAACTATTCGGGTGGCTTCATCATCAGCAAGAAGGCGTATGAAGAGCGCGGCGAAGGCTTTACCCGCAACCCGGTCGGCTTCGGCCCGTTCCAGTTCGAGTCCATCGAGCCGGGCGTGGCTGTCCATTTCAAGTCGCATGACGAATACTTCCGCGGAAAGCCGAAGATCGAAAAGGTCACCTATCGCTTCCTCAACGCCGCTGCCGGCCGCGACCTTGCCTTCACTGCAGGCGAAATCGACGTAGCGGCAGGATCGACCGACCAGCGGTGGCTGCAACGCATGCAGGCAACCCCGGGTGCTGCGATCGATATTTTCGATCCGTCGGAACTGACCGTCCTGCACGTCAACCGGACCCAGAAGCCATTCGACGATATCCGTGTGCGCCAGGCGATCGCCCATGCGGTCGATCCGGCGCAGATCGCCCAGTTCCGTGGCCCCGAATTTACCCGCGTGGCCAAGTCCGTCATCCCGTCCAACAATCTCGGTCTCAATCCGGAGCCCGGCATACTGCCGCACGACATCGACAAGGCGAAGGCCCTGTTGGCGGAGGCCGGGTTCCCGGACGGCATCACGATCAAGATGATCGCCAGCCAGATGCCGAGCTATGCGACGACCGACCAGATCCTGCAGGCGCAGCTCGCGAAGGCCGGCATCACGCTCGATCTCCAGCCGGTGGAGCATGCGGCCTGGCACCAGATGATCCGCAAGGATCTCAGCCCGCTTGTCGATTACGGCGCGGCGCGGTTCCCGGTGGCAGATACCTATCTGACCCAGTTCTTTCACTCGGCCAGCGCGATCGGACAGCCGGCGCAGGTGACAAACTTCAGCCACTGCAGTGTCGCCGACAAGCAGATCGAGGCGGCCCGCACCGAAACGGACCCGAAAAAGCAGATCGAGCTGTGGCAGGAGGCACAGAAGCTGATCGTCGCCGACGTTTGCGGCATCCCGGTCACCGAGACTGCGCAGGTCTGGACCCGCAACGAGAAGCTCGATTGGGGGTTCGAACTCAAGGGATCGATGTCCCTCGGACCGCTGCTGACCGAGCAGGCACACTTCAAGGACTGATCATTTCGTCCGGGGCTGCTTCATCTGGCAGCCCCGATCCTCATTCAGGCATCAAAAATGACAAAACTCACCTTCCCGAAATATTCCAATCTTTGCGGCTGGAATGCGATGCTGCCGCCCCGCGAACCTCATGCAGCCCTGGATGGCAGCCTGACGGTCGATTATGCGATCGTCGGCGCCGGTTATACGGGCTTTGCGGTTGCCCGGCGGCTGCAGGAACTCGATCCTCAGGCGCGGATCGCCGTGCTCGAAGCCACGACGGTTGGTGAGGGGGCATCCGCGCGCAATTCCGGCTTCACGGGCGCGCATGTGCTGCCGCGCAACGCCTCGATCGAGATGGCGCAGAAGGCGCAGGTGCAGACCACCTTCTTCAGGGAAGCCTATGATTGGCTGATGTCGATTGTCCGCGATAACGGGATCGAGTGCGACATACAGCAGGCCGGATCGATACGGGGGGCTGCCACCGAACAGGGGGAGGCCTCGCTGCGGAAGGTTCTGGAGGTCGCTCAGGCCAACGGCATTGCCCATTCCGTGCTCTCGCGGGATGATATCCACCGCCGGATCGGCTCGCCCTATTACCGGTTCGGCATCCATATGCAGGACACGGTCCTGCTGCAACCGGCCGCGCTGATCCGGGGGCTCGCGGATGCGCTGCCGTCGTCGGTCGCGCTCCATGAGAATACGCCGGTGACGGCGATCCGCAGGAAGGACGGCGGCTGGATACTCGAGACGTCCGGCGGGGTGGTGAAATGCAAGCAACTGGCGCTCGCCACCAATGGGTTCATACCCAAATTCGGCTATCTCAAATCGCGGATGGCGACGATCTACACATATGCGGCCGTCACCGAGGAAATCCCGGACGGGCGGCTCGGCGAGATAGGCGAATCCGAAGCCTGGGGCCTGTTGCCGTCGCATCGGCTGGGTACCACCTTACGGCGCATCGGTCGCAACAGGGTGATGGTACGCAGCCTTTACGCGCATGAAGCCGAGATCGACGAAGGGCGGGCCAAGGCCATGCTCCGGGATCGCTTCGAGCGTCGCTGGCCCAATCTGAAGGATATCGGATTCGAATATCTGTGGGGCGGCACCACCGCCTTCACGATGAACGGCGCTCCCTGGTGGGGGCAACTCGAGGAGGGGCTCTACGCGTCGGGCGGCTGCAACGGCAGCGGCATCGCCAAGGGTACCATGCTCGGCCGTCACCTGGCCGAACTCATGCTGGGCAAAGGCAATGCCCATCAGGCAATGGCGCAAAGCATGGGCTCCGCCTCCTGGATCGCCCCAGAGCCTTTGCGCACGATCGGGTTCCATTTCGTCTCGGCGATCGAGCGCCGCAAGGCGGGCCTGGAGATCTGAAACAGGATCGGGGTGGCATCAACGAGCCGGCGGGACGAGCGGTCCTCGCCCCGCGGACGGAGCGTCCGACAAGCCGGTTCGCCAATGATGAGGCCAGCAAGCCTCGATATTCATGATCGTCGAGGATTCCAGACGGCACGATACGAAAGCGTTTCGTGGATGAAGGGATTTCCGCATCCGTCCCGGTCAATTGGCGTTTGCAATTTCGGCATCGGACCTTAGGGTACTCCGTGGGCGCAAGGGCTCTCCGGGACGATCTCAATGCATGAACTTCCACGACTGACATCAGGCATCCAAGGGTTGGACGCCATACTCGGGGGAGGCTTTGTCGAGGGCGCTTCCTATATCGTCCAGGGACAGCCGGGCGCCGGCAAGACGATCCTGTCGAACCATATTGCGTTTGCGAATGTCGCGCTTGGCCGAAAAGTGCTCTACGTAACGCTGCTGGCGGAGACGCATGATCGCCTCTTTCAGGTTCTGGGCACGCTCGACTTCTTCGATCCGTCCAGGCTTGGCGATGAAATCGCCTATGTCAGCGTCTTCCAGACGCTGCGCGATCAGGGGCTTCCGGCGGTCGTTTCCTTGATACGAAAGGAAATCAGCCGGCAGGGCGCAACCCTGCTTGTGTTCGACGGTCTCCTTAACGCGCGCGATCGCGCCGATAGCGCGCTCGACGTCAAAACCTTCGTGGCGGAGGTTCAGAGCCAGGCCGCATTCGCAGGTTGCACGGTGCTGTTCCTCACCAGCACCCGCCTTGCCGACGACAGCCCCGAGCATACCATGGTCGACGGCGTCATAGAGCTGAACAACGAGCTTGCAGGCGTGCGCTCCGTTCGACGCCTGCATGTGAAGAAATCGAGAGGCAGTCGCGCTCTTGACGGGTTCCATCAGTTCGATATCGGCTCCTCCGGCGTTACTGTCTATCCGCGGCTGGAAATCGCCCTGGCGCATCCCTCTCAGCCCGAAACCCTGGTGACGGGCACCGTCCCCTCGGGGGTCGACGGCCTCGATAGACTGCTCGGCGGCGGCATTCCCGCAGGCTCGGTCAGTCTGGTCTTTGGCCCATCCGGATGTGGCAAGACGACGCTCGGCCTCAATTTCCTGAGCGCGTCGAGCGAAGCGGAGCCGGGCCTGCATTTCGGATTCTATGAGACGCCGGCGCGCCTTCACGGCAAGGCCAGAGCCATCGGCCTTGATTTGCAGCCTCTCCTCCATTCGGGCGCCCTCGCCTTCCTCTGGAACCCGATGACTGAAAACCTGCTGGATAAACTGGCCCATCGCCTGCTGGATGAAGTCAGGGGGCGCGGCATCAAACGGTTGGTAATCGACGGCCTTGGCGGCTTCGAGCGGGCCGCGATCTATCAGCAGCGTCTCGTCGAATT
>NZ_DATJDJ010000085.1:0-5384 GCF_035497515.1 Pararhizobium sp. | reverse complement strand
CATAAGGACGGAGGGGGTCCATGTTCCGGGGGCTCTCCTTCCGTTCCGCCTGACGTTCGGGGTCAAAAGACCCCGAGGCTTTCCGTGGAGCGCCAGCCCTGCCTCGCCGCAAACGTCTTGCGGTGTATCCGCGACAGGACGGGATGATCATGGCACGGGATCGCAGGGCGGGGATAGATTTATGTGATAGGGGACTTTTTAACGTAGCCTTCGGCCCCCCCTCATCCGGCCTTCGGCCACCTTCTCCCCGCCGGGGAGAAGAGGAGTGGCTGGTATCGCGCCCTGAAATGGGAAGCTGATACGCGCTTCGAGCGTTTCACGATGCGCTTCATCTAAATTTCAGCGCCCACTGAGATTTCGGTTTTGCGCAAAGGCTTTCACCCCTTCGGTGATCCTCGCCCTCCGAAGCGAGGATCCAGCGACCCGACATCGCCGTATAAAAAAATCATTTTTATTCAATGACTTGTACGGACAATCTCCTGAAACTACAGCATCGGAGATGACCCAACGGGGCGTTGGGTCGGTGAGTCCTCGGCTCAGTGGCCGAGTGACGGAGTGTGGGGCGGCACATGCAATCCAGGCGCATCGGAACCAATCAAGCCTCCTCACCAAATTCCGCGAACGACAGCATGGACTTCGGCGCCCCCGGCACGGCGGCTTGCTGCAATGCCTCCCTCCAATGATTGATGGGAAAGACCTGTACAGGTGGCAGGGACGCTTCCGCCAGTTTCGGCCAGAGGCGGTGAAACTGGCTCTGCCAGGCAGGCGACGTCATGGTCGCCAGCGTATCGCGCAGATGGAAGCGATGATAGGCGACATCGGCGTTGAACCGTCCGACGCCTTGCCCGGACAGCAGACCGTAGCCGACGAAGATGGTGTCGGGGCGCATCGCCTCCAGCACGGCGGAGCCGACCGGGCCGCCCAGCGAATCGAAGACGAGGTCGGCATCACCGGCCGCCCGACATACCGCCAGGGGATCGTCCATCGGTACGGGCAAGATCCCGGCGGACAGGAGACGGGGGATGCGGCTTTCCGATCGATAGATGCCGCGCACCTCGACGGCCCCCTGTTGTCTTGCCCGTGCCCCCAGAAGCTCGGCGCACATCGAGCCCGCGCCGCTCAGAAGCACGCGTTTTCCGTTAGCGGGCCATCGATCGAGCATGGTGAGGGCCGCCAGCGGGTTGATATAGGCTCTGGCAGCAACGTCATCTTCGACATCATCCGGAACGGGGACGGCAAGGTCGGGATCGCAATCGACATAGGCCTGCCAGGTTCCGGCACTGCGAAGCGGCAGAACACGGCATCCGACCAAGGCGGCATATATCGATGGCGCGCTGACCACCCTCCCCACGCCTTCATAGCCGACGATGGCCGGTAGCTGGATGCGGTGGGAATAGGCGCCCGTGACCGGGATCAGGTCGGACGGGTTGATCGGAACGAGCGACATCGCGACACGCATCATTCCGGCAACGGGTGGCTCCAATCGCAACGCATCCAGGGAGATCCGATCGATTGGCCGGCCAAAGGTGTGATAGCGAAATGACGTATTCTGCATTGGCCGGTTCTAACCTTCGACGGACGACTGCGCCAAGAAAAACCCGCCCACAACGGCCTGTTGCGAGCGGGTTTGCATTCGTAGCACTCAACAGACCGTCGATCGCGGTCTCAAACCAACCGGCTCTGCTCCACGGCGGCCTCGATGAAGCTGGCAAACAGCGGGTGCGGGTCGAGTGGGCGGCTCTTCAGTTCGGGGTGGTACTGAACGCCGATGAACCAGGGGTGGTCCGGATATTCTACGGTTTCCGGCAGGACGCCGTCCGGGGACATGCCGGAGAATTCGAGACCACAGGCTTCCAGCCGCTCCTTGTAGTCGACATTGACTTCATAGCGGTGGCGGTGGCGCTCCGAGATCTCGGTCGAGCCGTAGATGTCGGCGATCCTGGTACCCTTTTTCAGGCTGGCCTTGTAGGCGCCGAGGCGCATGGTCCCGCCAAGGTCGCCGGATGCTGCGCGCTTTTCAAGGGCATTGCCCTTGACCCATTCCGTCATCAGGCCGACGACCGGCTCTTCGGTCTTGCCGAATTCGGTGGACGAGGCCTTTTCGATGCCGGCGAGATTGCGGGCAGCTTCCACGACGGCCATCTGCATGCCGAAGCAGATGCCGAAATAGGGCACCTTGCGTTCGCGGGCAAAACGGACGGCCTGGATCTTGCCCTCGGAGCCGCGCTCGCCAAAGCCGCCGGGGACGAGGATGCCGTGGACCTTTTCAAGATAGGGTGCCGGATCTTCCTGCTCGAAGACCTCTGATTCGATCCATTCGAGCTTGACCTTGACGCGGTTGGCGATGCCGCCGTGGTAGAGCGCCTCGATCAGCGATTTATAGGCATCCTTGAGGCCGGTATATTTGCCGACGATGGCGATGGTCACCTCGCCTTCCGGGGTGCTGATGCGGTTGGCGACCTCTTCCCAGTTCTCGATCCGGGGCTTTGGCGCCGGCTCGATGCCGAAGGCGGCCAACACCTCGTTGTCGAGGCCTTCCTTGTGATAGGCGATCGGCACGTCGTAGATCGAGGCGACATCGAGCGCCTGGATGACGGCCGACGGGCGCACATTGCAGAACAGCGACAGCTTGCGGCGCTCGGCCTCCGGAATTTCACGATCGGCGCGCACGAGAAGAATATCGGGATGGATGCCGAGCGCCTGCAGTTCCTTGACGGAATGCTGGGTGGGCTTCGTCTTCAGTTCGCCGGCAGCAGCGATATAGGGCATCAGCGTCAGGTGCAGATAGACGGCGGTACCGCGCGGCAGATCGTTCTTCAGCTGGCGGATCGCCTCCATGAACGGCATGGCCTCGATATCGCCAACCGTGCCGCCGATCTCGCAGATGACGAAATCATAATCGTCATTGCCGTCGGTGACGAAATTCTTGATCTCGTTGGTGACGTGAGGAATGACCTGGACGGTGGCGCCGAGATAGTCGCCGCGGCGTTCCTTGTCGATGATGTTCTTGTAGATGCGACCGGTGGTGATGTTGTCGGTCTTGGTCGCCGAGCGGCCGGTAAAGCGCTCGTAGTGACCGAGATCGAGGTCCGTCTCCGCGCCGTCATCGGTGACGAACACCTCGCCGTGCTGCGTCGGGCTCATCGTGCCCGGATCGACGTTCAGATAGGGGTCGAGCTTGCGAAGCCGCACCCGGTATCCCCGGGCCTGCAGCAATGCTCCGAGAGCAGCCGCGGCGATCCCTTTGCCAAGGGAAGAAACCACGCCGCCAGTGATGAATACATATCGCGCCATGGGCTTCACCGGATACCGTTTCAAAAATGATTCCGCCACCGAAAAATTCATCTTCCAGAATTTTTCCGTTCAAAAGTTTTGGCAGTCGGAATTCAAACAAAAGAAAACCGGCGGAAGACGGGCTTCCGCCGGCGATGTATCTGCGTTTCGCCTTACTGGCCGCTCGGAACGTCCGAGCCGGAAGTCGCAGGCTTGGTCTCGGTCGTGGCCGGCGTCTGCGTGGCAGGCGTCTGCGTCGTCGCCGGGGTCTGCGTGGTGGCAGGCGTCTCGGTCGTCGCCGGCTTCGCGTCGGTGCCGGACTGGGCAGGCGTATCGCCTGCCGGCGGCGTGGCAGTTCCACCCAGGTCGTTCAGAACGCCGTTGCCGGTGTTGGTCGTGCCGGGAATGCGGTCGAGAACGTCGGTGGCGTTCGGCTGGTAGCGGGACAGGATGCCCATGCCGAGCGCCAGGACGAAGAACAGCGCGGCAAGGATCGCCGTCGTGCGGGTCAACGCATTGGCCGTGCCGCGCGCGGACATGAAGCCCGAACCGCCGCCGATGCCCAAGCCACCGCCTTCGGAACGCTGGATGAGCACGACGCCGATCAGCGCCAGTACGACCATGAGATAGATGACAAGCAATACGGTCTGCATTTTGTCCAGTCCTGCCTTAGATGCCGCCCTGCCCGGCCTTCAAGTCGGCCTAGAGCAGAATGCCATCGAGTAATCGTCCGGGCGGGAGACGCAAACGAAATTGCAACGCAAGTTTCAGCGTCCGCTCCACGCGGAAAAGATGAGTGTTGGCGGGTGCATATACCATGCCATCGCCCATTAAAAGCCCCTGTCCGTCAAACGGTGGGGTTAAGCCGTCAATTCTTCATACGCCCGGTAGATGGCGAGGAAGTCGTCGGCTTTCAAGCTGGCGCCGCCGATCAGCGCACCATCGACATTGGCGACACCCATCAATTCCCGGGCATTGCCCGGCTTGACCGAGCCGCCATAGAGAATGCGCATCTTGCCGCCCGCAGCGCCGAAGCGGGAAACGAGTTCGGCGCGCTGGAAGGCATGCGCCTCCTCGACATCGGCGGCGGTCGGCGTCAGCCCCGTGCCGATCGCCCAGACCGGTTCATAGGCGATGACGGTGTTTTCGGCGGTCGCACTGTCCGGGATCGAGCCGGCCAGTTGGCGTTTCAGCACGTCGAGCGTCTGGCCGGCCTTGCGCTCGTCACCGGTCTCGCCGATGCAGATGATGGCGATGAGGTCTGTGGCATAGGCGGCTTCGGCCTTTGCCCGCACCAGCGCATCGCTTTCCTTGTGATCGGTGCGGCGTTCGGAATGGCCGACGATCACATGGGTACCGAAGCAATCGGCGATCATTTCGGCGGAAACATCGCCGGTATGGGCGCCGGAGACCTTTTCATGGCAATCCTGCGCGCCGATCAGGAGCGGGCTGTCGTCGCAAAGCGCGGTCGCGACGTAGAGCAGCGTCGCCGGCGGGCAGATCAGCGTCTCGACCTTTTCGGACAGGGTTCCCTTGACGCCTTCGGCCATCGCCTTGATCTGGTCGAGCGACGCCCGCAGACCGTTCATTTTCCAGTTTCCAGCGACAAGCGGCTTCACGTCGGGGGTCATGCTATCTCCTCAAGGGCGTTATCCTTTTCCCGGCCAAGGCCCTAGCAAATCTGCCGGGCAAAGAAAAGCGGCAGGTGCAGGCGCCGTCATGAAAGCACGCGGGACTAAAAGGGCAATTGGACACGTCTCAGCGGGAGTGGTTCGATCAACATTTACCTCGAAAGGACGGTCATGCTGCGCAACGGACGCGACACCTTCGGATGGGGCACCGTCATCCTGCATTGGATGATCGCATTGATGATCGCCGGGCTCATCATCCTCGGCTTCATCATGGTGCGGCCGGATATCGATCCGGAATTACAGTTCTCGTTTTACCAGTGGCACAAGTCCTTCGGCATGGCGGTGCTGGCACTCTCCGTCATCCGGGTCGTCTGGTGGCTGGCAAACCGGCGTCCGGCGCCGGTCACCGGGTTGTCACCGCTCGAGGCTCGCAGTGCTTCCGCAGTCCATCTGCTGTTGCTCGGACTAACGGTCGCGGTA
>NZ_DATJDJ010000084.1:0-5256 GCF_035497515.1 Pararhizobium sp. | reverse complement strand
CAAGCGCCCTGCCCGGATTCTTGGTTTCCACGAACCGGGATTTTACATAGAGGTCCCAGGCTCGTTGCGAGCCGTTGGGATCGACGCCCTTCAGCGTCGACATATTGGTGGCGAAGGAGAGCTTGCGGAATTCCTGCGCCTCATCGACGACGATCTGGTCCACGCCGATTTCCGAGATGGTCAATAGGTCATCTTTTCTAGTCGCCAGGCCTTCGAGCCGCTCCTGCAGTCCTTCCTTCAACCGCTCCAGGCGCTTGCGCGAAACGCGGTCCTCGCTGTCGACCTTGGTCAGCAGATCCTCATAGAGCTGCAACTCGTCCTGGATCAGCTCCTGCTCAAAGGCAGACGGCACGGCGATGAACCGGAACGCCGAATGCGTGATGATGATCGCGTCCCAGGTGGCGGTTGCGGCACGCGAGAGGAAGCGAGCCCGCTTGTCCTTTGTGAAGTTGGTCTCGTCAGCGACGAGAATACGGGCATTCGGATAGAGGCCTAAAAACTCGCGCGCCGCCTGCGCCAGGCAATGGCCGGGCACGACCAGCATGGCCTTGGCGATCAGTCCAAGCCGGCGCTGTTCCATGATGGCCGCCGCGATCGTCATCGTCTTGCCGGCGCCGACGGCGTGAGCGAGATAGGTCGAGCCATCGGCAATGATCCGCCAGATGCCGCGTTTCTGGTGCCCATAAAGAACAAAGGCGCCAGAGGCGCCGGGAAGTTTCAGGTGGGAGCCGTCGAATTTCCGCGGCGCGATATTGTTGAAGCGATCATTATACTCGCGGGCTAGCCGGTCGGTTCGATCTGGATCGGTCCAGACCCAGTCCTGGAATGCCTGCTTGATCCTTTGGAGCTTGTCGCGCGCGGCTTCGGTATCGACAACATTGAGCACCCGGCGTTCGCCATCGGCATCCTTGAAGACGTCGAAAATCTGCGGGACTCGACTGTTGAGCGCATCGGCAAGCAGCTCGCCGGCATGCCGGCGGCTGGTGCCCCATTCGGATGTGCCGGCGGCGCTGTAGCCGAGCTGACGAGCCTCGACTGTCCATGAACCAAGCTCCGGCATATGATGGATGCGGATATCTGCGTCCATCTTTTGCCTGACGAAGGCGACGACATCGGCGGCCGGGATCCAAGGTGCGCCGAGACGGGCGGTAATGTCAGAGGGGCGCAAGTCTGCCGGCTGAACGACCTGCAGGGCGCGCACGTTGCGCTCATACGTCGGATCGAGCTCGGCTGCGGCCTGCGCGGCAGCGAGCTTTGTGCGGACGGCCCCTGAGAGATATCCGTCTGCCGTCGTCCACGATCCATCGGCCGGATCGCGGAAGATGGCCTCGCCCAGCTCGTCGACCACATCAGCAGGATCGCTGTGCAGCAGCTCGGCGATATGGTCGATATCGACGTGGCCTCGTTCATTCAGCACGACGGCGAGCGCATCGGCAGGTGAGGTAATCGTCGGTGCGGCCGGCGGAGCAATCATGCGTTCGGAAAAAATCGGCCCCGGTTTCGCCGTGTCCGTCTCCAGATCGTAGTCCTCAATCGAGGCGACCAGCCAGCAATCTGGGTCGTCGCGGAACGGTGCGAGGTTAGGTTGGCGATGCTTTTCCTTGACCTCGCCGGTCTCGATATCCTCTTGAACGGACACGACTGTGTGGTTGATCGGCCCGAAATCGCGCACAAAACTCGACCAGGCAATGCGCAATCGGATTTGGAGATCGCGCCATCGCCGATCGGCTTCCTGCGCCTTCAGGACTTCGCGCACTGCATCGCGAATCGGGATCAGCTTGCTGATGATCCGAACGTGTTCTTCCGGGATTCCATCGCCTGAGCGACCCTTGCGGACGGTGACCGGCACGGCCGATCCGTCGAGCATCTGCATCAGGCCCTTCGACCGGTCGAGGAAGAAGCTGCCCTCGCGAACGGAGCCGCCTCTCGGCTGCAAGGCGACGATCTCGCCGAGCTCGTCTTCCAGATCGATATCGATGGGCGTCGGCTCGCCGTCATAGAGATTGGCCGGCAGAAGCTTGATGGCAGTGGCAATGGCGGCTTCGAGATCCTCTCCATCGCGTGGGCGGCATGTGTAGGTCTCGCCGAACGGGCCGGAGGTCAGGGCGTGTGTACCGAGCACGAAGTCCGGATGCCGACCAAACCAGCGATTGACCCTGATGGCACCTTCGTCGTCGGTGGCCGGCCTGATCTCACCGACATCGAGCCACAGCTGATTTCCCTCCGGCTCTCCGGGCTTGCGCTTGCGGAAAAACAGGATGTCGACGACGACATCCGTGCCGGCTTCGCGACGGAAGCTCCCCTCGGGCAGGCGGATCCCTGCAATCAGCTCTGCGGATTTCGCGATATGCTCCCGTGCCGTGGTATCGGCCTTGTCCATGGTGCCATGCGATGTGACGAAGGCGGCGAGCGCGCCGGGCTTCAGCAGGTCAATCGACCGGGCGATGAAATAGTCGTGCAAACGAAGGCCAAGCGATCGGTAAGCGCGGTCCGAGCGGACGGTGCGATCGGAGAAGGGGGGATTGCCGATGGCGAGATCGTAGATCGGAGCCAGATCCGTGCGGGCAAAGTCGCCATTGATGATCCGCGCCTTCGGCTGAAGCAGGCGGGCGATGCGAGCGGTGACCGGATCGAACTCGATCCCGGTCACATAGGCGGCGTCGCGATATGGCTCCGGCATTAGGGCAGGGAACAGCCCCGTGCCGATGCCGGGTTCCAGCACCCGGCCGCCGCGCCAGCCCAGTTTCTGGACCCCAGCCCAGATTGCCCGGATGATGAACTCTGGCGTGAAATGCGCATATTGGGTGCAGCGGGCAAGTGACGCGTAGTCGCTCTCGCAAACAGCGGTCTCGAGCGAAGAACCAATATCGTCCCAGCCCTGGCGGAAATCGACCTCGCCTGGCCGACGGAACACACCGTTGGCCAGTTCGCCAGCGCCGAAGCCGGTGAAGCGGATCAACTGCGCCTGTTCCTTTGCCGTCGCCGGCCGGTCCTGCTTGGTAATGCCGTCGGCGACGAGGATCGCCGCGACATTGGCGCGGGCGCGATCCTTCCAGGAGGTGGCCAGGCCGCGGTCGCCGTCGAGATAGAAGTTTGCCCGAAGCCTCGCGCGCCGGGCAGGCGTGGCAGCGACGGGGAGGGCGGGTGCAGGTGCTGGCGGCAGGGGATCAGGATCGTCGTCATTGGAAGCATCAGGCGAAAACCCGCCGAACGCTGTCACGCCAAGTCCGAGGCCGGCGACAAGCACGCTCGAGCCCAACATGTCTGATGTAAATGGATCGTTGCTCATGGGAAAGCTCCTTGAAATGAGGGCGTGCGCCATCGCTCGGCCACCGAGAAGACCGCTTTCGGCGCGGAGTTTGCGAATGATGATCTGGCTCAGGCGGCCAGGGCTGAGGGGAGGTGGCGTAGATGCACCGGCAGCTTGGCCGCGATCTCGTCGTCAGACAGGGTGTCGAGCAACTTCAGAAAGCTGCCTTCACTGCCACCGTAGAGCATCACCGTACGATGGCCTTGCATGGGCTTGGGCCAACGCGCGCTGGCATAGCCTCGATAGTCGTCGGTGGTCGTGCTCCAGATATGCTCAAGCCGCTCTTCGCGGCTCATCGCCCGGACTGGCCGGGTTTCGCGGTCGATGATCGCAGTCCGCATCGCCTCCACAGAGGCCGGATCCGAGAGGTCGCAGTAGGTGTGAAAATAGCGGACCGCTTCATCAATCCAGATCGCGTAAAACACCGAGGTCACCGACCCGGTCATGAACTCGCGCATCGCAAAGATCGGCCCACGCATCCAGAGCGGTGGTAGAATGTCGAGCATGTAAGAGTAGGAGGTTTCGTCGATCTCGAACCATTCGCCGGCATAGACGGCAGACTGGTCGCCAGCAAAGCGGTCGGGGCGCATCACGTGCCGGTCGAACATCCGGAACATGTCGGCGCGCTTGGCCACGCCGTGGATTATTTTGCCGGGAAGGGCTATCGAGGTCATCAGCTTGTTCCTTTCGGGGAGTTTGGACCGAAGGCAGCACAGGTCGTTCGACCTCGCCATCCTCTTCAGTCCTTCATGACCCCTTCCGCGCTGCCGGCCTCGTGTCCGGCCGGGTCAAGGGCCGGCGCATGCCGGGCGGTGCCTCCCTTGATGCGGCCGGCGCGCATGCGGCAGGCCTCGTTATTTCCTCCGGTCTTCCTTTCCCGTTTTTCCCTCTCCCTGTTTTGAAGAACCTCGTTCCAATCCTCCGCCGGCGGACGTAACCGCTGCCAGTCACAGCTGGACGCCTCTGCAAGCGCACGCAGTCGTTCTGCATAGACATCGCCCTGGGAATTGGCATCCGTGGCGGCGACCAATGTCAGTCCCGACCGCGCAGCAAGTTTGGCAAGTGCTGCATCAGTCGCCGGAGACCACCCGCCGCCAGTGCTGAGATAGAGAGTTTGCTCGCGCGGACCCTCGAGCGCCGCCAGGCTCATCGCATCGATCGCGGCCTCGGTGACGCAGATACGAAAGGCATCGCTTGGTCCAAAGCGGAAAAGAACCTTCGAGCCCCCGGTGGCAAAACCACGCCAGTCGGGACCGCGCTCTTCCCAGCCGACGACGCGACCCTCACTATCGACATGGGCTGCCCACATACTGCGGAAGGGTCCTTCCCGCAGGACACCCTCTCGAACCGCCTGCCCGGCGATGGCCGTCGGGATCCAGCGCGCCCGGCACAGATAGCGCCAGGCACCGGATCCGGGCGAAGGCGTGGGCCGGCTGCGCCAGCGGTCGACAATGTCTTCCGGCCGCACGCAAGACCGCGAGGACCTCCATTCCGGCCGGGAAAGTTGATACCCGACAAGTGACGCGACCGCTTCCGTTGCGGACGGGAATGGAACTCCCTCCAGGAACATGGCAAGGCCGAAGACATCGCCTTTCTCGTCGCTAAGTGGATCGAACCAGCCGCGTCCGTCATGCGTGACAATGACGATGTTGCCGCCACACCGGTATTTGACGGCGCGTCGCGTGCTTTCTTTGAGATCGATTTCGTAACCGGCCTGCTCCAGCACTGCTTCGCAACTGACCTTGGCGCGCAGCGCCTCCAACTCTTCTCGTTTCATATTTTTTCAGCCGCCTAGCGGCCGTCCTTTCCTCTTCCCGCAACTTGCGGGTCACCTTCCACCCGCCGCGAAGAGCGAAGGGGGCAAGGGCGCAGCACGCAACTGACAAAAGTTGCAGCACATTGCTGCGGCGAAGCTTCCCTTGCGGCCGACAGGTCGCCAGCGGCAG
>NZ_DATJDJ010000083.1:0-2517 GCF_035497515.1 Pararhizobium sp. | reverse complement strand
GGACGATCTGGCAAACGTCAACCAGGCGGTGGCGTTTCGGGAGCTGGATCCAAACGACTATGACTGGTCGTCGGATTTCGAACTGCCAACGACGGTCGGCCCTCTCGGCCCCATTGAACCGGCAACCCAGCCGTTGCAGGGCTGGGCGGTCGAGCCCGCGACCGTGACCGACGAACACGGCACTGCACGGCGGCCGGCAATTCGCATCAGCTGTGCTGAGGATCAAGACGACGTCCAGAAGGTGCATGTTCAGGTCCGCGTCAAGGCGACCGCTTCCGTCGTCTTCGACAGTGATGCGACGGCTTATGCCTCGCCCTTTTCCTGGCTGCTTTCGGGTGGTTGGACACTGCCTGCGACCGTCTATCAGGCGCGCGGCAAGTTTATTCCTTATTCCGGTCGCAAAACCGATTGGTCTGCCTGGCTCGATGTCACCACGCCGGACGTGCGGATTTCCATCGACGACCTGACACAGGAAATCATCGACAAGCTGACCGAACTGGACGAGTGGATCGGCGAGGACCTGCTCGACAAGGTCAACCAGACGATCAGCGATCTGAATGATGCCGTCGAGAAGATCGACCAGGAGGAGCAGGATCGGATTGATGGTGCGATCGAGGCCGCCGGTAAGTACCGCGCACTGCTGAACGAAATCGAAAGCATCCGCGATTATGTCGCCAATGCCGACTATGCCGGCTTCACGGCCCGCGAGGAAATTCGCCGCACGATTACGACACGGCTTGAAAGCTCGATCGCAACATTCGACGAGCGGATCACGACGGCCGTCAGCGAGACGGCGGCAATCTCGGAGCGGCTGACGACGTTTTCCGCCGAGGTCAATGACATCAGCGCGCAGCTGATCACCATCGATACCGCGCGCGTGGATGGTGACGACGCGCTGGCGCAGCAGATCTCGCTCTTGTCGGTCGGCACGGATAACCAGTTTGATCCGGCCAGGCTCTGGACCTTCGATGCTTCGGTTGAGGGTTGGGGTGGCAACGGCACTCCGACGGTTTCCGGCGGGTTCCTGCGGCCGGCAAACCATGCCAGCGATCCCTATGTGACGTCGCCTGTCGATCTCGCCATCTCGGCGACCGCCTATACGCAGGTGAGGGCACGGGTTCGCAAGACGGGGACGTTGACCTGGGACGGGCGCGCCTGGTGGCGGCAGGCGTCCGATGCGACCTGGGATACCGGGCGCAGCGAGACGATTGCGGAGCCGGCATTCGATAGCAACGGGATCGGCCTCATCACCTTCAACATGGGCTGGTCCGGCGCCATCGACCGCATCCGGATTGATCTCTCCACCGTCCAGGACGCGTCGAACTATTACACGATCGACTGGATATCGATCGGCAGTCCGTCGCCGGGCGCATCGCGCGCGGAACTGCTGGCGGAGCGCACGGCGCGCATCTCGGCCGATGGCGCGTTGGCCTCGGATATCACCGCGCTCAATGCCCAGATCACCGATCCGGTCACCGGGCTCACGGCCATTGCCGGTGGTGTGACCGCGCTGGAAAGCGAAGTTTCGACGCTTGGTGACACAGTCGCGGCGCATAGTACGGCTCTGACGGGGATCGATGCTGCGTTGGACGGCAAGGCCAGCGTTGGCGCTGTTGCGACCTTGGAAGCCGAGGTCGAGGCGCTTGGTGGTGGCGGCATCGTCAGCCAGGGACAGGCTGTCACGGCGATCCGCAACGAGTTGCTGCCGCTGGCAGGCGAGATCGTCGATCAGGAGTTTGCCAACTTTCTGGCGAAGATGGACGGGCTGAAGGTCACGGCCGAGGCGTCGGAATCGCTCGTCACGAAGATCGTGCTGGCAGCCGACAGCCTCGACATCCTGTCGCAGGCCGTCACGCGTGTGCAGGCGACCATTCCGGGACTGGCGACCTCGACGGCGTTGACCGCGCTGACGACGCGCGTGACGGCGGCGGAAGGCAGCCTTTCGTCACAGGCCTCGGCGATCACCAGCATCAACGTTGCCCTGCCGCTCAAGGCGAACACTGCGGATGTCGATGCGGCGCTCGTCACAAAAGCATCGGCCTCGGGCCTGACCGCTCTGACCGGGCGTGTCACCCAAACCGAGGACGATATTGAGAGTCAGGCCGATGCGATCACGACGATCAACAGCACGCTTGGCACAAAAGCATCAGCGAGCGCGCTGACCGCCCTCACTACGCGCGTTACCACGGCCGAAGGGGATATTGCGACAAAGGCGTCGGCCGCATCGGTTACCGCTTTGACCGCAACCGTTGGCGAAATCACCGCTGACGCGCGCTTCAAGATGGAGGTCGTAACGGGGCCCACCGGATACGCCCGCATCGGCGCCCGCGTCCGCTACGGGACGAGTGGCAGTTATCGGGCTGCAGGGTGGTATCTCGACGTGCCTTCTGACACGGGCGCGGACACGCAGTTTGTGATCGAGGCTGATCGGTTTGTCCTGATCGATGGGTCCACCAAGAAAGTTCCGTTCCGGGTGGATGGTGGCAGCGTGTTCATCGACGACCTGAAAGTCGGCAC
>NZ_DATJDJ010000082.1:0-4573 GCF_035497515.1 Pararhizobium sp. | reverse complement strand
TCGTCGGGACGTGTGACATTGACTGTGTAGTCGATGATATTGCCCGGATGGGCGACCCATTGTCCGCCGATGATGAACTGGTATTCGACGCATTCGCGGAAGGCGTCACCGGCGCCGCCGTGATAGCCGGCGATGCCGACGCCGTTCTCGACGGCGGCGGCCAGGTTCTTCGCCTCCTCCTTCTCGATCTTCGACATGGTCATGATCGGCACGATCAGCGACAGGTCGTGGATCGACGGGTCGGCGAAGGCTTCCGTGGTGTTCTCCAGATAGACCTTGAACCCCTCCTCCTGGAGAATTCCCTTTATGATATGGGCGCATTCCTGCGGCTCGTGGCCGCTCCAGCCGCCCCATACGATCAAAGCTTCGCGCATGTCAGTCTCCTCTGAAATCTGTTCTAGCGGACCAGACGGCCGTCAATCAGTGATTGCGAGAGCGGCGCCGGCCGCTCCGGCCTGGTGGTGATGGTGACCGTCTGCCCCGTCTCCGCCGCCGTGCCGAAGGCTTCCATCACCTCGAGCACGTGCAGAGCGAGATCTCCATTGGCCCGGTGCGGTCGGTTCGACAAAATGGCATGCGCCATGTCCGCGACGCCGAGCGAGCGGTAATTGCCGTCGGCATAGGGTTCCGTGGTCGGCTGCGGTTCGAAAGCGCCGCCCTTCTTCAGGAGCTCTATATCACCGCCGAAATGGTTCGGATCGGGCACGATCAGCGTGCCCTCCGTGCCGTAGACTTCCAGCGGAACGTGCTTATGGCCGGCGACGTCGAAGCTCATGCCGATCTGTACGACGGCGCCGTTGTGGAAGGCCATCACGCCAGAAACATGCGTCGGAATATGGACGGGGATCGTCTGGCCATTGCGCGGCTCGCTGGTGATGATGCGTTCGCTACGCGGCGTCATCGCGAAGCCCGCGACCTTCGCCACGGGTCCAAGCAGGTTGACGAGATCGGTGATGTAATACGGCCCCATGTCGAGCATCGGCCCGCCACCGGCCTCATAGTAGAAGTCCGGGTTGGGATGCCAGCGCTCATGGCCAGGGCACATGAAGGTGGCGGTGCCGCCGACCGGCGTTCCCAGCACGCCGGTATCGATGATCGATCGCGCCGTCTGATGCGCGCCGCCCAGGAAGGTATCGGGTGCGGCGCCGATGCGCAAGCCGCTCGCCTTGGCCGTTTCGGCAAGTTTGCGGCCTTCGGCGAAGGTAACGCCGAGCGGCTTTTCCGAATAGGTGTGCTTCCCCTTGGCCAGCACCTGCAGGCCGACCTCGACATGCGCCTTGGGCACCGTCAGATTGACGATCAGCTGGATGTCCGGATCGTCGAGCAATTCATCGATGCCGCGGGCGGCGAGATTGAATTCGCCGGCCCTCTGTTCGGCCAACCCGCGGTTGAGATCCGCGATGCCGCGGATGTCGAGAACCGGAAACGAGGCCATTGCCTTCAAATAGGCCGATGAGATGTTGCCGCATCCGATGATGCCGATACCGAGCTTGTCCATGGTTCTCCTCCAAGACCGAATGATGTCAGATGGCCGCGCCGCTAGAGGCTCGAGGCCGGGCCCGTGGTTCCCCAGGGCGATTCGTAGAGTTCGCGCAGAGCCACAACCGCCGCCCCTTGCGCCCAGGCCTCGTCCGGCGACGGATCGAACACCAGTTCGGCAACCTCGCGGATCGAGCGGGGGATGGCGCGGGCATAGGATTGTCGCAGGCTGTCGATGAAGACGGAACCCAGCAACAGCGTCGATCCGACGATGATGACGCGCGGCGGCCCGAACAGGGTGACGATGTTGGCGACCGCCAGGCCGACTGCCTCGCCGGCCCGCATGGCGGTGGCCGACAGCGGGTTATCGTCGGCGGAGATCAGCGCCTGCGCATGCGCCATGCCCCGCCCGACGCGGACGGCTTCGGCGAAATGGCCGACCAGTTGCTGCTCGCCGAAGATCGCCGTCTCGCCGGCGATCTCCGACAGGCGGACCGTCTGGTCCGAGACGCTTCCAAGCACCAGGTCGCCGAGATTGTGGCTGAGGCCGCCGGCGCCGCGAAACAGCTGGCCGTTGTGAAGAAGCCCGAGCCCCAGCGTCTGCTCCAGCGAAACGACGACGAAATCGTCCAGGTCGCGGGCTTGGCCGAACCAGTGATGCGCCAGCGCAATGGCATGCGCGTCGCTTTCCACGATGGTCGGGAGATTGAGCCGGCTGGTCATCTCTTCGGCGAAATTGACGTCGATCTCCCGGAAGACGGGGCTGGAGCGAACCCTTCCGGTCCGATGCTCGACGACGCCGGGAAGCCCCAGGCAGACGGTATCGATATCGCTCAGCGACAGGCCGGCATCGACGACGCAGCGGCGCACGCCATCCTCCACCAGATCGCTGATCACGCCGATCGGCAGGCGATCGACGCGCACGGGAATGGTGAGCTTGGAGAGCACCTCGCCGCAGAAGTTCGTGAGCGCGAAGACGATGCGGTTGGTGGCGATCTTGGCGCCGACGACGCGGGCGGCATCCGGGTTCAGCTCCAGCATGACGCGCGGCCGCCCGCGGGCCGCGGTATTGCGTATATCGCCCTCGTGGCGAGTAAGGATCAATCCATCATCGAGCAGTGACCCGGTGATGGCGGAGACCGTGGTGGTTGACAGCTGCGAGTGCTCGCTAATCTCGACGCGCGAGATCGGCCCGCGTCGACGGATCTTGTCGAGCACGGTAAAGCGGTTGATTGCGCGCATCAATTCTGGGTCTGCAGTCTTCATGAAGGGCCGTATGTTCGCAATCGGTCGGACAGGTTGGAGCCCTGATTTAAGCCGGGCAGCGAATTAAATAACGGCGATACCGGCTCCATTGTCAAGCTGATGTGTCGATAAAATCGCCAATTGCGGTTGACAACGCGGCAAATGTCGTTTGAATTAATCCGCATAAGGGAAAAATTGAGGATTATTCCCTTTGGAGGAGGAACAAATGACCAATCATGACAAGGCGACATCCCCGTGGGGCGTCCGGCTCACTGCGCTTGCTGCTGCCACGGCGCTGACTTCACTTCTCGGCGCCCAGGCGGCGGCGGCTCAGACCGTCGTCAAGTGGATGCATGTTGAAACGATTCCGGCTTACATCGAGGCCTGGGAAGGCATAGCCAAGGACTATGAGACACAGCACCCGGATGTCGACATCCAGCTGCAGTTTCTCGAAAACGAGGCGTTCAAGGCGAAACTGCCGACGCTGCTCCAATCCGATGCGGCGCCCGATTTCTTCTACAGCTGGGGCGGCGGCGTGCTGCGCCAGCAGGCGCAGACAGGGGCGCTGATGGATCTGACCGCGGCAATGAATGCCGACAACGGCGCCTGGGCGAAGACCTACAAGCCGGCCGCGGTCGCAGGTCTGACCTTCGATGGCAAGATCCACGCCGTTCCCTACCGCATGGGCACGGTCAGCTTCTTCTACAACAAGGATCTTTTTGCCAAGGCTGGCGTCAAGGCCGAAGATATCAAGACCTGGAACGACTTTCTCGGCGCCGTAAAAACGCTGAAAGCGGCCGACATTACGCCGATCGCCGGCGGCGGCGGCGACAAATGGCCTCTGCATTTCTACTGGAGCTACCTGGTGATGCGCAACGGCGGCGAGCAGGTGTTCGAAGCGGCCAAGAACAAGCAGGGCGAAGGCTTCATGGACCCGACGGTGATCAAGGCTGGCGAGCAGTTGGCCGAACTCGGCAAGCTGGAGCCATTTCAGAACGGCTATCTCGGAGCAAGCTGGTCGCAGACGCTCGGCACGTTCGGTGATGGCAAGGCAGCCATGCTGCTCGGCTTCGAAAACACCGAACCGAACCAGCGCAAGAATGCGGGCGACGGCAAAGGTCTCGCTTCCGACCAGATCGGCCGTTTCGCGTTTCCCATCGTCGAAGGCGGCGCCGGCAAGGTAACCGATACACTCGGCGGCCTGAACGGCTGGGGGGTGACCAAAGGCGCCTCGCCGGCAGCACTGGATTTTCTGCGGTTCCTGACCAGCCAAGAAACCGAGCGGGAGCTGGCAGCCAAAGGCATGATTATTCCTGCCGCGGCAAACGCCGAGGAAGGCCTGAAAGACCCGCTGATGCGTGAAGCGGCGAACCAACTTGCCGCATCCACCTGGCACCAGAACTTCTTCGACCAGGATCTCGGCCCGTCGGTCGGACGCGTCGTCAATGACATCTCCGTGGACATCCTGTCCGGCCAAATGTCGCCCGAGGAGGGGGCGCAGGCGATCCAGGACGCCATGGAACTCGAGTAAGCCCAAGGGCCGGTGGCATATCCGCCACCGGCCGACCGGCTGCCGCCGGTTGCGCGACGACGATGAACCATGGGATGAGCCATATGACTGTCAGCGTTGGTGATGCGTCCAGCTTGGATGCCGCGACGAAAATCCGCTACAAGAGCCCGACCGCGCGCGGCCGTTTGCCGGCGCTGGTCATCTTCCTGCCGCCTGCCATACTTCTGTTCACGCTGTTCGTCATCCTGCCGATGGGCGAAGCTGCCTGGTACAGCCTCTACCGCTGGAACGGCTATGGCACGCCCACCGAATTCGTCGGGGTCCGCAACTTCGAGGTGC
>NZ_DATJDJ010000081.1:0-11359 GCF_035497515.1 Pararhizobium sp. | reverse complement strand
CTTTTCGCATAAGCTGGTCAAAGTTCGCTTCCGGCGAGCGCACGCCCTTTTTGGTTTCCTCGGAGACGAGGCATCCCCGTAGACGATTGGCGATCATGCGGCCCGAGCTGCCTTCAAGGTTATCCGCATACTCGATTTAGCTGCACTTGACAAAAATGACTTACGTACCTCATTCTTGAGATGAATTGCAAAATGCGAGATATCTTGGAGGAATGATGCATGGACCCCGAATTCTTCATCAACAGCGAAGAAACGCTGCGCAGACTTTACTCGGCCACGCATGACCTCGCTATTCACAAGATACAAGAAACTCTTGGCGTCCACGCGCAAGAATTCATCCGACGTTCACCGTTCCTTTGCTTGGGCACGCAGGACCTGAACGGCCGGGCCGATGTGAGCCCGCGCGGCGACCCGCCCGGCTTCGTCAGTATTTTGGACGACAGAACGTTGGCTATCCCGGATCGTCCGGGGAACAACCGATTGGACAGCCTTTCCAACATCCTAGCAAATCCTGCCGTTGGACTATTGTTCATGATTCCCGGCTTTGACGACACCTTGCGAGTTAATGGAGTGGCACGAATAGCCACGAATCCGGCCCTTCTGGAAACGATGACGGTCAACAGCCGCGTGCCCACTCTTGCGATAGTGGTGCAGGTCCGCGAGGTCTTCCTGCATTGCGCAAAGGCCCTCAGGCGATCGCATATTTGGGACTCAACTCACCATCAGGATCGCAGACAGATGCCTTCACTGATCAAGATGATATTGGATGAAACGACGGGGGCACCAGAAGAGGAGGAGATGCGAAAGATCGATGCGGGGTTGGAGGAAGACTACAAGAAAACGATGTATTAGGAGGCATCTGACTGTTGAGCAGGGCCTGCTGCACGATGGTAGGGTCTGCTCCTCGGGAGGCACAGTGACAGCATCATTGTGGAACGCTAGTGGTTAACACCTGTGCGAACGGGATAAGCCATAAAGTAAACTCAAATATCCGAAAGGGCCCGGGAAACCGGGCCTTTTTGTTTTGGATTCACGGAGCGACTGGTCACGTCGCCCTGGTCACACCGCCATGGCCGATTTGATGCCGTCGACGACGAACTGGACGGCGAGCGCGGCCAGAATGACGCCCAGCAGCCGCGTCAGGATGGCCCGGCCGGTGACGCCGAGGAACCGGTCGATACGTTCGGCGATGACGAGCGCTGCAAACAGGATAGCGAGACACACGGCGATCACCAGGATCAGTTGCGCCCGGTCGATGGTCGCTGAAAAGGAACCGGACAGAAGGATCGTTGCCGAGATTGCGCCAGGTCCGGCAATCAGCGGCAGCGCCAGCGGAAACACCGCGATATTGTGAATATGATCGCGCGTGATCGCGGTCTCGCCGGTCTTTTCCTTGCGCTCGTTGCGCCGCTCGAAGATCATCTCGAAGGCGATCCAGAACAGGAGGAGGCCGCCGGCGATGCGGAAGGCGCCGATCGAGATGCCGAGCAGGCTCAGGATGCCGTTTCCGAACAGGGCGAAGGCGGCGAGGATGAAGAACGCGATCAGCGTTCCACGCCACGCCACCAGGAACCGCTGCTGCCGGCTCATGCCGACGGTCAGGCTGAGGAAGATCGGCGCCAGGCCCGGAGGGTCGATGGTGACCAGGATGGTGGTCAGTGCATTGATCAGAAGGTCGATGTCGGACATCCCGGCTCCCCTCGCGGCCTTGTTTATGATGGCCGCCTCATGGATTGTTAGGCGACTGTAACACCGATTGAAAGGTCTCCATTTCACGCTTCCGCCGCTTTTGCCTTGCAAATGCCGGTGAGAGCGCCGATGAGCCTAAAAGCCTGTTCAAAACCCGGCCCCGAAATTGGCGCTAGGCCGTGCATTCGGCTATAAAAATATGTCTGATTCTGAACAAAGATCGTGATCGAAATTGACTGAACAAACCACACCCGGCGGCGGCAAGAATCCACCAGGCATCGAGCCTATTTCCATCATGGAGGAAATGCAGCGGTCGTATCTCGATTACGCCATGAGCGTGATTGTCAGCCGCGCTCTCCCGGATGTGCGGGATGGTCTGAAACCTGTGCACCGCCGCATCCTGTTCGGGATGAGCGAGCTCGGCATCGACTGGAACAAGAAATACGTCAAATGCGCCCGCGTCACCGGCGACGTGATGGGTAAATTCCATCCGCATGGCAATTCCGCGATCTACGATGCGCTCGCCCGCATGGCGCAGCCCTGGTCGCTGCGACTGCCGCTGATCGACGGTCAGGGTAATTTTGGCTCGATCGACGGTGATCCGCCGGCAGCCGAACGCTACACCGAATGCCGGTTGCAGAAGGCTGCCCACGCGCTGCTCGACGACCTCGACAAGGAAACGGTCGATTTTCGCGACAACTATGACGGCACGCTGAGCGAGCCGTCGGTCGTTCCGGCGAAATTCCCGAACCTTCTGGTCAACGGCGCGGGTGGCATCGCCGTCGGCATGGCAACCAACATTCCGCCGCACAATCTGGTCGAGGTGATCAACGGCTGTATCGCGCTGATCGACGAGCCGGCGCTCGAACTGCATCAGTTGATGGAGATCATTCCGGGCCCGGATTTCCCGACCGGGGCGTTCATCCTCGGCCGCTCCGGCATCCGTTCGGCTTACGAGACGGGCCGCGGCTCGGTCATCATGCGGGGCCGCGCCACCATAGAGCCGATGCGCGGCGACCGCGAGCAGATCATCATCACCGAAGTTCCCTATCAGGTGAACAAGGCGACGATGATCGAGAAGATGGCCGAACTGGTCAAGGACAAGCGCATCGAGGGCATTTCCGACCTGCGCGACGAATCCGACCGCCAGGGTTACCGCGTCGTCATCGAGCTGAAGCGTGACGCCAATGCCGAGGTCATCCTCAACCAGCTATACCGTTATACGCCGCTGCAGACATCGTTCGGTTGCAACATGGTGGCGCTGAATGGCGGCAAGCCGGAGCAGATGGCCCTGCTCGACATGCTGCGTGCCTTCGTCGCCTTCCGCGAGGACGTCATCAGCCGGCGCACCAAGTACCTGTTGCGCAAGGCGCGCGACCGGGCCCATGTCTTGGTCGGCCTCGCCATCGCGGTTGCCAATATCGATGAGATCATCAAGCTGATCCGTGAAGCGCCGGATCCGGCCACCGCACGCGAGCAGTTGATGACCCGCCGCTGGCCGGCTTCCGATGTCGAAAGCCTGATCCGCCTGATCGACGATCCGCGTCACCGGATCAACGAGGACCTGACCTATAATCTCTCGGAAGAGCAGGCCCGGGCAATCCTCGAACTGCGTCTCGCCCGCCTGACGGCCCTTGGCCGCGACGAAATCGGCGACGAACTCAACAAGATCGGCGACGAGATCAAGGATTACCTCGATATCCTCTCCTCGCGTATCCGCATCATGACCATCGTCAAGGACGAGCTTATCGCCGTTCGCGACGAATTCGGCACGCCTCGGCGCACCGAGATCATGGAAGGCGGTCCGGACATGGACGACGAGGACCTGATCGCCCAGGAAGACATGGTGATCACCGTGTCGCATCTCGGCTACATCAAGCGCGTGCCGCTGGCGACCTACCGCGCCCAGCGCCGTGGCGGCAAGGGCCGCTCGGGCATGGCGACACGGGACGAGGATTTTGTTACCCGCCTCTTCGTTGCCAATACCCATGCGCCGATCCTGTTCTTCTCGTCGCGCGGCATCGTCTACAAGGAAAAGGTCTGGCGTCTGCCGATCGGCACGCCGCAATCGCGCGGCAAGGCCCTGATCAACATGCTGCCGCTTGAAGCCGGCGAACGCATCACCACGATCATGCCGCTGCCCGAGGACGAAGCGACGTGGGAAAATCTCGACGTCATGTTCTCGACGACGCGCGGCACGGTCCGGCGCAACAAGCTGTCGGACTTCGTACAGGTCAACCGCAACGGCAAGATCGCGATGAAGCTTGACGAGGAGGGCGACGAAATCCTCTCCGTCGAAACCTGCACGGATCGCGATGACGTGCTTTTGACGACGGCGCTCGGCCAGTGCATCCGCTTCCCCGTTGATGACGTCCGTGTCTTTGCCGGCCGCAATTCGATCGGCGTGCGCGGCATCAATCTGGGCGAAGGCGACCGCATCATCTCGATGACGATCGTCAGCCATGTCGATGCCGAACCGTGGGAGCGCGCCGCCTATCTCAAGCGGGCGGCTGCCGAACGACGTGCAACGACCGGCGAGGAAGAGGAAATCGCACTGGTTGGCGAGGACATCAACGAAGAGGGCGAACTCACCAACGAACGCTACGAGGAATTGAAGGCGCGCGAACAATTCGTGCTGACGGTGTCCGTCAAGGGCTTCGGCAAGCGCTCCTCAACCTTTGACTTCCGCACCTCGGGCCGCGGCGGCAAGGGTATCCGCGCCACTGATACGTCGAAGACCGGCGAAATCGGCGAATTGGTGGCGGCATTCCCCGTCGAGGAGAAGGACCAGATCATGCTCGTCTCCGACGGCGGCCAGCTGATCCGCGTTCCCGTTGGCGGGATCCGTCTTGCCAGCCGCGCCACCAAGGGCGTGACGATCTTCTCGACGGCCAAGGACGAAAAGGTCGTATCGGTCGAGCGGATCAGCGAACCCTCCGATGAGGACGACGAGATCGCTGACGTCATCGCCCAGCCTGATGGTGAGGAAGCGGCCGAGCCAACAGCCGGAACGGAAGAATAGGCTTCTGAAACTGGTTTAAAAAGCCGGGCGATCATGTCGCCCGGCTTTTTTCTTTGACATCTTTGATGCGCGGCGTGTTCGCACAAGGAAAAACCGGACTGGCAGGGGAACCGTCCGGTTTTTGATGTCAGCAGGCACTGGAGGTTGCCGCTGTCGGGGAATTTTACTCGGGAGAAAACGTCAGACGCTAAATCCGCGTGTGTCCTGTACGCTGGTCTTCATCGCTGCACGGTCGTGCTGAAGTTGAAGAATGGTTTTCCCGAAGTCGACCAGGAACACGATACTGATCACGGCTGAGACGATCATCATGGTGATTGCCATTTCGGACTTCCCTCTACTTTAACAGATGATCGCGCGACAAACCGGAACGGTCGCTGCGCGCTTCGTTTCTCAGTGCATGTGCCGTTGCGAACAGCATTGCGAAAAACATCGTCATCGAAAGAAGAATAAGTGCCATAACCGTGATCCCTTCGGCCAGATAACGGCCGCGTTCGAAAAAAGTTCCGCTCTTTACTTGGGCACCTCGAAATCATCTGTGGCGTCTCAGTGAACGTAGCTTCTTTCTAGTCTTGTCCTGGCGGGCGCGCTGTTTCCGGGGGAACAGGGATAAGCCGCGACGAACGCTCCCTTGCGATTGCGCGCGGTCCGTGACAAAAGGCTTGCGAAACGGAACGGATGCGATGACCACTGCTTTTTATCCCGGCTCCTTTGACCCGATGACGAACGGTCACCTCGATGTGCTGGTGCAGGCCTTGAACGTGGCATCGTCCGTCATCGTCGCCATCGGCATCCATCCGGGCAAGACGCCGCTATTTACCTTCGAGGAGCGCGCAGCCCTGATCCGCCAGTCGCTCAGTGAGTTCCTGCCGGGTCGGGCAGGCGACATTTCGGTGGTTTCCTTCGACAATCTGGTGGTCGATGCGGCCCGTAGCAACGGCGCTTCGCTTCTCGTGCGTGGCCTGCGCGACGGCACGGATCTCGATTACGAAATGCAGATGGCGGGCATGAACCGGCAGATGGCGCCAGATATCCAGACGCTGTTTCTGCCGGCCGGAACGGCCTCGCGGCCCATTACCGCCACATTGGTCCGCCAGATCGCGGCCATGGGCGGTGACGTCAGCGCCTTCGTGCCCAAGGCCGTTCATCAGGCCCTCAAGTCCAAGCGCAAGTCCTGACGTTTTCTTTTCATTCCACGGGAGACACCATGAAAATCCTCCAACTCGCTTTCGCAGGCGCCGTTGTCCTCGCATCCCTGACCAGCAATGCTTTCGCCCAGGCCAAGGAATACATCACGATCCAGCTGAAGGACGGCCCGGTCGTGATCGAGCTTCTGCCTGAGGTCGCGCCCAAGCACGTTACCCGCATCAAGGAACTGGTGGAAGCCGGCGAATACAACAACGTCGCCTTCCACCGCGTCATCCCGGGCTTCATGGCCCAGACCGGCGATGTCCAGTACGGCAATATGGAAAAGGACTTCAAGCCTGAGATGGCCGGCATGGGTGGCTCCTCGAAGCCGGACGTTCAGGCCGAGTTTTCCCAGGTTCCGTTCGCGCGCGGCACGGTCGGCATGGCCCGCAGCCAGGATCCGAACTCCGCCAATTCCCAGTTCTTCATCATGTTCGCACCCGGCGACTTCCTGAACGGCCAGTATACGGTCGTCGGCCAGGTCGTCGAGGGCATGGAGAATGTCGACAAGATCAAGATGGGCGATGAAGCCAACAATGGCTCCGTTACCGATCCCGACCGGATGATCAGCGTCAAGGTCGGCAAGTAAACCATTTCAACCACGCCTGACGAATAACACGAAGGAGAAGGCCATGGCGGAGATCAAGGATCCCGAGAACACCATCATCATGGAAACCACCAAGGGGCAGGTCGTCATCCAGCTTCTGCCGGACCTGGCGCCCGGCCATGTCGCCCGCATCAAGGAACTGTGCGCCGAAGGCGCCTATGACGGCGTCGTCTTCCACCGCGTCATCGACGACTTCATGGCGCAGACCGGCGACGTGCAGTACGGCAAGACGGGCGGCAAGGACTTCAATCCGGCCCGCGCCGGCATGGGCGGCTCCGACAAGCCGGACCTCAAGGCTGAATTTTCCAACATGAGCCACGTTCGCGGCACATGCTCGATGGCCCGCAGCCAGATGCCGAACTCTGCCAACTCGCAGTTCTTCATCTGCTTCACCGACAGCCCGTGGCTGAACAAGCAGTATTCGGTCTGGGGCCAGGTCATCTCCGGCATGGACAATGTCGACAAGATCAAGAAGGGCGAGCCGGTCAAGGATCCCGACAGCATCGTGTCGATGAAACTTGCTGCCAACGCCTAAATCAGGCTATTGCCAAGACCCGTCCCGCTGCCTTCAAAGGGCGCCGGGGCGGGTTTGCCGTTTTTAAAGAAGATTTGTCATGCGCGTCGATCTGTTCGATTTCGATCTCCCCGAGGACAATATTGCGCTGAGGCCGGCAAGCCCGCGCGACATCGCCCGCTTGCTGGTCGTCAGGCCCGGCGAGAGTGAACCCCTTTCCGATCATGGCGTGATGGACCTGCCATCCTTCCTGCGTCCCGGCGATGCGCTGGTCTTCAACGATACGAAAGTCATTCCGGCGCAGCTGGAGGGCTTGCGCCGCCGCGGCGAGGATGTCGTCACGGCCGTCTCGCTGACGCTGCACATGCGCACTGCGCCTGACCGCTGGAAAGCCTTCGCACGGCCGGCCAAGCGCCTGAAACCGGGCGATCGCATCGCCTTCGGCCACGGCTCGAATGCCTGCATGCTCGGCACACTGGATGCGACGGTCGAGGACAAGGGCGAGGCCGGCGAGGTCACCTTGCGGTTTGATCTCTCCGGTCCGGCACTCGACGAAGCGATCATGGCGGTCGGCCATATCCCGCTGCCGCCCTACATTGCGTCGAAGCGCCCGGAGGATGCGCAGGACCGGACGGACTACCAGACGGTCTATGCGCGCGAGGAAGGGGCCGTCGCGGCGCCGACGGCTGGCCTGCATTTCACCGACAGCCTGTTTTCCGCGCTTGATGCGCTTGGCATCGAGCGTCATTTCGTGACGCTGCATGTCGGCGCCGGTACGTTCCTGCCGATGAAGGCGGATGATACCGACGATCACGTCATGCATGAGGAGGTCGGCTATGTCAGTGCCGATGTTGCCGCACGCTTGAACGCGGTGAAGGCGAGGGGCGGGCGCATCGTCTGCGTCGGCACGACCTCCCTACGGCTCATCGAGAGTGCGGCCGGCGAGGACGGGACCATCCATGCCTGGTCGGGACCAACAGGCATCTTCATCACGCCGGGTTATCGCTTCCGCGCGGTCGATATGCTGATGACCAATTTTCATCTGCCGAAGTCGACGCTGTTCATGCTCGTCTCGGCCTTCAGTGGCCTGGAGACGATGCGGCGGGCCTATGCCCACGCCATCGAAACCGGCTACCGCTTCTATTCCTATGGCGATTCCAGCCTGCTGTTCCGGGATATTTCCAGAAACGAGACCGTATGACCGAGACATTCCAGTTCAACATCAAGGCAACCGATGGCAAGGCGCGTCGCGGCACGGTATCCATGCCGCGCGGCGAGATCCGCACGCCGGCTTTCATGCCGGTCGGTACCGTCGGTACGGTCAAGGCAATGTATCTCGACCAGGTGCGCGACCTGGGGGCCGATATCATTCTCGGCAACACCTATCACCTGATGCTGCGTCCGGGTCCGGAGCGCGTCGCTCGTCTCGGTGGCCTGCATGAACTGATCCGCTGGCCCTATCCGATCCTGACCGACAGCGGCGGCTTCCAGGTCATGTCGCTTGCGGGCCTGCGCAAGCTCGACGAAAAGGGCGTCACCTTCAAGAGCCATGTCGACGGCGCGCTCCATCACATGTCGCCGGAACGCTCGATCGAAATCCAGGGCCTGCTTGACAGCGACATCCAGATGCAGCTCGACGAATGTGTGAGGCTTCCGGCGGAACCCTCTGATATTGAACGCGCAATGGAAATGTCGCTGCGCTGGGCCGAGCGCTGCAAGACGGCATTCGGCGACCAGAAGGGCAAGGCGATGTTCGGCATCGTCCAGGGCGGCGATGTGCCGGCCTTGCGTGTCCGCTCCGCCCAGGCCCTGTCCTCGCTCGACCTCAAGGGCTATGCAATTGGCGGCCTCGCGGTCGGCGAACCGCAGGAGGTCATGCTCGACATGCTCGACATCACCTGCCCGGAATTGCCCACCGAAAAGCCACGTTACCTCATGGGCGTCGGTACGCCCGACGATATCTTGAAATCGGTGGCGCGGGGCATCGACATGTTCGACTGCGTCATGCCGACCCGCGCCGGCCGCCATGGCCTGGCCTTCACACGGCGCGGACGCGTGAACTTGCGCAACGCCCGCCATGCCGAGGATAGCCGCCCGCTCGACGATCAGTCGTCCTGCCCGGCGACGCGGGATTATTCGCGCGCCTACCTGCATCATCTCGTGCGCGCCGATGAATCCCTCGGCGGTATGCTGCTGACCTGGAACAACCTTGCCTATTATCAGGAATTGATGGCGGGCATTCGTCAGGCGATCGAGGAAGGTCGCTACAGCGCGTTCATGGAAGAAACGCAGGAGATGTGGCGCCAGGGCGATCTTGCGCCCCTGTGAGACTTCTGACGTTCAAATCTCCGGGCCTGGCGCCTGCTGCAGCATCTGCACGCCGTTGATCTTGTAGGTGCCGTCAGGCTGCTTGACGAGAAAATACAGCGCCGTCCAGTCCTTGCCGTCGGCCCCGGAGATCAGGACCTCCTGAACAACGGTGTCACCATCGATCTTGCTGCGGCCAAACGCGAAATTGCCGGGTCGATAGACCGGCGCATAGCCGCGCTTCACCATCTCGAAGAAGATGCTTTTGTCCGGAAACTTGCCCTGGATTTGCGGCGAGGCAAAGGAATAGGCGGTGGCCGCGTCGTCGTCCAGAAAAGCCTGAATCTGCTTCTCGATGATCGATTGCGCCGTATCGACCGGCTCAGCGGCAAGAGCCGCCGGCACGGGCAGCATCAGGATTGCAATGCATGCGCAGGCTCCCAATATCCGGATCATCGCCCGTCTCCTCCAAGTTCCATGACAATAGGCATGATACGACAATTGGATCGAAACGGTTTCCGTTCCAGCATCGAAACGATGTGAATACATTCCAGTAAATTACATTTTTTCAATGGATTATGTATACTATTTCAAGTAAAGATGGAATATTCAATTATTCGTGATGCCTAACATAGGCGCCGATCCGGTCAGATGCCGAGCCGGTCCTTCATTCGGCCCCAAAGCATCGCGGCATGGGCGCCAATCGGCCAGAAGGCGTGGAAGCGCATCGGCTGGATTTCGGTGAAAGGCAGGTCGATCGATGCCGATGGTCCGCCGATCAGGCGCTGCGCCAACTGCTTGCCCATGGCCGTCGCCAGGGCCACGCCACGGCCGTTGCAGCCGAGATAGATCAGCACGTCCTCATCCGGCGCGTGCAGGTGCGGCAGGTGGTCCGGCGTGATCGCCAGTTGGCCGTTCCAGGCATGTGTCCAGCGGATATCCTTGAGTTCGGGCCAGAGCGCAGCGGCATAGCGCTGGAGATAGGCGAGCGCCCCGGTTGGCCCCATGATCGAGCGCTGTGGCCCGCGCCCGCCCATCAGCAGCCGGTTCTCACTATCGATCCGGTAGTAGACGGTGATATGACCACTTTCATAGAGCACCGGGCGTTGCGGCAGGATGCGCGCTGCCAAGCTGTCGGGCAAGGGTTCTGTAGCAACGATGGAACTGAAGATCGGCACCAGAGATTGCTTCAAGCGAGGCCGTAACTCGTCGGCATAAGCATTTGTAACGACAAGCAACTTGTCTGCCGTGACAGATGCTGTCTTCGTCTGCAATTTCCACTTTCCGTTCTGCCGCCTGGCAGAGATCACGCGGCTCCCGCCGTGGATTTTTGCACCGGCGGCCTGGGCGGCTTTGGCAAGGCCGCGCGCATAGTTCAGCGGATGCAGATCGCCGCCGCGCGGATCAAGCAGCGCCGCGGGATAGCGACCCGTGCCCGTCGCCGCGAAGACAGCGTCTCTATCGAGGAGCCGGGTCGGCATGCCGTGGGCGGCGCATTGCGCAGCGGAGGTGCGGACAGCCTCGGCGGTGACCGCGCTCGTTGCTGCACGCAGCGTGCCGTTCTGGCGGGCGTCGCAATCGATGTCGAGACGGCGGATGAGGTCGAAGGTGAAGTCCGGCGCACCCCACGCCATGGCGATCATCCGGCGTCCAAGGTCTTCGCCGAACCGGGTGAGCAGTTCATCCGGATTGAATTTCAGGCCGGGATTGACCTGGCCGCCATTGCGTCCCGATGCGCCCCAACCTGGTTCATGCGCTTCGAGCAGGCAGGTATCGACACCGGCCTGCGCCAGATGCAGGGCGGCCGACAATCCGGCAAAGCCCCCGCCGATGATGGCGACGGACACGGCCCGGTCACCGTCAAGCGGTGGCGTGACCGGCAGGGCATGGGCCGTTTCGGCATAGAGACTGGGCGGCAGGGAAGAGGATGAACCGACGGACATGCTGCTCTTTCAATAGGATGGCGGCAAACCATCCCATAACTTGTTAAGTTTGAAAAGCGGGGTGTCGCTAAGCCCCGGATGGCTCAAGCGTC
>NZ_DATJDJ010000080.1:0-6411 GCF_035497515.1 Pararhizobium sp. | reverse complement strand
CCGTTCAGCAAAAGCGCATCACCGTTAAAAGACGTAGATTACGATGGCTTAATCGTCGATTTTAGACTCTTTCCGTTGCAGCATGATTCTCCCATACTGCTTTCGATCGCATAATTGCTGGCTGGGGATCCCGCTCTGTGTGCCGTGCTTCATGCCCAAAGCGGGCAGGACAACTCGAATTCCCCAAAGCATTCCAGACGTGTCATGTTCCTCACTCTCCCGCTTTGCCCTCGTCTATTGCGAAAAATGCCACGACGCCGACTATGCCAATAAAGGCGATGAGCATGAGCGAGTAACTTACGCCAATGCCAACCATGGCAACCGCGAACGCAAAAGGCGCTGTCGCGGACACGATCAGCCTTGCCGCCATCACCTTGCCCTGAAGACGCCCGTATCCTTCGCTTCCGAACAGCGATAGCGGCAGTGTCCCCGTTACGATGCTGAAGAGGCCGTTACCACATCCGAAAAGAACGGCGAACGCCATCGCTCCGAGCATGGATGGCGCAGTGACCGTCAAGAGGGCAACGGCAAGAGCCATCAGGGACGCCGAGATCGCGGCCAGCGTCAGCGGTCGGATGTCACGTCCGAGGAGCATGTTGATCAGGCGGCTGCCGACCTGCGCGGGGCCGAAGAGTGTGCCGACCAACGCTGCTGCGGCCCCGAGACCCAGACTGGATAATAGCGGCACCATGTGGACGAGAACGGCCGATCCCACGAGGGCTTGCAACGAGAAGCCGACCACCATGAAGACGAATCCGGATCGCCGCCGCTGCGGCGGGAGGGATCCGGCGGCTCCGCTGGTTTCCCCAGTTCCTTCTCGCCGCCGCACCTTTCCGCCCGAAAAGGCGAACCGGACATGGATCGGCAGGCAGACGAGCGCGTTCAGCCCGGCGAACACGAGATAGACCTGCTGCCACGACATAAGGGCATGGAGCGCGGAGGTGGCTGGCCAGAAGATCGTCGAGGCGAAGCCGGCGATCAGGGTGAGGTACGTTATGCTTTTCTGGGCGACGTTCGGCGCGATCTGGACGAGGAGCGCGAAGGCAGCGCCGTACTGGACGAAGTTCGCCGCCACCTCGACGACGATCAGAGCCGCCACGAATGTCGGGCGATTAGGCGACAGGGCGCAGGCGACCAGTGCCAGTGCCGACACCAGCGATCCGCCCGTCATGACGCGCCCCGCACCGAACCGGTCGATCCATCTGCCGAGCGACGGCGAAACAAGACCGCCGATCAAGAGCGCCACTGACAGCGCGCCGAACATCCACTCGACCGACAGGCCGAAATCCCGCGCCATGTCCGGCGCAAGGATCGAGAACGAGTAGTAGAGGGTGCCGTATCCAATGATCTGCGTAACACCGAGACCAAGGATAGCTCCGATTGGCAACCGGTCGTCGCTCATATGGATTTCAGAGCCGTCCGCTTCTCGAGTTCGGGTGCGCGCTCCTTGCGCTCACTGTAGCGGTCGGTCAGGTAAACCGAGGCGCCCCGGGTGAGCAGGGTGAATTTCACCAGTTCCTCGCAGACGTCCACCACGCGGTCGTAGTACGAAGACGGCTTCATCCGCCCGTCGCCATCGAACTGCTCATAGGCCCTGGCGACTGACGACTGGTTCGGAATCGTGATCATCCGCATCCACCGGCCGAGTATCCGGAGTTGGTTCACGGCGTTGAACGACTGGCTGCCGCCGGATACTTCCATGACCGCCAAGGTCTTCCCCTGCGTCGGCCGCACCGATCCGATCGAGAGCGGAATCCAGTCGATCTGGGACTTCATGATCCCGGTCATCGCGCCGTGGCGCTCAGGACTTATCCAGACCTGGCCTTCCGACCAGGCGGACAGCTCTCGTAGCTCCTGCACCTTGGGATGGTCGACGGGTGACCCGTCGGGCAATGGCAATCCTCGCGGATCGAAGACACGGACCTCGCATCCGAAATGTTCGAGAAGGCGACGGGATTCGTGCGCGAGAAGGCGGCTGTAGGAAACCTCCCTGAGCGATCCGTACAGGATCAGTATGCGCGGCCTGTGCATCGAGATCGGCGGACGGAGCGCTTCGAGATCGGGCATGCGAAGATGTACGGCAACGGCAGCGGGCATATCAGGCAAGGCGCTTTCCCTCCG
Source organism: Pararhizobium sp. (assembly GCF_035497515.1). Classification (GTDB taxonomy): domain Bacteria; phylum Pseudomonadota; class Alphaproteobacteria; order Rhizobiales; family Rhizobiaceae; genus Pararhizobium. The sequence goes on along the minus strand of NZ_DATJDJ010000080.1, from coordinate 4,290 downwards.
CATCGATGACCTGCTCGCCGTCTTCTTTCGCGAACGGCCCCTTGTGCGTGTCGGGGAGGATATCGAGGACAAGTTCCGACGGCCTGCTGAGCCGCGTCCCCATCGGAGAGACGACGAGCGGACGGTTGATGAGGATCGGGTCCTTCAACATCGCGTCGATGAGTTGGTCGTCGGTGAGGGCCGGATCGTCCAGCCCGAGTTCGGCGAAAGGCGTCCCTTTCTCCCGGATCGCCTGACGGACGGTCAAACCAGCGTCGGCGATCAACTTGACCAGTTCGGCGCGCGAAGGCGGCGTCTTGAGATACTCGATGACAACCGGCTCGATCCCGGCGTTGCGGATCAGTTCCAGCGTGTTGCGGGAGGTCCCGCATGCGGGGTTGTGATAGATCGTGACGTCCATAGTCATGGGGCGGTTTCCTTCTCGGTGAGGATGTGAGTATTGCGGGCGTCCATCAGCAACCACCCCGCCAGCATCATCGCCAGCAATGCACCTACGACTTCGGCGACGACAAAACCCGGCACATCGATCGGGCGGATGCCTGAAAAAGTGCGGGTCAACGATCGGGCGATGGCGACGGCGGGATTTGCAAACGACGTGGAAGCGGTGAACCAATAAGCCGCGGTGATATAGAGGCCGACCAACCCTGCCACGGCATCTGCGCGGAACCGCAACGCCGCGAGGATGACGAAGACCAGGCCGAAAGTCGCAGTGACTTCCGCGAACCATTGCGGACCGCCGGTGCGCGGTGTTTCCGAAACCTGCAGCAGCGGCAGTTCGAACATGGCATGTGCGAGCATCGTGCCGCAGATGCCGCCGACGACCTGTGCGGCGATATAGGCCGGAAAGCTGGAGGCCGATAGCTTGCGGCGAAGCGCGAAGACCAGTGAAACGACCGGATTGAAATGAGCACCAGAAATCGGGCCCAGAATGGTGATCAAAACGACCAGGATTGCCCCGGTTGCCAACGTATTGCCCAGCAACGCCAGTGCCGTATCACTCGTCAGCCTTTCGGCCATAATGCCTGATCCGACCACGGTCGCGACCAGTAAAAGTGTGCCCAATGCTTCAGCGACCAGCCGTCGGGGTAGCGGAAATTCGGCACTCATTCCGGCAGCCTCCGCGCCATCAAGATGGCGGAGGCAGGACACAGGCTTGCCGCCTGCCGCGTCGCCAGAATGGCCACCGGCGCTTCATCGTGGGCGATCGGGTAGAAACCGAGCTTCGCAAAGAACGGAGCGGCGGTTTCCGTCAACAAACAAGCGGCAAGATCGAGGTTCATGCTAAGCCAATCTCCGCGGAGTTGAACCTTCCAGTGTGCAGCAGGCGGCAACCTCTACTGCCGGCGCGCAAATCTCGGGATGGCCGGAGCAGCAGTCTTCCATCAGAAAGCGTACAAGGCCGCCGAGCGCATCGTAATTGGCGGTGTAGATGATCGAGCGCGATTCCCGTTGCTGAGCTATGAGGCCGGCGCGGTCCAGTTCCTTCAGATGAAAAGATATGTTGGATGGTGATACGCCGAGCTTTTCCGCAATCGAGCCTGCCGCCATGCCATCGGTTCCGGCCACAACGAGCATGCGGACGATCTGAAGACGGGTTTCCTGGGAGAGCGCTCCGAATGACACGAGGGCTTGACGTTGGTCCATTATTCAATAATCCTTGAAATGTTGAAACAAGGATTACCTCAAATGAATGCGATCGACAAGTCCATGTCTTCAGATATTAGCCTTGGTCTGCTGCTAGAGGCTCTGGCGGCATCTCCCCACCTGCCCCTTGTGTTCCACTACGATGGGCGATCGGTGAAACCGGGTTACCATGTGACCGAAGTCAAGGCCGGGCAGTTCTCGGCGCTGGACTGCGGCGCGAACCCGGAAGCCTGGCCGGAGATTTTCGTGCAACTCTGGGACGTCGAGGAAGGAGGCCGCACGCACATGCCAGCGAGCAAGTTTGCAGCCATCATCAAGAAAGTGACCGAGCACGTTCGGCTCGATGGATCCGCCAAGCTCACCTTCGAGGTCAGCGACGGCGTCCGGCCAATGCAGCTTTATTGCGCGTCGTCACCTTCGATCAGGGACGGCACGATCCATGTCGAACTGCTCGCGCGTGCCGCGAGTTGCAAGCCACGTGATCGATGGCTGGCAGAGCAAGCTCATACGGCGGCTTGTTGTGCGCCGACGACGCCAAGCTGCTGCGGATAGTTTGCCTATGGCCATTTCGGGCAAGAGCGAAAATTATCACCGCTCAACCTCGCTTGTTGATTGAGGCCCAAAGCCAGGCACGAAGAGGGCATCCAATCATGCCGGGTCCCGTTTTGGCGTCATTGGCGATCCGATGCTCAGAGGGCTTGAAACCGGAGATCATCGATGGCCGGCAAAGGTCGTCAACGTCATCACCATCCGCCGCAGTCGAGGGCAGCTAAATTGCTGCGGCCTCGATCCGGTCAGTATCGCTCCTGCCATTTCGTGCTCATAGGTTCGCTGCGGCGATCGCCTCGTTGTGTTTCGCCAGCGCCTGCTGGGCGGCGGCGGCAACGTCGGCGTTTCGCTCGCCTCCCGCGACCTGCACCGTCGGGAAGGCGGGCTTGATGCCGGCGTCGTGGAACGCCCTGTTGATCATCATCAGCGCGCGCCGCTTGAGGGTGAATTGCTCGCCGGGGATGGTGGTGAACTTCATGCGTAGAATCAGGCCTGAATCCCCCATGCTGTCGATGCCCTGCATCTTCAGCGGCTGGATGGTTATCGGCGCGAGTTCCGGATCGACCAGCAGTTCCTGTCCGATTTTCTTGATGATCTTGCGCGCCTTGTCCACGTCTGTGTCGTAGCCGACGGTAATTGTCAGCTTCTCGACGACCCAGTCCCGGCTGAGGTTCTGGACGGCGCCGAGCTCACTGAACGGCACGATGTAGACCGCTCCGCGATGATGGCGCAGCTTCACGGATCGCAGGCTGAACGATTCGACCGTTCCCTTGTAGCTGCCGCTCGATACGTACTCGCCGACCCGGAAGGCATCGTCGAGAAGGTAGAACATGCCGCTGATAATGTCCTTCACCACCGTCTGGGCACCGAAGCCGATCGCGACCCCGACAACCCCTGCCCCGGCAATCAACGGTGCGATCTCGATGCCCATCGCCGACAGGGCCATCATGATGGCGACCGCGACGAACAGGATCATCAGCACGTTTTTCAGGATGGGCAGCAGGGTGCGGATGCGCGCGCGCCGGCGTTCGCGGTCGCTTCCGGCCTCGTGGGCCAGTTCCGTCTCGACCAGCTTGCTGTCGATGAGTACCTTGACGACATTCCAGATCAGGTCGATCACCAAGAGGATGATGCCTGCGCTCAATGCCCCGCGCATCAACCGAAGCGGCACCGAATCCTGACTGGTAATGCCTCTCAGATTTATGTCGAGCACATTGGCCACCAGAACGATGGCTCCGACGATGAGTGCTGCCCGGATACCCCGCTCGATCATGACGGACGCGACACTCGGTCGGGTCTGAACGATGGCGACGACTTCGGAACCGCTGCCGGTTTCAGTCACGGGGACGTCACTGTCATCGACAATATCGACAGGCGCGTCGTCCTCTGCGGCCTCGCTGACAATTATGTTGGTCTGGAGCAGGTTGTCGATGGAGGCCCGCGTCAGGGCGATTGCACCTGGCAGTGCGGCTGCAACGACGGCGATCCAGAACGGCTTCATCATTCCAGCCACCCAGAGGAGCCACAGCGAAATGGAATATACCGTCCAGAGCCAGGTGCGCGTGCGAATGCCGATGCGCGTGAAGCGTCCCGTCGGCTCCACCGCGTAAGACGCCGGCCTGTTCCACACGGCTTCGAGGCCGAGGATGAGAAGAATGAACCCAAGTGCGTAGGCCGCAACCTGGCGGCAATTGTCAGAAAAGCCCAGCGTGGTCAGAAGGTGGACCGTGACGGCGCCGAAGGCGTACCAGCCGACGATGTATCCGAGCCGCCTCGCCCAATGCGCCGCCGCCTCATCGCTGACCGGAACGACCCGGAAGCGCGCGGCGTTTCCCGGGCCGACCGATCCGGAGGGCGCAAGCAGGAAGTCGAAAGTCACGCGCGCAAGCCGGAAGATGACCACGGCGAACAGGTAGACGACGACGGTTTCGCGGACCAGTGGCGACCATTCGAAGACAAGGAAGAAGCCGATGCTTCCCAAGGCGAAGGCCAGAACGTAGCAGATCGCCCAGAGCAGCCTGACGAAGATCGCAACGAGCTTGTCGCGCGGGGTCATGACCTGAAGCGATGCAATCCAGGCGCGCCAGCCACGGCTGG
>NZ_DATJDJ010000079.1:0-59050 GCF_035497515.1 Pararhizobium sp. | reverse complement strand
CTGACCGTCGCGAAGCTGCGCCCATTCGGCAGGCTGCGGCTCCTTGACCTTGACGATCATGTCGGATTTGTCAAACACATCCTTGGCGGATGCAACGATCTTGGCGCCAGCGGCACGGTAGGCGTCATCCTCAGCGCCAATTCCGGAACCAGCCTTGGTTTCGATGATCACCTCATGGCCATGGGCCACATATTCCCGGACCGATCCGGGGGTGAGCCCGACACGATATTCATGGTTTTTGATTTCCTTCGGGCAACCGACACGCATCCTCGCGTTCCTCTCCTTTGTGGCTTTCGCCATTGCTGTTGGACACCATAAGGGATCAGAAACAGCGCCGTATGTCCTTGCAAAGACGATGAGGCTCGCGATAATCTTCCGTGAGTTATTGCGCAAATATTCAGAAAATTCGTAGGATATTCGAATGTCGATGATGGATGCAATTGATGCTGCGATCCTGCGGATCCTTCAGCAAAATGGTCGGATCGCCAATGCCGAACTCGCCGAGCGTGTGGGCTTGTCCGCGTCAGCCTGTTCCCGCCGCGTCGACATCCTTGAAAAATCGGGCGTGATCAGCGGCTATCACGCCCGCCTGTCGCACAAGGCGCTCGATTACCGGATCATGGTGATCGTCCATATCTCGCTGTCTGGCCAATTCGCGAAGACGCTGACGGATTTCGAGGCGGCGGTCAAACTCTGCCCCAACGTGCTGGTCTGCTACCTGATGTCAGGTGAGTACGATTATATCCTGCGCGTCGCCGCCAAGGATCTCGAGGACTACGAGCGTATTCATCGCGACTGGCTGTCGGCCTTGCCGCATGTGGTGAAGATCAATTCCAGCTTTTCGCTGCGGGAGGTGATCGACCGGCCGAATGTCGGCGTCTGAAAAACCGCTCCCTAGAGATTGCCGACCACGCAGTTTCGCCCCTTGCGCTTGGCGTCATAGAGCCGTGCGTCCGCCTTGGAGAGCAGATCCATCGCCGTTGCGCCGTCCACCGGCGTCGATGCGATACCGATGCTGACGGTCACCGTCGAATGGTCGGCGGTCATCACCTCGCTCATCACGCGCAGGCGCAGATCCTCGGCGCGCGCCACGGCGTTTGCGTGATCGAGCCCCTCGCATAGAACAACGAATTCCTCGCCGCCATAGCGAAACAGCCGATCGTCTTGCCGAAGCGCCGACTGGATCGCCGTGGCAATCGATTTCAACACATGGTCACCCTCGATATGCCCGAACCGTTCATTGATGCTCTTGAAATGATCCGCATCGATCATCATCAGGCTGGCCGGGCTTCCGGACGCCGCAGCATCGCGGATCACTCGCGGCGCCTCGAATTCGAAACGGCTGCGGTCGAGCACGCCGGTCAGCATGTCCCGTCCCGATTTCGACAGCAGATCCTCGTAGCGCTCGCGAAACGTCAGGGTGTTGAAGATGTCGCCGATCGGCTGCCGGGAACCGGACAGAATCGAATGGTTGCAGCAATGCAGATAGGCTCCGAGGACGGTGGAATAGAAAACCGCCGCTCCCATCTTGGCGATCCAGCCGCCCCAGAAAACATCCATCGGCACCCCGTTCACGGCATGGAGTGCGAGGAAGAACCCGGCCTGATCGAAGGTCAGCACCACGACGCCACACACCAGGAAACGCAGCATAAGGGATTTGCGCATCCAGCGGCCGATCCGCTCGTAGAGCAGAATAATGATGAGTGAATCCAGATAGAGCAGCAGCGTGCCCCAGAGCATCAGCCAGCCCATTTCATCGATAAAGGCGAAATCGGCAGATCGCTCGGGCGCGATCATGACGGTCTGGTGCATCCGAAGGATGAAGCCAAGCCCGAGCGTCAGAAAATTGCCCACCAGCAGACCGTAGATCGGCTGACGCACCGTCGCCGCATCCTCCTTCACATAGAGAAGCAGGATCATCATCAGCTTGCCGGAAAACAGCACCGCCGATCCGGGCGAGATGACACCGAACGGAAGCTGCACGTAGAAGACAGCAGCCAGATAGGTTTCGATGAAATGCATGACGCCAAGCGCTGCGATGAATACGCCGATGCCCAGCCGATGGCGCAGGTGCAGCAGCGTCACCATGATCACGACATAGACAAGACCTTCGCAAAGAAAAAGGACGACATTGGTCATCGGCGGTCGTTCATCCGGATGGTTTCCCGGCTTCTACAACCTGGAAATTCAAGGAAAAGTTTACGATCTACAGCCATGGAGGCTCAATGCGCTTTGAACCCAACTACCCTCAATTCGTGGGAGTATCCATGGCGAATGTTAGCGATGCGGGATAATCGATTTTAAGCGGAAAAGCCGGACGTAACGTTACACCTGCCTGGAAACAGCCTCATCGGAAAAGAGCGACGGACCATGCTGATCGATGATCTGGCGCCCCTTGCGCAACGTCGCATCGATCACGTCCTGTTCGGAGCTGAAGAGATCGGCGCGGATGAAGGTGCGCACGCGCGTCACACCATCCGCTTCCTTTTCCACCGAACCGGCGAGCCGGAACTGGGCGCCCTCTCGCTGCGGCGTGGCGCGGATCAGGCAATCCGCATAGGATTCCGTCTTGCCGCCGCCGGACGCATTCGCGTCCTCTTTGGAGCCACCTGAAAAACCGAACAATTTTGACAAAAACGAAGCCATGCGGAAGACTTACCACGGCATGCCTGCCTGTCAAAGATTAAGTTTTGGCAAGATGTCTCGTGTATCTTGAACCCCGGAAACGGAATGCAGCAGCCTTGAAGCGATCATGACAGCAGATTTTGAAGCGATCGCCTCGACCCGGGATATCGACGACTGGCTCGCAAGCCGCGAAGCGGCCTTTTCCGATATCCGTCCCGGCCTCGCCAAGGAAATCGTCTGGGCGGACCCGGCCGCGAAAAACCGGACGCCGCTTGCCATCATCTATATCCACGGCTTTTCCGCCTCGAAAGGCGAGGTCCGGCCCCTGCCCGACCAGATCGCCGGGACGCTCGGCGCCAATCTCTTCTATACCCGTCTCGCCGGACATGCCCGCAACGCCGACGCCATGGCACAGGCGACCGTCGAGGATTGGCAGAACGACATGGTGGAAGCGCTGGCGATCGGTGCCCGGCTCGGAGAACGGACCTTGATCATCGCCACGTCGACCGGCGCGTCGCTCGCCACATGGGCGCTCGCTCAACCGGCCCTTTCCGGACATGTCGCCGGTGTCGTCTTTCTCGCACCGAATTACCGCATCAAGGGACGCGGCGCGTTCCTGCTCACCGCACCGCTTGCCGCGATGAGCGCCCGCCTCATCCTCGGTCCGCGTCGTTCGTTCATACCGCGAAACGATTTGCACGCGGCCTACTGGACCACGAACTATCCGGTTGGTGCGCTGTTGCCGATGGCGCGCCTCGTCAGGATCGTCAGTGCCTTGCCGTTCGAAAAGATCACCACGCCGGCACTCTTCCTGCATTCGCCGCGCGATCAGGTGATCGATCCGAACCGCACGCGGGTCGTTACGGAACGCTGGGGCGGCCCGGCGACCCTGCTTGATCCCGGCGATATCGGCGATCCCCATGGCCATGTCATTGCCGGCGACGCCCTGTCGCCGCAAACGACAGAACTCCTCGTCGCGGTCATCCTGAACTGGTTCAGGAAAGTCGATCAACGAGCAGAAATAATTTGATAAAACCACATCATGTCAAATGACGAGATTGGCGAGTATCTCGTTGTCGGTGATGTCCTGATAGCGCAGGCCGGCAGTATCGAAAGCGGTTTTCAAGCGGGCAAAATTCTCAGGCTTCTTGGTTTCGATACCGATCAGGATCGAGCCGAAATTGCGGGCTGACTTCTTCAGATATTCGAAGCGGGCAATGTCGTCTTCCTCACCCAGCATGCCGAGGAAGTCCTTGAGTGCACCCGGCCGCTGCGCCATGCGCAGGATGAAGTATTTCTTCAGGCCCGCATGCCGCATGGCCCGCTCCTTCACATCCGGCAGGCGCTCGAAATCGAAATTGCCCCCCGAAACAACGGCAACGACGGTCTTGCCCTCGATCCGTTCGCAGCCAAGCGTTTCCAGCGCGGTGATCGACAGCGCCCCTGCCGGCTCGAGCACGACGCCCTCGACATTCAGCATATCGGTGATCGTCACGCAGATGGCGTTCTCGGCCAGAAGCAGCACCTGATCGATCGAGAAACCACGGAGCGCCGCGAAATTCAGGTCGCCGATCCGCCCGACCGCCGCCCCGTCGACAAAATTATCGACCTGGTCGAGCGTTACGACCGAACCGGTTTCCAGGCTGCGCCGCAGGCTTGGAGCCCCTTCGGGTTCGCAGAAGATGAAGGCTTCGGGCGGCATTACGTCCCGGAGATAGCCTGTCATTCCGGCCGAAAGCCCGCCCCCGCCGACGGGCATGATGACGAGGTCGGGAATGGTGCCTTCCGGTAGCTGCTCCATGATCTCGGCCGCGACCGTCGCCTGCCCCTCGATGATATCCGCATGGTCGAACGGCGGCACCATGACACCGTCGATGCGATCGACATGCTCGCGCGCGGCTTGATAGCACTGGTCGAAAAAGTCTCCGACCAGCTTGATGCTGATGAATTCGCCGCCGAACATCCGCGTCTTGTCGATCTTCTGCTGCGGCGTCGTCACCGGCATGAACACCACGCCCGGCACGCCGAAATGCCGGCAGACGAAGGCAAAACCCTGTGCGTGATTGCCGGCCGAGGCGCAGACGAACGTTTTTCCCGTTCCGCCTGCCGCGATCACCTTGCGGAAGAAGTTGAACGCACCGCGAATCTTGTAGGAGCGCACCGGCGAGAGATCCTCGCGCTTCAGGTAAATCGTCGCGCCATAGCGCGCGCTCAGATGCTCGTTAAGCTGCAGCGGCGTTGCCGGAAACAGCGCCCGCAGAACCTCGACAGCGTGATCAACGTCCGGCTTCATGGAATACGGTCTTTCGTTCGGGTTCCGTTGCCCTGCCTATGCCACAACGCTTTTGCCGAGACCATCGATATTCTTCAAGAGTATTGCAGTCCGCTTGACACCGTCAGGCAAATCCCGAAAATCCGCCACCAAGGTTCGGGCCCGGGAGGAAAGAATGCGTACCGTCAAGAAATCGAGCGCTTCGGCCTGTGCCGCGTGCGCGTCGGTGCTCATGATGCTTTTCGGGACACCCGTGGAGGCCGGACCGCTGGCGCAAGCGGCTGCCAAGGCCGAGGCGATGGCAGCAGCCGGCGACACGGTTGGCGCCCACAATCTCCTGCGCTCCGCCACCAGCGAATTTTCCGCCAGACTGCCCTTCGCGATCGCCAAGGCGGTCTTCGTCAAGGCAAGCCCTGAAGGCTATGCGCGTTACGATTTGCGTGAAGGCTCTTCCTTCAAGCCGGGGGAAAAGCTCATCTCCTATATCGAGCCGATCGGGCTGAGCTGGAAACCCGCCCACACCGGGGCCAAGAAGCAGTCGCACTTCTCCGTCGATATGGACATTCTCAGCATCACCGGCGAACAGTTGGCAAGCCAGAAGGCGATCGGCGAATATACTTTCGCCAGCCTGATCCCCAATCAGGAGATCTACGCCACGCTGACGACCGATGTCAGCGGCGGCGCGGCCGGCGATTATATCCTGCGGTTCCACTTCAACGATCTGAACAACGGTAAATCGACCAGTGTCGATCAGAAGTTCACGATCTCCGGGCCAGCCGCCCAGCCTTAAGCTTGCGCTGCGGCCTTCGCTGCCGCGATCGCCTCGATCATCGCTTTCACATCCGCTTCCGCCGCATCGAGCAGATCCTCGTCGCGGGCACGAATGACGAGGTCGGTCGAAAACGACTTGCCGTCGAATTTCGGATAGGAGCCGATGCTGGTCAGCGGATGCGCCTTCTGCACCTCACCGAGTGGTCCACCGATATCGCCCTCGCCGAAGGGCGAGCGGACAGTGCGCGATTTGACCGTCGTACCGGTTTCCAGTTGCGGCAACAGCACGTCGAGCATGGCCTGGAAGACCTGCGGCACGCCGGCCATCACATGGACATTGCCGATGCTGAAGCCCGGCGCCGTCGAAACTGCGTTCGGAATATGCCGCGCACCGTTCGGCATGCGCGCCATGCGCCGGCGCGCCTCGGTGAATTCCATGCCGCGCCGCTCATACATGGCGGCAAGCAGTTGCATCGCATCGGGGTCGTGAATGCATTCCACACCGAAAGCGCGGGAAACCGCGTCGGCGGTGATGTCGTCATGGGTCGGTCCGATCCCGCCGGAGGTAAAGACATAGTCATAAGCGCCCCTGAGCGCATTGAGCGCCGCGACGATCGCCGGCTCGTCGTCGGCGACGATACGAACCTCCTTGAGGTCGATGCCGGCGATCGTCAGCATCTCCGCGAGATGGCCGATATTCTTGTCCTTGGTGCGTCCCGAAAGCAGTTCGTCGCCGATGGCGAGCATGGCGGCGGTGACGATTTTTTCACTGGTCATTGCAAAGTCCTTGGTCCGCGACTGGGATCGTTCAGTCAAAAATCCTGCTGTCTATTATTCTCGAACAGTCTGTTATCCGCTTGCGTTCGGACAGCGCCCTCCAGAACTGGTAAAACGCTCTGCAGAGGCAATCAAGCGACATTGCCGGATCAAGGAGAAGACGATGGCTAAGGTACTGGTGCTTTATTATTCCGCTTACGGACATATCGAAACGATGGCCTATGCCGTGGCCGAAGGTGCCAAGTCAGCAGGCGCTGACGTGACTGTCAAGCGCGTGCCGGAACTCGTTCCGGACGATGTCGCCAAGGCATCGCATTTCAAGGTCGATCAGAAGGCCGAGATCGCCAATCCGAACGAACTGGCCGAATACGACGCGATCATCTTTGGCGCCGGCACCCGTTACGGCACCGTTGCCTCGCAGATGCGCAACTTCGTCGACCAGACCGGCGGTCTGTGGATGAACGGCGCACTGGTCGGCAAGGTCGGCTCGGTCTTCACCTCGTCCGCCACCCAGCACGGCGGCCAGGAGACCACCATCCTCGGCTTCATCCCGACCCTGATGCATCACGGCATGGTCGTTGTCGGCTTGCCCTACGCCTTCCAGGGCCAGATGGGCCTCGAGGAAATCAAGGGCGGCTCGCCTTATGGCGCTTCGACGATCACCGGTGGCGACGGCGCCCGCCAGCCGTCCGAGGTCGAACTCGAAGCTGCCCGCTACCAGGGCGCCCATGTCGCCAAGATCGCTGCCAAGCTCTCCGCGTAAGGCGAGCGGTAGATACCGCGAAAAGACCGAGGGCGACCGCAAGGTCGCCCTTTCTGCTGCCTGCACCTGTGACCGCGCTACGCTGCGACCTGGCGCTGAATTCACAAATCCGCGCGTTTCGTGTTAGGGTGCTTTGCCCGGACGAGAGACAATGAAAATCAGCGACACGCATTCCGGCATCTGGAACGATTGTCACATATCGGCCGTTCCTGTCCGGTCACCGCAAGCCATGACGGCATTTGAATGCGGCGCGCTTTCAGGGAGCAGGAAATGACCAAAGTGGTGTATGCAATCGTTCAGCATGATGGCGGATGGGCCTATAAGCTCGCCGATGTGTTTTCCGAGACATTTCCAACTCGGGAGATGGCGCTGGCTGCGGCAAAGGGGGCGGCAGCCGAACAGCAGGTCGGCGGCGACGACGAGGAAATCAGCTTTCAGGATCAGAACGGCCACTGGCATTTCGAACACGCCGATGGCGGCGACCGCCCCGAGGCGGTCGTCGATGACCATTGAAGCGACCGCGACGGCAACCCTTTTTGCATTCCAACGATAACTGCTTAAAAATGCAGTGCCCCTCTCCGGCGCCGAAGAGGGGCAAATTTGTTTGGTGATGAAAAATGCCGAGTTTCCCTCCCTCGGCCCGTCGATTTAGGCCGGCTTCACCGGCAAGATCAATCGAAACCCTTTGTTAACCTTCATGCGTAGGGTTAACCGCCGCGTGTCGTCTTCTTGAACAGTCTGGATTTCAGGAAACGGATTCCAGCAGCCCAGCCTGGCGAAACCATTCGTCAACGCTTGCCTGCACGGCTGCCTTGGCTTCGTCCAGCGTATCGGCGGACTGGAAGTCGTAGCGGACCGTGCCGTTGCAGCCGGAGACCATCCATTTCCAGCTCCGCTGGCCATCATGCTGCAGAACATAAGCGAGTTGGTTCTGACCCAGCATGCCGATGTAGGAACGGTTTCGGATCGCCTTCCACGTCAATGGGACTTCTTGCAGCACTGCACCCGGCCTTCCTGTTTCATGCTCAAAATATAAGGCCGTCGTCCTCGACGCATAACCCTGTCGTTTGAGGGGTTTTTGCAAAACCGCGATCTTGACCAACGATCGGTAAATCGCCGGACAGCTTTCTGTTTTCCAAAACGGGCACTTGACGTGAACGCGCGAGTGTCTGAAAGGAAAAGAACGCGGACGTGGCGAAACTGGTAGACGCAAGGGACTTAAAATCCCTCGGAGAGATCCGTACGGGTTCGACCCCCGTCGTCCGCACCACGTCCCGAACCGTCGGACGCCGCGTTCAACCGGAGCTTTGCATATGTCACTTCCCGAAAAAGCATTTCCCGTATCCTGGGACCAGTTCCACCGCGACGCACGTGCGTTGGCATGGCGGCTTGCCGATAATGGCGGCACCTGGAAGGCGATCGTCTGCATCACCCGCGGCGGTCTTGTTCCAGCTGCCATCGTCTGTCGCGAGTTGAACATTCGCTTGATCGAAACGGTCTGTGTCGCCTCGTATCATGACTATGATTCGCAGGGTGAAATGTACGTACTGAAGGGCATTTCCGAGGAGTTGAAGATCGATGGTGGCGAAGGTGTCCTGATCATCGACGACCTGACCGACACCGGCCGGACAGCTGCAGTGGTGCGGGCCATGCTGCCAAAGGCGCATTTCGCTGCCGTCTACGCCAAGCCGAAGGGCCGGCCGCAGGTCGATACCTTCGTCACGGAAGTCAGCCAGGACACCTGGATCTACTTCCCCTGGGACATGGGCTTTACCTATCAGGAGCCGATCGCCAAGGGCGCGCGCGGCTGATCGCACATTGCCGCTGTCTCCGTGTTACAGCGGTCGCGGATTGTTGATGAGACGTCCCGAATATGGTCTGGTTTTCAACGTCCTGTGCCTGATAGATTGAACCATCTTCGCAGCGCTGTCGCTGCGGCGACAAGAACCCGAGGGCGAGTTCGATTGCGCGCCGCTGAAACGGGTCGCAATTGGGGTTTGATGATGGTGCCAAGGATTTTTGCCTCGACCCTCGTGAGCGTCTGGCTATTTCAGGCCGGTCCAGCCTTGGCACGCGATGTCCATGTGGCGCCGGTCATCGCCTATATCGCGGCCAATGTCCGCGGCTGGATTGACGATCCTATCATCATCGAGGGGATCAACGACCAGAACGAGCGTCATGCTCACCTCGCATCCGCCGATATCGAGACCATGGACGCGAATTGGAAAACTGAATTTTCCAGTAACACCCGACCGCTGATCGATTCGGTCATGAACAGCCCGCTGTCGAAATTCCTCAAGGAAAAGCAGGCGGCGTCCGGCGGGGTCATCACCGAAATCCTCGTCATCGACGCCAAGGGCCTGAGCATCGGCGAAAGCGAAATCAGTTCCGACTACTGGCAGGGCGACGAGTTGAAATGGCAGAAGACCTATCTGGCCGGCCCCGGTGTCCTCTTCATCGACCGATCGGAAAAAGACGAATCGACCCAGATGCTGCAATCCCAGGCCAGCATGACCATTACCGACCCGAAAACCGGCCAGCCGATCGGTGCCATCACCGTCGGCATCAATCTCGACGCGCTATAGCGGCTCAGCAATACCCCCCAAACTATGTCCATGCACAATATATCCACCGTCGATCCTGGTGATAGGCGAACGATGTCAAGGACATGATCGATCACATCGAAAATACTGCAACATAAAAATGATTGAAATCTAAAATCCAGGCCGACGACAAAGGCGATAGAGTATGCGCCTGTCAATTTTACCCGTTCCGCCAAAAAATGCTTTTGAAACCTACTGTCCGTAGGCATCGTTCGAATTGAGCCGCAAGATATCGGCGATTTAGCCGCGCAACGGCACAGATCACCCCGTGTCAACCGTTGCGGTCACCGCGCTGAAATCGAACGCGAATCACAGTTATCCACGACCCACATTCGGAATGGCTTGGCTATGGTGGAAGCTCGCGAGGGTTAATTCTCTACTGTTTTTCACCCGCAATATTTCACTTTTTCCACATGCCCTTGCGGCACGCCCTGAGGCCTCGCGAGCAAGCATCTGATTTTACTCAATTTGCGCGATGTCCCCGTTTTCCACAGGTGACACACACAACATCTGGTGTTCACAAATACGGTACAAACCAGCCCTTGACGGAATCGGGTCCGATGCCGTTAATGGATTTCACGTTGCGGCGGCGGCGGGACCGGAAAGTTACGAGGCCGGTTCATTTCAGAGAAAATCGTCTGAGTATCAGGCGGCCCTGGTGGATGATCCGCCGGTCGCGACGGTTATTTTTTGTGATCTTCCCGGACGCCAAACACGTCACAAAAAGCTGGCGTAAAGAAGCTGTTGATACTATATTTAGTGTTTGCAGCGAAAATCAGCACAAGATACAGGGTAACCCAAGATGGGTTTCCCACGAGATCGGAAACTGGAACTGGCTGCGCGACCTCCCGTGCGGCCGGACGGGAACAATTGTGCCTTGAGCCTCCCTTGGTTCGGGCATGCGGCAAACAAAGGACAGGGACAGATGCAGATCGAACGTCGTTTCACCAAGGCAGGCCAGTCGGCCTATGCCGAGATTGAGTTCCGCAAGGCCATCAGCGAGATCAAGAATCCCGATGGCTCGATCGTGTTCCGCCTTGCCGATATCGACGTGCCCGCGCAGTTCAGCCAGGTTGCCGCCGACATCCTTGCCCAGAAGTATTTCCGCAAGGCTGGCGTTCCCGCACGCCTGAAGAAGGTTGAGGAAAATTCCGTTCCCTCCTGGCTGTGGCGCTCAGAGGCGGACCTTGCCGCCATGAAGGATCTCCCGAAGGAAAAACAGTACGGCTCCGAGACGGACGCCCGCCAGGTTTTCGATCGCCTGGCCGGCACCTGGACCTATTGGGGCTGGAAGGGCAACTACTTCAAGTCGGAAGAAGACGCCCTCGCCTTCCGCGACGAACTCGCCTACATGCTCGCCACCCAGCGCGTCGCCCCGAATAGCCCACAATGGTTCAACACCGGCCTGCACTGGGCCTATGGCATCGACGGCCCCGGCCAGGGCCATTTCTACGTCGACCCCTTCACCGGCAAGCTGGTCAAGTCGAAGTCGTCCTATGAACATCCGCAGCCGCACGCCTGCTTCATCCAGTCCGTCGGCGACGATCTCGTCAACGAAGGCGGCATCATGGACCTGTGGGTGCGCGAGGCGCGCCTGTTCAAATATGGTTCCGGCACCGGCTCCAACTTCTCCTATCTGCGCGGCGAAGGCGAGAAGCTCTCGGGCGGCGGCAAGTCGTCCGGCCTGATGTCCTTCCTGAAAATCGGTGACCGCGCTGCCGGCGCCATCAAGTCTGGCGGCACCACGCGGCGTGCAGCCAAGATGGTCGTCGTCGATATCGATCATCCGGATATCGAGGCCTACATCAACTGGAAGGTCAAGGAAGAGCAGAAGGTAGCGGCCCTCGTCACCGGCTCGAAGATCGTCGCCAAACACCTGACCGCGATCATGAAGGCCTGCGTCAACTGCACGGCCGACAACGATGCCTGCTACGACCCCAAGCAGAACCCTGCCCTAAAGCGCGAAATCAAGGCCGCCAAGCAGAGCCAGGTTCCGGAAAACTACGTCAAGCGCGTCATCCAGTTCGCCAAGCAGGGCTACAAGGACATCGAGTTCAAGACCTATGACACAGACTGGGATTCGGAAGCCTATCTCACCGTCTCGGGCCAGAACTCCAACAACTCCGTCTCGCTGAAGGACGACTTCCTTCGCGCTGTCGAGGCTGATGGCAACTGGAACCTCACGGCCCGCAAGGACGGCAAGGTCATGAAAACGCTGAAGGCCCGCGACCTCTGGGAACAGATTTCCCACGCCGCCTGGGCCTCGGCTGATCCGGGCCTGCATTTCAACACGACCATGAACGACTGGCACACCTCGCCGGCCGCAGGCTCCATCCGTGCATCCAATCCGTGCTCGGAATACATGTTCCTCGACGACACGGCCTGCAACCTTGCCTCGCTGAACCTGCTTCAGTTCAAGGATGCCGCCACCAAGAACATCGACATCGCCGATTACGAACATGCCGTGCGCCTGTGGACGCTGGTTCTCGAAATTTCGGTGATGATGGCGCAGTTCCCGTCCAGGGAAATTGCCGAGCGCTCCTATGAATACCGCACGCTCGGCCTCGGCTATGCCAATATCGGCGGCCTTTTGATGTCCTCCGGCATCCCCTACGATTCGACCGAAGGCCGCGCCATCGCCGGTGCGCTGACCGCCATCATGACCGGTGTCTCCTATGCGACCTCGGCCGAAATCGCCGCCAAGCTTGGTCCGTTCCCGGGCTTCAAGCCGAACCGTGAATCGATGCTGCGCGTCATCCGCAACCATCGCCGCGCCGCCCATGGCGAAACGCAAGGCTATGAAAACCTGTCGGTCAACCCGGTGGCCCTGATCCATGGCGAATGCCCGGATCAGGACCTGATCGTCCATGCGACAGCCGCCTGGGACAAGGCGCTGGAACTCGGTGAAAAGCACGGCTACCGCAATGCCCAGGTTTCCGTCATTGCCCCGACCGGCACGATCGGTCTGGTCATGGATTGCGACACGACCGGCATCGAGCCCGATTTCGCGCTCGTAAAATTCAAGAAGCTCGCCGGCGGCGGCTACTTCAAGATCATCAACCGTGCCGTTCCGGAAGCCCTTCGCACGCTCGGCTATTCGGAAAGCCAGATCGCCGAGATCGAGGCCTATGCCGTTGGCCATGGCAACATCAACCAGGCACCGGCCGTCAACGCCGGCTCGCTTCGTGCCAAGGGCTTCACCGACGACAAGATCGAAGCGATCAACGGCGCCACCAAGGCCGCCTTCGACATCAAGTTCGTCTTCAACCAGTGGACGCTCGGCCTCGATTTCCTGAAAGAGACCCTCAAGGTCTCCGACGAGCAACTCGCCGACATGAGCTTCAACCTGCTGGAGCATATCGGCTTCTCGAAGAAGGACATTGAAGCCGCCAACGTGCATGTCTGCGGCGCGATGACGCTGGAAGGCGCACCGTTCCTGAAGGCCGAGCACCTGCCCGTCTTCGATTGCGCCAACCCCTGCGGCAAGATCGGCAAGCGTTACCTGTCGGTCGAAAGCCATATCCGCATGATGGCGGCTGCCCAGCCGTTCATTTCCGGTGCCATTTCCAAGACCATCAACATGCCGAACGAGGCGACGGTCGAGGATTGCAAGGCCGCCTACATGCTCTCCTGGAAGCTGGCGCTGAAGGCCAATGCGCTTTATCGCGATGGTTCAAAACTCTCCCAGCCGCTCAACGCCTCGCTGATCGAGGACGATGAAGACGAGGATGCGATGGAGGATTTCCTGGCAGCGCCCGCCGCCGCCCAGGCCGTCACCATCACCGAAAAGATCGTCGAGCGCGTCGTCGAAAAGCTGGTGCGCGACCGCGAAAAACTGCCGAACCGCCGCCAGGGGTATACCCAGAAGGCCGTCGTCGGCGGACACAAGGTCTATCTGCGCACCGGCGAATTCGGCGATGGCCGCCTTGGCGAGATCTTCATCGACATGCACAAGGAAGGTGCGGCCTTCCGTGCGATGATGAACAATTTTGCCATCGCCATCTCGCTCGGCCTGCAATACGGCGTGCCGCTGGAAGAGTATGTGGAGGCCTTCACCTTCACCAAGTTCGAGCCGGCTGGCATGGTGCAGGGCAATGACGCGATCAAGAATGCCACGTCGATCCTCGACTACGTGTTCCGCGAACTTGCCGTCTCCTACCTCAACCGCCACGACCTGGCGCATGTCGATACGTCCGACTTCTCCAACACGGCGCTCGGCAAGGGCATCCAGGAAGGCAAGACCAACCTGCTCTCCACCGGCTGGACCCGCGGCCACAAGCCGACGCTGATCCAGGGCGGCCAGATCGACCGCACTTCCGGTGACCCGAAGGGTGCGGCAACCGCTGCCCCGGCAAAGGCCTCCGGTGGCGCCAATGTGACGTCGTTCTCCGGCCCCTCCTTCTCGGGCAGTGCCGCCCGCAAGCTCGAAACGGTCGCTGCCGTCTCGACCTCGGAAATCGTCGCCTTCAAGCGCGACTACGAGGAACGCGCCGCCGAACTGGTCGAGGAAGTCGCCGACGACGCCAGCACCGAACCGGACGTCACCGCCCTGTTCTCCGACAAGGCCGCCGCCGAAGCCGCCGCCGCCAAGGCCGACGCCAAGAAACTCGAAGCCGAACGCCGCATCCGCTCGATCGCTCAAGGGTACACGGGCAACATGTGCTCCGAGTGCCAGAATTTTACGATGGTGCGGAATGGGACATGTGAAAAGTGCGACACGTGCGGTGCGACGAGCGGGTGCAGCTGAGATTGGGTAAGTAATTGAACATTGCGGCGGTTCGGGAGCAATTCCGAACCGCATTTTTTTGAGCAGTTGAGTCACGAAAGGAAGCATCAATGAACGATGTCCAGTTTCCGACTTCAGCAGCTATGCCGATCGAAGAGTTTCTTTTTGTCCCCGACGAAATTCTGGCTATTTACCAGGAGGCTGTAGATACGATTTCTGTCAGCCCCCGAGCGTCCGCCCTTTTATCTCGTTGTTGCGCCGAAGTCGTGCTTGCAAGGATGGGATACAAGGGCAATCTACTCAATGCGGTCACGGCGGCATCAGTCGAAACCAAACCTTATAAGGCCCTCTCCGCTACCTTAAGACAAACTCTTCTTGTTCTAAGATATATCGGAAATGCTGCGGCTCATCCGCACTCAGGTGGTCCCTCTGAAATCGAATTTGAAGATGCAGAGTGGTGTCTTGAAATAGTAGGTAAGCTCTTCCGAGAATATTATGAAGAACCGGAATTCGCGCAAATGAAGATATCGAGATACACGGGACAGCTTTTTGCAGCCGGAATAAAGAAACTACCCGTGTAAACATGGCTGCGCACGACGTTAAGTTGGGTCAACTAAAATTGGGTTCTGCCTATCTCCCCCTTGGTGGGGGAGAAAGCAATTTCTAACATTTAGCTTCAGCTAAGGGTTAGAAATTGCAGAGAGGGCGTAGGCAGGGACGCGTGGACGACTTCCAGAAAAGGAACAATCCCCTCACCAACAAAATCTAACACTTAGCCTGCGGCTAAATGTTGATTTTATATCCTCTCCCACAAGGGGAGAGGTACAGCGTCCTCATTCGCCGCAATTCCTGAGCTCAGACAATATCGTCAGACAAACACCGTCCAGATTCTTCACGACGTCCTCGTTCCAGAAACGCAGGATGCGAAATCCTTCGTTCCGAAACAGTGCATCCCGCACTCGATCGCCTACACTCTCCGCGTGCTGGAATCCATCCACCTCGATGATCAGCTTGGCTTCAAAGCATACAAAATCGAGGATGTAACCGTTGAGCGGAACCTGCCGTTTGAATTTGAACCCTTCAAGCTGGCGATTGCGCAACACCTGCCAGAGCAGGTTCTCGGCCAGTGTGGAATCGGCTCGCATATTGCGAGCCCGGCTGCGATTGATCGGCGGCGGCGTATGGCGCATGGCGGGGTCCGGTTGTCTCACGAGTGTAGCAAAGATCCCCTCACCTGCAATTTCTAACATTTAGCTGAAGCTAGATGTTGAACTGCTTCCTCTCCCACGAAGGGAGAGGTAAACCGGAGCCAGCTCCCTGCCAAAACCGGGGATCAGATTGACCTGAGAACGCGCGGCATCTTTACCTCTCCCCCAGTGGGAGAGGACACAAAATCAACATCTTAGCCAAAGGCTAAGTGCTGGATTTTGTTGGTGAGGGGATCTTGGCCACACGAGAAAATCCCCGCCGTTAAAATCCACCCTATGATTCCCTTCGTCCCGCCACGGATACACTGCCAGCCGTGGCAGCGAGGCGGGGCCGGCGCCGGGTTTGGGGAAAGGACGGAAGTCCTCAAATTCGGGGTTCGCGCGAAATTTCCCCTCCGCAGGCTGTTGCTGCTGCGGGCGTGCGATGCACAGAGGGTCCACTGCATGTCGCCAGAAAGTGTATAGCGGTTTCTGGACAACGACATGCACATGAGCGGGCCGTAGCGGAAAAAGTGCCTGGGCAAAAACCGCCGAACGGGGCGCTGAGAGGTGTCACTTTTTACTCTTCAAACGAGGCAGCTTTCAGCGCCCGTCCCCTGTTCTTTGACAAACCACGGGCGAACCTGCCGCGTGAACGCACAGTCGCGCCCGAATGGAAACGCGCTCAGACGGCCGGCGGACGCTGGTCGTTGATCTCGATCCAGTAGAGATCCGGGTCCTGCACATAGACCTGCCGAAAGCCGAGGCGATGCACGCCGATCTTGCCGGGATTGCCGGGCCAGTCGGTGAAGGGGATGCCGCGTTCGGTGAGATGGGCGACGAAGGCGTCGAAATCGGCGGTGGAGACCGCCACATGCGTGTCCTTGGTGACATGCGTCGCGCCGAAATCGCCTTCTATCAGATGAATGGCGTCGCCGCCGCCGATATCCAGCCATTGCACGCTGCGGCTCCCCTCCCGCGCGATCGGCGCAAAGCCCATCACGTCGCGGTAGAAGGCGACACTGCGCTCGACATCGCGCACCAGCAGTGCATAGTGATCAAGACCAAACCTGAAGCCCATGATGTCCTCCCCCTGACGTCCGGCTCTGTCAATGATGGCGCATGCCCTCACCGACCGGAAAATGGATCAGCCAGCGCCGCGTCCGGACGGCTGATCGGGTATTTGGTTGCCGAAATGCTGGCGGCGAGCCGCTTTGCCCCTTGCGCCTTCAACAATGCCCGAAAACTCGGATGCATGCCACCGTCGGAATAGGCGGTCATCGCGGAACTGGACTGGATCGACGATGTCAGCGCCGTATCGAGCTTGCGCTCCTCCGCCTCGACCTGCGCCATCGCCTGCGGTTCGAGCTGCGTGCCGATCGCCGGGCATGCCGCCAGCGGATCGGTCGGCTCGCCGCCGTCGAATTCGCGGTTGAAGACATAACGGCCGCCGCAGACCGAAACCTTCGGCTGGCGATGCGTCAGTTCGAAAGCATCGTGGCCTTCCTTCAGCGTCCGCCAGAACGACATGTTCGGATCGCCACGATGCTCGGCCATGTTCTCGGCCGTCATGCGGAACGGAAAAGCCTGGACCTGGAAACGGTCCTGGCCGCTCGAAAGAGCCTTGGCGACAACAGCATAGATTTCGCCGACCCCCTGGTCGGTCATGGCATAGCAGCCCGACGACGAACAGGCGCCATGCACCATCAGCGCTTCGCCGGTATAGCCGAGCGCCGATTCCAGCTTGTTGGGATAGCCGAGGTTGAAGGAGACGTAGAACTGCGAGTTCGGGTTCAGCATGCCCGACGAGACATGGTAGAACCCTTCGGGCGCATGCCGGTCGCCGATCTTCGTCTTCGGCCCCAGTTCACCCGACCAGCGGCAGATCGGATAGGTCTTGAGCAGCGCATATTGCCCGGACTTGTTGACCTTCCAGATTTCGAGCTCGCTCTCCTGCTTGAAGATGCGCACCAGCACCGGGCTCTCCGGCTTCATGCCCTTCTTCGACATTTCGGCGATCATCTTGCCCGAAAGCTTCGGCGGCGCTTCCGACAGGTCGTCCAGCCCCATGCAGCCCGACAGCGCCACGCCGACGGCAAGCACGGCCACTGCGCGCGCCAGAATGCGGCGGGCCGACAGGATGCGCATCGCGGCGCGGTCGAGAGGAAAGAGTGAAGCCATCAAAGCGTCTATCGCGTGAAATCGTGCCAAAGTTTTGTCAAACGGTTCAAATTGGAACAATAAACCGGCTGCCAACACAGAATCGACGATCGCGGTTAGCAGCCGGTTAATGACCGACGCCCGTCCAGACCAGATCCGGCCTGCGCGAGCCTTACTGCCGCACCACGATCCGCGCCTTGGCCGGCACCCGCTGATAGAGATCGATGACATCCTGGTTCATCAGCCGCACGCAGCCGGACGACACCGCCTTGCCGATCGACTGCCATTCCGGATTGCCGTGCAGCCGGTAGAGCGTATCCTCGCCGTTCTGGAAGATATAGAGGGCGCGGGCGCCGAGCGGGTTTTTCAGGCCCGGCTCCATGCCGCCATTCTTGATCGAATATCTGGCTAGGCTCGGCTGGCGCGCCACCATTTCGTTCGGCGGCTTCCAGCGCGGCCAGGCCTGGCGCCAGTGAATGACGCCGTCGCCCTGCCAGGAAAAACCCTCGCGGCCGAGGCCGACGCCATAGCGCATTGCCGTACCGCCGGGCTCGACGACGTAAAGGAACCGCGCCGGCGTATCGACGACCACGGTGCCGGGCGCCTCGCCCGTCGGGTCGATGACGCGCTGCCGGTAGAACTTCGGATCGACCTTCTGGTATGGGATCGGCGGGATCAGGAAGCCTCCATCCTCGACCAGTCCGTACATTACCTGCAATTCGGCATCGGACGGCGGCCCGACCGGTCGGCTGATCCGCACCGGTGTCGGCGTCGGGCGCTTCTGCATCGATGTGCTGCATCCGGCAAGCGTACCTGCCGCAAGCAGAGCGAAAAAGCCGCGGCGGGATAAACTGTGGTCAATCGTCATACGTTCTGGCAATCCGCGTTAGAATATCAATCGCCTCTCCACGAACAGAGCGGCTGCAATGTCCACTTGAAGCCAAACGGAATGTCAGCCGCGCCCGTCCCCGGGAATCGGAAGCGTGCTAGTCTTATGACGGGAATTGCAACGGTTTCCAACGTCTCCCCGGCCACAGTCGTCACGATCGCGGTCACCATATCGTGAAGGAACCGTGTGAAATGAGCGCAGGCCGCAAGATACCGTTTCTATGTGGTGACGAGGCCGATGGCTTCGGCGACCATCAGCGTGTCGACGAATTCAGTGATATCGTCGATCTTTCCATCCTTGACGGTGAAAACGTCGATATATTCCGTTTCCAGGTCCTTGCCCGTCGGATTGTGGCGGATCACCCCGGACCGATGAGCAATGACCGTATCGCCATCCACATAGAGCCGTTTTGTCGTCATCCTGCTCATGTCCCAGTGGTCGATCAGCGCCCCGACGGCGACCTCCAGGTCCGCCGGTCCGGAAATGCGCGGGGCAGCCGCGGCCATCCTGCCGCTGCCGATCATGCAGAAGGTGATATCGGGTCCGGCAAGGGACATCACGCCGCCCTTGTCGTTCCTCCGCGCGCTTCATAGAAACTGTTGACGATGCCCTCGAGTGTTTTCCTGTCTGTCATGCGCCCCTCCCTCCGGTTGCAGGAAGTTTGCCCGTATTTAAGGAATACCGCAAGTGCCACGGTTGCAGATTGCCGCCACAACATCGGTCAGATTGTTGGTTCCGCGCCGGTGCGCACCTCGATAAGATTTGACTTAAATACCGGCGCCGGATTTCACCATCGGGAAATTTCGGCGAGATAAAACAAGGCGATCGCTATTTTCAAAGGAGTGCCCTTCAAGGGTAGATCGCCATGACCCTGGTCGTTACCATGTCAGCCAATACGGCGGCGTATGCGGCACAAGCCGTAAAGCCTTCCGCACGCGTGAGTGGCGACGGTCCTTCCGAAGAAGCGATTACGTTGCTTGCCGCCCGTCCAAAGGACGAGGCAGCCAATATCCACGCCTCCGTTGCCGCCCTGCGCAGCCCGACGTCCCTGATGCTGATGCTGATGAATTCGCGGGAACGCCTGCCCCAGGGCACGCCCTACGAGGCTGTTCGCCGCTACCGGGAATTCGAATTGGACGAGCCGGAAGCAGCCGACGACGAGGAAGAAGCGGGTATCGAGGATGGCGGGGCCGAGGCGCTCGATTTTCCCGATTGGGTGGCTCGCGTCCCGTCGAGAGATCGCGATTGAGCGACTGAACGGCAGCATCACGGATGCCGCCGCTCCCTTGCATTCAATGCCACATCGTTCAGTTGTGAGACATCTTGCCGGCAGCATTGCCGACGGGCAGCATGAGTTCGACCTTGCCGGCCTTCTCGAATGTGAGTGTCACGGGAATAGTGTCGCCTTCGACAAACGGCTTCATCACATCCATGAACATCAGGTGCAGCCCGCCGTTCTTGAGTTCGACCGTCTGCCCGGCCGGGACGGCGATGCCGCCCTCCAGCTTGCGCATCTTCATCACGTCGTTCTGCATGGTCATCTCATGCAACTCGACGCGCCCCGCAGCCGGGCTTTCGACGGACAGGAGGATGTCATCCTCGCTGCCCTCGTTCTTGACCGTAAAACCACCGCCGCCAACCTTGGCACCCGGCAGCATGGCCTTGATCGAACCACCGGAAATCTCGAGCGAACCGGCCGTCACCGGGGCATCTTCCATTCCCGACATCCCGGCCATGGCCGCCATGTCGTGATGGTCATGACCGCCCGCCTCGGCTGGTGTCACGGTGATCGTCGGCGCCGGATGTTCCAGCGAGTGCGGGCTCTGGCCCTCATTTGCGACCTGATCCCAGACCACCTTGTCGGAGGCGCCGCAAAGCTGGGTGACGGGAAAGGCGAGTTGCGTTTCCTTCCCGAAACCCGAAACCTTCCCGGTGATCACGAATGTGTCATAATAGTCGTCCGAAAGTTCTCCGCTTTTCCAGCGGATTTCCAGTGGGCCGGAAGTAACCGTCTTGCCGTGATTGTCGTAGCTCTTCTGATAATCGCCCTTGATGATCTCGATCTCCCAGCCGGCCTTTGGCTGCGGCTTGGCAAAAACGAATCCTTCCGGCAGTTTCACCTGAACCTCGTTGGTCGCCTTGCCGTCGCAGCCATGCGGGATCTGCAGGATCGCCTTGAAATTGGTCTCGGATGTGACCGTGTCCTGCTCGAAGGACGCGTGCGCACAGGCTGCCGCCGTACCGGCGAGCGAGAAAGCAAGGGCGAGAAATGTGGTCTTGGTCGGTGTCATGGATCATCTCCGAACCGGTTCCCCATGTTCGGGAAGGCCGGCCAAATGCCGCGTTTCGCGGCGAAAGGTCTGAAAAACGTGGAAGTCGCCGGGATGGCGGGGATCAGGCCACGACAGGCGGCGCACGCGATTGCGGCAGCGCATGCGGATGCTCGACCAGAACAGCTGTAAAATCGGGTCTCGCCGCAATCTCGAAAATGCGTCGAATGACGAGATAAACCTCATCCGGTGTCGACGGCAGGAGAATGGCAGATGCCAGCCGGCAATAGTCGCAGACCGGCGCCACGCCATCCTTGGACGGCCCATGCCGTGCGCCATCGACGCCTTCCGTGCCGAAGCAGATGTCACCGATCGATCCGTCCGGCAGCACATATTGTGACGCGATGTCCGGCGCGATCTGCCGGGCAATGACGGGCTGATGGGCAAACGACAGGAGCAACAATGCCAGCGCCGAAAGCACCCGCACCGCCATCCCCATCTGTTGCCCGGCTCTCGCCATCCGTGATCTCCGTATCAAGGATTGCGTTACCTGCTTGTCACTAAAAAAGCAAAGGACCAGATGTCGCAAGCTCACGTCTGAAACCAGCCACGACAGAAATCTGTTCGGGCGCGACATTTTGCGCTTGCCAATACGCCGGGATCGCCGTTATCTGAGATCGATCTTGTTGGGAGAATCCGGTTTCGACCGGTGCCGAAGGAGCAACCGCCCCGGAAACTCTCAGGCCCATGGACCAGCAAGGTGCCGGTAGGACTCTGGAGAGAAGCATTTCCGCTCGCCGAAGGGATAACAATCTCAGGCAAAGGGACAGAGGGGGCTCGAGGAAACGGCGCACGAGATGCGCCGTGGAAATGAGCCGGCGCGCAGCGCCAGACCTGGAGGCCGGATTTGGACGATCATTCCCCTTTGAAACAGACGCCGCTACACGCGCTGCATCTGTCGCTTGGCGCCCGCATGGTGCCGTTTGCCGGCTACGACATGCCGGTGCAATATCCAGCCGGTGTCATGAAGGAACACCTGCATACTCGTTCAGCCGCCGGGTTGTTCGATGTTTCCCATATGGGCCAGATCATCGTGAAGCCGAAGTCCGGTCGTATCGAGGATGCGGCGCTGGCGCTCGAGACGCTGGTGCCCGTCGATGTGCTCGGCCTCGGCGAAGGCCGTCAGCGCTACGGGCTCTTCACCAACGAATCGGGTGGCGTTCTCGATGACCTGATGATCGCCAATCGCGGCGATCATCTCTTCCTCGTCGTCAATGCCTCCTGCAAGGACACCGATTTCGCGCATCTGCGGAAGCATCTGGGCGAGACCTGTGACCTGGCGCTGCTCGAAGACCGGGCGTTGATCGCACTGCAGGGGCCGCAGGCGGTCACCGTGCTGGCCGAACTCTGGGCCGATATCGCCACCATGCGTTTCATGGACGTGGTCGAAGCTGAGCTACATGATGTACCCTGCATCATCTCGCGCTCGGGCTATACCGGCGAGGACGGGTTTGAAATCTCCATTCCGGCCGCCTCCGCGGAAGACGTGACCCGCCGGATCCTCGAACATCCCGATGTCATGCCGATCGGTCTTGGCGCGCGCGACTCTTTGCGTCTCGAAGCCGGCCTGTGTCTCTACGGAAACGACATCGATACCACAACGACGCCCGTGGAGGCCGCCCTCGAATGGGCGATGCAAAAGGCCCGCCGAACCGGCGGCAGCCGTGAGGGCGGTTTCCCCGGCGCAGACATCATCCTGCGCCAGCTTGCCGACAAAGCCAGCCGCCGTCGCGTCGGCCTGAAGCCCGAGGGCAAGGCGCCGGTGCGCGCCGGTGCTGCCCTGTTTGCCGACGCCGAGGGCAGGATGCCGATCGGCACGGTCACTTCCGGCGGCTTCGGCCCCAGCGCCGATCATCCCGTCGCCATGGGCTATGTCGATATCGCCCATACCGCCAACGGCACCCAGGTTTTCGCGGAGGTACGTGGCAAATACCTGCCGATGACCGTCACCGCCCTACCCTTCATCACACCGACCTACAAACGCTGATCAGGAGCTGAACCCGATGCTGAAATTTACCGATGAACATGAGTGGCTGAAAATCGAGGGTGATGTTGCGACTGTCGGCATCACCGCGCATGCTGCCGAGCAGCTTGGCGACCTCGTCTTCGTGGAACTGCCGGAAGCCGGCACCGCGCTCGATAAGGGCGCGACCGCCGCGACCGTCGAATCCGTCAAGGCCGCCTCCGATGTCTATTGTCCGCTGGACGGCGAGATCGTCGAAAGCAATCAGGCGATCGTCGATGATCCGGCGCTGGTCAACAGCGATCCTCAAGGGGCAGGCTGGTTTTTCAAGTTGAAGCTCTCCGACCCGTCCGCCGTCAACGCGCTCTTGGACGAGGCCGCTTACAAGGAGTTGATCGCCTGATGAGCATGCCGAAGGATTTCACCTTTACCGATTACAAGCCGTACGACTTCGCCAACCGGCGGCATATCGGTCCCTCGCCCGACGAAATGGCCGATATGCTCAAGGTCATCGGCTACAGCAGTCTCGACGCCATGATCGACGACACCGTCCCGCCGTCGATCCGCCAGAAGGAACCGCTTGCATGGGGGGCGGCCATGACGGAACGCGAGGCGCTCGACAAGATGCGCGAGACCGCCAACCGCAACAGGAAGCTCGTCTCGCTCATCGGTCAGGGCTATTACGGCACGATCACGCCGCCGGTCATCCAGCGCAACATCCTGGAAAACCCGGCCTGGTACACGGCCTATACGCCCTACCAACCGGAAATCAGCCAGGGCCGGCTCGAGGCCCTGCTCAATTACCAGACGATGGTCTGCGACCTGACCGGCCTCGATGTCGCCAATGCCTCGCTGCTCGACGAGGCAACCGCCGCCGCCGAAGCGATGGCGATGGCCGAACGCGTCTCGAAGTCCAAGACAAAGGCCTTCTTCGTTGATGAAAACTGCCATCCGCAGACCATAGCCCTGCTGCAGACCCGCGCCGAGCCGCTGGGCTGGTCGATTGTTATCGGCAATCCTTTCACCGATCTCGATCCCGTCGATGTCTTCGGGGCGATCTTCCAGTATCCCGGCACCTACGGTCATGTCCACGACTTCAGCGGCCTGATCGCCCGGCTGCACCAGACCGGCGCGATTGCCACGATGGCGGCCGATCCGCTGGCGTTGGCATTGTTGAAATCACCAGGCGAAATGGGCGCCGACATCGCCATCGGCTGCACCCAGCGCTTCGGCGTCCCTGTCGGTTATGGTGGCCCACATGCCGCCTATATGGCCGTCAAGGACGCCTACAAGCGTTCGATGCCTGGCCGTCTCGTCGGCGTGTCCGTCGATGCGCGCGGCAACCGTGCCTATCGCCTGTCGCTGCAGACCCGCGAACAGCATATCCGCCGCGAGAAGGCGACATCGAACATCTGCACCGCGCAGGTCCTGCTCGCCGTCATGGCCTCAATGTATGCCGTTTTCCATGGTCCCAAGGGCATCAAGGCGATCGCCCAGAGCGTCCATCAGAAGGCCGTGCTTCTGTCCCTCGGACTGGAAAAGCTGGGCTACACGGTCGAGCCGGACGTGTTCTTCGACACGATCACCGTCGATGTCGGCAAGTTGCAAGGCATCATCCTGAAGACGGCTGTTGCCGAAGAAGTCAACCTTCGCCGGATCGGTACGACAAGGATCGGCATCAGCCTCGACGAGCGCTCACGGCCGGTCACGCTGGAAGCCGTCTGGCGTGCCTTTGGTGGCGATTTCAGCGTGGAAGATTTTTCGACGGGCTACCGCCTGCCGAAATCTCTGCTGCGCACGAGCGAATACCTGACGCATCCGATCTTCCACATGAACCGCGCGGAAAGCGAAATGACCCGCTATATCCGCCGGCTCTCGGACCGGGACCTGGCGCTCGACCGCTCGATGATCCCGCTCGGTTCCTGCACGATGAAGCTGAACGCCACGGCGGAAATGCTGCCGATCACCTGGCCGGAATTCTCGGAGATCCATCCCTTCGTGCCGGCCAACCAGGCCGAAGGCTATCGCCACATGATCACCGATCTCAGCCAGAAGCTCTGCCAGATCACCGGTTATGACGCTGTCTCGATGCAGCCGAACTCGGGCGCGCAAGGCGAATATGCCGGGCTTCTCACGATCCGCGCCTATCATCTTGCCAATGGCGACGATCATCGCGATGTCTGCCTGATCCCGACCTCGGCGCACGGCACCAATCCGGCGTCGGCCCAGATGGCCGGCATGAAGGTGGTCGTCGTCAAGGTTTCGGACAATGGCGATATCGACATGGACGATTTCCGCGCCAAGGCGGAGCAGTATGGGGCCAACCTCTCCTGCTGCATGATCACCTATCCCTCGACGCACGGCGTGTTCGAAGAGAATGTCCGCGAGGTCTGCGAGATCGTCCACAAGCACGGCGGCCAGGTCTATCTCGACGGCGCCAACATGAACGCCATGGTCGGCCTTGCCCGCCCCGGCGATATCGGTGGCGATGTCAGCCATCTCAACCTGCACAAGACGTTCTGCATTCCGCATGGCGGCGGTGGTCCGGGCATGGGGCCGATCGGCGTCAAGGCGCATCTCGCCCCCTACCTGCCCGGACACCCTGAAACAGACGGTGGCGAAGGTGCCGTCTCGGCTGCTCCGTTCGGTTCGGCATCAATCCTGCCAATCTCCTGGAGCTACTGCCTGATGATGGGCGGCGAAGGCCTGACGCAGGCGACCAAGGTGGCGATCCTCAATGCCAATTATATCGCCGCGCGTCTGAAGGGCGCCTATGACGTACTCTACAAGTCGGCCAAGGGTCGTGTCGCGCATGAATGCATCATCGACACCCGCCCGCTGGTCGATAGTGCCGGCGTCACCGTCGATGACGTCGCCAAGCGGCTGATCGACTGCGGATTCCACGCCCCGACCATGAGTTGGCCGGTTGCCGGCACGCTGATGATCGAGCCGACGGAATCGGAAACCAAGGCGGAACTCGACCGCTTCTGCGACGCCATGCTGGCGATCCGCGCCGAAGCGCAGGCGATCGAGGACGGCAAGATGGATCCGGTGAACAACCCGCTGAAAAATGCCCCGCACACGGTCGAGGACTTGGTCGGAGAATGGGACCGTCCCTATACCCGCGAGCAGGCCTGCTATCCGCCGGGCGCTTTCCGCGTCGACAAATACTGGTCGCCGGTCAACCGCGTCGACAATGTCTTCGGCGACCGCAACCTGGTCTGCACCTGTCCGCCGCTGGAGGACTATGCCGAGGCTGCCGAATAACGAGCACACAGAAGGGGCGCGTCGGGCGCCCCTTTCTCATCCCGGCCATGCGACGATCAGACGGGTAGGTGCTCGTAGGGATGAATTGACACATCAAGCCAGAAATGCGTGAACCCTTCGGCGAATTTCCTGTAGCCGCTGACCGAGGACGGTTTCAGCGTGTAGGCATTGGCACCGGAGGCATAGGAGGTATAGACGTCGGACGGGTTCATCGACGACGTCAGCATGATCACCGGAAGCACCGCTGTCCTGATGTCGGTGCGGATGCGCCGCAACAGGTCAATGCCGTTCATTCCCGGCATGTTGATATCCAGAATCACGTAGTCGAAAGTCTCGCCCGACAGCCGGGCAGTGGCGACATCCGAATCCGTAACATGGGTGATTTCCAGGTTTCCTCCGACATCGGCGAAGGCACGCATCACGAAATGCGCGTCAATCAGATCGTCATCGACGACGAGAAGCTTCTTTACCTGGTTGCCCAATCGCCTCTGGCTTTCTGACGGATCAACTCATTCCGGAAGGGTCAGGATGAAACGTGCACCCTCCGAGAATGTCGTGTCAAGCGCAATGGAGCCATTGTGGCTCTCGGCAATCCGTTTTGCCAGCGCAAGCCCGATTCCGGTGCCCTGATAAACTGCCTCGTCACGATGAAGCCGCTGGAACACATCGAAAATCTTCTTCGCAAATCGGGGATCGACGCCGATTCCATTGTCCTGGAAACAGACCCGAACCTGACCGTCTTCCTTCTCGCTGTAGATGCGGATGACCGGCTTGACACCCTCCTTGCGATATTTGATGGCGTTGCCGATCAAGTTCTGGCACAGGCGCTTCAACAGCTCCGGATCGCCTTTCACCTGCGGCAGGGAATCAAACTCGAACCGGGCGCCTGCCTCCCGAACAAAGGTCCCGAGGATGAGGATCGCGTCCGAGATCACATCCGCCATCGAGACCGCCTGCCAGTTGCCGATCTGGTCGGCGATCTGGGCATAGTCGAGCAGGCTGTCGATCAGTTGATCCATTCTCCGTGCGCTCTGGCGCAAATGCCGGGCATAGGTCGGCAGTTCATCGAGATTGCCGCTCGCCACATCCTCGCTGATCATTTCGGAGAACATCGATATGTGGCGCAGGGGGGCCTTCAGGTCGTGAGAGACCGTGCCGGTGAATTGATTGAGCGCCTCGTTTTTCCGCTGCAGTTCGGCGCCCTGCTGCGCGATGCGGGCCTGTTGCTGCTTCAGTTCGGTAACGTCGCGGCCGACAGTGATGTATTCGACCAGCCTGTTACCGTCGAAGACCGCCATGTTTGACCAGAAAACCCAGAAATCGCTTCCATCGGCCAAAATCCGTTTTTGCTCACGCGAAAGGATGGGCGTGTCCGGGGTCAAGTTGCCGAGCACGCCGACTACCCGTTCCCTATCCTGTTTAGGAACGAAATCCAGAAATGGTTTTCCGATCAGTTCATCGGCGGAAAGCCCGGAGAACGCAGCGTAACGGTCGTTGACGAAGGTGAAGCGAAGATCCCTGGAAATGCGGGTGATGAAATCGGGAATATTCTGGACCAGCGTGTAATATTCCAGCCTCTGCCGGTCGCGCGCCAGTTCGGCTTCCTTCAATTCGGTCACGTCGATGCGCAGGGCGACCGTATTGCCGTCTTCGGTCCGGAGGTTTTCGACCCGCAGCCAGCGTCCGTCGCCATAGGGGAAAACCGATGCCTTGCCGCCCGGATGGCGAAAGTCATACATCCGGCCCTCGAGCCATTCAGCCGCTTCCGGCGAGCCGACCGGCGCCAGCGGATAGCTGCCGGATTCATAGACAGCCGTCACGATCTCTTGCGCGGTCATACCGACCCGTAAGGCCGCGCCGACCGGACCACAGACCTTCCGATAGGCGTCGTTATAGACGATCAGCGTTTCATTTCTGTCGAAGATTGCGAATCCTTCCGGGATCGCCTGCAGCGCCGTGTTGAGGATATCTCCGGCCTGGCGCCGCTCCTCGGCGAGATGGAGGTAATCGGAAATGTCGTGCACGACGGCGATGAACCCCTGCATGGTCCCGGCCTCGTCGGCCACCTGTGTCACCCGCAAACGTGCGGAAAACGTCGAACCATCCTTGCGGCGATAGCGATAGACGCCGTCGGAAAAATCCTCGCCGGCGATTTTTTCGGAATCGCGGCTCAGGCAAGCGTCGTAATCCTCATCCACCGCATAAAGGCGACGCGCCGGGCAGTTGCGGAACTCATCCGGTGCATAGCCGAATTGTTTCGATGCCGCCGGATTGGCCGCAAGGATCATCCTGTCGGCGTCGACGATGACAACAGGATCGGGAAAACTGTCGTAGAGGGCCTGGATGAAATGTTTCTGGGAAATCGGCATCGCGATCCAAGCTTTCGCCAAGAATGTCGGCAGCGCATAAGAACAGAAAAAGAGACCGGCGGGAACGGGTCTCTTTTTGAAATTCGTCTATCTCCGGCCAGTTAAACTGTTTGAAATTCAGCCGGCACGAACCACCGCATCACCCTTGGCGGCCAGCGCTGCCAGATCAGCCGGCTTCAGTTCGACGGATTCGCCGCAGCCGCAGGCCGATGTCTGGTTGGGGTTGTTGAAGGTGAAGCCGGAGCGCAGCGTCGTCACCTCGAAGTCCATGCGCGTTCCGAGGAGATAGAGAACGGCTTCCGGCGCGACCCAGACCCTGGCGCCGTCATGCTCGACCAGATCGTCCTTGGGATTGACCGATGTCGCCATGTCGATGGCATATTCCATGCCGGCGCAGCCGCCCTTCTTGATCGAAACGCGAATGCCCTGGGCGTCGCCGCCGGCATTCTCCACGATCGCCTTGACGCGGCCTGCCGCCGCATCGGTCAAACTCATGATTGCGAAGCCCATCGGCCATTCTCCTTGTCGCAATCAGGTTCAAGGCCTGATGCTTTCCGAGTCCCGAATGTAATGTGCGCTGGTTAAGGGATCAATACGCTGTCAGTACCAGCCGACGGCAACCTGCGCTTCTTCCGACATGCGATCCGGCGTCCACGGTGGATCGAAGGTCATCGAGACCTCGACGCCGGAAACACCTTCGACGGCGCCCACCGCATTTTCGACCCAGCCCGGCATCTCGCCGGCAACAGGGCAACCGGGGGCCGTCAGAGTCATGGCGATCTTGACCATGCGGTCGTCTTCGATATCGATCTTGTAGATCAGCCCAAGCTCGAAAATGTCGGACGGAATTTCCGGGTCATAAACTGTCTTCAGCGCGGAAATGATGTCGTCGCTCAGACGCGCAAGTTCGTCCGCCGGAATTGCGGAGTGAACAATCCCTTCGCGAACGTCGATCTTGTCTGCAGTCGTATCAAGGCTCATCGGTGTGTGTCCTTACGCAAAGAATTTGCGGGCTTGGTCGAGCGCATCTACCAGCACGTCCACCTCGGCCCGCGTATTGTAAAGGCCAAAGGATGCACGGCATGTGGAGGTCACGCCGAAGCGTTTCAAGAGCGGCTGGGCGCAATGCGTGCCTGCCCGAACCGCAACTCCCGCCCGATCTATCACCATCGAGACGTCATGGGCATGGATTCCTTCCAGTTCGAAGGAAAAGATACCACCTTTGCCCGGCGCCGTCCCGATGACGCGCAGGGAATTGACGGAAGACAGCTGCTGATGGGCGTAGGCAGCAAGATCAGCCTCGTGCGCCGCGATCGCGGCCCGGCCGATATTGTCCATGTAATCGAGCGCGTAACCCAGACCGATCGCTTGGACGATCGGCGGCGTGCCGGCTTCGAAACGGTGCGGCGGATCATTATAGGTGACGTTGTCCTCGGTCACCTCGAAGATCATCTCGCCACCCCCCATGAACGGCCGCATCTCCTTCAGCCGCTCGGTCTTGCCGTAGAGGACGCCGATGCCGGAGGGGCCGTACAGCTTGTGGCCGGTCATGACATACCAGTCGCAATCGATGTCCTGGACATCGACCGGCATGTGTACCGCGCCCTGGCTGCCGTCGATCAGCACTGGAATGCCGCGCTCATGCGCGATCCGGCAGATTTCCTTGACCGGGACCACTGTGCCCAGAGCGTTGGACATATGGGTGATGGCCACCAGCTTGGTGCGATCGGTCAGGCATTTGACGAAATCATCGATATGGAAGGCGCCCTGGTCATCGACCGGCGCCCAGACCAGCTTGGCGCCCTGACGTTCGCGGATGAAATGCCACGGCACGATGTTCGAATGATGCTCCATGATCGAGACGACGATCTCGTCGCCATCGCCGATCTTCGGCATGCCATAACCGTAAGCAACCGTGTTGATCGCCTCCGTCGAGGACTTGGTGAAGATGATGTTGTCGACCGACGGTGCGTTCAGGAACTTGCGTACTTTTTCGCGCGCGCCCTCATAAGCGTCCGTCGCGGCATTGGAGAGAAAATGCAGACCGCGATGGACGTTGGCATATTCGTTGGAATAGGCATGGGCGACGGCGTCGATGACCACCTGCGGCTTCTGGGCCGAGGCGCCATTGTCGAGATAGACCAGCGGCTTGCCGTAGACACTCCGCGACAGGATCGGGAAATCCCTGCGGATCGCTTCGACGTCATAGGTCGGGACCGGCACCGTGTGTTCCATGTCAATGTTCCAATCAGGCGTGCTTTTCGAGCCAAACCGAGATAATGGTTTCCAGCGTCTCGATCAGCCCTTCATGCTCGAGTTCCTCGACGATCTCATCGACAAAGGCATTCACCAGCATGGCGCGCGCCTTGTTTTCCGGAATGCCGCGGGCTCTCAGGTAATAGAGATGCGTCGGGTTGATATCGATCACCGTCGCGCCATGTCCGCACTGGACGTCGTCGGCAAAGATTTCCAGCTCCGGCTTGGCCGAAAAATCAGCATCGTCGGACAAGAGAAGCGTGTTGCACGCCATCTTCGCATCGGTCTTCTGCGCATCCGGAGCAACCCGGATCTGCCCCTGGAAGACGCCCTTGGCACGGTCGAACAGGACGTTGCGAATGACCTCCTTCGATGTCGTGTTCGGAACGTCATGACCGAGCGTGAAGGTCACGTCGGTATGGGTGTCGCCGCCGAGCAAATTGATGCCGCGCAACTGGAAATCGGCGCCCTCTCCCGTCGTCACGCCGTGTATTTCCTGGCGCACCAGCTTGCCGCCGGCATTGATGACGAACAGCCGAAGCTTGGCATTCGTGCCGAGGTCGAAATTGACCTGCGCGAGATGGCTGTCGCTTGCGCCCTGCTGCTGCAGGATGATCCAGGTGATATCGGCGCCATCATCGAGGATGAGATCGCTGACAACGGTAACGAGGCTTGCCGCATCGCCGACCGAGAGATGACGCTCGATCACCGTCGCCCTCGTATTGGCGCCGAAGGTGACAGGAAAGCGCGAATGGTTCTGGCCGGCGCTCTGCACCAGTTGCAGTTCCAACGGCTGTTCGAGCACCGTGCCTTCCGGCACCTCGATCTCGAAGCCGTCCCGCACCAGGCTGCCATTGATGCGGCCAATCGCGTCTTCCGGATCGCGCTCGACCAGATCGGCGGCTGCAACGCCATCGATCAGGCTCTCGGCATAGGTCCGCACGTTGACAGTGGTTGGCAACACCTTACCGTCCGCCTTGCCGTTGAGGACGGCGAGCACCAGGGAGCCAGGAACCAGCGGATCGACCCTTTCGGCAAAGGCAGTCGGCTCGAAAGCCGGGACGCTTCGCAGCAGCGCGCGCAGGTCGGTATAGTGCCAGGATTCGAGCCGGCGCGTCGGCAGGCCTTGCGTCTTCAGGTCGGCCAGCAGCGTATCACGCGCCGACAGCACAGCCCCTTCGCCCGGCAGTTCGCCGATCGCCGTCGTGTAGGCATCGACAAGGGCGGTTTCGGCGGCCGTCATCGTGATTGCCGTTTGCATGTTCATACCCTGTACTCCTCAGGCCGCCGCGTCGATGATGTCGGCGTAGCCATTGGCTTCGAGATCGAGCGCCAGCGACTTGTCGCCGGACTTGATGATCTGTCCCTTGTAAAGCACATGGACACTGTCCGGCACGATATATTCCAGCAGGCGCTGGTAGTGCGTGATGACGATGACGGCGCGGTCGGGCGAACGCAGCGCATTGACACCGTCCGAGACGATCTTCAGGGCGTCGATGTCGAGGCCGCTATCGGTCTCGTCGAGGACGCACAGGTTCGGCTCCAGCAGCGCCATCTGCAGGATTTCGGCGCGCTTCTTCTCTCCGCCTGAAAATCCGACGTTTAACGGCCGCTTCAGCATGTCCGGATTGATCTGCAGCTTGGTGGCGGCTTCCTTGACGCGACGGATGAAGTCCGGTGTCGTCAGTTCGGCTTCGCCGCGATACTTGCGCTGCTCGTTGAGCGCGACCTTGAGGAACTGCATGGTCGCAACGCCGGGAATTTCGACCGGATACTGGAAGGCCAGGAAAATACCCTTGGCCGCGCGCTCGGACGGGTCGAGATCGAGGATGCTCTCGCCGTTATAGAGGATGTCACCCTCGGTGACTTCATAGTCTTCGCGGCCCGACAGGACGTAGGACAGCGTCGACTTGCCGGAGCCGTTCGGCCCCATGATCGCTGCCACTTCGCCGGCCTTTACCGTGAGGTTCAACCCACGGATGATCTCGGTGCCATCAGCGGCGATGCGGGCATGGAGGTTCTTGATTTCAAGCATTTCAATCTTCCTAGCGTGGTCGGCTCGCATGGTTCATGCAAACCCATGTCTTGGGCGCTTCGATCAGACCGCCGTCATCCTCGGGCTTGTCCCGAGGATCTGACAGTCTATCAATTGTAATCGCTCCACATTTTTGTGCTCTGATGTGGGCGATAGGCATTATCGACTTCATCAATTCGTTCGAACAGATCCACCCAAGTGGGATTGAGGCCTTCGATCAGTTCGATCTTCCAGTCCCGCCGATACCTCTTCAAAGATTTCTCGCGTTGTATCGCAAGAACGATGTTCGGGTGACGTTCGAACCAAACCAATTTTTCCGCTCGATATTTCGCAGTAAATCCTTCGTGGATGTGATTGCGGTGTTCCCAAATTCTTCCAGCGAGGTCCGACGTCACTCCGATGTAAATAACGCCTCGGGGCTTGTCGGACATCATGTAGACGAAACCGGTCAATCACGTCTCCAAATCAGCCCAGCAGATCCTCGGGACAAGCCCGAGGATGACGGCCGGATCATTTAACCCACGCTTCCTTCCAGCGAAATTCCGATCAGCTTCTGCGCTTCGACCGCGAACTCCATCGGCAATTCCTGGATGACTTCCTTGACGAAGCCGTTGACGATCAAGGCGATCGCCGCTTCCGTCGGGATGCCGCGCTGCAGGCAGTAGAACAACTGGTCCTCGGAAATCTTCGACGTCGTCGCTTCGTGCTCGAACTGGGCCGAGGAGTTACGTGCCTCGATATAGGGCACCGTGTGGGCTCCGCACTTGTCGCCGATCAGAAGCGAGTCGCACTGCGTGAAGTTGCGGGCGTTCTCGGCCTTGCGGTGGGTCGAGACCTGGCCGCGATAGGTGTTCTGGGAAACGCCGGCAGCGATGCCCTTGGAGACGATGCGGCTCGACGTGTTCTTGCCGAGATGGATCATCTTGGTGCCCGAGTCGATCTGCTGGTGGCCGTTGGAGACGGCGATCGAATAGAATTCGCCCCGCGAACCGTCGCCGCGCAGAATGCAGGACGGATATTTCCAGGTGATCGCCGAGCCGGTCTCTACCTGTGTCCACGAAATCTTCGAGTTCTTGCCGCGGCAATCGCCGCGCTTGGTGACGAAGTTATAGATGCCGCCCTTGCCGTCCTTGTCGCCCGGATACCAGTTCTGGACCGTCGAATACTTGATTTCGGCATCATCCAGGGCGACCAGTTCGACAACGGCCGCATGCAACTGGTTTTCGTCGCGCTGCGGCGCCGTGCAGCCTTCCAGATAGGAAACGTAGGCACCCTCTTCCGCGATGATCAAGGTACGCTCGAACTGGCCGGTTCCCTTTTCATTGATGCGGAAATAGGTCGACAGCTCCATCGGGCAGCGAACGCCCTTGGGAATGTAGACGAACGAGCCATCGGTGAAGACGGCGCAATTGAGCGTGGCGTAATAATTGTCGGTCGTCGGGACGACGGAGCCGAGATATTTCTTCACCAGATCCGGATGTTCGCGGATGGCTTCGGATATCGACATGAAGATCACGCCGGCCTTCTTCAGCTCTTCCTTGAACGTGGTCACCACCGAGACGGAATCGAAGACGGCATCGACGGCAATGCGCGGCGTCGTGACGCCAGCCAGGATTTCCTGCTCGCGCAGGGGAATGCCAAGCTTTTCATAGACCTTCAGCAGTTCCGGATCGACGTCGTCAATCGAGGTCGGACCGGGCGTGCTCTTCGGCGCGGCATAGAAGTAGATGTCGCTGAAATCGATCTTCGGATAGTTGACGCGCGCCCAGGTGGGTTCCTCGAGCGTCAGCCAGCGCTGGTACGCGTCCAGACGCCATTCCAGCATCCAGTCCGGTTCGTTCTTCTTTGCGGAAATAAAGCGGATGATGTCCTCGGACAGGCCTTTGGGGGCCTTGTCCATCTCGATCGTCGTCTCAAACCCGTATTTGTACTGGTCCACATCGATCAGGGCGACCTGATCGATTGTTTCCTGCACGGCAGCCATGTCGTTCTCCAATCTCGCCGGATACAAGGTCCGGCAGCTTGTCAGCACGATACAATGTTCGTTGCATCGTCTATGTAGTGGGCTTAAGAGGCATTTTCACCCCATTTGCCAAGCGGAAAATCCAAATTCCCGCAATTTTATTCCTTCACGCTGCAGCGCCCGAAAGCCTCCTGCGCGACGCGATCTTTGCGAACACCTCGGCACAGCGATCGATCTCCGCCGTGGTCGTCGATGGGCCGATCGAAATCCGCAGCGCGCCGTGGCGCGGATCATGCCCCATCGCCGACAGGACATAGCTCTGGCCAACCTTGCCGGACGAGCAGGCCGATCCCGCCGAAAGCGCCACGCCTTCGAGATCGAACGCGATCTGCCCGGTCTCGGACTTGAGTTCTGGCAGGGTAAAGAAGCAGGTATTGCCGATCCGTGCGCCATCGCTGCCATGGATGATAACGTCCGCCGCCGCCGCAACCATGGCCGTCTCAAGCCGGTCGCGAAGGGCGGAAACCGCCGTCATGCGATCATCGAGCCCCTCTGAGGCGAACCGGGCGGCTGCGCCGAACCCTGCGATCGCGGCCGGGTTTTCGGTGCCGGAACGATGTCCCTTTTCCTGGCCGCCGCCGCGGATCAGGGCCGAAGGCATGAGGATTTCACCCCGCGACACGAGAGCGCCGACGCCTTTCGGGCCGCCAATCTTGTGGGAAGAGACGATCAGGAAGTCCGCGCCGAGCTCATCGATCCGCAACGGCAGTCGACCGGCGGCCTGAACAGCATCGACGACGAGAATGCCGCCAGCGTTTTTCACCAAGGCCGAGACGTCCGCAATCGGCTGGACGATCCCGGTCTCATTGTTGGCGAGCATCACCGCCACCATCGGCAATCCGGATTCGCGATCATGCGTCGCCAGCGCCGCTTCGAGAGCCGCGAGATCGATGACGCCGGCGGAGGTCACTGCAATCTCGCCCACTGCATCCTTGGCAAACCGGCCGCCTTCGCGCACAGCCGGATGTTCGATCGCGGAAATGTACAGACGGCCGATTTTCAGCGGCGTCTTGCCCATGCGAAAATCCGGCGTCAGCACCCAGTTGGCCGCTTCCGTGGCGCCGCTGGTGAAGGTGACATTGGCCGACTGCGCGCCGCAGAGAGCCGCGACGTCACGGCGGGCATTTTCAATAAGCATGCGAATCTTGCGGCCTTCGCCGTGAACCGAAGACGGGTTACCGGCAAGGTCGAGCGCGGACAGGCAGGCCTCGCGCGCAGCTGGCAACAGCGGCGCGGTGGCATTCCAATCCATATAGATACGCTGTTGCGTCATGGTCCTTGCCAAAGCTCGACCGGTTGCCAAGTTAAAGGCATACGGTCGATGCATTTTCCTTGAAATTTTCGCCTCGCTTGCCGTAAGAGACGACACTCGCCACGGAAAGACCGTGTCAAAGTTTTGAATGGTTCTAAACTGCGTTCTAGAAAAGCTGACTGCCGTCGTCAAGACTGCTTCGGCCCTTGAGCCGGTTTTTAATGCCAGAAACATGCCCGGAGAGCCAATGCCCGAAATTATCTTCAACGGACCGGCCGGTCGCCTCGAAGGCCGCTACCAGCCGTCCAAGCAGAAGAACGCCCCGATCGCCATCGTCCTGCATCCGCATCCGCAGTTCGGCGGGACGATGAACAACCAGATCGTCTACCAGCTGTTCTACATGTTCCAGAAGCGCGGTTTCACGACGCTCCGCTTCAACTTCCGCTCGATCGGCCGCAGCCAGGGCGAGTTCGACCATGGCGCAGGTGAACTGTCGGATGCCGCCTCGGCGCTCGATTGGGTGCAGAGCATGCATCCGGACTCCAAGAGTTGCTGGGTCGCAGGCTATTCCTTCGGCTCCTGGATCGGCATGCAGCTTCTGATGCGCCGTCCGGAAATCGAAGGCTTCATGTCGATCGCGCCGCAGCCGAACACCTACGACTTCTCGTTCCTGGCGCCCTGTCCGTCCTCCGGCCTGATCATCAACGGCGACCTCGACAAGGTGGCGCCGGAAAAGGACGTCAATAATCTCGTCGACAAGCTGAAGGCGCAGAAGGGCATCCTGATCACTCACAAGACCGTGCCGGGCGCGAACCATTTCTTCAATGGCCAGGTCGATACCCTGATGGCCGAGTGCGAGGATTATCTCGACCGGCGCCTGAACGGCGAACTGACACCGGAACCGGCAGCCAAACGCATCCGCTGAATGCATCGACGAACCCGACATGAAAAAGGCCGGTCATCCGGCCTTTTTCATGTGTGACATTGTCTGATCTCAGGCACGGGCCTGCCAGTCTTCGAAGCTGATCTCTGCCGGATGGCGAGCGCGGTTGACGCGATTGCGACCGCCCTTCTTGGCATCGTAAAGCGCACCATCGGCCCGATTGATCGCATCCGAAATCGGAACGGTCGCAGATCCCAGCGCGCAGACGCCGAAGCTGGCCGTGAGGCGCAGATGCTCCGGCAGGCCGGCGAAGACGAGCGACGAAAACGTCGTGCGCAGGCCCTGGGCAAAGAGATAACCCGTCGTTTCGCCGGTGGATGGCAGGAAGACCGCAAATTCCTCCCCGCCGAACCGGGCGCAGATCGCTTCCGGCGGAGCCTGCTCCTTCAGCATGCGGCCAAGCGCCACGATCACCTGGTCTCCGGCGGCATGACCATAGGTATCGTTGACCGCCTTGAAGTGATCAAGGTCGCAAAGAACCACGCAGTGCGGATAGGCGGCGATCGGTCGGGCGAGGATCTGGTCGACGCGGTCGTTGAAACCGCGCCTGTTGAAGAGACCAGACAGCGGGTCGATCTCGGAATTGGCTTTGGCGTCATCCATGATCTCGACGACGATGACGGCAAGCAGCGTCAGGCCGGTCGATACGACGAGCACGGCCCCAACGCTCTGCGAGATGAGTGCGTAGGTGCTCGACAGATAGGTTTCCGCTGTCCGTCCGCCGACGAAAACGATGGCGAAATAGACCTTGCTGGCGAAATGTACCGCCGTGAGCAGCAGGAGCGCGATCAGCGTGACGTCGGCCGTCTCCCGCCGTCCCGACCGGTAGATCGCCGCAGCCGAGATGAGTTCGGCGGCGATGAAGGGAATCTGGTAGCCGAGCGAATGATAGAGGGTGCCCCGCGGCAGATCGTAGATCAGCAGATTGAGGGTCAGGGAAATGCCGAGGATTGCCGTCATGGTCATGACGCTCGACGGTACCGCATAAAGCCGGCCGAGGCCGACGCGGATCATCAGCAGGGCGCCGAGCAGCGAGGAAAAGGCACCGAAGCTGGCAAGCCGATCATAATCGGCATAGCGGATGGTGACTTCGAAGATGGCGGAGAAGGACGCGACGGCGAAGGCGGCGGCAAACCAGCGGCCGGCCGCAGGAACGCGGCTGCGCCTGGCGATCACCAGAAAGAAGACGCAAAAAAGCTGCGCTATCAGGAAGTTGACCGTCAAAAGGAAAAGCGCGCCGTTCATGTCTACGTCCGTTAGGGGCGTGCCCCTCGCATGCCCTCATACCTGCGGTGCCGGCACTGAACTTGTCACTGGTGTGCAGGGCGTCGCGGATTCGACACGAATAGTATCTGTCCACCGCAAAAGAAACGTTAATCGTTGATAACGGCCTTCAGTTTCATGGCCGTTTGAAAACACCGCCGATGACAGGATGGCTGACGCCCGTGGTGGCCGGGAAGGTCAGCGGCAGGCCGGCAAGCGAGCGGACGGCAAGATAAGCCCAGGCCTCCGCCTCCATCGCGTCGCCGTCAAGCATCGCCTGTTCAGCCGCAAGAACAACAGCCCCATCCGCGCGCATCTGTTCCGCGAGATCCTTCATGATGATCCGGTTCAGCCGCCCGCCGCCGCAGACAATGTATGTTCCCGGCCGCGCCGGCAGATGCTGCGACGATTTGAAGATCGCCGCCGCCGTGACATGGGCAAGCGTGCGGGCGCCGTCCTCGAGGCTTGCCTCGGTGCCATCTGGCGGCAGGAAATCGTTGCGATCCAGAGACCGCCGTTTTGCGGCGCTGAAGAACGGATTGGCCAAATAGCGCTCGGCGAGTCCGCTCAGAACCCGCCCCTCGCTGGCGATTGCGCCGCCCTGATCATAGGGAATGCCGGCATGTGTCTCGACCCATTGATCGATCAGCGTATTGCCGGGGCCGCTGTCATAGGCAACGATCGCGCCGTCGGTCCCGACGAAGGTCAGGTTGGAAATGCCGCCGATATTGACGAAGACCACGGGTCGATCTCCGCGCAGGTCCAACGGCAATCCGGCGGCAAGGGCGGCGTGATAGGCCGGGATCAACGGCG
Source organism: Pararhizobium sp. (assembly GCF_035497515.1). Classification (GTDB taxonomy): domain Bacteria; phylum Pseudomonadota; class Alphaproteobacteria; order Rhizobiales; family Rhizobiaceae; genus Pararhizobium. The sequence goes on along the minus strand of NZ_DATJDJ010000079.1, from coordinate 19,763 downwards.
CGCCCTGCCCGCCGAACAGCATGTCGTTGGCGCGCATGTCATGGACCACGGCAATCCCCGTCTCGCGTGCCAGCAGGGCGCCATCGCCGAGCTGTACGGTCAGCGCCTCATCGGGACGATGCAGGACCGTTTGACCATGAAAACCGACGACATCAACTTCTTCAGGCTTCAAATTGTTTTTGCTTAGAAAACTCCGCACCGCCTCGGCATGACGTAACGTCAGTTCTTGCTCCACGGCGGCAAGGCTGCCCGGCCGTTCGCCGCGCACCTTGATGGACTTGGCATCCTCCAGCGCCTGCTTCAGGCGATTGCGAAACGGTGCTTCATAGGAAATGCCGAGAGCCGGACCACGCTCGACGCGGTCGCGGCCATCGGTGCGAACCAGGGCGACATCGATACCATCCATGCTCGTACCGCTCATGAGCCCGATCGCCGTCTTCATTTCCAACATCTCCGAACCTCACAAACATTCCGTCGCAAACAGGTGCACTTTTGCAGAAACAGTGCTAAACGCCGCGCAATTATCCAGCAAGTGTCCATTCCGTTCGAAAACAGCCCACCGAAAGAGACAGGTCATGTCCGAGTTCAAGTCCGATTTCCTTCACACCCTCCAGGAACGTGGTTTCATCCACCAGACGTCCGACAATGCCGGCCTGGACGCCCTGTTCAACAAGGAGACTGTGACGGCCTATATCGGCTTCGACCCGACCGCCCCGAGCCTGCATGCGGGCGGTCTGATCCAGATCATGATGCTGCACTGGCTGCAGGCGACCGGCCACCGGCCGATCTCCCTGATGGGGGGCGGCACCGGCATGGTTGGCGACCCCTCCTTCAAGGACGAGGCACGGCAGCTGATGACGCCGGACACGATTGCCTCCAACATTGCCAGCATCAAGTCGGTCTTTGCCAATTACCTGGCCTATGGCGACGGGCCGAAGGATGCGCTGATGATCAACAATGCCGACTGGCTGCTCGGCATCAACTATCTCGAATTCCTGCGCGATGTCGGCCGCCATTTCTCGGTCAACCGTATGCTCGCCTTCGACAGCGTCAAGACGAGGCTCGACCGCGAGCAGTCGCTGTCCTTCCTCGAATTCAACTACATGATCCTGCAGGCCTACGACTTCGTCGAACTCCACAAGCGCACCGGTTGCCGTCTGCAGATGGGTGGCTCGGACCAGTGGGGCAACATCATCAACGGCATCGACCTTGGCCACCGGATGGGTACGCCGCAGCTCTACGCGTTGACCTCGCCGCTTTTGACAACGTCGTCGGGCGCCAAGATGGGCAAGTCCGTCAATGGCGCGATATGGCTCAACCCGGACATGCTGTCGGCCTATGATTTCTGGCAATACTGGCGCAACACGGAAGACGCTGACGTGTCCCGCTTCCTGAAGCTCTATACCACGCTGCCTATGGACGAGATTGCCCGCTTGTCGCAACTCGGTGGGGCTGAGATCAACGAAGTCAAGAAGATCCTGGCGACCGAGATCACCGCGATGCTGCACGGCCGCGCAGCCGCCGAAGAAGCGGCGGAAACCGCGCGCAAGACCTTCGAGGAAGGTGCGACCTCGGCGAACCTTCCCTCGATCGATGTTCCGACGGGCGAACTCGAAGCCGGCATCGGCATCCTGGCGCTTTTTGTCCGTGCGGGATTGGCGGAGTCCAACGGCAAAGTGCGGCAGTTCCTCAAGGACGGCGCCGTGCGGGTCAACGACGTCGTGAGCAGCGACGACCGCCAGGTCATCGGCGCGCGCGATGTGACCGCCGATGGTGTCATCAAGCTGTCGCTCGGCAAGAAGAAGCACATTCTGGTGCGCCCCGCCTGAGCCTTGCTCTGATCGGGAAAATTTCAAACCGGCGGTGACCCCGCCGGTTTTTTATTGAAATTCGAATATGTTGCGGAACACGCCCGGCGCGATGATCGAGAGCGGATTGATCGTCAGCTTCGGCTTGGAGAACGCACCCTCGAGCTTGAAGGTGATGCCGAGCAGCCCGCGATCCCGGCCATTCCCGAGCAGCACGCCGATGATCGGCAACTCGCCGAACAACCGGTTGAGGCCGTAGGCTGGCATGAATGTGCCGGTCATGTTCATGTTGCCGTTGCTGTCACGCACAACGCCCTGGAACGTTGCGCCCACATCGACGCCCCGTACGACGCCGCCCTCGACAGCCACCGTGCCATTGTCGAGCACGAGATTGGCAAATCCGCGCTCGAAACGGGCTGAACTGACGTTGATATCCTTTTTTACAGCCTGGTTCAGGCTTCGCCCGTCGGCACCCGTGGGCGTCGAAACGATGGATTTCAGTCGCTCTTCATCGACCAGCGAGAACTTGCGGACATCGACATTGCCCCGCCAGGAGCCTGCACCGCGATCGCGCAGTTTCAGATTGAGCAGGCCGCCGCGCATGTTGCTGTAAAGATTGGCAAAGCGCGCCAGCGAACCGGCATCGCCGCTGGTCAGTTCGAGCATGTTGTCGGCGCCGCTCTCCGTCATCCTGGCAACGACCGCCTGCCCGCTATCGGTGACGGCCGAGAGATCTAGAACGTCGATATCGCGGCCCCGGCCAGCATAGTTCAGGTTGAAATTCGCCAGCGTCTCGCCGTGGAAGCCCGTCACCTTGTCCAGGTTCGCTTCCAGCGCGATCCGCTTGCCATTGGACGTATCGCTCCCGCCCGGGCTGCGCAGACTGTCGATTACCGGACGGATATCGGCCGCGCTGCCATTGACTCTGACCGCGAACCCATTCTTCTGCCGATTGATCCTGACCGCATAATTATCGCCCTTGGCAAGCTGCACCGAGGTGAACTGGCCGGAATTCAAGCCGGATTTATCGACCACCAGCTTGCCCCTGGCGCCAAAACTGTCGCCATCGATTTCCAGGTCTTCGATCTGGGTGACGCCATCCGTCGTCGATGCGGAGAAGGTCGCCTTGGCGTCAATCCCTGAGCCCTTCGACCAGCCGATCCATGGCAGCGAAATCGTCGATTGATCGAGATCGGCCGTCACCGTCTGCTGGTTCCTGTCATCGATGGAAATTTCCAGCGCCACGGGGCCATCGACGATCCCGGAAAGCCCGGGCGCCAGCTTCACGAGTGCCGCCGCCTGCAGCGTTCCGGAAATCTTGCGCTGCCGCTTGACGGGGCTCGACGAGCCGACGGGCTCGGTCAGTTCCAGGTTCATCGGCGTGCCGTCGATCTGCGCCTTCGCTTCCAGCACCGCTTGCCGAGGATCGATCCTAAGCGTGCCATGGATGTCCGAGATCATCCGGCCGCTCATCGGCTTGTTGAGCGTGACGCCATCCAGCGCCATTTCCGCCTGCCACTGGGGCGGCGGCGGTTGCTGGGCGGTGACGAGCCCGAACCGGGCGCCGACCTGCGCCGTCAGTTCGCCGGAGAAATCCTCCACCTTGAACGGTGTCTTCTGCAGGGCGAGAAGCGGCCGGTAGCTGACAAGCTCCGCGATTGCGTCGGCCTGACCGCCAACATCAAGCTTCATTTCGGCAATCAACGGCTTTTCATAGGTGTTCGGAATGACGAAATCGCCGCCGTTCAATGTGACGGAACGACCGGACGGGAAATAGGCGGTTCCCCGGCCGATCGCGACATCGAGCCGCTCGCCCTTCAGCGTGAAGTCGCCGGCGGCGTCGCGCAACGGCGGGATGTCGCCCGCCAGGTTCACGCGCGCATCATCGACATGGAACTGGACGTTCAGTTCTTCCGCATTGAGATCGATCGGCCCGACCGTGCGGGTGATGCGACCCATCGGCAGGAAGACTTCGATGCGGCCGTCGGTGACCGTGCCACCATAAATATTGTTGATCACCCAGCGTCGCGCCGTCTTGCCGACCCACCAGGGCCAAAGCTGCTTCACGGCCGCCGACTGGATATTGGGCGTGAGCAGCGCAAAACTGATCTGCGGAGACTCGTCGCCGAAGGTCATGGCAAGCGACCCCGCCGCGTTTCCGAGGCCGCTGGCAACGGTCAGTTCGTTGAAGACCAGTTCGTGAGTTTCGGACAGGAACCGGCCGCTTGCCTTGGCGTCGAAGATCAGCGGCGCTTCGGTGACATCCGTGGGTGACGAGCTGGCCGACTGCACGAGAAGATCAAGCGAAAATCCTTTTGGGGCGCCTGTGTCCACCTGGTCGAGATCGGCAACAGCCCCGGTGAATGGAAAACTCGAGCGGCCGACGCGCACCGTTGACGGCAGGATTTCGACGCGGTTGCGGATGAAATCGTAGGTGAGGTTCAACTCGGAGGGCTGAAGCCGCGACGAAAAGCCACCCGCATCGAAGCTGCCGACATTCGAGCGCCCCTTGAGCTGCAGCGATGGCATGACGGCCTCGCCCCCGCGGGTCGCCTTGATGCTGAGGTCCGCGCTACTCTTGATCCCGAAGGCAAGCTCCGTCTCGGTCGGATTGCGATAGAGGAGCGCCGCGAGTGGCAGTCCCACTGCAGCACCATCGATCGCGGTCACGCGCCCATTCTGCCGGTCGGTGCTCAGATGCAGTTCGGCGGTTTCCCCGTCGATGTTGAACAGGCCGTCGATCGTCATGGAGCCATCGGCACCACGCTTGAAATCGACGCTTTCGACGACGACGGGAACGACGCGCTTGCGCGGGCCGGCAAAGGACAATTTGAGATCTGCGAGGCGCACGATTTCGGTATTGCTGCGATCGATCAGGCGCGAGACCGCGTCCATCTGCGCGAAGACCGTCTCCAGTCCTTCCGCGACATGACCGACGCGGATCGCCGTCACATCGATCGGCTTGCCCTGCGGCAGGAGCGAGGGATCCAGCATCGCGCCTTCCGCCTCGATCCGCGCGACGGAAATCCGGCCGCTCAACAATGCCAGCGGATTGAGTTCGATGAAGACTGAATCGGTGGTCACCAGACGCTTGGCGGAAACATTCTCGACCAGCGTCACGTCCTGCGCCTTGAGCGCCAGCCCGCCATTGCCCGTAACACGCAGCACCGTGCTGCCGACCTCGGCGTGATAGCCCTTGCCGATCGCGGCGTTCAGCGCGGTTGTTGCCCGCGCATTGAGCGGCCCGTCGATGAAGCCGCCTTCGATCGCCGCAAGAAGGGCTGCGCCGGCGAGACAGAAAAACGCAGTGATGACGACCGTCGTGGTGAAGATCAGGCGCAGGATGCCGCGCTGTGTGGGCGCATGCACGATGCACGGGTCATGCGCCTGCGCCGAAGGCAAGGAATGCAGGACGACAATGTCTTGCTTGCGAAACGATACCTTTTCGCCGCGGATTTCAGTCATCGGCTCAGGCTGTCTCCGGAAGTATTAAGGCCATCATGCGATTCGTTTCCAATCTGCGCCGCTGGCGTCTCTTCACGACGACCGCGTCCATCGCACGCCAACAGCTTTCGCCGCGCATGACTGATTCAATGCGGGTTCTCGCCCGTTATGCCATCGTTGCGCCGCTTCGCGCGCAGGCAGTTTCACCGTCCACAGTAGTTAAAGAACAACGGCACGGCAAACGATGTCTGTCCTCTGGTCGGCTCCATTCGCCCGATATACGGTATCGGCGTTACACGACGCTGGACGCCGCCGGCGCTGCAGCACTTTTATACCGGCTGCATATTTCATCCTTAAACCGATTCCGGTTCGAGGAATTATGCAGTAGGACCAGACCAGCCGCAGCCCATGCCTCAGAAAAAAGGAATATCCATGGCGAATTTGACAGAAGGCACGATCGCGCCGGATTTTACCCTGCCGCGCGATGGCGGCGAAACCGTTTCCCTGTCTCAGTTCAAGGGGAAAGCCATCGTGTTGTTCTTCTACCCGAAGGACGACACGAGCGGCTGCACGGCCGAATCGATCGCCTTTACCGGACTGAAAGATGAGTTCGCAGCCGCCGGCGCCGTCATAATCGGCCTGTCGCCTGATTCCGTGAAGAAGCACGACAAGTTCGCCAAGAAATATGATCTCTCGGTCATCCTCGCCGCCGACGAGGAGAAGACTGTAGTCAACGCCTATGGCGTCTGGGTGGAAAAGAGCCTGTACGGCCGCAAATATATGGGTGTCGAGCGCACGACCCTGTTGATCGATGCCGAGGGCGTGGTTCGCCGGCTCTGGGAAAAAGTAAAAGTCCCCGGCCATGCCGAGGAGGTGCTGGCAGCGGTGAAGGACCTTGCGCGGGCAGATGCCGGACAATGACGGACCTGCCGGCGATCCGCAGCCTGCGCGACGGGGCCGCCCACGCTATCTGCGCGGCCGATCTGGACCTGAAGACGCTGTTGGCGCAGGAAACGGCACGGCGCTGGAGCGAGCGACGCCTGTCCTTGCGCACGCCGCTCGACAGGATGGCGCCGGATCGCCCGGGACGTCCTGAAAAACCGGAGCTCATTCCACCACGCAAGATGCCACGCCGGGCGCTGACCAGCGAGCGCGGGCGAATCGCGCTCCTCCATGCGATCGCCCATATCGAGCTGAATGCAGTCGATCTGGCGCTCGATATCGTCGCCCGCTTTGCCGTCGAGCCGGTTCCGAACTCGTTCTTCGACGGCTGGATGCGGGTGGCGTTCGAGGAAGCCAAGCATTTCCGCATGGTGCGCGACCGCCTGCGTGCCTTGGGCGCCGATTACGGCGACCTGCCGGCCCATGATGGCCTCTGGCAGGCGGCGCACGATACACGCAACGACCTGACGGCGCGGCTGGCCGTCGTGCCGCTGATTCTCGAAGCCCGCGGCCTCGACGTCACGCCAGCGCTGCAGGCGAAGATGCGCGAGGCCGGCGACCATGAGAGCGCCGCGGTGCTCGACGTCATCTACGAGGATGAGAAGGGCCATGTCGCCGTCGGTGCGAAATGGTTCCGGTTTCTCTGCGCCCGGCAAAAAAAGGATCCGGCGGCAGCCTTCCAGGCGCTGGTTCGGGCCAATTTCAGGGGGCCGCTGAAGGCGCCGTTCAACGACATTGCAAGGGCCGAAGCAGGTCTCACCCCCTCATTCTACCGGTCCATGACGGCCTCCGTAAACACCTGATCGCAAGGCTTTATTAACCTTAACGGTGTCTAATCACCCGCATCAAAATCGTGTTTTATTGCACGGGGTGGGGGTGAATTGGTGTCTACGGAAAGCCGGGTCTTCGGCAAGCGCACACAAAAGCACGTCATCATTCTCGCCAGCGGCGACAAGGTCCGGCACATGACCTTTCAGCCGTGGATGGCTGCGCTGTCGGTCTGCTTCGTTTCCGTCTTCTCGATCGGCTATCTCGCCGCAACATCCTATCTGGTGCTGCGCGACGATCTGATCGGCGGCACCATGGCGCGTCAGGCGCGCATGCAGCATGAATATGAGGACAGGATTTCAGCCTTGCGCGCGCAGGTCGATCGCGTCACCAGCCGTCAGTTGCTCGATCAGCAAGTCGTCGAAGACAAGGTCGAAAAGCTGCTGCAGCAGCAGATGGCCCTCTCTTCCCGCCACGGCAAGCTGGACACGCTTCTCGATCGCGCCGAAGAATCCGGCATTTCCGAGAAGGAAATACCATCGATCGCGGGATCGCAAGCCTATGGCAAGCGCGCCGATGCCAGTGGCGGAGTGAAGGCGATCGAGCGGCTGATGGGCCTGGGCGACAAGCCGCAGCAGGACGTCACGCTGGCCTATGCGCCCGTCGGGCAGGAAAGCATGTCCGACCGGGCCGACCGGATGTTCTCCAAGGTTACTCTCTCCCTCAAGGATATCGAGAAGCAGCAAAAGGATCGCATCGACGGCCTGACTGCCGGCGCATCGGAAGCGTCTGACGCCATCGTCAACATCCTGGCACGCACCGGCGTCAAGCTTCCTGCCGAAGCGCTGACGGCTCCGGTCGCGGAGACCGGGGATGACACGGCGGTCGGCGGACCGTTCGTCGAGCCGGAAACCGCCGAAGCCTTCGACAACTCGATCGTCGCGCTCGACAGCGCTCTGGCGCGGCTGGAACAGGTTCGCAGCCAGGCCAAGAAACTGCCCTTCAACAATCCCTCGCCGGCGAGCGATATCACCAGCCGCTTCGGAAACCGGCTTGATCCGTTCCTCGGCCGGCTTGCGCTGCATGCCGGCATTGATTTTCGCGCGACCGTCGGAACCCGGGTCGTCGCCACCGCGCCGGGAACGGTAATCGCCGCCGGCAAGAATAGCGGTTATGGCAACATGGTCGAAATCGATCACGGCAGCGGCATCACCACCCGCTACGCGCACCTGTCGAGTATCCTGGTCAATGTCGGCGACAGGATTTCCGTGGGCGAGGCCATCGCCCGCTCCGGCAGCACGGGCCGCTCGACCGGCCCGCATCTTCATTACGAAGTTCGCCTGAACGGTAAAGCCGTCGATCCCATGCGGTTCCTCACCGCCGGCATCAAGCTCAGCCATTACATCAACTGACGTAACGACAGTTCCAACAGAGCCGATCAGCGAAAACCGATATCGATCTTCGGTTATGTTGTTGTCGGGCGGTCATTTATTGACTCTATCGAGCATCAAGCCAGCGGTTTTCTTGACTTTGTCATACTATGGGACTAAGAGCCCGAGCGACGGCAATTTATGAATGCGCCGATTGACCAGAGTTCGATAGAACCGGAACGGAAACAGATTTCCAATTGACCACTTTTTCAGACCTTGGCCTGAGCCAAAAAGTTCTTACCGCGGTGACCGATGCGGGATACACAATTCCAACACCGATTCAGGCAGGCGCCATACCGCCTGCTCTGCAACGGCGTGATATCCTTGGCATAGCCCAGACAGGAACCGGCAAGACGGCGTCCTTCGTGCTGCCGATGCTGACACTGTTGGAAAAGGGTCGCGCTCGCGCCCGCATGCCGCGCACGCTCATTCTCGAGCCGACGCGCGAACTGGCGGCCCAGGTTGCCGAGAACTTCGAAAAATACGGCAAGAATCACAAGCTCAATGTTGCATTGCTGATCGGCGGAGTGTCCTTCGATGAGCAGGACCGCAAGCTCGAGCGCGGCGCTGATGTGTTGATCTGCACGCCCGGCCGCCTGCTGGACCATTGCGAGCGCGGCAAGCTGCTGATGACCGGCGTCGAAATCCTGGTGATCGACGAAGCCGACCGCATGTTGGACATGGGCTTCATCCCGGATATCGAGCGTATCGCCAAGCTGATCCCGTTCACGCGCCAGACGCTGTTCTTCTCCGCGACCATGCCGCCGGAAATCCAGAAACTGGCTGACCGATTCCTGCAAAACCCGGAACGTGTCGAGGTGTCCACACGCTCGTCGACCGCAACAACGGTCACCCAGCGTTTCGTTGCGACTCACAGCAAGGATTACGAAAAGCGTGCCGTTCTGCGTGATCTGATCCAGAAGCAGGAAGACCTGAAGAACGCCATCATCTTCTGCAATCGCAAGCTCGATGTCGCCGAGCTCTTCCGGTCGCTTAGCCGCCACGGCTTCTCTGTTGGCGCCCTCCACGGCGACATGGACCAGAGTTCGCGCACCAAGATGCTTGCCGGTTTCAAGGACAATGCAATAACCTTGCTTGTCGCATCCGACGTTGCAGCCCGTGGCCTCGATATTCCGGATGTCAGCCACGTGTTCAATTTCGACGTGCCGATCCATGCGGAGGACTATGTCCACCGTATCGGCCGCACCGGCCGCGCCGGTCGCTCGGGCGCCGCATTCACGCTGGTTTCCAAGCGCGACACCAAGTTTGTGGATGCCATCGAGAAACTGATCGACAAGAAGATCGAATGGCTGAACGGCGATCTCTCCGCCCTGCCCGCCCCGATGGAAAGCCATGACAGTGGTCGTTCCGAGCGTGGTGGCCGTGACGGCAAGCGCGGCGGACGCCGCAACGACAGGGATCGCGATCACGCTCCCCGCCCGGGTGCCGACCGCGCGGCAACCGGTCACAAATCGGACACCAAATCAGCCGATATTCCCGCAGCCCCCGAACCAGTCGTAGCAAAGGCAGAACCTGTGAGACCAGAACGCAAGGCAGAAACGAAACCGCAGAATGCCGGCCGTAACAGCAACCGTCCTGCTCCCCAGCCGTATCCTGCCAATGACGACAACCGCGATCGCCGCAATCGCTATCGCCGCGACCAGGACGACGGTCCGACGCCGATCGGCTTTGGCGATGACATTCCAGCCTTCATGCTGATTGCCGGCAAGGCCTGATTATCTCGGCCGTCGCATGGCACATCCAGGCATAGATTTTCCCGGCGTGGGATCTGGGCTTGCCGTCTTGAATGACGGCAAGCTTTTGCTTTGCAAGCGCTTGAAGGCGCCCGAAGCCGGTCATTGGAGCATTGTCGGCGGTAAAGTCGATCATATGGAACCCGCCGCTGATGCCGCGCGCCGCGAAGCCGAAGAGGAAAGCGGCCTGACCATTCATTCCGCCCGCTTCCTCTGCCTCAGCGAGCAACGCGTCGAGGCGGACCGGCAGCATTGGGTATCGCTGATCTACGTGACCGACGACTTTTCCGGCGAAGTGCGACTGATGGAGCCCGACAAGCTTTCGGAAATCGGCTGGTATGCGCTCGATGACCTGCCCCAACCGCTTTCCGTGTTTGCGCAAGACGCCGTCAAGGCGCTGAAGGCGCAGGCTATTCCTGCTGTGCAGCATACTTAAAGTTACAGCGGCCTTTGCTTGTCGTATTTGACGCGCGGCGCTGTAGAACGCAAGGCCGCCTCGTAGGCGAGCCTGACCCAGCGCGCCATTTCATCCGGTTCGTCGAACGCCTCTTCCGGGATCGACCAATAGGGCATCTTCACCGGCTTTCCCTTGCCGTCATAGGCCCATTGCACGCTGCCGGCGGCCTCGAATTCCGGCGCGCTTTGACCATCTGCCTTGAGCAGAATGTCGCCGCTCACCTCCAGTGCCACGATCAGCCCTTCGAAGTAGATTCCCTTGCCGCCGAACATGCGTTTGACGGTGATGGGACCAAGCGCGGAAAACATTTCCTCGATCGCGGTATTGTCCATCGGATCAGCCTTTCAGAATGCCACCGGCGGCAAGGATCGCCTCCGGCGTGTCGAAATCGAGATGTGCGGCCGGTCCGATCTCGACATCGACGACCGGCAGGCCCGAACTTTCTATGATGTGGCGGGCGCCGATGTCCCCCCGCAATTGCCGGATCGCTTCGAAGGTCGATTTCGGCAGGATGACTGGATTGCCGCGCTTGCCGCCCGAAACGGCGCGAACAATCGTCTGCCCCCGTTCCGCCCGGAAAGCGGCGATCAGCGTCTTCAGATCCTGCGCCGTCACCCAGGGCATGTCGGCGAGCATGACCAGCACACCATCGGCATCGGCTGCAACGGCATTCAGGCCGCGGACCAGCGAGGACGCCATACCGGCGGCATAATCCGGATTTTCGATCGCTGTGATCTCGAGCCCCGAAAGGGTAGCGCGAATCTCGTCCTGCCGGTGGCCGGTCACCACGATCGTCCGTCCGTTACCGGCGTCGAGAGCAGCCTGCGCGCTCCTGCGGATCAGTGGCACGCCGTCGAATTCGGCGAGAAGCTTGTGCTGGCCTGCTGCTCCCATGCGGCTCGCCCTGCCGGCAGCCAACAGCACGATTGCGACGGACACCTGCCTTTGGTGGAGGCTCGTCAGGGCGCGCGGCAAGGGGCGTGTGGGTATCTCCATCAACAAGCCGCCGACGCCGAGACCCGTAATATCCTCCGAGCCCGGCCATTCGCCGGCAAGGATCCGGTTCAGGATCCAGTCGAAGCCGTTTTCCTTCGGGCTTCGGGCACATCCCGGCGCGCCGATGACCGGGAGGTCGCCAACCTGGCCAAGAACGAGCAGGTTGCCGGGATCGACGGGCATGCCGACATGATCGACCCTGCCACCGGCAAGCCGGATCGCCGCCGGAATCACATCATCGGCATCGGCAACGGCCGAGGCGCCGAAAATGATGATCATATCCGCATCCCGCCTTGCCTCGGAAATGGCCGAGGCCACGGCCTGCGCAGTATGGGCGACACGAATTTCGCAGACGAGCATGCTCGCCGACAGGCGAAGGCGATCCTCGAGGATGCGGCAGGTCTTTTCCATCACCGACGGCTTCAGGGACGGCAGCATGGTGGCGATCAGCGCAACACGATGCGCCGCGAACGGCTTGACCCGGAAGGCCTCCTCGCCTTGCAGAACGGCCGCGGCCTGCGTGACGACGTCACCGGCGACCGCCAGCGGAATGATCTTGATCGTCGCCACCATGTCGCCAGCGCGAACCGGTACGTGATCCGCCAGACAGGCCAAGGTGATCGCCGGATCGATGCGGTTGAGACGATCGACGATCGAACGACTGGCGACGAACAGGCCGTCCACGGCGGCATGCACATTGATTCGCCCGGTGGCGGCTTCCGAGAAGGTCAGATGGTCGCGATCAATCGCATTTGCGATCCGCGCGGCGGCCTCGTCTTCCAGCAGATCGCCGGCATCGAGCCTTGCTACCACCACTTCGGTGATACCTGCCGCTTCCAGCGCGGCGATATCGGCAGCGCAGAGAAGACGGCCCTTGGCGAGGCGGCCGACCTGTAGCTTTGCGGCATGCGCGAGAACCGTCCCCCCGGCCTCAGCCACCGCGACCGGCCCGAACTTCATGCGCTTGCCCTCCGCCCGTTCATGACGTCGCGGGTGCGCAGCGTCCGGATGATCTCGGCAAGGATCGCGACGGCGATTTCGGCGGGGCTGGAAGCGTGGATGTCGAGGCCGATCGGTGCGCTTATGCGCGCAATCGAAGCCTCGTCCAGTCCCGCCTTCGTCAGCCGTTCCACCCGGCTGGCATGGGTCTTGCGGCTACCGAGCGCGCCGACATAGAAACAACCGGCGGCAAGCGCCGCGGCCAACGGAAAATCGTCGATCTTCGGATCGTGGGTGACCGCGACGAGCGCCGTATAGGCATCGAGCGGCATGGTCTTCAGGACGTCTTCCGGCCAGTCGGCGAACAGCACCGTCTGCCCGAACCGCTCGGGCGTCGCAAAGGCACTGCGGGGATCGATGATCCTGAGGTCAAAGCCGGCAATCGCAGCCAGGCCTGCCAGGGCCTGCGAGATATGCACGGCGCCGATGACAACGATGCGCGGCGGCGGCAGATAGACGTTGATGAAGAGAGACTTGCCATCGATTTCGATCGTCGCGGATTTTCCCGTCCGCAGGGCGGTTTCGACAGCGGGCGCCACGGCCTTGTCGACCGGCTCGCCCTGGAGAAAGAGACTGGAAGCACCACTGTCGAGCCGGGTCACCGTGACGGCGGCGATACGGTTGTCACGGGCTTCATTGATCCTGCGCAGAAGGTCCAGCCGCATCGTCGCTATCCCAGCCTTTCGACATAGACGCGGATGCGGCCGCCGCAGGAAAGGCCCACCTTCCAGGCAGTCTCATCGGCGACGCCGAATTCGAGGGTCCGTGCGGTTCCCGAGGCGATAACGTCAACCGCCTCGCCGATCACGGCGCCCTCGACACAGCCACCCGAGACGGAGCCGTGAAAATTGCCGTCGGCATCGATGACCAGATGGCTGCCGACAGGTCGCGGCGCCGAACCCCAGGTTTCGATCACCGTGGCAATGGCGACGCCGCGGCCGGACGTGCGCCACTGCTCGGCGATGGTCAACGGGTCGGGTACGAAAGCCTGGCTCGACATCTCTCCTTCTCCCCTCAGCGCTGCATCAAGAACCGGCGCGGATCCGCATCCCGCGACGAGCGCCCGGAAAGGGCATGGACCAGATCGGAAACCGCTGCAAGATTATGCACCGCACGGAATTCGTCAACATGCGGCAGCATGGCCCGCACCCCGCGCGCCCGCGCCTCGAAGCCATCGAAACGCAACAGCGGATTGAGCCAGATCAACCGGCGGCAGGAACGGTGCAGCCTGTCCATCTCGGTTGCGAGTTCGCCGGCATCGTCGCGCTCGAGGCCATCGGTGATGAGAAGCACGATGGCGCCCTGCCCGAGGACACGGCGCGACCAGAGCCGATTGAACTCGTGCACGGTTTCGCCGATCCGCGTGCCGCCGGACCAGTCGCGAACGGCCTTCACGCATTCGTCCATCGCCTCGTCAGGATCGCGGTTCCTCATCTGCCGGGTGACGTTGCTCAGCCGCGTGCCGAACAGGAACGTATGAACCCGCCGACGTTTTTCCGTCAGCACATGCAGGAAATGCAGGAAGACGCGCGTGTACTGGCTCATCGAGCCGGAAATATCGGCAAGCACGACGAGCGGCGGATGGATGGTTTTTGGCGCGCGGAAGCGGGGCAGGATGAGATCGCCGCCGGTTTTCAGCGCATCGCGCATGGTGGCGCGCGGATCGATGCGCTGCTGCCGGTGCGAGGCGCGAAACCGGCGGGTCCTGACCTCGTCCATCGGCAGGACCAGCGCCGAAAGCGCCGTCTTCGCCTCGTTTATCTCGGCCGCCGACATCTGGGCGAAATCCGTCTGACGCAGCAGTTCACGGCCGGACGTCGTAAAGCGGGCGTCGATCTCGATATCCGGTTCGTCGCGCACCGGTCGCTGCGCGTCACGATCGGCAAAGAGCGCGTCGCTGACCCGCGCCTCGCCGGCCCTGCGTCGCTCCTTCTCCTGATTGTTTGTCGCCACCGGCGACATCATGGCGATCATCTTGCCAATGAGATCGCGCGAGCGCCAGAACAGCCGGAATGCCTCCTCGAACAGGGCCTGATCTTCATGGCGCTTGACGAAGATGGATTGCAGCGTGGCGTGAAACTCCTCACGCGATCCGATGCCGATCAGACCGACGGCGTCTATCGCGTCGGCGACCGCGCCCGGACCGATCTTCAGGCCGGCCTTGCGCAGCGCACGGGCAAAGAAGACGATATTATCCGCAAACCGCCCATCGCCCGGCGGGAGTGTCGGAAGAATGGCGCCGTCACTGACTTGCGCTGCCATTGCCATGATCAGCCCGTCGCCAGGAGTTCGGCCTTGACCTCGTCGAGCAGCCTGCGGCCATCCCCGCCTTCGATCCGCGTGATGTCGTCCTGGTATTTCAGCAGCGTGCCCAGCGTATCCGAAATGGTTTCCGGATCGAGCGCCAGCCGGTCGAGTTCCGTCAAGGCCGTCGCCCAGTCGATGGTTTCCGCAACGCCGGGATTCTTGAAGAGGTCTATTGTTCGTAGTTTCTGGACATAGGCGACGATCTCCCGCGACAGGCGGTCATTGCAATCAGGCACCTTGCGGCGGATGATCTCCAGTTCCTGCGCCGCCTTCGGATAATCGACCCAATGGTAGAGACAGCGGCGCTTCAGGGCATCATGCACCTCGCGCGTGCGGTTGGTGGTGATGATAACAACAGGTGGTTCCTTGGCCTTGATCGTGCCCAGTTCGGGAATGGTCACCTGGAAATCCGACAGCACTTCAAGAAGAAAAGCCTCGAAGGCTTCGTCGGTTCGGTCGAGTTCGTCGATCAGGAAGACAGGCGCCTTGCCGGTTTCGGCGGAAATGGCCTGCAGCACGGGGCGGCGGATCAGGTATTTTTCCGAAAAGATATTGCTTTCGATCGCGTGCCGCTCAGCCGTCCCAGAGGCTTCCGAAAGCCGGATCTCCAGCATCTGCGCCGGATAATTCCATTCGTAGACCGCCGAGGAAACATCGAGCCCTTCGTAGCATTGCAGCCGGATCAACGGCCGGTCGAGTGCCTTGGCCAGAACTTTCGCAATCTCGGTCTTGCCGACACCCGCTTCGCCTTCGAGAAACAGCGGGCGTTTCATTTTCAAGGACAGGAAGAGCACGGTCGACAGCGCCGTCCCGGCGAGATAATCGCCCGCTTCCAGCATCTCCATTGTTTCCGAGATGGACGATGGCAATGCGCCGTTTACGTATGTCGTCATGGTTCCTCCGCTCCTGAGAGGAAATCTATAGCGTGCGGTAATCCCGGTCCAGATAGACCAAGGCCGGTTTTTGCTCGCCGAGCGTCACCGCCACGACCTCACCAAAGAGGACGATGTGGGTCGCCACCGTCTTGATGTCGATCAGCCGGCAGTCGAAGGCGGCGACAGCCTCCTGCAGGACCGGGGCTCCTGTTTCGAGCCTGCCCCATGTTCCATGCTCGAAACGCGCTGTGGGATCGACGTTGTTTTTGCCGGAAAAGACATGGGCAAGATCCATCTGCTCGGCCCCGAGCAGGTTGAGCGCGAAACTGCCGCTCTCGGCGAAGATGCCATTCTTTGGATTGATCGCGTTCAGGCACACCAGCAGCGTTGCCGGACTGTCCGACACCGAGCAGGCCGCCGTGATGGTGACGCCACGACGCTCGCCTTCATGTTCGGCGGTCACGATATGCACGTGGCCCGCAAGGCGGCTCATGGCGTCGCGGTAAGTCAGCGGGTCCAGTTGGGTCTTGTCCAACACGGCAGTCTCCAGATCGGTATTTGTCTCTAACACATAGACGCTGCGAGAAAATATGAAACCCGTCGCCCGGTTTTTCTTGGTCAATCGCGGCAATTGCCGTCCATGCATACAGCCGGCATCTTTTCCTTTGACCCCTGCCGCGACATCTTTAAAACATGGCCATTCTTCATTTGGAAAACAGCATGCTCCGTTTCATCGCCGCCAGCCTCCTCATCGCCGGGTCGATGCAGGCGAGCCCTGCCCTCGCCGCCGGCCTGAAAATTGCTGTCGTCGCGCCGACGGAGGGGCCGTTCGCGTTGCTCGGACAACAGATGCTCGACGGCGCCCGCTTTCAGGCCGAGGATCGGGGTTCGGAAATCGTCGTGGTGCCGGAAACCTGCGAGGCCAAGGACGGAAGCGAACTGGCCAAGGCGCTGATCGCGTCAGGAGCCGAGGCCGCGATCGGCTTCCTGTGCACGGAAAGCCTGGAGGCGAGCCTTCCGGCGCTTGCCGAAGCCGGCATTCCGGCGATCACGCTGAGCGTGCGTTCCGACATCCTGATGGAAGACGCGCTGAAGAAGAAATGGCCGTTCTTCCGGCTGGTGCCGAGCGCCAAGGCGGAGGCGGCCAAGGTCACCGAGGTCATCCTGTCACGCTGGAAGAACGAACCTCTGGCGCTGATCGAGGACGGTACCATCCACGGGCGCGAACTGGTCGAAAGCGTGCGTGGCGCGCTTGCCGATATCGGTCTCACCCCGGTTTTTTCCGACACCTACCGGCCGGCGCAGGAGCAGCAGGTCAGCCTCGTGCGGCGCCTGGCCAAGAGTGGCGCGACCCATGTCTTCACCGGCGGAGACCGGGCGGATACGGCAATCATCGCCCGCGATGCCGCCTCCGAACAGGTCCCGCTGACACTGATGGGTGGCGAGACAATGGATGCGGCCAACCAGCCGGTGCCGTTGGCAAATGGCGTGCTTGCGGTCGCCCTGCCCGACCGCGCCATCGACGCAGCCGCGAAGGCAACGGTCGATCTGATGACGGCAGCGAAGCTGGTTCCGGAGGGTTACGTACTGCCGGCTTTTTCCGCCGTCACGCTGTTGGAGCAGGCCAAGGACCAGGCCGGCAAGGACGACAGCAAGCTCGGCGAAGCCCTGCTCAAAGGGCCGTACCAGACCGCCATCGGCCCGATCCGCTACAACGCCGACCATGAACTGGCCGATAATCCCTATCGGTTGCTGCAGTGGCAGAACAATCGCTTCGTGCCGGCGCCAGCGGTGAGCGGAACGGAATGATGCCGACGGGGCCGCGCAATGCCATCACCGATGTCGCCGGGCTGAAGGTCGGCAATGCGCAGGATCATCGCCTGAAATCCGGCGTTTCCGCTGTTGTCTGCGATCAGCCGGCGGTCGCCGCCGTGCAGGTCCTGGGCGGGGCGCCGGGAACGCGTGAAACCGACCTGCTTGAGCCGCACAACACGGTCCAGACCGTCGATGCCATCATCCTGTCTGGCGGCTCCGCCTTCGGCCTCGACGCTGCCTCCGGCGCGCAGGCGGCGCTGCGCGAAATGGGCCGGGGTTTTCCGGTCGGCAATCTCAACATCCCGATCATCCCGACCGCGATCCTGTTCGACCTCATCAATGGCGGCGACAAGGATTGGGGCGTCTACCCGCCCTACCGCGAACTCGGCTATCAGGCCGTGCAGGCGGCGGCACTCGAGTTTGCCACGGGAACGGCCGGTGCCGGCACCGGCGCGCTCACGGCAGGCTTCAAGGGCGGGCTCGGTACCGCATCGACGGTGCTGGACAACGGCATCACGATCGGCGCCCTGGTTGCCGTCAACGCGCTGGGATCGGTGACGATCGGTACGAGCGGGCATTTCTGGGCGGCACCGTTCGAGGACGGCAGCGAGTTCGGCGGTCTCGGCATGCCGCAGCCATTTCCACGCGACGCCCGCGACCTGCGCATCAAGTTCCGTGACGGCCAGCGTGAAACCCAGAACACCACGATCGCCGTCATCGCGACCGACGCTGCGCTGACCAAGGCTGAGGCCAAGCGTCTGGCGATCGCGGCCCACGACGGATTTTCGCGCGCCATCTGGCCATCGCATACGCCGCTCGACGGCGATCTCGTCTTTGCGCTGGCGACGGGTGCGAGCGGCAAGACCGTCTCCCTGCCGGACTTCATCGATCTCGGTGCAGCCGCCGCATCGACCATGGCGCGGGCCATCGCGCGCGGTGTGTATGATGCCGTCGCGGCGGAAAACGATCTCCTGCCGACATGGGGATCGCGCAAGGGACGCGGATAAAAGCCAAACCGCGGCCCGCTAATGTTGTTTGCTAAGAAAAGCAATGCTATTGCCCGCAAAACAGTTGGAGCCCCTGATCATGCCCCTGCCGATCCGCATCGCCCCGTCCATTCTCGCCGCCGACTATGCCAAACTCGGGCAGGAAGTGCGCGACGTCGTTGCGGCTGGTGCCGACTGGATCCATCTCGACATCATGGACGGCCATTTCGTCCCGAATATTTCCTTCGGACCTGACATCATCAAGTCGTTGCGGCCGCATACCGACGCCTATTTCGATTGCCATCTGATGATTGCGCCGGCCGATCCCTATCTTGAAGCCTTTGCCAAGGCCGGCTGCGACAGCATTACCGTGCATGCCGAAGCCGGCCCGCATCTCGATCGCTCGGTGCAGGCGATCAAGGCGCTGGGCAAGAAGGCCGGCGTCTCGATCAATCCGGCGACGCCCGAAAGCGTGCTTGACTATCTGCTGGACAAGCTCGACCTGATCCTGGTGATGACCGTCAATCCCGGTTTTGGCGGCCAGAAATTCATTCCGGCGATGGAAGAGAAGATCCGCCGCATCAAGGCCATGGTCGGCGACCGGCCGATCGATATCCAGGTCGATGGCGGCATCGCGGTCGACACGATCGCCCTTCCCGCCTCGGCCGGCGCCAATGTCTTTGTCGCTGGTTCGGCGATCTTCGGCGGCGGCCATGTTGACGCCTACCGCAAAACCATCGACATTCTGCGCGGCAATGCGACGGAGGGACGCGGGTGAGATTGACGGGCGGATTGGCGGTTGCACTGGTTTCGGCTGTGATCGCCGACACGGCTCTCGCCGCCGATATCGCTTCCTTCCGCTCGATCGGCTTCTCCGACGACAGCAGCGTCTATGCCTTCGAGGAATACGGTGTCGAGGATGGCTCCGGCTTTCCCTTTTCCAACATCTTCTTCATCGACACGCAAAACGATACCTTTCTACCGGGAACGCCGATCAGGGTGCGCTTGCAAGACGAGGATGCCGCTCTGGGCAAGGCGCGGGCGGAAGCGGCAACGAAAGCGGCGCCTCTTGTCACGAAATTCGATCTCGACGGCCGGCCGGGCCTGCTTGCGGCCTTCAATCCTCTCACCGAGACGCAAAGCCCTGCCCATCGCCTGACCTACCTGGAATATGCCTCAGAT